>CAMDGM010000072.1 GCA_945898015.1 PVC group bacterium | reverse complement strand
GGATAGCGCCGACCGTCAAGCCGGGCTGTTCCGGTCCGGTGTCCGTCGCGGCCTCTCAGCATCCCGTCGCGGTCTGCGGCTCAAGAGTCTCCTTCATGCTGGATTTTGGTCGGCTTCGGACAAAGCGCCAAAACTCAGAGATGCGCCCGCGGATCGCCATGCAACAAGATTGACTTTCCCCACACTATTCTAACATAATGAACTTCCACTAATCGGAGAAGGAGATTCCCGTATGCTGGCTGTAAACTCTGAAGTCTACACCTCTCTCGCCGCCACACTCGGCGTCGCCGTCGTATTCGCGGGGTTGATCCGGCTGTTCACGCGCCGATGGAACGGGCCGCTGATGATCGGCGTCAACCTGGCCGTGATCGGGTGTGCCTACATGCTCTATTTCTTCCGCGACCCCGAACGGCTCACCCCCGACGATCCCACGTTGGTCTTCGCCGGAGCCGATGGTAAAATCATGGCGATCAAGGAGGTGGTGGAAGACAAGCATTTGCACACGAATGCGGTGCGGATCAGCATCTTCCTGAGCCTCATGGACGTCCATGTCAACCGAGCCCCCATCCAGGGCCGGGTGACCTTCGAAAACTATTTTCCCGGCGAACGCTATTTCACGTTCCTGGAAAAATCGTCCGAATTCAACCAGCACAGTGAAATTGTGATCGAAAACGCCCGGACCAAGGTTCTCGTCAACCAGATCGTCGGCCCCATAGCCAGGCGGGTTGTCTACTGGGTCAAGCGCGGTCAGCGGGTCCAGGCCGGCGAGCGGATCGGCATGATGAAATTCGGGTCCCGGCTCGACATGTATATTCCGGCCGACGACGTGAAAGACATCCTCGTGCAACCCGGCCAGGCCGTCACGGCGGGCGAAACCGTCCTGGTGTCGCTCAAGCCGCGAGACGCAGAGCCGCCGAACCAGGCCAGCCTGGCCGAACTGGTGGAAAAAGCAACCGACGAAACCGTAACGCCCCTAACCGAAACGAATGCCGTCGGAAAGCAGGCGCCGTGAAAGCCCAAGGCCCTCTCCGCACCGTCATCCGGGCCTTTCCCACCACCATCACCATGGCCGCCCTGATCAGCGGCATGCTGAGCCTTTACGCCTCCCTCCAGGGCCTCGAAGCCGGCGCCGATGCCGCCGCCTGTCACCTGCGCGCCGCGCTGCTGATCATGCTGGCCATGATCCTCGACGGATTGGACGGCAATGTGGCCCGCCTGCTCAACGCGACCAGCGAAATCGGAAGCGAGCTTGACACCTTCGTGGACCTGACCGCCTTCGGGATCGCGCCCGCCTTGCTGATCTATGTCACGGCGGACGGCTTCCCGCCCGCGCTGCGGCTCACGCTAGGCTGCGCGCTGGTCGCCTCGGGCGCCTATCGCCTATCCCGGTTCAAGGTGGTGGATCCCTTCCGGGGCCAGCACGGCTTCCTGGGCCTGCCGATCACCGTCTGCGCGGCCTTCGTGGCGTTGTTCCAGATCTTATCGGCCTCGGCGCCCGAGTCCTGGGGGCTGCTGAAGCCCAACCTGCGCGAGGGGCCCTTCGCCGCCGGTGTCCTGGGCTTTATTGCCCTGCTGGCGGTCCTGCAGGTGTCCCGCTTCCACTTCCCCAAACCCACCAAGAACCCCCTGTTCTTCATTCCCAGCGTCATCGGTGTTTTCCTGTTGTTCTCAGGCCGGCCCGTACTGGTCGCGGGAACCGCGCTGGCCGGCATCCTGTTCGGCCTGTATTTCGTCTTCATCACGCCGTTTTTGAATCGCCCCCCGGTTCAGGAATCGCGGGAGTAGGCCATGCCGGACGCCACTGCTGAAAAAGGACAAACGCCCCGCGACCTTTTCAGAAAACTGATCGACTCCTTCGAGTCGTATATCCGGGATGAAAAGGAACGGGGAACCGAACTCATCCCCGCCACGCCCGCGCTTGTCGCCGCGCTGGCAAATCCGATCCCCCCGCCGCCGGCCCCGCGCAAAGCCCGACATCCGGCGCCCCCCGCCCCGAACCGCCCCCGCCCCGACCTCGTGTTCGCCTGGGGCGCGCCGGCCGCGGATGACGCGTCCGACCAATTGCTCACTAAAATGATCGAGGCCATGGGCTACACGCGGCACGACGTGATTGTCACGTCCCGGGTGGATGATCCGATCGAAAAGCAAAACCCGAAAATCATTGTCACACTGGGCGAGGCGGCCCTGAAGCAACTCCTGGGCCCCGAAAGCGCCCCGCTCGCCCAAGCCCAGGGACAGTGGCTGACATATAAAGGCATCGCCGTGATGCCCACCGCGCACCCCTCGGATCTGCTCCGCTCGCCCGGCGCGAAAAAGGCGGCCTGGGCCGACCTCAAAGCCGTGCTCAAGAAATTAGGCCGCACGCCGCCAGCTATAGCGGCTTCCACACGTCCCCCAGGCGGGGCTTGAGCGACGCGCCTTCCGCGCGTTGAACCCGGCTCGTCAACCCGTTCCGATCCAGGGCGAATTGCTCCAGAAAGAGGCGGCACGACTGGCTCATGGCGCCGCCAGCCTCCACCACGCGGCGCTCCACCACATCGGACGTGATCACCGTGATCCGTGAGGGATCCGCCGCGGAATGAACCAGGCGTTCAATGAGCGCATCGGCCCCCAGCCCCGGCTCGGCAAAGAGAACCTCCAGCGGGGACCCCTCGAATCCGGTGACCGGCTTGGGTGTGGTGCTGTCGAACACCACGGTCACGCGGCCGGCCGCGCCGCCGCAGACTGCTTCCAGCCGGCGCACCAGCACCTGGCGGGCGGTTTGGAAGTCCTGGCGTCGGGTTTCGGCGAGGGCGGAATCGGCATGAATCAGGTTGTTCCCGTCGATGATCGTCCAGCGTGGCGAAGGTTTCGGCATTCAATTTCCCCTAACCATGAAACAGAGCCCAGCCTACGGGGACGCGGCGCGCCTGTCAACCGCACGCGCAACCACCCGGAAAAAAAGATTGCGAATACCCGGAGGTGTGATAAATTATCCCCCTCTTTTTTGTCCGGTTTGTGCGCCCATCGTCTATCGGTTAGGACACCAGGTTTTCATCCTGGTAAGCCGGGTTCGACTCCCGGTGGGCGTGCCATACAAGAAATTGTCAGGAACCCCTTCCCGCCGACAATCTTTTGTCGTTCCCCTGCAACATTTTGTGCAAACCCCGACAATCTTTTGTCAAAACCGCCCTTTTCGC
>CAMDGM010000071.1 GCA_945898015.1 PVC group bacterium | reverse complement strand
TTCACTGCAGTGATTTCAGTATCCTTGATCGAATCAATCATATCCCACAATCATATCCGTCATGGCGTTGGCCGTGAACTTCTCACTGAACCCACCCAGTTCTCCTGCACCCAGTTTTACCCCCGTGGCAATTTCCGCCAGCTTGAGCTTGAACGTGGTGTAGTCCTCAACATTGTTGCTGGCCCAGTACCCGCGCGACTTGGACTTGGTCCGGTAGTCCTTATCCGAACTCAGCCCCACGCGGACCATCTTGTCCAGGAGAGCCTCCACCGCCGCGGGATTCTTCTTCCGCGCCGCCACGATGTAATCGTAAGTATTGACCGAATCGCGCCACAGCTTCAGCCGCCGGCTGGCCAGCGCACCCTCATAGCCCAGGCTGGATTTGCCGTTGTAGAGCACATAGTCCCGGGCCGGGCCATTGGGGTTTCCGGCCGCGAGGTCCACCTTGTAGACGATCATGCCGACAGCGCCCATCTTCGCCAGCTTCACGCAGGCACTGGCAAACCCGCCGAAGTGCCCCTGCAATTCACCCTCCCCTGCCGTGCCATAAACCATCACCTTCTTGCCGGGCGCTTCGTAGTCCTTCAACAGCGGCTGGGCACTCTCGGCATGGTTGACTCCGATGACCCAGTGGTCGGTCGACCCCTTGAGATACTTCGGCGCATCGCCGGTGTCGTAAGCCTTGGCCTTCCAGCAGGCGGTTGGCTTGCCGTCCGGCGTGAGCAGCTTGTTGCAGTGGAAGTGGCCGATATCGATGCGAGTGACCACCTGGACACCTTTCGTCGCCGCGCCGTCAAAAGCCCAGTGCGCGGTGTTGAAGAAGTAGCCCAGCGCCTGGTAGTCGGGCTTCGCCACCGGCTCATCCAGTTTCCAGGGAAGCTTGTTGCGCTGCGGATTGGCCTTCTGGTTGTGGTACACCTCGAAGCGCGTCTTCTTCCACCCCTTCTCGGCGAAGTGGCGGATGTATTCCTGGGCGATCGTCTTGTTCGTGTCCTCAAACTCCTTCAGCGCGGGGTTCTTGCCCGGCCCCTCGGGCATGGTCGTCGCGAACGGACGCCAATCGAACTGGCCCGGGACCTCCCCGTCGCAGACATGGGGATAGTTGGCGTTGAAGGCCAGGGTGAAGTGCGCCGGCGGCTGGCCGAACTTGTTGCACTTGCCGTCGAGAATCGGGGCAAACAGATCGTCGAACTCCGTCCAGCTCATCACCTTGGCCTGCGTGCCCTTCCCGATGATCGGCGCCGCAAACTTGGGGTTTCCGCGCGAGCCGCCGTACGGCAGGATGTTGATAAAGCAGCGGTTGTCGGCCGCCAGCTTGTAGATCTGGTAATTCGCGGCCTTCGCCGCGTCGGACATCTTCGTGGCCGGCACGCCCAGCCCGTTGCCGTTCAAAGCATCCTTATAGCCCAGCCCGCCCGCGGGCATGGCATAGTCGAGCAGATCGAAGGCGAAGGTCGGCGCGTCGGGCAGGGCCATCTCCAGAACAGTCAGCTCCAGCGGGAGCTTGGCAACCTCGGCGCCACCCTTGAGCACGGACACCGTACCATTGTAAAGGCCAGCCGCCGCGGTCTTCGGGACCCATACCTCGAACAGCATCGCCCCCACGGTGTTCGCGGCCTTCGGCAACCCCTCGAACGCCACCGGCACGTCGAACGTGCGGATGTCCTTGACCGACCCGTCCAGCGGAATCACGAGGTCCGGACTCAACTTCTTGTTGACGTCCACCACCCAGATCAGCGCGCTGAAGGTCGCACTATTGGCAGAAATGGCGCCGGGTCCCTTAAGGTCGCTCATCTTCCCGGAGAATCCCGTGCCGGCCTGCGGAATGATAATCTGCACGGACGCTTCCTCGTTCTTCGCCGCCGTCAGCCTGATGGTCTTCGTCGCCGCATCCCAGTGCGCGTTCTTCTTCGCCAGATCGCCGAACGCCCCCCCGGTAAGTTCCTGACAGACGCCGTCCGGCCTGAGGCTATAGGTGGCATCCACCACAAAGACCTCCTGCGCCCGCGCCGCCGCGGCCGCCAATACCAGCATTCCAACAGCCAATAAACCTCTCATCATTCTCATCATCATTCTCCTTGTTTTTGTTTAAAACCCTACACAGTTAATCCTTAACGCAGCCCCTTCGGGTTCGGGTTCTGGCGATGGCATTCCTCAAGGACGGCCACCTGCCGCCGGACCTGTTCAGGTTGAACGATAAGGGGCGTTCCATCGGTCAAGGCCGCATACAAGTTGGCATAGAAATCCCGGACCGTCCCCTCCATCATGTCGCCGGCCAGTTCCTTGTTATAGCTCCAGGTCTCCTCGCGCCAGGGGAGTTGCTCCTTGCAAAAGCCGCGATCCGGAGCCCACCCCTCCTGCAAGGGCGGCAGCGGAACCCCGGCGGGGTCAAACCATTTCCAGCGCAGCGCCGCGGTCGTTCCGGCAAGGGATCCATTCGTTCCGCAGACGGTATATGGCTCCTGGGGGAAAGCCTGTACCGCGGAAAGATTTATCTCAATGACCGGCGCCCCCTTGCCCGAAAGCGTGAGGGCGCAAAAATCATCCGCATCACCCGCAACGTTGCACGAATCCATCCGGCAGAAGACCTCCGGCATCGCATCGCCGAAAAGAGCGATCGCCTGGTCAAGCGGGTGCGGCCCGGTGTTGTTGAGGCTGCCGCCCCCCTTCGCGCGGACCGTCTGCCAGTCCCAGCGCCGCTGGAAGGCTCCGAGAACGAATCGGATGTGGACAATGCGCCCGAGGGCGCCGGAGGCAATCACTTCCTGCATTTTCTGGAAATGGGGCGCGAACCGCGAATTCTGGAAGGGGGCAAACAGACGGCCGGCCTTTCCGGCCGCGGCCATCATCCGCTCGACGTCCGGCGCGCAAAACGCGACCGGCTTCTCGCAAACCACGTGGCGCCCGGCCGCGAGGGCCTGGAGCGTCCAGTCCACATGCAGATGGCTCGGGGTCGCGTTGACGAACAACTCGACCTCGGGATCGGACAGCAACCCTTCGGGGCCTTCATAGGTCCGGCAGCCGAGTTCGCGCCCGGCCTGCGCGCGGTAGTCCGCATTTCCATCCGCCACGGCAACAATGCGATAGCGGGAGGGCTCCTTGCGCAACCACGCCGCATGAATTCCCCACCCACTGCGACCCTGCCCGGCAATCCCCACGTTAATCACACGATGACTCAT
>CAMDGM010000070.1 GCA_945898015.1 PVC group bacterium | reverse complement strand
GGATACTGATAGGCGCAAGCGTACTCCAACGAATCCAGCCGGGCCAACTCCTCCCGCAGAGCGGCCATGGGAAGCGGAATGAGCGGAGAAGGCTCCCACTGCTCGGTTCCGTCCGGCAAGATGCGGGTGCATCCCTCGCGATGCGGGCCGGGCTTATCGGGATGTTCGAAACCGAAGAGCTCCATATCCAGCCAATGGTGACAGCCCGCCGCGTCGCACCACGCCTGCATCCGCCGGATGGCTTCCTCGGCAGGCACGCCGTCGATCACACGCTTGTAATACACCTGGACGCACACGATATCGCAATGCCGCACCACTTCCCGCCAGACATCGGCCGCCGCGCTGAAATTGGAATCCGGCGCAACCATCAGCAGCGTGTGCGGCGCCAGCGTTCGAACGGTGTCATGCAGGCTCCGGAAGAACTCCTTCACCTCGGCGCGGAACTGATCGGTGGCCTCCCCGTAACGCTGCTCGTGGGGGCGGACCGGACCGCTGAGCTCCTCCGAGACGTACCACCCATGCAGCGAATCGTGACGGCGGTACATCGCCCACAGCTCCCGCATCACGTCCCGATGCCAGGCCAGCGACCCGGCCGTGTAGTCGAAATGGGCGTACAGTCCAACTCCCAGGAACACGCGCATCCCCTGCTTGTCCGCCTCGTCCAGGATGGTGTCGACCGGATCCCCGCACGGCAATTCCACCCGGCCCGGCCAGAGCCTCGAGGGGTAGTAGGCTCGTCCGGCATAGGTTTCGCGGTAGTTTTCCGCCGTCATCTGGTGGTAATGGCGACCGTAGTAGACGGGATTCCGCCAGGTCTCCTGGACGATGATCGTGCGCATCCCGAGCGCCTTCATGCCCCGCACCAGTTCGCGCCAGTCCTCCGTCGTGAACTGCGTCAATTCCCGGTTCCAGTACCGCCCTTCGTCCTCGTTCCAGTGGGTCAGCCCCACCCAGGCGCCGCCGATGAGCCGCGGGCTCCGGGTCGCGGACGGCAACACGGTGACGGCCCGGGCAACCGCCGGCAGCGGCTGGCCGCCCACGCTGACCGACAGGACAAACGTCTGTTCCCCATGCCGGCCCGTGGTCCTGAACCGGATGCGGCGGTTCACGATCTGGTCCGGAACCAGATCCAGGGATTCTTCCGCTCCGACGGGCACGCCGTCACAGCTCAGCGCGACTTTGACGTTGCGGGCTGGAACACCGCCCGTATCGACCGTCCAGCGGATATCCAGCTCCACCCGGTCCGTCACCGGCCCGGGCGGCGTGACGGTCAGGTAGGCTTTGACGGTGGTGACACCGCATTGCCGCAGTGACTCGAGACACGCCGGCAAACGTTTTTGGAAATCCGCCCAGTCACGTTTTTCCGCCGGCGACCAGGCCACCTCGGCCAGCGCGCACAGGCGCGGGAACATCTGCCGGTCCACATCCGGTTCCGTCGGAGTGAACTCCGACCACAAGTTGCCTTGTAAGCCGAGAATCCGTTCCATCGGCACCGCCTCCGGCACCGGCTCGAACGCATACGCCTTTTCCAGGGGGAGGAGTTCATGGTCGTAATCGAGGTAACAATTAGACGCGGGCGTCATGATCACGTCATGTCCGGCCTGGGCCGCGGCGATGCCACCCTGCATGCCGCGCCAGGACATGACCGTGGCGTTCGGCGCCAACCCGCCTTCGAGAATCTCGTCCCATCCGATCAACCGCCGGCCGCGGCCATTCAGCCACCGCTCCATGCGCCGCACAAACCAGCTTTGCAGTTCATGCTCGTCGCGCAAACCCTCGGCCTTCATCCGCGCCTGGCACTTCGGACAGTCTTTCCACCGGTCTTTCAGGCATTCATCGCCGCCAATATGCACAAACGTCCCGGGAAAGAGGGCCAGCACCTCCTCCAGCACGTTTTCCAGAAAGGCAAACACCGCCTCGTTGCCCGCGCAATACACGTCGGGGGTGATTCCCCAAGAGGGCTTCACCACGAACGGGCCGCCGGCGCAGGACAACTCCGGATACGCCGCCAGGGCGGCCAGGCAGTGGCCGGGCATCTCGATCTCCGGAACCACGGTGATAAACCTCTCCGCCGCGTAAGCCACCAGTTCGCGGATCTCGTCCTGCGTGTAGAAACCCTCCTGACCGGGCCGCCGCGAACCGATGTCCGTCAGCCCCGGATACCGCTTGATCTCGAGACGCCAGCCCTGGTCATCCACGAGATGCAGGTGCAGTCGGTTCAGCTTCAACACCGCCATCACGTCCAGGCGCCGCTTGATGAAGGACACGCTGCGATAGTGCCGGGCCACGTCCAACATCAGCCCGCGCCAGCGAAAACGGGGACGATCCACGATCCGGCCTGGCGGCAGCGGACCCTGCGCCGCCAGTTGACGCAGCGTCTGTTCGCCGTAGAAACGGCCCGCGGCGGTTTCGGCCCGCACATGTGCTTCGCCGGCCGGGGTGACCTCCAGTTCGTAGCCTTCGCCGCCGAGGTCGGGACACCCCTTGCAGGCGGGCAGCGGGATGACCTGAAGCGGGTCCGGCTTGGGCGTGGGCGCGGAAATCGAGCCCTCCGCGGGGTCAGAGGTCATCATGAGGCGCCTGGTGTTTTGTGTCGAACCGCCGCCAGCTTCTTCATCAGTTCGCGGCGGCCTTTGGTGTAGCTGACGTTCCCTTTCTTGAGGTTGTATTCCCCACAGCCGTCCCACCAGACGGACGGACAACCGTTGTTCCGCACGCATACCGCTTGGGTCGAGGAGATCCTCGCGAACATCCGGCGCAAGAGATCGCGCGCCTTCATTGTGCTGCCAAACTCCAGCCCCAGAATCTGGAGCATGTCCAAATCGCGTTTCTCGTTCGAGAGGCCGCCCGAGCCCAGCACGTTGACGCAGGCATTCAGCGTCGCCGCGCGATGGGGACATGGGGCGCACATCATCCAGTCGGCCTGCCGGGCCATCTTGATCAAAACGTCCGGGTTCTTGTGCAGAATCAGCTCCAGCCATTCCGGCAGATTATCCTCCGCATAGGGAGGGCGCAAGCCGTCTCCATACTGACATACCGCGCACATCAGGAGATGCGGTCGGATCGTCACGACCTTGGCGCTATGCAAAGCCCGAATGGAGGCCGCTTTCTCACAGACCAGTTCCTCCTTGTTTCTCGGCGGAAGAAGGGCATCCAACCCCTTCTGGTGCCCCTTCGCGTAGGCGCTTCTTCCCGCACTGGGACAGCCTTTCCAAGCCGCCGAGGTCACACGCGCATAGCCGCAGAGTCCCGCCACCGAGGGAATCTGCTGATGAATCATCCTCAGCGCCGTTCGGGCAGGCAACGTTACGCCCGGCGGCCA
>CAMDGM010000069.1 GCA_945898015.1 PVC group bacterium | reverse complement strand
ACGACGCTCGTCAATTTGATCTGCCGGTTCTACGACGTGCAGGAAGGCGAAGTGCTCGTCGATGGCGTGGATGTGCGCGCGATCGCGTCCGAGGACATTCATCGCAACGTGGGGCTGGTGCTGCAGGAGCCGTTCCTGTTCCGCGCCAGCATCGCCGAGAACATTGCCTACGGCCGGCCCCAGGCGCAGCCCCAGGCCATCATGGACGCCGCGAAGGCTGCCAATGCCCATCAGTTCATCGCGCGCCGCCCCAACGGCTATGACATGAAGCTGGGCGAGAATGGCGCCGGCCTTTCGGGCGGCGAACGCCAGCGTATCAGCATCGCCCGCGCCCTGCTGTGCGATCCGCGGATCCTGATTCTCGATGAAGCCACGTCGTCGGTGGATACGGAATCGGAGCAGGAAATCCAGAAAGCGCTGTCGGTGTTGTGCAAGGGCCGGACGACCATCGCGATTGCGCACCGTCTCTCCACCTTGAAGAATTCCGACAAGATCTATGTCATTGACGACGGCAAGATCGCGGAGGAGGGCTCCCACGAGGAGCTGTTGGCCAAGCAGGGCATCTATCACAAGCTGGTCAAGATCCAGACCGAGCTGACCAAGCTGGAGGTGGGTTGACATGAACACCGAAACCGCCCCTTTTCCCGGCGACCTCAAGCTCCGTTCCGCCGGATATCGCCGGCTGACGCCGGAGATCGCCCGCGTCTTCGAAGGTTCTTTTTCCCAGCTCCATTGCCATGTGGAGGGCGACACGCTGTATCGCGGCGTGTACGCCGTGCTGATGTTTCCGGTCACGCATCCGAACCGGTTTGTCTCGCTCCGCTACACGGATGAGCAGGACAAGGACCAGGAGCTTGGCGTGATCGAGGAGCTGGTCTCCTTTCCCGAGGAAGCCCAGCAGGCCATCCGGGAAAGCCTGATCAAGCAATATTATCAGCGGGTGATCCACCGGATCTATGACATCGAATGCAAATTCGGGCTGCTGTTCTTCAATGTGGAGACCGGGCATGGGCCCGAAACGTTTGTCATGCCCTGGCGCCACGACCGCACCGAGGAGTTTGGCGTGAACGGGAAAGTGCTGCTGGATTCGCTGGACAATCGCTACATCATTCCGGATGTGGAAAAGCTGCCCGCCGCTGACCGCCGCACCTTCCTGGGCTACATTTACTGGTAATTTCTTTCTTCTGAGCGGGAGCACAAACGGTGTTGACAATTATAAAGTATAACTTTAGATTAGTCATATGCGCTATAGATCCCGTATTCTGGAGCACGAACTGCGCAAGGCCGCCGCGCATTTTCCGGCGCTGCTGATGACCGGCCCGCGACGGTCGGGCAAGACCACCCTGTTGCGGCATGTCTTTCCCCAAGCCGCCTACGTGTTGCTGGAGGAGTCTGATGTGGTGGCCCGGGTTCGGGCGGATCCCCGAACCTTTCTGGATGCGCTCAAACCGCCGGTTATTCTCGACGAGATTCAGAATGTGCCGGAACTGTTCACCTACATCCGGGCGAGAATCGACGCCGCGCCAGGGCGCAAAGGGTTGTGGCTCCTGACCGGGTCCCAGGAGGCGCCGCTGATGCGGGGCGTCACGGAGTCCATGGCCGGCCGCGTGGCCGTGTTTTCGCTGTTGCCGCTGTCGCGGGAGGAGGCGCCGGAACTGACGATTCTGAGCGGTGGCTTCCCGGAAGTGGTCGCCGCGCCGGAGGCGCGGGACCTCTGGTTCCGTTCCTATATACAGACCTACCTGGAGCGGGATGTGCGGGCTATTACCTCGATCCGCGATCTGGCCACCTTCCGCCGGTTCATGGGGCTGTTGGCGGTCCGCTGCGGGCAGATGCTCAACAAGACCGACATGGCCGCTCCTCTGGGCGTCAGCGTGCCCACGGTCACCCAATGGTTGAGCATTCTCGAGATCACCGGACAAATTTTGCTGATCCCGCCGTTTCACGAGAATTTTGGGAAACGGCTGGTGAAGACGCCCAAGCTTTACTTCGCCGATTCCGGGCTCGCGTGCCATTTGACCGGCGTGCGGAACGAGACAGCCCTCCGGGATTCCCCGTTCCTCGGCCCCTTGTTCGAGGGCATGATCGCGTCCGAGCTCGTCAAGCACCGGCTGAACCGGGGGCTGGATCGGGCGCTGTATTATTTCCGCGACCGGCAGGGGTTGGAGGTGGATTTCGTGCTGGATAACGGGAACCGCCGCCTGACTTTGATCGAGGCCAAGGCCACCCGCACGCCGATGCCCGGCGATGCCGCGCCGCTGGAGCGTCTTGCCGCCGGCATCAAGAACTACCGATGCGAGCGGGTGCTGGTGGCGGGCGGCGTGCCGGCTGGGGCTCCGGCGTGTGTGCGACCCGGCGTCACGTTGACGGATCCGGATCGGCTTCATGCGCACCTGGCGGGCGCATGACTGCGAATACGCCTTTTCCGCTTGCTTTGAGCGGCTCCATTCGCTAAAGTCATGCCTCTAATTTAGTTCCAGGAAGCCGGATCGTGAGGTCCTGTGCCGATCCCGGAACGGAAGCGAGTGCCTTTTCGCGCCATCGGGGAGGCCAAAGCGGATTGCGCGTCCGACAAACCGGACCGCCAGAAAAGGAGATGGCCATGGACGAGAAGACCCCTGTTGTGCCCGCGACCGAACCGGCCCCCGCGGCTGCCGATGTCGAAGCCGCCCAGGCGGCGGAGCCCATCACCCTCACCGAGAATGTCTCCCTGCGCGATCTTCTGGACGCCGGGCTGCATTTCGGGCATCAGACCAAGCGGTGGAACCCGAAGATGCGCCCCTACATCTTCGACAAGCGGAACGGCATTCACGTCATTGATCTGACCCAGAGCCTGTCCCAGCTGCAGAAGGCCCAGGAGTTCCTGGCCGGCGTGGCGGGCAGCGGGCGCGGCATTTTGTTCGTGGGCACCAAGAAGCAGGCCCAGACCACGGTGCGCGAAGTCGCCAAGATGTGCGGCCAGTTTTCCGTGACCAGCCGCTGGCTGGGCGGCACGCTTACCAACAACCGGACGGTTCGCAACAGCATCAAGCGCATGCGGCAGCTGGAGAAGATGGAAAAAGAGGGCGAATTCGAGAAACTGCCCAAGAAGGAAGTGGCCGTCCTGCGCCATGAGCTGGCCAAGTTGCAGAAAAACCTGACCGGCATCGCCGACATGGAACAGCTTCCCGGCGCCATGGTCATCGTGGACATCAACCGTGAAGGCAACGCCGTCAAGGAAGCCACCACCCTCCACATCCCGGTCGTGGCCATTGTGGACACCTGCTGCGATCCCGATCCGGTGGCCTACCCGATCCCCGGCAATGATGATGCCATCCGCGCCATTCGCGTGGTGATTTCCTCCCTGGGCGCCGCGGTTCTTCGCGCCACCGGCGAATTCCAGAAACGCGCCGGCGACATCAAGCGCCAGCGCGCGGCCGACGGCTTGCCTCCTGTCGATTTCCGGCCGTCCGGCGAAAGCAAGGAGCGCCCCCGCCGCGAACGCCGTTCCGGCGAT
>CAMDGM010000068.1 GCA_945898015.1 PVC group bacterium | reverse complement strand
GCCCAGATCATAGAGCTGCGCGTCTGGTGAATTGCCCAGCTCGATCCTTGTGGTCGCGCTCACGGCCGGACCATCGTACGGGGGAATGAGAACCCACTCCCCCTGCCGCAGGACGGTCTTGGACTGCACGCCTTCGACGACAAGCTCGTCGCGCCCCTGCGCGCTCCTGCCAAGCAGGACATCCAGCATGTCCATGCTGTCCGGGGCTTCCCCATCCTGGAGATGCTGTCCCGTCATGGCCGCAAACGAGGCGTAGAAATCCACATGACTCACAAGCGCATCCGATTCACCCGGCTTGACATGACCGGGCCAACTGACGATAAGAGGCACCCGCGTGCCGCCATCGAACGTGCTGTACTTGCCGCCGCGGAGCGGGCCCGCCGCCTTGTGCAACCCCTTCAACTCCTCGGCGCGGTCCGCATAGCCGTCGTCAAGCACCGGTCCGTTGTCGCTGGAGAAAATAACCAGGGTGTTCTCCCTGATCCCCAACCGGTCCAGCGCGTTGATCATTTCGCCGACGCACCAGTCCATCTCAACGATGACATCGCCACGCGCGCCATGGGGCGTGGCCCCTTGGAAGCGCGGGCCTGGCAGGCGGGGTACATGCGGCTGATGAAAGGCGTAGTAGAGAAAGAATGGACGTTCCTGGTTCTCCGTCACGAATCCGACCGCCTTTTCCAGGAAGACATCGGCCATGGTCTGGTCGTTCCATAAGGCGGCATTGCCGCCACGCATGTGACCGATACGGCTGACCCCGTTAACGATGGATGCGTCATGACCGTTACTGAACTTCAGGCTGAGCAGTTCGGGATTATGCCGCCCGGTGGGCTGACCGGGAAAGGCCTTGTCCCAGTCGTAAGTCACCTCGATAGGGTCGTCCGGGTCAAGGCCGACCACGTTTCGGTCTTCTATGTAGACACATGGAACGCGGTCATTGGTAGCCGCCATGATGAAGGAATTATCAAACCCCACATCATTGGGGCTGGCGCTGATCTCCCGGTTCCAGTCGATACCCCCCTTCCCAAGCCCGAGATGCCATTTGCCGACGATTCCGCTCTTGTATCCAGCCTGCTGGAGCATTCCGGGCAGAGTCGGGGTTTTTGGATCTATGATGAGCGGCGCGTCCCCGGCCAGGATAGCGGCGCGGGGGTTCCGCCACGGATAGGCACCGGTCAACAGGCTGTACCGGGATGGCGTGCAAGTTGCCGCCGTGGCGTATCCCTGGTGGAAACGTATGCCCTCGGCGGCAAGGCGGTCAAGGTTTGGCGTCGGGATTCCGGTTGCGCCGTAGGACGCCAGATCCCCGAACCCGAGGTCGTCCGCGTACAGGATGACAATGTTTGGCTGAGCGGTGACATTACGCATACAATGTTCCTTTGCTTGATCTCATCCACGGCCCTATCGCGCTTTAGAGTTCAAGCATCCAGTATTGCATAAACAGCAGACATCATGCAGCACCAATTTTCGCGCTCATCCCGGTGCTAACCAGAGCACTAGTATTTCCTTATGCGGAAATAGTTATCATATTACGCTTGCTATTTCCTTCTATTGAAATAATAATGTTCTCATGATGATGACACAACCACCAGTGAATTGGCAAATCGCGCAGCCGCGGGAGGTGCGGCAGGAAGCGGGTCGCTGGTTGCGGGCGGCACGGCAGCGGCAGAACCTGACGTTGCCAATGCTGGCCTCGGCATCGGGCGTGCCGGTGACGACCTTGCATCGCCTGGAGCGCGAGGGGCAAGGCGGATTCGATGGGTTCCTGCGGGCGCTGCATGCGCTGGGTTTACTGGACGACTTCCGGTCCTTCATCCACGGGCGGCTACGGCTGGCCGAACTTCCGACCGATCTCTCCGAACTGGACCGCCCGGTGCGCGTCCGACGGCGGGTCCGGGTTGCCAAATCCAAAGAGGTGGCACCATGAGTGTGGACAGGCTTGACGTCCGCCTGCGGTTTGCACCCGGACTCGATTTGCCGGTGGGAACACTGGCGCAGGTCGGGCGCGAGATCGTTTTCCAGTACGACAACGGATTCCTGCCGCGCGGGCTCGCGCTTTCACCGTTTCGTCTGCCGTTGCGGGCCGGCCTGCAGGCGCATGACCGCGGCGGGGATCTTGACTTGTTCGGTGTCTTCGAGGATGCGCTACCGGACAGTTGGGGACGGAGGTTGGTGGATCGCGCCTTCCAGGCCAGGTTCAGCCGCATCCCGACGGCCTTCGAGCGGCTCGCCTGCGTGGGTGGGTGCGCGATGGGCGCATTGACCTTTCATCCGCCGCAGGACGACGGGCCGCGCGAGATGATCGCGCTTGATCTGGCGCGACTCGGCGAGCAGGCGTGGAAATTCGACGAAGGCACGGTCGAGGAGGCGTTGCCCGAGATCCGGCGCACCGGCGGCACGTCGGGTGGCGCGCGCCCAAAAGCACTGATCGGATTGCCGGTGGACGCGAAGGGGCCGGTGCTGCCCGGCGAGGTGGACTTGCCCTCCACGCACGCCCACTGGATCGTGAAGTTCAACGCCAGGGCCGACGCGGCAGAGGCGGGACCGCTGGAGTTCGTCTATGCGGAGCTGGCGGCGGCGGCCGGGGCCGAGGTGCCGGAGCATCGGTTGATCGAAACCGGGAGCGGACGGTTCTTCTCGGTTCGTCGTTTCGACCGGCCAGGTCCGGACCGGCGTCTGCACCTGCATTCGGCGGCCGGTCTCCTGCATGCGAACTTCCGGGTCGCCGGCGAGGAATATGGCACCTTGTTCCGGCTGGTGGACAGCCTGACACGGGACTACGCGCAGAAACGGGAACTCTTCCGGAGGACCTGCCTGAACGTGCTGGCGTGCAACCGCGACGACCATCTGAAGAACTTCGCGTTCCTGATGGGGCCGGACGGGACTTGGCGGTTAGCCCCCTTCTTCGACTTCACCTACAATACCGGACCCAACGGCTGGCATACCTTGTCGGTGGCGGGCGAAGGGCTGAACCCCCGCCGGGCGCAGTTGTTGAAACTGGCTGAACATGTGGACTTGCGACCTGGAGACGCAACGGAGATCGTCGAGCAGGTTCGAGCGGCCGTGGCGAGGTTCGGGCAACTGGGCCGGCGGCATGGCGTTTCCGCGCCAACGATCAAATGTTTGCAGGTACGATACAAGGAACTGGATGTGTGACCGACAATGGCTTTCAGGGTCCGGAATGGCACAAAGATAAGCCACTCTACTCTCTTTGTCGCGAGCTTTGTCGTGAGCTTTGTCGTGAGCTTTGTCGATTCGCAAAAGGTTCGCGCAAAAAGGGGCGACAAAGCTTGCGACAGTAGAGTAGAGAGGGGGCGCCCTTTCAGGCAGCCGCCCTCCCCCTCGTCGAACCGGACGTGCGGATTTCCCGCAACCGGCTCTCGCGTAAGGCATTATGTCGCAGGCATTCACAGGTATCGTAGTCCCAGGTGTGCAAAATGCGCGTAGAAGCTCCGACCTTCCGGCAGTTTATAGCCGCGCTGGCTGCGCCGCTTGGCGTGCCGGGTCAGGCGCTCTCGCGTG
>CAMDGM010000067.1 GCA_945898015.1 PVC group bacterium | reverse complement strand
GAAGGAACAGCCACGGTTTCGGCGGCTCCGACCTATGGCTCCTCCGCCACGCTTCAGTATAACAGGGCTGCCGCGACCACGAACGGGGCGGAATGGATCAATCCGTTTGTGGCGGCCGGCGGCATCGTCATCACCAATACGGGGTCGATCACGCTGGCTTCAGCCAAGACGAACAGCGCCACCGCGCCGCTTGCCATCCGAAGCGGAGCCACGCTGGCCAGCGGGAACTACAAGTTAACGCTGGGCGGTGTATTTACTAATGAGGGGGCGTTCACCGCTGGAACCAGCACGGTGGAGTGGAACGGCGCCGGAGCGCAAAACATCGCCACGGGCGCTTATTACAACGTGATCTTTTCGGGCAGCGGCATCAAGTCGATCGGCGTCAACACGACGATTGCCGGCAACTTGAGCATTGCGCCGACGGGAAGCGCCAAAGCCGGCGTGGCGGCAGGTCTGAACCTTCCTGTCAACAGTCTCATGCTTGGCGGCGAGGGCCAGGTTAGCGGTACGTGGGGGTCCTCCAGTTCGCCTGCAACCTCCAAGAACGACACCTTCTTTGACCTGACGACCGGGTATCTGACCGTCAATCGATCCCTCGCCTATCATGTTGTTCGCTTCAATCCGTCGGCAGCACCGCCCTATGATACCTGGGCCAAGGCCGCCACGAACATCCAGATGGCGGTGGACAAGGCCGCAGGCGATATGGCCTCGGCGGGGTTTCCCTATGCCGTGGTGCTGGTCAGCAATGGCACGTATACCGTTACCAACGAGATCATCGTCACCAATGGCATCACGCTGCGCGGGGTTAACGGACGCGAGGCAACCTTCATCAGTGGCGGCTATCCGGCCTCGTCGAACCGGTGCTTGAACATCAGCCATCCCGACGCAGTTTTGGATGGGTTCACGGTGTCCAACGGTTATGTGACGAATAGTGCGATCGGCTCCGGGGGTGGGGGCATCCTGGTAACAGGCGGTACGATTAAGAACTGCACCATTACGCGCAATAACGGCGCCGTTGGATATGGGGTAGGGATATCCGTAAGCGGGGCGACCGTGACGAACTGCATCATTTCGGAAAACAAGAACAGCACGAGCAGCGGCAGTGCGGGCGGTGCCTATGCGGCCGACGGCGCGATGCTCGCGAATTGCCTGATTGTCAGCAATCAGGCTAAGAATTATGCCGGCATCTATTTGAATGGGGTAGGCGCCGTGGCGCTCAATTGCGAAATCAGTTATAATTATGCGCTTACTTCGTGTGGCGGCGGAGCTGCTCTCGGCGGCACGTTCGCGGGCTGTCTGGTGATGGGAAATGAATCCGGCGGCACCATGGGGGGGCTGTACTTGGCCCGCAGTGCGGACTCGGCGCAGAATTGCACGATCGCGGGAAACAAGTCCGCGACCAGTCTCGACAGCGCCGGCGGACTGTTTCTCATTGTTAACGCCTTATACACCCCGAGCGCCTCAAATAACATTGTGTGGGGCAATCAGGCGGGCGGCGTCAACAGCGACATCGCCGGCTATACCAACAAAGTAGCCTTCTCTTGCAGCCCGGATCTGGTTGCCGGTGTGAACGGCAACATCACCGCCGATCCGATGTTCGTAAAAGTTGGATCCGGGTTTGGAACCAATGCCGTGTTGGGCGATTATCATATTGTGGTCGGGTCTCCCGCGATGGATTCGGGAGCAACCGTGGCGGCTGTGAGCAACGATCTGGAGGGCATCAGCCGTCCTCTTGACGGTGACGGAAATGGCGTGGCGACTTACGATATGGGCGCCTACGAAGCCGGATCCGCGACGGACGGTGTTTTCCGATGTGGATTTTCAACGCCTACGAATATGGCGTTGGAGTCCCTGACCGCCGTTTTCACGGCCTATGTCGCGGGAACCAATACGAACAACCTGGTCTATTTCTGGACCTTCGGGGACGGCACGACCAGCAACTGGTCCAGCGCCACGCGGGTGGTTTCGCATTCGTATTCGGCATATGGCTCTTGTGCCGTGACGTTGAATGTCAGCAATGAACTGGGTCAGGTGGCGGTGTATTCGAGGCCCGCCTTCATCACCGTGTATCCGACCTATGTCTATGTGACAACCAACGGCACCGCGGTTTCGCCTTTCGGAAGTTGGGCCACGGCCACCACCAATATTCAGGACGCGGTCGACATGGCGACGGTGGGCAAGGGATACACGATCGCGGCGCTGGTCAGCAACGGCATCTACACGGTGACCAATGAAATCACGATCGCCAGCCCCATAACACTTCGCGGGTTTAGCGGGAATTGGTCCGATACGATCATCCGGGGAGGCTATCCGGCCTCTACCAACCGTTGCCTGAACATCAGCGATGCCGGGGCCGTTGTGGATGGCTTTACGGTCACCAATGGGAACCTGGGCACGCTGAGTATCGCCGGCGCGGGGATCAACATGTCCGCGGGCACCGTTCAGAATTGCCTGGTGATTGGCAATGCGGCCAAGGGGGCGGCCTCGACAAGTTATGGGAGCGGCATTGCCGCAACGGGCGGAACGATCAACAATTGTACGATTCAAAACAATTCGACATTGGCGGGCAATGGTGGGGGTGTATATTGTGCGGGCGCGATGAGCAACTGTCTCGTCGTCGGGAACACGGCCAGCCGAGGCGGGGGTGTCAATCTGGTCGGCGACGCAACAATTGATCGGTGTGTGATTGTAAATAATAGCGCCACTCATGCGACGACGGGTGGCGGTGGCGTTTACAGATCTAATACGGGACAAGGCGCAGTTCGGAACACGCTTATTGCCGGTAACCAGGCGTTGTGCGGGGGCGGCCTTTTGAGTGACGCCACCTTGGCCAACCCGACGCTGTTGGAAAATTGCACCGTGTCTGGCAATCTAGCCACCAACGGGGGTGGTATTTATGCGGTGTACACGGGAGGTGTGTTTTCCGCACGGAATTGTATTGTTGTTTCGAACCGTGCGGTTTTAGCCGTTGTTGGAACGAATGAACTTGCCTGCGGTACGGTCAACTTTATTTACTCCTGCAGCCCCGATCTGGTTGCCGGCGTGAGAAGCAATATCACCGCTGATCCGATGTTTGTGAGCCCCGGGGTCGGGTATGGGACCAACTTGACGGCCGGGAATTACCGGCTTAAGGCGGGGTCGCTTTGCCTGGGTGCGGGCACCAATATGGCGTGGATGGCGACGGAGGTGGATCTGGATGGCGAACCTTTCGCCAGCGCTCCCGCCATGGGCGCGTATCAGAAAGCCGTCGGAGCCGCGTCCCGCGGAACGTTTATCATGATCCGATAGGAGTTGTACGAGTAGGCTAAACGGCAGGAGAGACCGATGAAAAACGGCATAATGGGATTGTTTGTGGCCGCTTTTGCGCTGTGGGGGGGGGGCACCGCGAATGCCGCCATCAAGACGAGCGTCGCCAGCGGCAACTGGGCGGCGCCGGCCACCTGGAGCTCCGGCACCGTGCCGGTGCTCAACGATGATGTGATGATCACCAACGGGTACACGGTGACGGTGGGCGCCCATGTGTCGACCAACCCGGGTTCGATCACGATTGCCTCGGGATCGACGTTGACGATCGGGGCCTACGCCTTGACGAACAATGGGCCCACCCTGATCAACGGCACGATTTCGCTCACGAGTGCGACCAGCACGAAGGCGTTCACGGGCGACGTGACGATCGCCAGCGGCGGCACGTGGAGTGAATCCGCCGCCGCGGTTGTGGTGTTTGGCGGCAACCTGCAGAATGACGGGACGTTGACGGCCGGGGCGGGCGTGCATACTTTTTCGGGAACGGCCAAGACAATCGGCGGGGCCAAGGAGATCGCGATTCCCAAGGCCACGATCGGCGGAACCTGCCAGAACAACGGCATCCTGACCGTGAATACCACGTTGGTGGGATCGGGCACGTTGACGCAAGGGGCGAACTCGATTTTGAATATTGGCGGAACATCACTGACCTTCACTTTGGCGGCCAATGGCAGCGTGAACATGGTCAACTACACCGCCGCCGGCGCGCAGACGGTTAAGGCCACCGCGTACCAGAATTTGACGCTTTCCGGCAGTGGCGCCAAGTCCATGGCGAGCGTAACGGTCAACGGCGTCCTATCGCTGGAAGGAACGGCCACCGCTTCGGCGGCTCCGACCTATGGCACGTCCGCCACGCTTCAGTACAACACCGCTACCGCTCGAACGAATGGGAACGAATGGATCGCGACCTTTGTGGCTGCCGGCGGCGTCGTCGTCAGTAATACGGGACCGATCTATTTCGCCGCCGGAAAAATCTTCAGTGCAACGGCCCCCCTCATTATCAGGAGCGGCGCCACGCTGGCCGATGACGGCGCCGGCCGGGTGTTGACGCTGGCGGGGGACTTTATAAACAGCGGAACCCCAAGTTTGGGCGCCGCGGATGTCACGATCAATGGCACCGCCAATCAACGAATCGATGGATTCATCACCTCCGGAGACGTCACCGTGACGAAGACCGCTGGGGCGGCCACCTGTACGGGCAATTGGAACGGTGCGTTGCTGACGACCATCGGGAATGGCGGTACGCTTAATTTGGGAGCCGGGTTGACCCACACGTTTGCCAGCTGGAATCGAACCGGCAGTACGACTCTCAACGGCGGCTCCAGCACATTGAAGATCGGCGGCACCGTGAGTGCGACTGCCTTAGTCGTGTTTAATGCGGAAACAGGAACAGTGGAGTATAACGGCGCGGGCGCCCAGACCGCCGGGCTGTACACGTATAACAATTTGATACTTTCCGGCGGCGGCATAAAGACGATCGGCGCCGGGGTCGCGGTGAACGGCATTCTGTCCATGGAAGGAACAGCCACGGTTTCGGCGGCTCCGACCTATGGCTCCTCCGCCACGCTTCAGTATAACAGGGCTGCCGCGACCACGAACGGGGCGGAATGGATCAATCCGTTTGTGGCGGCCGGCGGCATCGTCATCACCAATACGGGGTC
>CAMDGM010000066.1 GCA_945898015.1 PVC group bacterium | reverse complement strand
CTGGGCAGCGGGTTGTTTGGATCCCCGAAGAAGGCGCTCTGGGACGCCGCCTCAAGCAACCTCTATGTCGCGGGCGCCTTCACCAATGCGGGGGGCGTGGCGGCGCTCAATGTGGCGAAATGGAACGGCATTTCCTGGTCGGCGATGGGCGCCGGCCTGGGCGCCAGCGGGGTGGGCGTAATGGATTTGGTGATGGATGATGCGGGCAACCTGTATGCCACGGGCAATTTCACCAATTCGGGCGCGACGGCCGTCCGGTATCTGGCCAAATGGAACGGCGCCTCGTGGACGCCTTGCGGCTCGGGACTCAATGATTATGGCCAAGGCCTGGCCTACGACAGCGAAGGGCGGTTGTTTGTCGCAGGGTCGTTCAGCATGATGCCGGTTGGCAAGCCCTACAACAATGTCGCGGGGCTGTACAACTCGTATGTCACCACGGTCACCCCCGCCAGCGGCTCCTGGACCGGCGGCTATGAGGTGGCGATCAGCGGGCTGCTGCTGGGCAACGGCTCGGACATCACCAATGTGCTGCTGAGCGGGGTGCCGGCGACCATTCTGCCGGGCCAGTCGTCGTCCCAGGTCGTGGTGCGGGCGGGCGCCACCATGACAGAGGCTCTCGGCGATGTGCAGGTCTTCTCGACGGCCTACGGCGAAGCCGCGCGGCACGACGCGTTCGCCTACGAAGAACCCCGGCTGCTGATCCTGGGCACGAACGGGGCCGGGGTTTCAAGCGGAGACGCCCCGAGCGCGGACGCGGGAACGCACTTCGGGCGGGCGCCTGTTGGCTCCGCCGTGACGCGGACGCTGTCCTTGAGCAATAAAGGCATCGAAGACCTGACGATTTTCAAGGTGGATGAGACGGATCCGGGCAGTCAATTTGAAATCAGCGGCATGCCGGTGACCATTGCCTCCGGAACCGCGTCCAACATCACGGTGACCTTCAATGCGTCAACGGCCGGCGACCCTGTGGCGACGCTGGTCATCAGCAACGATTCCCCGTTCGCCTCCTATACCCTGAACCTGGCGGGCTCGGCCTATCAGCTCTCCACCAACTTCGGCCCCTACGCCGGCGGCAACACCCTCACCCTTACCAACTGTTACCTCGGCGACATCACCAATGTGCTGATCGGCGGCGTGGCCGCGATCCTTGGCGAGCATGGCGACAACTGGTTTGTGATCACCCTTCCCGTGTTCGACTCGGCTGGACTGAAGGATCTGGTCATCCAGACCTCCAACAACGGCGTCATCACGCTGCCGGGCGCGTATGCCGTCAATCCGGCGGGCGCCATTGGCGGAACGAGTGACGGACCACCCGCTTGGACGAACCTGGGCGCCGGCCTGGGCGCCGGCATGGACGGCACGGTGTTTGCCGTGGCGCATGACGGAACATACCTGTACGCGGGCGGGGAATTCACGACTGCGGGCGGCGTTTCGGCCACTAATATGGCAATGTGGAACGAGACGGCGGGCTCCTGGACGAATCTGGGCGCCGGCGTGAACGGCAAGGTGAAGGCCCTGGTGCAAGATGGCGTGAACCTGTATGTGGGCGGGGAGTTCACATTGGCGGGTGGCGTCTCGGCCGCTAATATAGCAATGTGGAACGCGACGGCGGGCAGTTGGACGAATCTGGACCTCGGCATGGGCGGCGAAGTGTCAGCCTTGGCGCTTGACGGGACGAATCTGTATGCGGGCGGGTATTTCCAAACTGCGGGCGGTGTGCCGGCCAAATGCGTGGCGAAGTGGGATGGCACGAGCTGGACGAATCTGGGTAGCGGCATGGACAGCATTGTGTCTGTCTTGGCGCTTGACGGGACGAATCTGTACGCGGGTGGATATTTCACCAATGCGGGCGGCGTGACGGCCAATTATGTGGCGAAGTGGAATGGTACGAGTTGGACAAACATAGGCGATGGAGTGAGCGATTCTGTCTTTGCCTTGACGGGTGACGGGACGAATCTATACGCGGGTGGTTGGTTCACCAATGCGGGTGGCGCTTCTGCCAGCTATGTGGCGATGTGGGACGCGGCGGCGGGCGCTTGGACGAATATGGGCATCGGCATGAACAGCGATGTGAAGTCCTTGGTGTATGACGGGGCGAATCTGTACGCGGGCGGATCATTCAGGCTTGCGGGGGGCTCAACGGCATATCATGTGGCGAAGTGGAATGCGGCGTCAGGCTCCTGGACGAATCTGGGCAGCGGCATGAACTCCCTTGTGTATGCCTTGGTGCCTGTCGGGGCGAATCTGTATGCGGGAGGTATGTTCGCGTACGCCGGGGATGTAGCGGCCGCCCGTGTGGCGAAGTGGGGCGCCACCCTGATTCCGAACTCCGGTGTAGTGCCGTCGTCCGGTTCGTGGACCGGCGGCAATGAGGTGACGATCATCGGGTCCAACCTTGGCGCCGGTTCCGACATCACGAATGTGACGTTGTGTGGCGTGAGCGTGGCGAGCATTGACAGCCAGTCGTCCACGCAGATCGTGGTCACGGCCGGCGTTTCCGGTGCGACCGGACTCGGCGATGTGCGCGTGTTCTCGACCAGCTTCGGCGAAACGGTGAAGAGCAATGCCTACGAGTATCTGCGCTCGGCGCAGGCTCCGCTGGTGTTCTCGCCCGCCAGTCCGCAGGCCTATGCCACCACCAATGCGCTTTCCGTTTCAGGCGGCTCGGGAACCGGGGTGGTCAGCTATGCCGTCCTCAGCGGACCGGGCCAGATCGTCGGGCTCACGAACCTGGTGGTGACCGGCGGTACGGGGACCATCCAGGTCCTGGCGCTGAAGGCCCAGGATGCCTTGTATTTCGCGACGTCTGTGACGTCCGACGTGACGGCGGTCAAGGGCAGCCAGACGATCAGCTTCCCGGCGATTGCCGACCAGTTGACCACCAACCGGATGGTGCTCGTGGCCACGGCGACCTCCAGCCTGACTCCGGCGTTCAGCGTGGCGAGCGGGCCTGCCGTCATCACCGGCCTGACCAGCCTGAGCTTCACCGGCGCTGGCAGCGTCAGCATCGTGGCTAGGCAGACAGGTGACACCAATTGGAACGCGGCGGTCAGCGTGACCAACACGTTCACGGTCCGGCTTGCGGACCAGGCGGCGTTGACCTTCTCGCCCGCCAGCCCGCAGACCTACGGCACCACCAATTCGCTGACGGCCCTGGAGCCTAGCGGGATCGAATTATTGACCCCGAGCCCTCCTTCTTCTGGAGTCGGCACAGGCGCGGTGAGCTACGCCGTGCAATCCGGCCCCGGCGCCATCGTGGAGAGCGACAAATTAACCGTCACCTCCGGCACGGGCTCGGTGGTGGTGGTGGCCACCAAGGCGGCTGATACGCTGTATAACGCGCGGTCGGCCACGGCCACGGTAGCCTGCGCCAAGGCGGAGCAGGTTGTCACCTTCGATCCCATTGATAATCAGTTCTGGACGAACCGGCTGGGGCTGGCGGCCACGGTATCGAGCCCGTTGGGCGTGTCCTTCACTGTCGTCTCGGGCCCCGCCTCGATCACGAGCGGAACGAACCTCAGCTTCACCGGCTACGGCGAGGTCAGCCTCGCGGTCGCGCAGGCGGGCAACGACAACTACAGCGCCGCCGTGTCTGTGACCAACAGTTTCAACGTCTCAGGCCCGCAACTGCTGGTGCTTGGCACGAATGGCGTCACGGTGGTGGTCAACAGTAATGTGGTCTCCACGGCAGAGGGCACGGACTTCGGCCCCCTGGTGATTGGGCAGGGCGCGCTGACGAACCAGTTTGTGGTCAAGAACATCGGCAATGCGACGGCAGGCGTCAGCGGGTTGACGATGACAGGCCCAGGGTCCAACTCCTTCGAGTGGGTGGGGCGGTTCCCGACTGCGGTTGATCGACGCGAAGTGCCCTTCCTCTTGGTTTTCAAGCCGATGTCCGGCGGACTGCAGACCGCGGTGTTCAGCATCTACTACAACGGGACGAATGCGCCGTATGTGGTCAATCTGGCGGGTATGGGCCTCGGCGGCGGGATCGCCCTGGCGTCGAATGAGCTGGGCTACGCCGCGACATATGCGGGCTCCAATCCGGCCGATCAGTCCGTCACCCTGACCAATGTGGGCGTGAGCGGCTTCACCTACACCAACGTGATTGCGTACAGCGCGGGCGCCTCGAACTGGCTGACGGCCCTGCCGGCGACCGGCACGGTTGAGACCGACGGCGTGGCGACGCTGACCTTCGGCGTGACCGTCACGAACGTGAGCGCGGGCACGCATACGGCCACCAACTTCGTGATGGCGGCGGATGCCACCAACTCTCCGCAGGCGGTGGTGGTCACGCTGACCGTGGCCAAGGCGGACCAGACGATCACCTTTGCCAGCCCCGGCGACCAGCTGATCACGAACCGGCTGACCCTGGCGGGAACCGCGTCCAGCGGCCTGCCCGTGAGCTACGCCGTGCAGAGCGGCCCGGCGGCCTTGAGCGATCTGACGAACCTGACCTTTACCGCGGGCGGCACGGTGACGCTTGTGGCCTCGCAGGCGGGCGATTCCAACTGGAATGGCGCCTCGAACGTCACGCGCACGTTCACGGTCTGGCCCGTGCTGACGATGGCGGTGGATCCTGCCGGAACCGGCGACATCACGCCGGCGGCGGGCGACCATCGGGTGACCGTGAATGTGGCCACAGCCATCCAGGCCAGCGCCCATGCGGGTTATCACTTCACGGGCTGGGCGCAGGCCGGCGGCGGCGTGGTGGCGAATGCCAGCGCCTTGTCCACCACGGTCACGCTGAGTTCCAATTCCATCGTGACGGCGACCTTCACGCTGAACGTGATCACCGCGCTGACCGATAAGGTTGAGGTGACGGTGCCCGAGGGCGGCACGGCAACCTTCCGCGTCAAGCTGAGCGCGCAAAGCACGGGCGATGTGGTGGTGGCGGTGGCGCGTGATAGCGGGGATTCCAGCCTCACGGTTACCCACGGCGCGAGGCTGACCTTCACCCCGGCGAACTGGTCCGCGTACCAGACGGTGACGCTGGCGGCCGCCGAAGACAATGCGGACAACGTGGACGGCATCGCGGTGTTTGGCATCACGGCCGCGGGAATCGGAAACACCAAGGTCACCGCCACCGAGGCCGATGACGACTATACGCTGGACGTGACGGCCACGAATGGAACAGTAGCGATAGGTTCGTTCGACAAGACTCCCCGCCGGAAGTTGTACGATCACGGCACGGTGGTGACGTTGACGGCCACGCCGGAGCTGAGTTACCGCTTTGGCGGGTGGTCGGGTGATGCGACAGGCAGCCTGAATCCGCTGGAGCTGACGATGGACGGGGACAAGGTGGTGGCCGCGGCGTTTGTGCCGGTGGCGCCGCTGGCGTTGCCGCCGCGCACGATCGTTAAGAAGGCCTTCACGGCGCGGTGGCGTTGGGTGGATGGCGGCGCGCCGGAAGGCGAGCTGTGTGTGGCGTCGGATGTGGGCTTTGGCAAACCCGTGCCGGGCTATACGGCGCGCTATGTGTGCAACATCACGGAGTGCAATGTGACCAACCTGGTGACGAACCGGGATTACTGGTATCGCGTGCGGCGGCTCACGACGTGGAGTGGGACCAGCGACTGGTCGAAGGCCGTCAAGGTGCGCACAGGGGCGGGTCTGCCGGTCTTCGCGTCGCTGTTGTGTGACGCTCCGGTCACCGGCGGCAGCTGTCAGGAGTTTGCGCTGTCGAACCTGGTGACAGGGTTGGGTGTGTTGACCGTCAAGTCGTCCGACCCGGACAGCGTCAACGCGACGATGACGAGTAACTCCATCCTCCTTCACTACCTGTGGAAGAGCACGGGGACCACGGCCCGCATCACGCTGACGGCGAAGCATGCGGAGGCGGGGTATGCGGCCTCCTATGTGACCGTGATCAGCCGGGCGGCCGGCGTGGTCGGCGTGGTGGGCGTCAGCGCCTTGACGAATTCCGGCAAGCGGCTGGTGCAAAATGTCACGCTTGAAAACAAAACCGGAAGCACGGTGTTTGGCGTGCGGTTGCGGGTCCGCAACCTGGACAACAACAGCTGGATGGTCAACCGGAGCGGGGTCTCGCCCTACGTCGACCAGCAGTCGCTCCTGGAGTATCCCTGCGTCTGGCCGGCGGGCTCGCAGATGGTGGTGCGCGTGGTGTTCCATGCGGATTACTTGAAGCAGTCGCGGCGGCGGCCGGTGGAGTATTGGGCGGGCGCCATTTTGCCGCCCTTGAACGGCCTGGAGCCGATCACGACGGCGTTGCCCCTTGCGCGGAGCGCGGCGTACGAAGACGGGGAAGCATGGCTGCTGGACTTGCCGGTTCTCGGCAACCGGTGGTATGCGGT
>CAMDGM010000065.1 GCA_945898015.1 PVC group bacterium | reverse complement strand
GCGCGCGACGGCGTTGTCGTTGCGGCGTTTCGATTAGCGGAAATGCGCGAGCTGATTTTGGAGCTCAGCCAGCCGACAACGGAGCGGCGTGGGCTGGTGCCCCGACGCTCCCAGGTGGAGGCTGGATCAGCCCAAAAGCAGCCGCGCATGAACGCCGAAACGCCGCAACCCGACGGGTCATCTCGCCTCGCTCACATGCCAGCATAGCCGAAAGAGGCAATTAGGCCTGGTTTTAGGGCCGCCTACTCGGCTTGACGTTTCCGCGTGAACAGGCGCAACGTCGTGGAAGCCTGGCCAAAATAGGGAATCTCCCCGGCCGGCGTATACCGTTCGTTCACAATTGACCAGAGCTCCGCCTGTTCCGCCGCCTTCAATTCCACAACATCGGGCGCGCGGATCGCCAGGCCATACCCGCTGAAAGCCGCCACCGGCGCCGGACTATGGCTCAGCAGCTCGCGCATCATACCCTCATTCACCACCCGCCTCGCGCGAGCCTGCTCGTCCGTATAGGCCGGAAAATAACTGAACGGCCCCAACTCGAGCCCGCGCGGCACCGTCATGCCCGCCTCCACCGCCAGATAGGTGTCCTGGGTCAGCAGCTCGCCGCCCTCCGGCGCCAGCCGGCGCACCTCAGCCGCCGTGGCGCGCAGCTTGATCAGGGGCGGCTGGTCCTTCATGCGCCACCAGATCCGGTCACGGCCCTGAACAAACCACTCCTGATTCAAAGGCGACGCCAGCACAAACACCGCCGTGCCCGCAAAGACCAGTCCACGCATCCAGTCCAACGAACCGGCCGAACCCGCCAACCGGACCGCATAGGCCGCCACCGCCGCCGCAAACAGGGGATATACTGGAACCTGGTAGTCATCGTAGGGGAACGGCGTCACCACATGCACCAGCGTCATGGCCAGCACACTGCCCCACAGCGCCGGACGGACAGGAACCAGGGCCTCCGCGTCAGCCCCGGTCCG
This sequence comes from PVC group bacterium, assembly GCA_945898015.1. GTDB lineage: Bacteria > Verrucomicrobiota > Kiritimatiellia > CAIKKV01 > CAIKKV01 > CAIKKV01. The sequence goes on along the minus strand of CAMDGM010000065.1, from coordinate 6,367 downwards.
AAGCAGACGGGCAGCCAGAAGGGCCCCCGCCCACAAGACAAGCGCCGGGAAATACGCCTGCGCCACACGCGAACAAAAACCCACCTTTAAAACCAGCCCCTTCAGCACGCCCCCCGCCGAGCGTCCGGTGTGATACTCAAACAACCCGAACCGGAACCCATCGGGAGCCGACAGGTAAAACGGCAGGAACACCAGCGCGCCGGCCAGGAGGCCACCCCCCATGAACCATATCCACGCCCGGCCCGCGGATCCCCGCCGGGCCAGCCACAGGAACGCCAGCGCCAGCGGAAGAGTCAACACGGCGGATAGCCGGGTCGCCGCCGCCGCCGCCAGGCACACCGCCGCGAAAACAGCCGCCACGGCGCCGCGCGGGCCCGACGCCCGGGAAAGAGCCAGGAAGCCCAGGACCAGGAACAGTCCGCACAAAGAATACGTTTTCACCACCGCGCTGAAATAGCTCTGGTACATGTTGAGCGCGATCAGGCAGAACGCGGCGAAAGCCGCAACCCGCTTGCCCGCCGGAGTCGGCGCGAGCCGCGCCGCCAGAACCGCGCCGCCCAGCGCGGTGAGCAAGCCGAGCAACACGGTCAGCACACGGCCGCCCGCCACCCCGAACCCGCTCCACAACGGCGACAGCGCGCCATACACCAGCGGCAGCATGGGCCCCTGCGTAAAGGCGAAATCCCGGTACGGCATGTGCCCGTCCGCCACCAGGCGGGCCGCGTAAAGATACCAGCCCTCATCCTGATTTAAATCGCCGTACACGAGGTTGAACGCCGCCATGCCGGCGGCCATGGCCAGCGCCATCGCCCAGAGAACCAGATGCAAGCCGCGCGGCATCGACAACCTCCTCGCCGCCGGGATCAGGATCCCGGATGATCGATCGGAACACCCTTGGCGCACAACGGGCAGGCGCCGGGCTCATAGGTCACGGGTGCCAGCTGGAGCAGGCTGAACGTCGGAGCCGGAAACGACGCCAGGCCCGCGCTGCGGTCAACCAGCACCGCCACCGCCACGACCACGCCGCCCAGGCCGGTGACGATGTCGATGGTTTCCTGGACCCGGCCGCCCCGCGTGATGACGTCCTCGGCCACGATATAGCGGTCGCCGGGCTTGATTTTGAACCCGCGGCGCAGGACCAGCTTGTTGTCCTGCTTTTCCGCGAAAATGGATTTCACGTTCAGCGCGCGGGCGACCTCATGGCCCACCACGATTCCGCCCATGGCCGGCGCAATCACCCCGTCGATGCGCGTCGTGGCGCCGGCCGCCGTCATCTTTTCCACCAGCGCGGCACAGAGCGCGTCTGCGCGGCGGGGATAGCGCAGCACCATGGCGCATTGGAAGAAGTTGGGGCTGTGCAAGCCGGACCGAAGCTCGAAATGGCCCTCCAGCAGCGCCTCGGAATCCTTGAAAATCGTCAAAACTTCATCTGCTTTTAACATACACGCCCCTCGTGTTGATTGCCGGTACACGATAGCGTCCGACCCCTCGAAAAGCAAGCCTGCTTTGTTTATCGGACTGTTCCAGATTCACGCCAACAGGCCCATCATAGGGGCGGCGCTTTGGGAATCAAATACTTGTCAGGCCGGTTGTCGAGCAATGTGCCGGCTGTGTTTTCCGCCCAGCGCGAGGGTGTTAATCCCCCCGACACCCCTTTAAACTGATCCTCATACGCCGGGGCGCCATTCGGCCGGCGAACGGAAAACCGCACACGCGTATCGACAATATTCAAGCTGTCCGCAGGAGGCGCCGGCCCAACATCATACAACACGGTCAGGATCACACGGGCGTCGGCGGCTTCCGCTGCCTTCGATAATCCCCCCGTCTCGCCCCGCTCGAAAAACGCGGCCAGTTGCGTGCTATCCATTCGCCCGCATAGATCGACGGACAGCATTTCTGCCTTCGAGAATTCACCCGCCAGATTCCCCGCCAATTCCGGGAACGGCCGGATCGCGCCCTTTTCCCGCACCACACAAAACAACGCTACCGGCCCGCCTTTCCAGCGCGCCTTCAGCGGCCACGCTTTCGGCGCGGGTGGCAACTTCGCCAATTGCGCGTCCATCTCTACGCGGCGGGCCGGATACTTCTCCGCCAGCGCCTCATATAGGCTTCGCGCCTCATTGGGTCGCCCCAGCCCGGCCAACAGGTCAGCCGTTTTCAAATCCAACTCCTCCAGCGAGAACCGGAGCCCATCCGCCTGTGCCGCTTCACCTTGGATCTGCCTGGCTAACACTAAAGCCCCTTGCGCATCGCCGCTCCGCTCCAGCCCCATCACCCGTTCCCACATTCCAGATAACAGGGCGCCGCGCTCTTCCCGGTCAATTTTCACGGCCAACGTCCGCAATACCCCGGAATCGTACGGCAGAGTGAGCCCGCTTCGGGTCCGACTCTCCAATGTCGCCAATCGCTGCCGAGCCCCCGCCCAGTCCCCGCCACGGCGGGCTGACTCTAGTTCCCGCCACACCGCCTGAAGTTCAACCTCTTCTTTCAAGTCGGTCAGCCGCCGACCCTCCTGGCGCAGCACCTCCATCGACACCGGCGGAAACAACGGATCGCCATAGCCGGCCGTCATCCGGGCCGCCAGCGCCTCGGCCTCGGCATAGCGGCTCTGGCCCTTAAGCCGCATCAGTTCAGCCCACTGCCCGGCTAAGGCATTCCCCTGCTCGATGCCCCCGCGAACGCTTTCCAATTCCGCCCTTTCGAAGCCCGCCAATACCCAGGCGTTCCAGCCATTGACGCATTTCTCGGCATACGCCCCGTCAGGTACCCGGATCGTTTGGCGGAACTCCGCCTTTTCTCCCGGCTTGGCGGAAAGCGGAGCAGGCAAATCAAGCCGCATCTTCTCGGAGGCATCCCGATAGGCCGCCTCACGGGCATCCGCCTCCGAGGCCGCCCGTTCAGCCGTGCCCAATCGATACCGGTAAAGCCCGTCATCCGACTTCCCCGTGCGAACCCAGCCGGGCCGGGGGGAAACCGAAACACAGGACACCGCACACCCGCACAAAAAGGCCGCCGGGAGCATTCTGAATAGAACGGTGCCCACGGCGGCCATGCGGTTTCTAAAACTGGAACCCATCCGGCTCACTTCTCGAGCTGTTTGCCCAGCTTAAACTCGTATGAAATATCGAGGATCCCGCTCCGCACATTGATCAGCCGCCACACAAAGCGGTACATCACCTGCTTCTTGCCGTTCACGGCAACCGCCTGCGTCGAGGACACGCGCCCCACCAGCAGCCCATCCACCCGGGCCAGCGTACCCAGGATTTCCGCATCCTGGTCGTCCGCCCACTGCCGGGATTCCCAGTTGAATTTCTTCAACTTCATGATCAGCTCCTGGGCGCGGCCTTCGTTGAGACTCTCGGCCAGCGTCTGGAACTTGAGCGACCCGTCCTGGTTGAACACGGCCTCCATGGAACGCTGGATGTCCTCCACCCGCACGCTCTGCGGCGTCCCGCTCGTATCCACGGCGCCAAGCGCGGTCACATAATCCTTTTTCAGCCCGCGCTTCTTCATCTCATCCGTCACGGCGCGGACCACCAGATCGTAATCGTGATCATCCAGCCCGGCGGTCATGGGCCCGATCTCGTCGGTGGGGATATACGTCCCGCCCACCGATCCGGTCGAGCTCCCGGAAAAAGCGCAACCGCCCGTCAACCCCGCCACCAGAGCCAGCCCGGCCAGGCCCAGCCATAATCCCTGTTTCTTCATGTCTCTACTCCCAGCGTGTATTGGGACGGCGGAAGCGCACGTCCAGGATGAAATCGGTGACCGACCCTTGCGGCGCAATGCCCTGCATCAGCGCCCGCTCCTTGGCGTTCACAGGCAGCGGCGTCCAAACGGTCGTGCGGGTATCCACTTCCATACCTACGGCATCGGTCCACCGAAATCGGTATTCCAGTAACAAATCCCGCTGGCCTTTATTCACGGCCGAAACCTGGGCGCGCAACAGGCCGTTATGGTTCGTGGCCGCGATTTCCGCCACCTCGAACAACCCGTCCACAATCTTGGAATTGATCCGGATCGTGTTGTGCGGATAGCTCTCCACCGTGAGGCCGGACGTGGGCGTCCGGCAGGCGCTCAGCCATGCCGCCGAGCCCAGTATCAGCGCAAAAACAATCGCTCGCTTCATGGCGCAAAGCCTCCTTTAATCCAGTTTCGGGGCCGGCGGTTCGACCGGCGTGACCGCGCCCAGCGCCTTCGCCCGGCGGCAGATGGACAGCCGCGGAATCTCCCCGGCGCTCTCCACCACTTCGGCCTTGGCCGTCTTTTCGTTCACTTCGATCACCTTGGCCTGCCCAACCTTGGTTTCGTGGAAGCCCAGGCTTTCCTTGGTGTCCGGATCGGTCATCATCTCGCCCGCCTGATACACCTCCAACACCTCGCCCACGACAATCGCGCCCTTGCCCCGGTTGATCGTCAGCACGCCGCCCGAAACGGCCACCACCTTGATCGGATAGGCGGTGTCAATCACGTTGGCCGCCTCGATCTTTCCGGACTCCCCGTATAGCGCGCCAATGAAATCATACACCTGCCGGCCCGCCGGCCCGTTCGACTCTTTAAACCGGATCTGTTTCTGCACATCGCCGATGTTGGAGGCCACGATCTTGCCCGTCGCCACATCCACCACGCGCACGTTGGTGGCAAACTTCCCCTTCACCAGGGACTGCTTCTGGTTGATGAACGGCACGTCCTTGTTTTCGAGCGTCAGGCTCAGGTAGCGGATCTCCGGCACGACCACGTAATCGGCATTCAGCATCCGCCCCATCTTGACCACCTTGGCCACATCCGCGTAGTCGGATTCGCCGAAATCCAGCTCCTTGATCACGGTGCCCAGGTTCTCCCGCTCCAGCACGTCCAGCTTGCGGCTGTTAACCAGCGCGTCGATCACATAGGAGGTGTACCCGGGATTCTCCACCACGCCCAGGTCGGTCATGCCGAATTTTTCGCCCAGCTCGCGCTGGAACTTGGAGCGCAGGTCCTGCGTGAAGACCGCCGGCACCACCGCCACCCGCGCCTTGCGGGAGGAATCGTCAATCGTCGGAGCCACGGGCCGGACTTTCGGCGCCACGGGTTCCGCCACCACCTCGCGCTGGATCACCGTTTGCCCGCCGCCCGCATTGGGCTGCACCACCGTGATCGTATCCTTGGTTCCGGCGGCCCCGCCCACCCGGATCTCCGTCTTGACCGTCTGCTCTTCCGCCACAACCGTCATGCCGGCCAGCCCCAACGCCAGACTCCAATACCACTGCTTCCTCATGATCTTCTCCTTGACTGATTAAAACACGAACGCCATGCCGAGCCCGATCCCCACTGCCTGAAGAGACACATCCTTGGTTCCGGTATCACCTTCCCGCTGCGCTTCACCGTCCATCAGGGAGGTTTCCGCCTGCGCGCCAAGCCGGATAGTGACATATTCGTTCACGAGCCAGATGACGCCAGCCTCTCCGGAAACGCCAAGCATTCCTTCCTCGTTCGAACCGTCCTTAAGCGAAAGCGCATAATAGTTCAAGCCCGCGCCCACATAGGGCGCAAAATCCGAGTTCACCGGGAACCGGTACCGCGCGCCAACGCCGAACCGGAACGTCTCCAGCGTGTCTTCGTCCCGAACCGACATCCATCGGGTGGTGAGACGCAAATCCAGGGCCTCGCTGACGTTGTAGAACAGCGCCAAGGCCGGGCAGATCGCCTGGTCCGTCCCGTTCCGGCTGCCGATCTTCGTGCCTGCCGAGTTCCATTCAACGGCGGCCTCGACGCCCATGCCGACAGCCTGGCCATACTGGGTTTCCCGAGTTGAGGCGGAGCCGCTTGAAACGGGCACGCGCCCCATTTCAGCGGCGGAGGCAAACAGGGGGCCCAACAGAGCCGAAACAACAATCGCAGCCGACACGCTCGATCCTCGCATAACGCGTTCCTCCTTTAGGATTGTTAATGGCGATTAGAATACTAAACGAATTGTAATGCAAGCTCCAAAAAACACGTCCGGCGCGGCTCCGCCGCGCATCAAAGAAAAAAGGAAACTTTACGGCCTGGGCGCTACAACAACGCGGACCCCGAAATCCGAAGACCTGCCCGCGGGAGGACCCCCGTAGCGAAACGCACATCGCGCGTAGGACGCAGGATTGCTCCAGCCCCCGCCGCGGACCACGCGAGTATCGCCGGACCCTGGTCCCGTGGGGTCCGCGACACTCCCCGTCGGATAATCGCCGTACCAATCCTGGCACCACTCCCACACATTCCCGTGCATATCATACAACCCCCAGCCATTCGGCCGGAATGAACCCACCGAAGTCGTCATCTTCCGATATTGACCCTTTTGCCCATTGCCGTAGGGATAGTTCCCGTCGAAGTTCGCCATTGAAGCGTCCAA
>CAMDGM010000064.1 GCA_945898015.1 PVC group bacterium | reverse complement strand
GGCGTCGGGGCACGAGCCCACGCCGCCTCGCCGTCAGGCGGCTGCGCCTCGAAATCGTCGCGTCCCTTTTCGCCTGATCGAAACGCCGCAAGCCTGAACGCCATCGCGCGCCCGGCCCCCTCGCGGGGTGCCTCGGGCGTCGCGCGATTTTGGTTCCCGTGCCAAGCCCGTAGGGGGATGGAGCTCGGGGTTGTGTAGCGCCGCACTGAGTGCGGCGGATGTCGGCCTGTTTTAATGGATGCGCCGCCGCATAGCGGCTGTCCGGCGGGTGGTTGAGCGGCCTGCGGCGTTTTGGGCGCAAATGGCCGGCCGCTCGAAATGACGGCGGCGACGGCGCGCCGCCCTCCATCGCTTCGCGTCATTCTTCTCTTTTTCGTGTATTCCGCGTGTTTCGTAGTTGCCTCTGTCATCCCGAGCGCAGTCGAGGGATCTCGGGGCGCCGCTAGTCTAGCTCCGGTTAGCTCCATGGTTGTCGGACCAGAATAACATGCACCACGTAGTGTATTTTATTGACATAGCTCGACGACCAGCGTAAGGTTTTAATGAAAGATTGCTGAACGAGCGCCGGAAACCGGATCGTATTGAGGTGTGTGGATGCTGCAGACGCCCCCGAAGCAAGCCCGTAAGCAGGATGTCGCCCAGGCGTGCGGGGTGAACCTGACCACCGTGACGCTCGCCCTGAACAATCACCCCCGCGTGGCGGAACGCACCCGGCGTCGCATTCAGGCTGAAGCCCATCGTCTCGGCTACCTCCCCAATCACGCCGCCCGCCAGTTGGTGAGGCAACGGTACCGCTGCCCGTCCATGGAACGGGTGGGCCTGGTCCTTTTCGGTCCTCATCAACCCTTGCGGGGCCCCTATTTGGCGATCATGGCCGGCGTGGAGCAGGAAGTGACGGACAAGGGCGGCACGCTGCTCTTCATGCGCGAAACGTCGGAACGGCCGCGCGCCCGCTTTGTCGAACTGTCCGGCTCCGGCGCCGTGGACGGCCTGACGCTGGTCGGGGATATCGACGACAAGGCCCTGCTCCAAGTGAAACAGGTCGGGCAGCCTTTTGTCGTTATTGGCGACTATCATGGAACGACTCCCGTTCATCAGGCGACGGCGGACTTTTTCGCCATGGGCCGCTTGGCGGTCCAGCACCTGGTGGAGCAGGGCCACCGGCGGATCGGGTTCCTCGGCGCCACCATGCGGTTTGTCTATCAGCGGGATATTCGCGACGGCGTGAAAAGAGGTCTGGCGGAGGCCGGGCTGCCGGTCGTCGATGAGCTGTTTCAGACCCGGGAAGGCTTTGAGGATTACGCCTTGGCCGTTCCGGTCCGGAACCTCCTGGCGGTACGAACGAAGCCGACCGCCGTCGTATTTGGGGAGCCCGGCCGATTGCCCGATTTGCTGACCCTGTTGAAACAGCATGGCGTGAAGACGCCGGACGACATCAGCCTGGTGACGTGTGAATCGAGTGATGCCCGGTTGGTCGCGGATGGCGTGACGCATGTCGATGTGTCGTTGATGGAGGTGGGCGCCGCCGGGGCCGCGCTGTTGCGGGAGGTGGCGGCGGAGCCCGGAGGTCCGGTCCGGCGGGTGTTGACCGCGCCGAGGCTGGTGGAAGGTGGAAGTGTCAGGAAGCCTATAGAGAGGTGAGTATGAAAGTGCGCAGCCTGGTTGGAGTCGTTCTTTTTGCGATCGTGGGACTGGGCCTCTCGGCTCAGGCACAATCCACGGCGTGGACCAATCAATTGAGCGGCAACTGGTCTGTGGCGGGAAACTGGAATCCCAATATGGTTCCGGGCCCCACCACGAATGTGTATCTCACCAACACCACGACCGCGGCATATATCGTGACTAACGATGTCGCGAACAATGCCATCGGGAGTTTGATCATTTCCAGTCCGAATATCCGGGCGCGCACGTTATTTTGCGCGGGGAATGGGCTGACTGGATCTGGAGCGGCGCTCATTGGAACCAATGCCATTTTGACCATCAGTAATGCGATCGTGTCTTTTGCCAGTTCGGTCGCGGTGTCAAATGCGGGCATTGTTTATGTGAAGTCCAATGCTTTTCTTAATGTCGGAGGGACCGATCAGGCGTCGGCGAATGCCTCCAGTGTGACGCTGACGAATTTTCCAGGGGGCATCATCGAACTCGGACAACCGGGGGTAGTGGGCTCCACAGGCACCCTTAACGCCAGCACGTCTTTCGGCATTGTTAACCAGGGAACGATCCGTACGGTTCTCGCCGGAAACAATTCCTACGGGAATATTAGGGCCGACGTCTTCAATGACACCAACGGCTTTATTACGACCGGAGCGCAGCTCGGCTCTATGACAATCCATTCGGTCAGTACAAACAGGGGGAGAATCTCCTCGACGTCTAACACCAGCATAGTCCTCACAAACGGAAATGTGAATAACGAAGGGGTGATAGAGTCACCTGGGGTTATATACATATTGAACGGCGCCTTGATCAACGCCAGCAGCGGGAAAGTTTTAATTTACTTTAACGCAAACGCAGGTGTGACAGCCCTTTCCACGCTGAACTATGGGTCCATGATCATCAGCAACTCCAGTCCCACCGCCACCAAAAATATGGGCGGACCGGTCACCAACTACGGCTCCATCGTGCTTTATCGGAATTTTAATAATGTAAATTTATCGGATACGGTGACGGCTACAAACATCCTGAATTATGGCGTCATTCAGGCTGTCGGAACGTATGGCGTTGCGTTCACTAATGCCATTGTTGGGAGCGTAATCCGCTCGCCCGTAACAAACCAGATTGGGGGCGTCATCATCTCCACCAACGGTTCTGTTTTAGTGCTCACCAATATGAAGAACAATGGAACACTCGTCGTGCATAGTAACTCGGTGCTAGCCATCGGGTATGATTTCGGCGTGACGGCTAAAGTCAAGGTGGGGACGCTGACGTTCACGAACAACGGCGCCATTTCTTTGCAAGGCGGCAGTTTCGGAGTCCTGCTGCTTACCAACAGCGTCGAGGGAACCGTGCAGGGACAGGGCGAGATCGGGCATGTGACGCTATCAAATTTGGTGTCAGCCACCCAGCAAACGACGAATTTTGTCCGTTTCTTTGCGGTCCGGAGCGTGGTCAATTCGGGGCGTATCGCCCCGAGTGGAATCTGGAACGTCGGATCTGTGACTAATCTCTCGGGCGGCATCATTTCGGGCATTGGCAATTTCCGGTCGATCGACACGACGAATTACTACACGGGCGAAACGCTGGTCACGACCACGCTCAACCGAGACGCCCGTATCCACAACGCGGCGGGCGGTGTCATCCTGGCGGATGGGGGAACGCTGGCGCTGGAGAACGGGTTTGTCAGCAACACCCAGTTCGGCACGATCGGGGCGACCAACGGCGGCGTGCTGCGGATCGGCGATGGCTCGCAAGCGCTGACGAACCGGGGCACGATCTGGCTCTCGAACGGAACGCTGGTGGGAAGCGACCTGACGGTGACCAATGGAACGGTGTCGGTGGATCTGGCTCACCTGGCCACGACGACGGACGGGGTTGTGCAGACGACCAACCTGACCCTGACCGCCACCAGCACGCTGGCGTTGACGGGCTTCGTGCCAAGGGCGGTGCTGATCCGGTACACGGGCACGCGGACGGGCACGTTTGGCGCCACCACGGGCCTTCCCCCCGGCTATATTGTTTCCTACGGCACGGCCGCCGACGGAACCGTCTCGCTGGTGCCGGGAGGCGGAACGATGATTTTGGTCCGATAATGAATGAATAAGACATCCTCCTGCATCATCCAGGCGGCTTATGGAGATCCGTCTCCGGCAGGCCTGCCCATTTCCATCGGCGTGCCCTTCAAGGCGGGTGTGCTCAAGGACCTTTCCGGGTTTAGCGTGCGGGCGTCCAGTGGCGAGCTCCGGCCGGCCTCCGGCCGGAGCTTGGCCCTCTGGCCGGATGGCTCCATTCGCTGGTGCCTGGTAAGCTTTGGCGCCCGGGAAGCAGGCGCCCATGAGTTGCGGTGGTCCGAATCCGTGGCGGCGCCGAAATCGTCGGTCGTGCTGCGGCGTGCGGGCGGCGTATGGACAGTGCAAAGCGATCGGCTCCGCCTGACGGTATGCGAAACGGGGCCCGGCGTGCTGGGCGAGCTGGTTTGCGACGGCCATGCCTATCTGGCGTCACCGGGCGACTTGAGCTTTTCGGCGGACGACGCCTCGACGCGGCACGAGAGGCGGCGCACGGTGCGCGTGATCGAAGAGACCCCGTTGCGGGTCCGCCTGCGCGTGGAGGGGGTTCATGTCAGGCCCGGCGGCGCGCCGACCTTGGCGTATCGCCTGGACGTGGAGGTGTGGGCGGGGTGGTCGTCGGTGCGGCTGGACTACCATTATTTCAACTTGATTGCGGGTCAGCCCTTCGCGCGGATCAAGCGGATTGCCATGGACACCGCCTGGAATCTTGGCAACGAGACACAGCGTCATTTCCTGCAGCAGAACTATGGCCTGTTTTATATCAGCCGCCATGTGTTCAATCCCGCGCCGGTGGCGTTGGCCGCCGATTTTTCCCGGAGCACCGCGCATGTCGAGGATCCGGCCATGCTGCTCGACGACGTGGACTATCCCTTCTACCTGCATCCGCCGCTGGTCAACACGCACGACTGGCTCGGGGTGGGGGGTGGCGGCCATTCGGTGTATGTGAGGATGGAGGATTTCCTGTCCGCCCTGCCCAACCGGCTCACGAGCGCCGGGAACCGCCTGGCGGCGGAAGTGTGGCCTTCCACGGCGGACCCGCTGGAGCTGCCGCAGGGGCGGTCCCGCCGCCAGACGTTCACGCTGGCATTCGTAACCCGGACGGACGCGGCCGGCACGGCCAAGCTGTCCAATGCCCCGGTGCAGGCGCCCACGGGCGTGGCCGCCCTGCTGCACGCGCCGGTTCACGAGGGGCGGGCCTCGGTCAGCCCCGACTGGATCGCCTACTGTGGGGAGTTCGGGCAGGGGCAGACGCTGCCCGCGGGGAAGCATGTGCGCATCGAGGCGAACCTGGCTGACCTGGTCCGGCTCAACATGCCGAACTCCAAGTTCGATGTGGGCGACACGGATTCGCATTACAACAGCAGTTATGCCGGCACCAGCGCGGACCTGGTGCCTGCGCTGCCGGGCGCGCCCGGCATTCCGCGCGTGTTCCCCCGGGGCGTGCCGACGCAGACCTATTTGGACTGTCACGAGCCGGTCTGGACGAACAACGAATATGACGTGATTCATGCGTTCTGCGGCGAGCTGATGCGGACCGGCCGCGTGGAGCTGTGGCGCACGTTGCGGCTGGCGGCGCGGCATAACATTGAAGTGGATTTCCTGCACTACTCGGATCACCGCTGGCTGCACCGGGCCACGCCCGCGCATTCGGCCGGGCATACCACCACCGGCGCGTATCCCAGTCATTTCTGGAGTCAGGGGCTGCTGGAATATTACTGCCTGACGGGGGATCCGGACGCCCTGGACGTGGCGCTGGCGCTGGGCGACAAGACGCTCGAGAATTTCGCGGAGCCTGCGATACGCGAAGTGTTGTGGGGGTTCAACCGCGAGATCGGCTGGTCCATCCTCACGCTGGCCTGCCTGGTCGACGTCACCGGGGAGGCGCGGTTCAAGCCGCTGCTGGGCGAGATGGTGGACTATGTGGTCGGGTTCGATCGGGCTGCCTATAGCGGAGGCATCAATCTTTCCAACGGCAACGACCGCCAGAACCTGAACCGGCAGATGGTGGGGAACTTCTTTGGCTACGGCAGCATGATCGAGGGGGTGGACCTGGTTGCCGGCATCACGGGCCGGGCGGAGGTCGCGGAGTGGTTGAAGAAATTGTGCCGGGATTTGGCGGACGAGGCGATGAACGCCGCGCGCGACGGGCAGCTGCGCGGCATTGACTTCGGAACCGCGCTGGCCATTGGGTACGAGCGCACCGGCGAGGAGCGGTTCATGACGCTGGCCGGGCTTGTGCTGGACATGGTCTACTGGAACGGCCCGGGCGTTCAGGGCGGCGGCAGCGCCAAGCCGGTGGCGTGGGCGTATCGGGGCCTGACGCGGCTGCTGGGCCACGCCTGGCGCTGCGGGTTGCTGGAGCCGTACGAGTATCCGAGCTTGAGGAAGAACAAAAAATGACAAACTCGACTTTCATGACCCTGCGGCTCGTTGCCGCCCTGACGCTGACAACCGGATCCTGTTTGAACGCCGCCGAGCTGACGATTGTGGCGGACGGCAAGCCGAATGCCGTGATTATTGCCTCCGCAGAGAGCCAGGCCGTAAAAACCGCGGCTGAAATCCAGACGTACATCATGAAGATGAGCGGCGCCCGGCTGCCGATTGTGAATGAATCGGACGCCGATACGAACGGCCTTCCGGTCGTCATTGCCGTCGGTTACACGAAGATCGCGGCGAAGAAAGGGGTGAAAATCCCATCCGGGTTCAAGGAGGTGGTCGGCGATCCGAATGCCTTTGAGGAGGAGGGGTATGTCATCAAAACCCAGGGGAGCACCATTATCCTGGGCGGGAATTCCGACGGCCCCTACCAGGGAACGATCTATGCGGGCTACGAGTTTCTGGAGCGGCTGGGGTGCCGGTGGTATTTTCCGGGCGAGTGGGGCGAAGTGGTGCCGGAGCGGAAGACCGTCATTTTTCCTGAGACCGATTGGGCGACCAAGCCCGACTTCGTGCTGCGGGATGTCAGTTTGGGCGGCTGGATTCCCTGCACGCGGGACGAGCGGGCGATTTATGCCGACTGGGGGCGGAAGGTCAAGTTTTCAACAACGACGAACGGCCAGTTTTATCCCGGCGTGGGTGACGGCTTCCTTGGTTATCTCCTGCCGCCCAAGGAATACCAGACCAACGAGCCCACGCTGTATGCCATGAACAAGGCGGGGAGCCGGACGCAGCGGGAAAACTTCAACAATGGCGTCATGCTGTCGCTGGTCAATCCGAGGACCTATGAGCTGGCGGTGAAAAACCTGAAAGACGCCTTTGCCGGGGTCTCCACCAGCGCGATCAAGCGGATCGTGGGGCCCAACGGGTTCGGGATCAGTCCCCCGGATGGCGCGGCGTACGACTACGATCCCCTGGCCGTGGCGAACAATCAAAATTTCAATTACCCGACGTATATTGACAAACCGCAGACCAGCGAGGAGTTTTTCGGGTTTGCGGCCCGGCTGGCGAAGGAGTTCCCCGACAAGTGGGTGGCGACCATGGCGTATGCGGGGCGGGAGATGCCCCCGCAGGGGGTGGCGATTCCCCCGAACCTGACCGTGCTCTACGCGCCGATCGCCAGCTGCGTGCTTCACACGGGCAACGATGCGGCCTGCTGGCGGCGGATTGAAACGATCCGCCTCATGCGGCAGTGGTGCAAGCTGACCCCGCACGTGTACCTGTACGATTACAACCCCGGCTTCCTGTTGGGGAGTTTTGTGCCCGAGCGGGATGTGGCCAACTTCACGGAGAACGTGAAGCTCTACAAGGAGATGAAGCTGAAAGGATTCCAGCCCGAAGGGCGCAAGGCCTTCATGCAGACCTGGATCAGCTATTACATCCGCAGCAAGCTGATGTGGGACGCCAATGCCGACGTCGCGGCGCTCAAGAAGGACTTCTACACCACGTTCTTCGGCCCCGAGGCCGGCCCGATCATCCAGACGTGGTGGGACGAATGCGAGGCGGCGCTGGGCGCCACCACGATGCACTGCCACGAGGACTGGCTGGTCAACCATGTGTACACGGTTCCGTTCACCACGCGGATTCATGCGTATGTGGAGCAGGCGGCCGCGTGTGCGATGACGCCGAAGCAGAAGGAGCGGTTCCAGGCGTTTGCGCTGATCGCCGATCATCTGGAAGGGTTCGCGGCCATGGAGGAGGCGGAGAAGAACCTCGATTACGCCGGGGCGGCGAAGCAGGCGCAACGCATGGAGGACGATAACGCCAAGCTGATCGCCCTGTATTCGTTTTTCCTGGGCCCGAAGAAGCATCCGGATTTCACCAGTGGCCGGGTTGTCGCCTATACGAACCTGGCGGCGCGGACAGCGGGGGACGCTGGAACGTTGATTGCGGCGGTGCCGTTGGAGGCGAAGTTCAAGCGCGACCGGTTTAACGAGGGCGTGGTGGCGGAGTGGTACCTGCCGTCGGTGGATGACAGCGCCTGGGAAAGCAAGAACACGTATTACACCTGGGATGCGCAGGACAAGCCCGAGGATGCGCAGGGTCACGATTATGACGGCTATGGCTGGTACCGGTTCGCGGTGGACGTGCCGAAAAGCGAGGTGGACAAACCGCTCAAGCTGCATCTGGGCGGTGTCATCAGCGAAGGCTGGGTGTGGATCAACGGCCAGTATGCCGGCCATCGGCCGTGGCATCTGTGGTGGTCGGGTCGCCGGCCGCTGGAGATGGAGGCGGAGGCGACGGGCAAGGTCAAGGCCGGCCCCAATGTGATTGTCGTTCGCGTGTGGAACGATGCCGAGATTGGCGGGCTGTTCCGCCGCGGATTCCTCTGGGCCCCGAAGTAAAAGCCTGTCCCATGTGGATGGTGCCCGGGGTTGTGTAGCGCCGCACGGCGTGCGGCGGATGCTGGCCTGATTTAATGGAGGGCGGAGCGATGCGACGCCGCATTGTGGCTGTCCAGCGGGTGGTTGAGCGGCCTGCGGCGTTTCGGGCGTCCCCTGCCGGGTGCTTTTGCGCGCTAAGGGCTTCAGGCTGGATGGGCCGGGCCTTTAGGCCACGTCCCATCGCCTTCAGCCC
This sequence comes from PVC group bacterium, assembly GCA_945898015.1. Lineage (GTDB taxonomy): Bacteria > Verrucomicrobiota > Kiritimatiellia > CAIKKV01 > CAIKKV01 > CAIKKV01. The sequence continues at coordinate 72 of CAMDGM010000064.1, read as the reverse complement.
TTATCCTCGCAAAATCACCTCGTCATGGTCCGCCTGATCGAAACGCCGCACGCCCAAACGCCTCGCGCGCCC
>CAMDGM010000063.1 GCA_945898015.1 PVC group bacterium | reverse complement strand
GCCGGGTGCTTTTGCGCGCTAAGGGCTTCAGGCTGGATGGGCCGGGCCTTTAGGCCACGTCCCATCGCCTTCAGCCCTTATCCTCGCAAAATCACCTCGTCATGGTCCGCCTGATCGAAACGCCGCACGCCCAAACGCCTCGCGCGCCCGGCTCGCTGTCGCTCACGTCGGGCGGCCCTTCGACTCCGCTCAGGGCGGGCGCGCGAGACGGCTGCCGTGAAAAGTCCGTAGGGGGATGGCGTCTGGGGTTGTGTAGCGCCGCACGGCGTGCGGCGGAGCCCGGCTAATTGAATGGAGGGCGGCGCGCGGTCGCCGCCGCATCGTGGCTGTCCGGCGGGTGGGATGAGCGGCATGCGGCGTTTCGACTAGCCGCGGCCGAAACGGCGCATGCCGCACAAGTCGCTTCCGGAATGCGGCCATGCGGCTCGACGGAGTCTCGCCCTCCAGCGCGGGCCGGTTGATCCGCGTTGCTTTTCCGGAATCCGGGTGCTAGGATGCGCGCCGTTTTCAATCGCGAGGAATCTGCCATGCTTTCCGCCCAGTTAGGTCGTATCTTGTCCGGCGCTCCGGATGAGGTGTTTCGCGCATATGACGCCTTCGCCAGCCAGGAGGTGGATTTTGAATCGACCGAAGGCGACCTGCCCGGCGACCGCGCGGGGCAGACGACGATCGCCCGGGAGGTGTCGGTCACCGGCCCCGGCACCTTTCTCCGCCGCGCCCGCCGCACCCTGACGTTTGCGCCCGCGCCGGCGGGCGAGGGCTGGTGGTTCGACCGCACCGACCTGCCCGACTTTCTTCCGATCAAGGTGTCGGTTCACTCCGTCTGGACCACGCTCCGCAACATTGTGCTGTGCAGCGGCTCGCCCAGCAATTACATGCGCATGGTCGAGCACATTGTGGCCCTCAAGCCGGGCCTGGGCATCGACGACCTGGTCATCCACATGGATTCGGGCGATCCGCCGCTGTTCGATCGGGGCAGCCTGGATCTGGTGGAAGCGCTCGACCGGGGCGGGATCGTCCGGCAGGCGCTGGCGCCGGTTTATGTCACAGTCACCGAGCCGGTTACCCTGGCGGGACCGCACGGCAGCTTTCTCACCTTCCGGCCCTGCACGGAGGCGCGCCCGACTTTGAAGATCGATTGCGCCGTGGATTTTCCGACCGCGATCGGCAAGCAGCGCATCCGGATTGTCCTGAATCCGGCCCTGTTCCGCCAGGCGGCCCAGGCGCGGACGAACTGTACGCAAACGCAGATGCTGTACACCCGGACGATCGGCAAGCTGTTCGCGGACACCCGGAACCTGGGTTATACCCAGGAGAACATCCTGATTGCGGGAGCCCAGGGGTATGTGAACGAACCCAAGATGCTTCATCACGGCAAGTCGCTGGAAGCGGTGTGGCATCGCATGGCCCTGGACCTGCTGGCGGCCGTGGCGCTGATCGACACCGGCCGGTTCTGCGGTGAAATTTACTCGTACAAGGCCGGCCACACGCTGGATGTGCAGATGGTCCGCAAGCTGGTCAAGCAGCGGCTTCTGAAAGTGGCGACGTTTTGATCCGAGGTGCTCGCCCCTAGGATCTATTCGTTTTCCCGGTGATCGGCCTGCCATTCGGCCTCGCTGACGGGCGTCACGGACACCTCGTCGAAGGCATACACCCCGGGCGGCCAGTAGGCATACAGCATGACCCGCATCCGGGTGACGCTCGGCGTGTGCGTGGTGGGGTGGAAGCACTGCGAGAAGGCGGTCCAGCCGGTTCCGCCGGTCCGGCAGTTGACGACCGTGTCGTACCGCCGCCGCTCCACGTCCTGGATCAGGCCATAGCCCCGCACCCATACTTTGCCGCCGCCGGACGCGCCCCGGTAACGGAAGCGGAGGCGATAGGCCTGGCCGGTGGCCACGGGAATGAAGTCGGAGTAATAGGAGAGGCCGTAGGTGGCGGCGATGGGATCGTTGGCCGCATTCGGAAACACCCATTTGTCCAGACCTGCGGCCCGGCAGCTCGAGACGTAATCCCTCTCCGTCACGGCGGTGTTCATCCGGATGAACCGGTTGGCCGGGCCGTTGGTTTCGGCCTCCCAGCGCACGCCCAGCCCGTCCAAAACATCCCAGCCCGCGGGCTTGGCGGCGTTCGTGGCGTCGGGCTCCTCGAATCCGCCGTTGGGGAGGAGCGGCGGCGCGGCCGTGGCGAGGGAGGCCAGGATCGGAACAAGAAAGATAAAATTCATTCGCATGTTAGTTCCCCGGCTCGGCGAGTTCGCGGAAATAGGCGCCCGCCATTTCCTCGTAACCCGCGGGAATGCCATCCTGCAGGCCGCTGGTGATTTCCTGCCGCAGCTTGTCGGGCAGCCCGCCGGATTCGCGCCGCAGGCTTCCCCGCGGCCCGGCGGCGGTCCGCTTGGCCGTGCCCAGCGTGTTGAGCGCCTCGTTGAAGGCCTGGCGCACGCCCGGGCCGTAGCCCCGGGCGGCCGCGTCTTCCAGCTCCCGCATATGCTGGGTGGCGGTTTCCAGCTCCGCGCCCGGCACGTTCCAGGCGCGCAGCCGCAAGGCCAGCGCTTCCGCCGCCTGCCGGATGGCCGCCTGCTGGCCCGCCAGTCGCGCCATCTTCTGCTGGAGCGGCGGGGGGACCGGCCCGCGCAAGCCTTCGCCCGCGAAGCCCGCCAGCTTGCCGCCGCCCGTGGCGCCGCCCGGACTCTCCTTGGAGGTGTCCTTCACACTGCCGCTCTCGAACGGGCTCGGGGTCAGGCGCGTCGGCGTCTCGCGCCCGCCTTTTCCCTCGGCGCCGGACTCCACCATCTGCCCGCTGCTGCGGCCGTTGCGGCCTTCCCCGGCCCGGCCGCCGATCTCCATCTGGTTGGGCAGCATGTTGCCGGTGACCCCCTTGGCGCTCATGCTCGAAATGGGGCCGTCCATTGCATCCCAGCCCGCGCCCTTGTCGATCGAGTCAAGCCAGGAGCTCGTGACGTCTTCCACCTCCTCGGTCATCGCCTCCTCTTTGTCCAGCAGTTCGCCCACGATGTCTTCCAGCTCGGCGGGCAGTTCGGCGAGGGCGATGTCGGCGGGCGTGGCCGGCTCTTCCATGTTCCACTTGAGGTTGTCGGGCTTGTCCGACAGCCATTTTTCAAGATTTTGAACGAGCTTCTCGGCGTTCTCCAGGCCCGATTGCTCCAGCGGCACCGCCAGCTCGACCTTTTTCTCGTAGAGTGATTTGGCCGCCTTTTTCATTTCCATGAAGGTTTCGTTGAACTCCTTGGCCAGCGAGGCGTCCGCGAAATCCTGGAGAGGAAGTTTGCTGAAGTCCGTCAGCTTCTCCTCGAAATAGGAGGCCCACTTGGCCTCTTCGCGCGCCAGGTCGCCCAGGATTTTTTCCTCCCCGGCGGTCAGGTCCTGGGGCGATTTGTCGAGCAGGGTCTTCGACTTGTCGAGGATCTTTTTCTGGGCCTCGATGAAGTCCAGCAGGTCTTCGCGGAGCTGTTCCGCGATCGCCCGGGCTTCCTGGGGCGGGGCCTCCTCCTTGCCCTTGGCCACCGCCGGCGCCGGTTTCTCCGCGGCGCGGTCCGCCGTGCGCCCCAGCAGGGCGAGCAGGGTGGCGAGAATGTAGTCCTGCCGTTCGCGCAGGGCCGTCAGGCGCGGCGCGAGGGAGTCCGCCGCCACGGCGGCGAGGCGGCCGAGCCCGACGCGTACGTTTTCCATTTCGCCGTTGACCAGCGGATCGAGCCGGGTCGCCACCGAGGCGCCGTCGTCCTTGGCCGCCTTGAAGGCCTCCCAGGCTTTGCGGCCGAGGGCCTGGGCCCGGGCTTGCGATTCTTTCAGGGTGTCGCTTTGCGTGGCGAGGGTCTGCTTGGCCCGGGCCTCCTGAAGATTGAGGCGCAGGTTTTCCGTGGCGGTGTTCGCCTTTTCCTGCGCGGCGATGGTTTCGCGCAGCAGGGCCAGCGCCTCGGTGAGGGGCTGGCCGGCTTCGAGGCCCACGTCCCGGGCCGCGCGAATGCGCAGCAGGAGCGGGGCGGATTGCCCTGTGTTTCCGGCGGGCGAAAAATCGGCGGCCCGGGCTTCCAGCGCCCAGACCGTGCCCGGTGGGAACAGGTTGGGATCGAGGGTCAGGGTCAGCGTTTCCGGGGCGGGTTTGCGGGGCCCCGGCGGGCCTACGTACCGCCAGGTGTGGAGCACCCGCCCCGTCGCGTTGGCGTGGTCTTCGAACCGGCGGGCCGTGATCAATACCTGGCGCAGTCCGTAGTCGTCCTCGGCTTTCACGGGCAGCTCCACGGATCCGCCGGGATTGACGTAGCGGTTGCGGTCCGGGGTGTCGAATTCCACGGTCGGGGGCTGGTCGTCCTCGAGGGCGATCCGGCCCCGGGCTAAAATCCGCGCGCCGCCCGGCCCCGGCCGCGGCGCGGCGATGGAATAGGGGCCCGCGTTCGTCAAGGTCCAGGCCAGCTCGAAGGCGCCGCTGTTTTCCGTGAAGGCGAGGCGCCCGTCCGTGTCGATCCAGGTCAGCGCGGAGACGGCCGGCGCCACCTGGAGGGTGGCGGTGATCCGGGCGCCCGGCAGCGCCGTGAGGGTGGCGGGCGGGCCGGGCCGGGTTTCCGGGCCCAGTCCCGTGTAGGCCGGCGGGGTGACGAGGAAGGCGGATGCCGTCAGGCGGGGGTTGGGGCGCACCGTGACGCGCACGGAGCGCGAGCAGGTGTCGGCCGCGAAGACGCGGAAGGCGTAGGACCGTTCCGCCCGGGGGAAGGTGTAGGTCCAGCCGAAGGGCTGGCCGGGCTGGGCCAGCATGTCCAGGCGGTCGCCCGCGTGATCGTCCGGCGGCACGGCGTCGGCCTGGTCGCGGAACCGGATGGAGGGCGGCGCGGCGAGGGGCGCGCCGTCCGGAGTATGTGCGGCCAGGAGCACGGTCAGGGGGTCGCCTTCGTCGATTTCCACGGGCGCATCGGGCTGCAGGACGAGGATGGCCCGGCCGGCCGGAGGAATGTCGGCCAGGGGACACAGGAGGCGTAGCAGGCCGTTCGAGGCATAGCGGGGGAAGAGGGCACCATACAGGAGAATCAGGAAGAGGCACGCGGCGAGCGCGGTGGATTCGTGGATCAGGCGGGTCGTGTCCCACAGATCCCGGGGGGCGAGCCGGTTGAGGGCCTGCCGCGCCTCCCGGCATACCTCCTGGCCGAACGGTTTTTCGGCGGGCGACAAGGCCGCGTTCTCGAATTGCCAGGCATTGATCAGCCGGTTCTGGTCCACGCCGAACCGGGCTTCCAGCTCCACGGCCACGGCCTCGGGCCGGCGTCGGCGGCGCAGGGGCAGCGCGATCCGGCGGCCGACCAGGGCGGCGGCCGCGCCGATCAGGGAGCCCAGCGCGGCCAGGCGGAATCCGGCCGGCAGCCGCATGAGATTGTCGAGGAGGCAGAGGGCCAGGGCGGCGGCCAGGGTGAGGGTGAGGGTCCGGGCCAGGCCGCGCGCCAGGTCGCCGGCCATCAGGCGGCGGCGGGCGTCGCGGATCAGGTCTTGGACAGGGCGTGGCATGTCGTTCACGAGAACAGATTTCCCCGTCCCAGGGTGCGGTCGGGATCGAAGACTTGTTTCACGGCCCGCATCTGGGCGATTCCGGTTTCGCCATACATCACGGCCAGCAGGGCGGTTTTCAATTTGCCGACCCCGTGCTCCGCCGAGATCGTGCCGCCGAGGCCGCACACCCGTTCCGCCCAGTGCTGGTAAAGTTTTTTGCCGGTTTCGTAGTCCGCCAGGGTGCGGGGCAGGATGTTGACGTGCACGTGATTGTTGCCGATGTGGCCGAACACGACGGACTCCAGGCCGAGGCGGGCGAGGTCCGTTTCATACAGGGCCATGACGGTCTCCAGCGCGCCGTCCGGCACGGCCATGTCTGTTCCCAATTTGGTGAGGCCTGGCTCCGTTTTCTTCCGTTCGCCGATCAGCAGGTTGACGGCTTCCGGCACGGCATGCCGGAAGCGGTGCAGTCGCTCCAGCTCCTGCGGCGTGGTCGCCAGCCAGGCGGTGTCTTCATTTCCGCCGCAGGCGTTGAGGAATTCCACGAGCTTTTCCAGCGTGGTTTGCGCGGCTGCTTCCGTTTCCGCATGTATTTCCACGTAGACGGCTCCGGCAAAGCCCTCGGGAATGTCCGGGATGATGGCAAAGGCGGGATTCGTGGCCTTTTGATGGCGGAGCAGGGCCAGCGCGCTTCCGCTGAAATATTCGATGGCGGCGAGGGGTCCTGATCCGGCGGCGTATTCGCCCCGAGCCCGGCGCACGAATTGGCAGACGGCGGCGGTGGAGGGCAGGAAGGCGGTCATGCCCCATTCGAGGGCCGGCTCGGGCGTCAGGCGGAGTTCGATCGCCGCGATCGCGCCCAGAGTGCCCTCGCTGCCGATGAACAGGTCCACCAGGTCCATGTGGTCGGCGGCGTAATACCCGGCCGCGTTTTTCACGGCCGGCATGGTGTAGGCGGGAAGCGGGCTGGCGAGGCTGCGGCCGTCGGGCAGGGCCAGGGTGAAAGCGCGGCCGCGGGCCTGTTGCGCGCCGCGGCGCAGCTCCACGGTGGCGCCGTCGGCCAGGACCACGTGGAGGGCCTCCACGTAGTGGCGCACGGCCCCGTATTTGAAGGAGCGGGCGCCCGAGGCGTTGCAGGCCGTCATGCCGCCGAGGGAGGCGGAGGTTTCCGTGGGATCGGCGGTGAGCATCTGGCGGGGCGCGGCGCGCAGGGCTGCGAGAGCGGCCCGGGAGTCGGCGTCCCAGCCGGCGGTGTCGAACTCCCGTTTGGCCAGCGCGGTGCGGAATGCCGAGAGAAGGACGCCGGGCTGGACGAGCGCGTAAAAGAGGCCGTGGCGCTGCCGCAGGCCCAGTACGCGGGTCATGCGGCTCAGGTTCAGGATGGAGCCGCCGTCGGGAACGGCGCCGGCGGCGATGCCGGTGCGCGCGCCTTGGAGGGTGACGGCGAGGTGGCGGGCGTGGGCATCGCGCAGGGCGGCGGCGAGCTCTTCGGTGGAGGCGGGGAAGGTAATGAATTCGGCTTGGCCGAGGCGGCGGGATTCGTCGCGGAGGTAGTCGGAAAAGTCGCGGGCGACGTCGGGTTGCCAGTTCATGGGTGAGAGTTAATCACGGAATGCGGGGGGAGGAAAGGAAAAGAGAAGCGGGCGGCGTTTGATTCACCACGAAGGACACGAAGGGGTTGTGTAGCGCCGCACTGCGTGCGGCGGATATCTGCTAATTGAATGGAGGGCGGCGCGATGCGACGCCGCATCGTGTATGAGGACACGACGGAGCGTGTCCCTCCGAGTTTGCATCAGGTTCGGAGGGTCATGCTCCGTCGTGACCGGGTCTCCGAGTTTGCGTCAGGTTCGGAGGGTCACGCTCCGTCGTGACCGGGTCTCCGAGTTTGCGTCAGGTTCGGAGGGTCACGCTCCGTCGTGACCGGGTCTCCGAGTTTGCATCAGGTTCGGAGGGTCACGCTCCGTCGTGACCGGGTTTCCGAGCGTACGCTTGGCACCTGTAGTGAACCGGAGCCGTACCAGAACACGAAGAGGGAGTTTGACGAATTGGCCCTTGACGAAGCCGGCGCGATGCGTAATAATCGTATCAATGAGAGTGGGGGAGGGCTTGGCGAATTGGTTCGTCGGGCGGCCTGAAAATGCGGGTTGAAGTGGGTGGAAGAAATATTTGACAATTCGGCAAGGGCGGCGTATCATTTAAATAATGAATCAAAAAAAGGGCGCAATCATCAGAGCCTTTTTTTCGGATTCAATGGGCGGTATAGAAGGTTAATTAAGGAGGGCGGGATATGAAAAAGGCTCTATTGATCCTGGCAAGCGTGGCCATGGCCTCCACAGTGGCAATGGCGGATGTCGAGTCCCAGAATATGGTGGGCTTCAGCAAGGCGAGCGTGCCGTCAAACGGATTTTGGATGGTCTCTTGTAATTTTCAGACGACAGACGGATCCAATCAGGTGAGCATACAAGACCTGTTCCCTGCGGAAGAATTGTTTCACGATTCAGGGAACAATGGCGCGATGTGTGACCAAATTATGGTTTACGATGGAAGCAATTATACGGCATTCGTGTATAATAAATTGTTTGATTATGATCTTGAGGATTATGTAGGACAACCGATGTGGGTATATCAAAATGCACCCGCTACACTTATGTTTAAACGTGGCGATGGTTTTTGGTATAAGAGATCCCAAATTTCTCCGATCACAACACTGACTGTTAAGGGTCAAGCGCCTGTTGACGCAAGCATAGCGCATGATTCACTTCCTGTTGGATTTATGATTTTTGGAAATGCCTACCCCAATTCTACGGCAATTACAAACCTTTCAATTAATGCCTACCACGATCCTTCAAACAATGGTGCAAATTGCGACCAAATCATGGTTTACGATGGTACTAATTATACAGCGTATGTATTCAACAAGTTGTTTGATTATGACCTTGAAGATTATGTAGGCGAGCCTACTTGGGTTTACCAAAACGCACCTGCGGCAGACCTTTTGCCTGTTGGGCGCGCAGCTTGGTACAAGCGGTCTGCTAATGCAGGTGGCCCTGCAACTTGGACTGAAGCAAAACCGTATTAACTTAGGTAGTAATTAGGGAGGGAAGAAAATGAAAAAAGTAATTACAATATTGTTGGGTGCATTCTTAAGTGTTCAAGTTTTCGCATTGCCCGCTCAGGTAATTTTTGATGCGGCATCTGGTTTTGCCATGTTTTATACAGTTGGAACTTATCAGGCTAGCGAGCGTGCGCTTGACGGGTGGTATGCAGAAATAATTCTGCAAAGCGGTAATGCTGCATATGTGAAGGAAAATTTTGCTACCTATTCGGTTGCCGGGGTTGATTTTGGTAATTATATTGCTGGCAATACGTATCATGAGGTAGGCAAATATGCTAATGGGACAGCTATCACCACTTCCACCGCTGATGGGCGGGCGCAAATTAAATGGGAGTTCACTGATACAGCAATTAGTAGTTATTATGCGACATGGCGGGTGTATAATAATGCTGATAAAAAATTAGCTACAAAATATTTGGTGTTGGGTTGGCAACAACTGAACACAACGCCCGGCGATCCTGCGCCAGCAATTAAAACGTTATTTTGGACCACCACAAGCCCAGATCAGCGTGGTCAGATGACCTACGATGCGTCTGCGGTACCGGAGCCCACGGCGATGGCGCTGTTTGGGTTGTCCGGATTGGCGTTGGTGTTGCGGCGGAAGATGCGCAAGGACGCGTAAGCGGTCCGATCAAGTTAGTGAATCATGAAGACCCTGGGGAGAAATCCTCAGGGTTTTTTTTGTGTGTGTGAACCTTGCGGCGCGAGACAAAGCCCGACAGGCTGTTGGTTTTAAAGAAACCACGAATGGACACCAATAGACACGAATGCGGAGATGACGGGGCGCGGGGCTGCCCCGCAATAAAACGATTTGGAAAAAAACAGTAAGCGCAAGGATTAGTGTTTATTCGTGTCCATTCGTGGTTTCTGGATCGGACAAGCAGCAACCTGAACAGCAAAAATGATTGGAGCCAACATGCTCCGGCGTATTGCCGCTGGCGCGGCTCACGCCGGTCGGCAACGTTAGCGTTGGGCGGGGGACCAGTCGACGCGGTCGAGATAGGCGGCGCCTGGCGTCGGGCTGCCATTGCCCACAAATATCCAGCGAATGGTGTGGGCGCCGTCGCCGAGCGTCAGGGCTTCATGCGCCCATGCGATATCGTCGGGACCGAGTGTCCGCTGGATCTGGCCGTCGACCATGACCAGACC
>CAMDGM010000062.1 GCA_945898015.1 PVC group bacterium | reverse complement strand
GCGCGCGACGGCGTTGTCGTTGCGGCGTTTCGATTAGCGGAAATGCGCGAGCTGATTTTGGAGCTCAGCCAGCCGACAACGGAGCGGCGTGGGCTGGTGCCCCGACGCTCCCAGGTGGAGGCTGGATCAGCCCAAAAGCAGCCGCGCATTAACGCCGAAACGCCGCAACCCGACGGGTCATCCCGCCTCGTTCACCTGCCAGCATGGCCGAAAGAGGCAATCCATAAACGTGGTTTTTGGCATGGCCCCGAAACCACGCCTAAGGAATGCGTGCCTACCGGCGGCGGGCGGCAGGAAGGAGGGCGTGTTCCAGCCGGTCATACAGGCGGAGGGCGGCGGCGCGGTACGCCGGGCGGGAGTAGGCCGATTGGGCGAGCGCCCGGCCCCGGGCGCCGAGGGCGAGGCGCAGGGCCGGATCGTCGGCCAGGCGGAGCATGGCGGCGGCGAAGGCGGCCGGTTCGGGCGGCGCCAGCAGGGCAACGTCCGGCGTCAGCACCTGTGTGTGCGTGGGCAAGTCCGTGGCGAGCACCGGCTTTCCGGAGTCGAGGTAGGAGTAGATCTTCATGGGCGTGTTGTTGCCTGAAATGCGGGGCGAAACCAGCACCTGGGCGCCCGCGAACAGGGCGGCCATCTCGGCCAGCGGGCGCGGACCGAGGAAGCGGACCGAGTCGCCGACTCCGAGCGCACCGGCTTGGGCCGTGTAGCGGGCGATGTCGGCCGCCGTGCCCCCGGCGATGGCGAGGGACAGGTCCCGGCGCGTTCCGCGGGCCCGCGTAAAGCTTTCCAGCAGCAGGTCGAGCCCCTGGTAGTGTTCCAGGTTGCCGACATACAGGAACACGAGGCCGGGCAGGGTGAAGGCGGGCGGCACGGCGGCGGGATCGACTTCCGCAGGCAGGAGTGAGACGTCGCGCAGGAGCTCCACCTGGCGGGCGCCGGCGGCGCGGGCGAGATCGGCGAGCGACTCGCAGACCGCCGCCACGGCGATGGCGCGGCGGATCGCCGCTGCTTCGAAGCGCTTGAGGAGCGGGAGGAGAAAGCGGACGCCCGGCGATTTCTCGACGATTTGAAGCGGCATGGAGGAATCCATGTCGAACACGAAGGGTGTGCCGCGCAGGGCGCGGATGAGGAGCGCCATGAAGGCGGATTCCTCCACGGCGTGGACGATGTCGTAGCGGGTCCGGCACGCGAGGCGAAGGGCCTTGAGCGTCATGACGGCATCGCAGACGAGTTTGGCGGCGGAGAAGCCGGGGCGGATGGCGCGGAGGCCGGGGATTCGCGGAATGCGGTGGAGGGTGACGCCGGGGTAGGCGCGATCGTCGCCGAGGTGCCAGGTCAGCAGGTCCACGGCATGGCCCTGGGCGGACAGGGCCTGGAGGAGGAGATCCACCGCGATGGGGGTTCCGCGTTCCTGGAAAAAGGGATGGGGCGCGAGGAGCAACACCTTCATAGCCGTCATGATGCGGGATTCCCGGCGTTTTGTAAAGCGGCGGGGCGGATATTAAGCTTGTCAGGCGAGGCATGTTTGAGAATAGTAAAGTCCAAGACGCAATCCTGATGGAGGGGCCCGGATGCAGACGCTCAAGGAAATCGAATTCAAGAAAATCGTGACGCGCCGGGTATTTCAGGCGCTGATGGCGCGGTTCGGCGTGACGCCCGGGGATGCCGTCGAGCAGACAAATTATTATTTCGACACCCCGGACCTGGCGCTGTCGCGCCGCAGCATGATCATGCGGGTCCGGGAAAAGGACGGCGCCTTTGGCGTGACGCTGAAGGTCGGCGCCCGGGGGTTTGCGAACGAATATGTGCTGGCGCCGCTCTCGCCGGCCGAGTTCAGGCGGCTCAAGGCGGGCGGCGTGAAGCGGCCGGAATGGATCCGCCTGATCCGCCAGGCGGGTGTGGATCCGGACGCCGTGCGCTTCCGGCGCCGGTTGTGCACCCGGCGGATCATGGTGAAATGGGAGGGCGGGGAGATTTGCCTCGACGATAACCGCTACGGTCGGACGCGCGACTACGAGCTGGAGTACGAGGTTGTGGAGGCGCGGCGGGGTAAGCGGCTATTCGTGAAACTGTTGGCCGAGTTCCAGCTGGAGCCGGATCTGAATCCGGTCAGCAAGTCGTGGCGGGCGCTGACAACCGGGAGGGTGAGTGGATGAGTCTGGTGTATTCCACCGAGCATGGCCGGATGTGTCCTGCGTGCGGCAAGCCCGTGGCCGCCTGCGGCTGCCGCCGGCCGGGCGCCGCGCGGCCGGGCGCCGGGATGGTGCGGGTGGGCCGTGAAACCCAGGGGCGCAAGGGAAAGGGCGTCACGGTGGTCACCGGCCTTCCCCTGCCGGACGAGGCGCTTCAGAAGCTGGCGGGGGAGCTCAAGCGCAAGTGCGGCAGCGGCGGCACCTGTAAGGATGGCGTGATTGAGATCCAGGGCGAACACCGGGATGCCCTGGTGGAGTACCTGACGGCCCAGGGGTATACGGTCAAGCGGTCCGGCGGATAAAGGCGTTTCACCAGACCGGCGTCTGGAGGGAGGCGTTTTCCCGCACATCCCGGCCCAGCAGGGCATTGAGCTGAGCGGCCACGGGGCCGGGCTTTCCGTTCCCGATGGGCTGGCCGTCGAAGGCGATGGCGGCCGCCACGTCGATGGTGGTGCCCACCAGCATCAGTTCCGCGGCGTCGCGTACGGCCTGGCGGGGAATGGGCTCGAAGGCCACTTGTTTCAGCGGGCCGGTTCCGGCCAGGGCGCGCGCCAGGTCCGCCACGCGCAGCATGGTGGTGCCTTTGAGGATGCGGTCGAGGGCGGGGAAGAGCAGGCGGCCGTCGCGGGTGACGATGCCGGCGTTTTCGGTCGCGCCCTCGCCGAGGCAGTCTGCCTCGTCGAAGCTGACGGTGAAATCCACCCCCCCGATTTCCGCCTCGTGCTTCATCAGCACGTTGGGCATGTAGTTGCAGCTCTTGATCGAGGAAAAGGGCGCGGGCTTGACGGGGATGCGGCTGGAGCCCACCCGGGCTCCAGCAGGGTGGTCCGTCATGAATGGATGGCCGAGCTTGGCGGAGACGATGTAGAGGTGGGGCGCGGGGCTTTGGGACGGGCTGACCGAGAATCCGCCGGGTCCCCGGGAGAGGAACACGCGCACCGTGCAGTCGCGCTGGCTGCCGGCCCGGACGGTTTCCACGATCAGGCGGGTGAGGGCGGCGTGGTCGATCGGGCATTTCAGGAAAATACTGGCGGCCGAGTCGTCCAGCCGGGTCAGATGCGCCTCCAGGTTGTAGAGGCGGCCGTTGACGCACTTGAAGGCTTCGAACACGCCGTCGCCGCGGTGCACGAGGTGGTCGTCGATGGGCACGGCCATGAGCAGGGGGTCGGTGGTGAGGCCGTCCCATTGCGACGAATACATGGCGTAGTAGGCGGCCTGGTAAGGCTTGCGCCAGCTCGCGGCCTGACGGGCGAAAGTGTCGAGCGTGATTCTATTCATAGTTTTTATCGCGGGATAAGGTGAAAACGAAAGTATCGGTTTGCCGCCCGAAAATGCAAGACATTAACCCGGTCGTCGTTTGCGTTGCGCGAAGCGCTGGAGGGCTAGGCGGGCCTTCGCCGCCGTTTCTTCTGGAGGGCGAAACTCCGTTGAGCCGCATTGTGGATGTCCGGCGGTTGCTTGTGCGGGTTGTGCCGTTTCGGGCGTCCCTGGGTGGGCGCTTTTGGACGTATCCGGTTTCCGGCTAGGGGGGTTCGCGGGCACGAGCCCAGCTCACCCCGCCGTCAACCGGCTCCGCCTCAAAATCGCCACGCCCAGTTCCGCCTGATCGAAACGGCCCAACTCCAAGCCATCGCGCGCCCGGGCTCTGCCGAACACCTCGGGCGGCGCGCGAGGTGGGTTCCAGAAAAAGCCCACTTTCCTGATTTGGAGTGCGGCGGCTTGACACCGCTTTTGTGTTTGCCAGACCATGCGATCCGCGTATCATCTTCATGATTTACGCTAGAAGCGTACCTGAATCACATCGGTTGTTGGTAGCGCCGACTCGTCAGGAGATGAAGATGACGCGACCGGGTGCAACGGTGGGGATGGCCTCCAATATTTGAGGCACCAATAGCAGAAGATTCTGAAGGCGCGTTGATGGAGACCGCAAGACGATGACGGCTAAGTTGAAGTCAATAAGGCGCTGTTGAAACGATAGATTCTGGTCCACCGTGATGAGAATATCGAAGTCTCTCTCCGCTTGGCGCAGCAGGCAACCATTTTTGACTCCCGGCCACCCGGCCTTCGCAACTGTCGTCACCGAGTGTGGCCGCAGGTGCCGCGCCAGGCGCCAGTCCACGCATTCGTCGAGAAGGATTCTACGCGTGGCTGGTGACAAGGAGTTGCTCCTTCATCTCTTCCAGCACGGCGACGGCCTGCTTGTGGCTTACGGTCGGGAAACCCTTGAGAAACTCATCAAGTGAGTCGCCCGCCTCCAGATAGTCCAAAAGAGTCTGCACCGGTACGCGCGTCCCCCGGAATACGGGTGTTCCGCCCATAATCTGGGGATCGGAAATTATGACGGTCTTCTTCATGCACTCATTATGACGGATAGGGAAGATGAAATCAAGAGCGGGTGCAAGTCGTCCATCGGGCTCTTCACCGGGCTACGGGCGTGCGGATCAGCGTGAGGGCCAGGTCGCGGCTGCGGAGCTGGAGATCCAGGTGGTAGGCGGTGAAGCCGGTCAGGACGGCCTGCATTTCCGCCAGCTGCGCCGGGGAGGGAACCGTATTGGCCGCCGTTTGCGGACTTATTTCCGCATCCCAGGCGCGCAGCAGGGCCAGGGTGCCGGCGGTGATGTCGAAGGTGGCGTCGCCGGGATTCCGGTCCTGGCACCGACGGCACAGGACGCCGCCCTGGCGTGACGAGACCTTGAGGCGCAGCGCGCCCGGCGCCGGATCCTGTCCGCAGAGCGGACACCGGGCCAGGGACACGCCAAACCCCAGCATCTTGAGCGCGGCCAGTTCATACCAGCACAGCAGGCCGGGCGAGGCGCCCCGTTGCGCCAGCGTGTCGAGCGCGGCTTCGAGCAGCGCGAACAGATCCTCGTGCGGGACGCCGGGCGGTGTGACCTGGGCGGTGAAATCGCAGAAATACGAGGCGCAGGCCGCGGCGCGCCAGTCGGTTCGCAAGGCCTCGCGGGTTGTGAGCGCGGCGGCCTCCTTGAGGATGAGCACCCGCGAGGCGCGTTGATAGAAGAGCACTTCGCAGGTGTAGAACAGGTCGAGCTGGCCCAGGAACTGGCTTTTGGGGCGCTGGGCGCCCTTGGCGAGCAGCCAGATCCGCCCGGCGTCGCGCGTGAGGCAGTCCGCCAGGAGGGAGGTGCGCGAGTAGGGGAGCACGCGCAGGATGACGCCCTCGGTCTTCAGGATCATGGCGGGCTCGCCGGGGCGGCGGCCAGGGGGGCGAGGAGGCCGGCCTTTGCGGCGGCGGCCAGCCAGCGTAATTCGCGCTGCCGCATCTGCCGGCGTTCGGCGGGGGTGTCGTCCACGCCGCCGGTCAGATGGTCGCAGCCGTGCGCCAGGTAGAGGGCCAGTTCGCGGCCGGCGCCGCCGTAGCGGGGGCCGAGCTCGCGGGCGAGCGCCGCATTGACGATCAGCTCGCCGCTCCAGGCGGGCAGGCCGGGGGCGGGAGCGTAGGTCATGGTGATCACGTCGGTCATGGTGTCGCGGCCGAACGCGGCGCGATTGTATCTCAGGATGCCGGTGTTGTCGGTCAGGATGACGTGAAGCTCGCCCCAGTCGCGGGCGGGGTCGGCACGCCGGGCGCGAGCCATCAGGAATTGGACAAGCGCGCGCAGCGCCGAGGGCGGAACGCCCCGGGCGTGGCGGGTCTGGTGCAGGCGCAGGATGAGGGATTTCGGCATTGAGCGGCTCCGGCAAAGAGGATACTATGAACCGCGACAGAATGGAAGCACGGGAAGGGCGGGCACCGAAGGTCATGGCGACAGCGAAAAAAAGCGCGGCGGTCGTGTCGATGTTTTACGGCAACGATTCCTATTGGGTCACCGCCTCCGCCAAGGAGTATTTGAGCCAGCGGGTGCCGGAGGACCGGCAGGTCTTCGGGCTGGACACCATTGACGGCCTGGTGGAGTCCTCGAGCGCCGCGTCCCTCGCCATCCGCAAGTGCCTGGAGGCGCTGGACACCCCGTCCTTCATGGGCGGCGACAAGGTGGTCTGGCTCAAGAACGCCTCGTTCCTGGGCGCTTCGGGCAGGGCCACGCGCGGGGAGGAGGTCAAGGCCTGCCTGGAGCGGCTGGCCCAGCTGGTCAAGAAGGGGGTCATGCCCGGCGTCAGCTTCCTGATCACGGCCCCGGACGTGGATAAGCGTTCGGCCTTTTACAAGGCCTGCGAGAAGGCCGGTGACACGCGTGAGTTCGCGGTCACGGAAAAGTCGTATCAGATTGACCAGCAGGCGATTTCCATCGTGCAGTCGGCGCTGAAGGATGCGGGGCTGACGGCCGGCGCCGGCGCGGTCGAGGCCCTGGTCGAGCGCGAGGGGTGCGACACGCAGCAGGTGCGCAACGAGGTGGAGAAGCTGAGGAATTATTTGGGCGACCGCAAGGAGGTCACGCGGGACGATGTCGAAGCGGTGGTCTGCTCGGTTCGCGGGTCCCAGGCGTGGGACCTGGCCGACGCGGTGGCGGACCGCAAGCTGGGCAAGGCGCTGCAGGTGCTCAATCGCCTGCTGTACCAGAAGACGTCGCCGCTCTACATCATGGCCATTCTGGAAGGGCGCTTCCGCGAGTTCCTCGTGTATCGCGAGGCGCTGGACCGGGGCTGGCTACGGATGAGCACCGGCGCGTCTGGAAGGACGAACGTCTCGTGGGAGGGCATTCCCGAGGCGGACGCGGCGATGGTGGCGGAGATCCTGGGCAAGGATCCGCGCGGCTTGCCCGCGTTTATCACAGGCCTGCGGGCCCAGCAGGCGATGGTATTTTCCAAGCCCGCCATTCTCAAGATCCAGAAGCGGCTGATGGAGTCGCACCGCCTGCTGCTGACCACGTCCACCGAACCGCAGTGGATTCTCGAAATGTTGTTGATCCGTATCCTGGGCCGCCGGCCGGCCGTGAATCCGCCGAAACCGGGTCTGGCAGGGAGGAGCCGATGATGAGGCGATCGGGAATGATGGCGGCGGCGATTCTGCTGGCGGGAACGGTGCTGGCGCAGACGTCCGCGCCGCCTGCGGAGTTGTCGGCCTTTGCGGTGCGGGTGAAGGTGGTGGAAAATGGCGGCCTGCCGCCGGGCGTGGAGGAGTCGTTCCATCTGGCGCTGAACAAGGCGGCTCCGGTTTCCTTTACAGGCGCCGAGTGGAGCCCGTGGGTTGAGTCGACCAACGCGAAGATCGCGGTCGTGCCCGGCAACTACCGATGGGAATACAAGATTGGCGGCACGGTGGTTCCGGTCAAGAAGGCTTCCGACGGCCTCAAGCTGAGCGTGGAAACGCGGATCGCCGGACAGGAGACGAATGCCATTCCGGCCGACTTACAGGGGCCGTCACTCGGCTTCATTCTCTGGCGCGGGATTGACGGGAAGGTTCACGTCGACACGCTCGCCGGGCATGGCCGGCGCGTGTATGATGCGGTCCTGCGCGAGGCGGTGCTACCCCCGGCCGACCGACCCAAGCGGATCATTTTCGGTGACCGGTATATCGGGGGAGACAACGATGCGCTCGCCTGGCGGGAAGGCGTCCAGCGGCTGGGCGGGATGGGGTTCAACGCCCTGCACGGCGTTCCCGCCTCCGTCATTCCGGTGGTGCGGGAATGCGGCATCACCCGGCTTTGGGGCGCGGTGTACAGTCCGCCCGGGTATGCGTTTAATTTCGACACCAACCGGACGGCGGTTTTCCGGGCCTTCGCGGCCGGCCAGGTGGCGGGAGCGCTGAAGGACGGCTGGAAACGCGAGGACATCGCCTATTGGGTCACCAGCGACGAGCCGGGCTGGTATTATCCCGCCGCCTATCAGCAGTTCAACGGCAATCCCCTGGCCCTGGCGGATTTCCAGGCCTATCTGAAGGAGCGCGGGCTCCGGCCGAAGGACCTCGGCTGCGCGTCGTGGGAGGAGGTCCGGCTCATCGGGCGCAAGGACTACCAGGACCTGCCGCATCGCCGGCTGTTTTACTGGTCGAACCGGTTCGTGCCGTGGGCGTCCTCGCGGTTCTTTTCCGAGGTGACGCGGGCGTATGAGGCGGAGCTGGGCGCGGGCGTTCCGGTGATGGTCAACTTCAACAATTTCCTGGGCCGCTTGTATCAGCCCGGCCCGGTTGGAAACAACAAGGCGCGGCAGGATCCCAATGCGGCGATGGGCCAGCACGACTGGATGGAGTTCGGCCGCCTGCGGGGCAGCACCTGCCTGACCACGGAAGATTGGTTTGAGGATTCGTCGGCGCCCCAGTGGTCATTTTATGCCACGCGCCTGCGGTCCGCCGCCGAGTTGTCCGGCGTCGGGTTCGGCGCCCTGATCATCCCGCGCACATCGGGCCAGCGGGCGGACGGCATGGCCCAGAAGATCCTGGCGCTGGTCGGCCAGGGCGCGAAGACCATCAAGTTCTTCACTTTTGGTCCGGAATATAACTTCCCCGGGAACTGCTATTCCTATAACCGGGCCGTCTTCAAGCCGTTGTCGGTGGGCATGGGGCTGGTCGGGCGGGCGGAGGAATTGCTCTACCCCGGCCGGATGCGCCGGCCCGAGGTGGCGATTCTCATGCCGCAAAGCGCGCAGCTTTGGGATCTGGAGGAGAGTTCGCCCGCCGGCGGGTTGATGGATGTCACGAACAACAACCTGTTCCGCTGGCACATGGCCTACATGTCCGAAACCTACGGGCTCCACCTTGCCCTGCAGCATGCGGCGATCCCCGTGCAGGCTATCGACGAGGAGGCGTGTTCGGAGAAGGGGCTGGCGGGATACAAGGTGGTTTACCTGACGGCGCCCGACCTGCCGGAAGAGGCGGCCGGGGCGTTGATCCGCTGGGTGAAGGCCGGCGGCACCCTGGTCATGACGGCGGGAAGCGCGCTGTTTGACCGCTATCATCAGCCCATGACCGACCTCATCGAGGCCGCGGGCGCGCGGCCGGAGCGGCCGGTCCGCCCGCTTCTGGCGTCGCTTGGAAGCGTGGTGGAAGGCGCCGTGGTGACGGCGGGCACAAATGCGCTGCAGTCCTATGGCGAGTGCGAGCGGCTGGTGGTGAAGGGCGCCGAGGTTCGGGCGACCTTTGCGGACGGGACTCCGGCGCTGACCTGGCAGTCGCTCAAGCGGGGCCGGCTGGTGCGCTTTGCGGGTTACCCGGGCCTTTGCTATCGCCGGTCCGCGACCGGAACGACCAACGGGCTTCCCTCCGGATTTGCGGCGGGTTGGCGGGACCTGATTGTCGGGCCCGTGCAGGCTGCGGGCGTGATCGTGCCGGTGACGCTGGACCGGCCGCTGATTGACGCCCCGGCGCTGTTCAGCGAAGGTGGTGTGGCGGTGACGCTGCTGAACTGGAGCGGCCTGGACCAGCCGGGAACGAGAGTCGCGGTTCGCACGGAGCGAGAACCGGCGCGTGTGGTGTCGGCCCGTGGCGGCCCGGTGAATTTTGAGTGCACGCGTGTTGCCGATGCGGTGGGCTGCTTTTTGTCGACCGTGACGCTGGACCTGGGCGATGTGGACGTTCTCAGCGTTTATTATAAATAGGCGGGCGCGCGGGGGCCATTTCGGGCGCTTGACCTTTGTGCCGGGGTCGTGTACTTTATGCGGCTTATTGATTACGCCAACGTAGCTCAGTTGGTAGAGCAGCGCATTCGTAATGCGCAGGTCGTCGGTTCGATCCCGACCGTTGGCTCCACCCCAAAACCCTAGCAAACCGCTGATTTTATTGGGTTTTGTCGAGTTCGCCTTTCTCTTTTTTGTTTGCCGCCATTCGGCCCATCATGACGGGTATTAGCCTAAAACAGCCTCAATTTCATGGCAGGTTTAGCATGGTCTCAGCTACGACTATGCGGCGTGTGTAGCCGGGTCCCGGCCGGAGGGCACCTGGCCGGTCACGGTGCGGTAGCTGCGGGCGAATTGCTGGCGGGAGGAATAGCCCAGGCGGGAGGCCGTTTCGCGCACCGACAAGCCGCGTTTCAGCATCTCC
>CAMDGM010000061.1 GCA_945898015.1 PVC group bacterium | reverse complement strand
CGCGCCGGGCGGCGCGCCTAGCGGCGGCCCGTTCAGAGGCCGGTGCCGGCCGGATCAGGGCCTACTCCGCGGCCCCGGCTGACCCGCCCTGCCCAAGAAGCATGCCAGTTTTTGGCGTTATGAGAGGAATTTAGATGCGTTTGCCCTGGGAGGCCCGCGCCCCGGGATTGACTCGCACGGCCGTTCTCCGCTAAGGTAACCCCTCAACGCAACAGGGAGCCTTATGAACACCGCCAAAATCGAAAAAACCTATGCCCTTGCCCGGGAAGCCTATGCCGCCCAGGGCGTGGACACCGAAAAAGCCCTCAAAAAACTCCGCGCCATCCGGCTCTCCCTCCATTGCTGGCAGGGCGACGACGTGGGCGGCTTCGAAAAATCCGGATCCCTCGACGGCGGTCTCGCCGCCACCGGCAACTACCCCGGCAAGGCCCGCAATGCCGACGAGCTGCGCGCCGATCTCGACCAGGCCCTCGCCCAGATCCCCGGCGCCCACCGTCTCAACCTCCACGCCATCTACGCCGAAACCCGCGGTAAAAAGGTGGATCGCGACGCCCTCGGCCCCGAGCATTTCAAAGGCTGGATCGACTGGGCCAAGGCCCGCAAACTCGGGCTCGACTTCAATCCCACCTATTTCTCGCACCCCCTCGCCAAGGACGGGCTCACCCTCACCCATCCCGACAAGGCCGTTCGCGACTTCTGGGTCGCCCACGGCATCGCCTGCCGCCGCATCGGCGCCGCCATGGGCCGCCAGCTCGGCACCCCCAGCCTCGTGAACCTCTGGATCCCCGACGGCTACAAGGACACGCCCGCCGACCGCCGGGCTCCCCGCGACCGGCTGCGCGACTCGCTCGACGCGATCTACGCGCCCCGGTTCAGCCGCCACCTGCTCCTCGACGCCGTCGAAAGCAAGCTGTTCGGCATCGGCTCCGAAAGCTATGTCGCCGGCTCGCATGAATTCTACATGGGCTACGCCATCAAAAACGACCTCATCCTCTGCCTCGACTGCGGCCATTTCCATCCCACCGAAAGCGTGGCCGACAAAATCTCCGCCCTGCTCCAGTGGCTCGACGCGCTGCTCGTGCATGTCAGCCGCGGCGTCCGCTGGGACAGCGACCACGTGGTCACGCTCACCGACGAGCTCAAGGCCATCGGCCACGAAATCGTGGCCGGCGGCTACACGGACCGCGTCCACCTGGCCCTCGACTACTTCGACGCCAGCATCAACCGCGTCGCGGCGTGGGTGATCGGCTCGCGCAACACCCTCAAGATGATGCTCGGCGCGCTGCTCGAGCCCGCCGCCGTGCTCGCCCGGGCCGAAAAGGCCGGCGACTTCACCGCGCGGCTCGCGCTGCAGGAGGAATTCAAACTGCTGCCGCTGGGCGCCGTGTGGGACTATTACTGCCTGAAGCAGGGCGTCCCGGTGGGAAGCGCCTGGCTGGACGCCGTTCGCCGGTACGAAACCGATACGCTTTCCCGGCGGGGTTGAGGCATGAGCGACACGGTACTGCAGCAGGCCCTGGCCTATTTCGAAACCCGCTTCGGCAAGCCCGCCGTGGTGGGGGCCTTCGCGCCCGGCCGCGTGGAAGTGCTGGGCAATCACACGGACTACAACGAAGGATACGTGCTGTCCGCCGCCATCGACCGGGGCACCTACTTCCTGGCCGGCCGGCGCAGCGACAATGCCTGCATCCTGGCGGACGCCATGCACCTGGAGCTGGAAACCCGCTTTGCGGCGGACGACCCCCACCCCGTGGCGGACCAGGCCTGGTCGAACTACATCCGCGGCGTCTGGGCCAAGCTCGGCGTGCCGCCGGCCCGCCGGACGGGCTTCAACGGCGTGATCGCCAGCACCATCCCCATGGGCGCGGGGCTCTCCAGCTCCGCGGCGCTGGAAATCAGCGCCGCCCTCGCCCTGCGCGAACTGTACCGCCTGGACCGCACCTCCCTGGAACTGGCAAAAATCGGCCAGGCCGCGGAACATGAGTTTGCGGGCGTCAAATGCGGCCTCCTGGACCAGATCTCCAGCCTGTTCGGAAAAGCGAATTCGCTGGTGATGACGGATTTCCGAACCCTCGCTGTGAACACTGTGCCGCTGGCATCGGAGGTCTGCCTGCTGGCCTGCAACACGCACGTCAAACACGCGCTGGTGGACGGGGAGTACAACGAGCGCAGGGAAAGCTGCGAGGCGGCGGCGGCCTGGTTCCGGGAACGCCTGCCCCACCCGGTCAGCCATCTCCGCGATGTCTCCATGGCCGAATGGGAGCGCTTCGCGGCCGACATGCCGCCGATCCCGGCCAAGCGTTCCGCCCACGTCATCGGCGAAAACGAGCGCGTCGTCAAGGGCGCGGCGCTGCTGCGCGAAGGCCGCCTCGACCGCTTCGGAAAACTGCTCTTCGAATCGCATGTCAGCTCGCGCCTGAATTTCCAGAACTCCTGCCCGGAGCTCGACTTCCTGGTGGCCCGCGCCGAGCGGACGGACGGCGTCCTGGGCGCCCGCCTCTCCGGCGGCGGGTTCGGCGGCAGCGCCGTGGTGCTCGTCAAAAAGGAACAGGCCGCGGCGGCGGGCGAGTCGCTCGCCCGCGCATTTGATTCCGAATTCGGAACGCCATGCGACGTGATCGCCCTCCAGCCGTCCGACGGGGCGCGCCTGTCATCCCTGCTGTGCTGACCCGTCAAGACTGACGTTTCCTCAAAATAATTAAGAAAACCGCATTTTATTTGTTGCATTGCCGTTTTCACAGGCCTATATTCTGACCCATAGAAGGACCGTTAAACATGGTCCCGAGAAGAAAGGAGTCATCGTATGGCGAAGGCGAAGACCAAGAGTCAGATCGTGGCGGAGATCGCAGAGAAGGTGGAAGTCACCAAGAAACAGGCCAGCTGCATGATCGAAACGCTGGTGGACATGGCCTATAAGGGCGCCAAAGACGCGTTCACGATTCCGGGCCTCGGGAAACTGGTTCTGGTGAAGCGCAATGCCCGCAAGGGTCGCAATCCGGCCACCGGAGCGATTATCGATATTCCCGCGAAGAAGGTTGTGAAGTTCCGCGTGGCGAAAGCCGCAAAGGACGCCATCCTCGGCGCGAAGAAGTAAATCCGTCGCTATGGATTCGGAAAAGGGCCGCTGGCAACAGCGGCCCTTTTTTTATTCCCACTCGATCGTGATGAAGCGCCGCTCGGAATCCAGGCCCGTCTCAAAATGCAACCGCACCGCATCCCGTGGCAGCAGGTCGCCACACCGCTCCGACCACTCAATCGCGACAATCGCCGCAGGATCGTCCAGGTATTCGTCCAGCCCGAAATCCAGAGCCTCACCGACCCGCCCGATGCGGTACAGGTCCATATGCGCCAGGAGAACACCGCCCACCCGGTACTCATTGACCAGCGTATAGGTGGGACTGGTCACCGCCTGCGTCACGCCGAGCGCCTCGGCCAGCCCCCTCACAAAACAGGTCTTGCCGCTGCCCAGGTCCCCGCGCAGCGCGAACACGCGCCGGCCGGGCAATTCGCGCAAGAGCAAAGAGGCCAGGGCGCGGGTTTCCTCAGGGCTCCGGGTTTCAACGCTCCGCTTCATGCCGAGCCCTTTCCCGCCAGCAGCGGCGCCATCGCCCGGCGCAAATCCCCGGCCAGGTCGCGGGCCAAATACCGGCGCACCCGCTCCCGCTGCCCGGCCCGAACCGCCCCGCGCAACGCGCGATCCTGGCACAACCGCTTCATCAAGCCCGCCAGTTCCGGATAGTCTTTGCGCGTCACGAGCACGCCCGCATCCTCCATCGTTTCGGGCACGGCCGCCGCCGCATAAGCCAGCACCGGCACGTCATGCGCCATGGCCTCCAGCAATGGAATGCAAAAGCCCTCATGCTCGCTCAAGCACAGGAACAGGTCCGCCGCCGCATAGGACGCCTGAAGCGTCCCCTGCGGAACCGTGCCCAGAAACACGACGTCGCGAAGGCCCAGATTCCGGACCACCGGCTGAAGCAGGCGGTAATACCGTTCCGTGCCCGCCCAGCTCCCCACCAGGATCAAACGGGAATCCGGCACTTCAAACTTTTGAAAATGAGCGAAGGCGGCCAGCAAATCCTCGTATTTCTTGTTGGGCGCGCATCGGCCCACAAACAGCACGTTCGTCTTGCCGTCGCGGAACTGCCGCACCACCTCGGGATCCGCCGGCTCCGCCAGCCGGGCCGCATCCAGAAGCAACGGGAACACGCGCACGTCCCGATACCCGGCCGCCTCCAGTTCCACGGCGTTGAACCGGCTGTCCGCCAGGTTCAATTCCGCCGAACCCGCGAGGGCACGCATCTGTTCCCGGCCCAGGCTCAGCTGGCGGGCCGTCCCCGGTTGAACCCAGGCAAAAGACTCCGGAGGCGTCACGTTATGATACAGAATGACCTTGCGGCAGGCCAGGTCCCGGAATACCAGGTTGACCGGGGATCCGATCGACAGGTGAAGCAAGGCCACGTCATCCGGCCGGCAGGCCTCGTTCAAAAGAGCGACGTCCCGGGCCTCGTGCCGCAAAGCGGGAAAAATCCAGCGCGGCTCGGAAAAAATATCCGCCCCGAACCCCCAGGACCGGAACACGCCCCGCAAGGTCAGCGCCTCGTGACTGATCGCATCGCCTTTGGAAAATCCGGCGCAAAGCTGATGAATGGCGCTCACGACGGGCGCTCCGCCAGCAGCGGGGCCAGAAGGCCTCGCAGCTCCCCCGCCAGATCGCGCGCAAAATAGCGGGCCACCCGCTCCCGTTGCCCGGTCACCACCGCCTCCCGGAGGGGACGGTCCCGGCACAGCCGCCCCATCAATTCCGCCAGCTCCGGATAGTCCTTGCGCGCCACGAGCACGCCCGCGCCGTCCAGCGTCTCGGGCACCGCCCCCGCCGCATAGGCCAGCACCGGCACGTCGTGCGCCATGGCCTCCATCAGCGGAACGCAAAAGCCCTCGTGTTCGCTCAGGCACAGGAAAAGATCCGCCGCGCCATACGCCGCCTGCAGAGTCCCCTGCGGAACCGACCCCAGAAACTCGACCCGTCGCAGCGCCAGCTGCCGAACCTGCGAAACCAGAAGCTGATGATACCGCTCGCACCCCGCCCAGGAGCCCGCCAGAATCAACCGCGATTCCGGATCGACGGCTTTCTGGAAGTGTGCAAACGCCAGCAGGAGGTCCTCGAATTTCTTGTTCGGCACGCACCGGCCGACAAACAACACATTCGTCCGTCCGTCCCGCAGCTCCCGCAACACGCGGCGGTCCGGCTTCGCCTTCAACCGGGCGGGATCAAACACCAGCGGCAGCACCCGCACATCCTCATACCCGTACCCCGCCAGCTCCTCGGCGTTGAACCGGCTGACCGCCAGATTCACCTCCGCCGCGCCGGCCAGCGCGCGGACCTGCTCCAGGCCCTGCTCCAGCGCCCAGGTCGTCGCCGGCTGAAGCCGCTCGAAATACCGCGGCGGCGTGACGTTGTGGTACAGGATCGCCTTGCGGCACGGCAGCGCGCGGAAAAACGAATTGACCGGCGAGCCAATCGAGAGATGCAACAGGACCGCATCTCCGGGCTGCACCGCACAGGTGGCGACATCCAGGATCTCCCGCCGCAACTCGGGCAGGATGCGACGGGTTTCAGAGAAAATATCCGACGCGCAACCCCACGACCGGAACACGTCCCGCAAGGCCAGCGCTTCGTTGCTGATCGCATCGCCCTTCGCAAAGCCGGCCGTGAACTGATGCAACGCCTTCATGGTTTCCGCTCCGGAGCAGACATGCGCTGGCGCAGCAGTGCCGCGGCCGGACCCGCCGGATTGAGCGCCGCGCTTTTACGCCACCAGGTCACCGCCTCGACCGGTTTTCCCATCGCTTCCAAAATAACGCCCAGGTGGAACGCGATCTCTTCGTCGTCCGCCTTCTCCGCCGCCCGGGTCACCGGAACCAAAGCCTGCTCCAGCTTTCCCTGACGGAACAACACCCAGCCTAGCGTGTCGAGATAGGCGGGATCGTCCGGCTTCGCAGCCAGCGCCCGGCGGGAATACTCGAGCGCACGGTCCAGGTTGATGGAATTCTGGGCCCAGAGAAAAGCCAGATAATTGAAGGCCTCTGAGATTTCGGGGAACCGGCGGATCGACTCCTCAAAAAGCGCCTCGGCCCGCGCCGCCTGCCCGTCCCGATCGCAGGCCGCGCCATACCAGAAATAAAAAAACGGGCTGATGTACGGAAGCGGCTGCCCGCTGCCGAGCGCCTTGATCCGCGCTTCGGCCTCTTCAAACGTCACAATCGCATCCTTGAACTTCTGAGCCTGGTAGAAAAGCGCGCCCGCCGTAATGGCCACCTGGGGATCCGCGGGAAAACGCGTCATGCCGGCACGCAGGGTTTCCAGCCCGCGCCCCCAGTCGCTCCGGCACTGGATGAGCGCCAGCCGGATGAAGGTCTCGGGCAGCGCCGCCGGGGAGTTCAACGCCTTTTCATAACAACCCGCCGCACGAACCGCATCCCCGTGTTCCTCCCAAAGCTCCCCGATCAAGTGCAACCATTGAACCCGGGCCGGATCCGCCGCCGCTAGAATTTCAAGCTCGCGAATGGCGCCGGGCCGATCGCCCGCCGCCAGGCGGCATTTCATCAGCCATTCGTGAGCGGGCAGGTTGTCCGGTTGCCGTTCGACGATACGATCGAAACAAACCGCCGCCAGCCACGGCTTTTTGGCAGCCAGGAATTGCTCCCCCAGCACCTCGTAAACGGAAAGAATGGCCGGCGGATCGCTGACCTTCCGGAGCGCCTCGTCCAGCAGCTTGAACGTTTCGCCAAACTGCTCATCCTTCAAGGCAAGTCCCGCCAGCCGCACGTAGGCGTCCGGCTGTGCCGGCAGGCGGGCAATCACGCGGCGATACACACGACGGGCCTCGGGCGCCCGGCCCGCGGCCTCGTAGGCCAGCCCGAGCAGATAATGCAAGGCGTCGGAATCGGGAAATCGGCGGACCGCCTCCTCCAATCCCGGAATGGCCTCAACGGCGCGGCCTTTGGAAAGATAGGCGTTGCCCAGCCAGAGGCGGAAGTCCAGCGACTCGGGATCCCCGTCCACGGTCTTCTGCAAAACATCCGGAAGCCGGGCGGACTCGGGGTGCTCCTCCTGAAGGAGGAGAAACTGGCTGAAGCGGGCCAGCGCCTCGGCCTGATCGGCCTCGGCACGGATCAAGGGCGCCCTCGTCTCGGGCACATTCTCTTCGCGAATGGGCGCACGGCCCGTGGTGCAGGATACCGCAACCAGAAGCGCGCACGCCAAAATAGGCGTCCGCCAGGTAAACCTCCGGCGGACGCTTTGGACGCTACTTGTTCTTATGACGGGTCGCACGACGGCGTTTACGATATTTATGCTTGGACATCTTCACGCGGCGTTTTTTCTTGATAGAACCCACTGTCGAACCTCCTCTTGAACGTTACGAAATAACCTTGTTAAGCGAAATCTCAATAATCCCCTCGGCGCCCGCGCGCTTCAGTTCCGGAATGATTTCGCGGACGACCTTCTCCTCCACCACGGACTCGATGGCCACCCAGCCCTTGGCGCCCAGGGGGTTGACCGTGGGCGCGTGCAGGGCGGGGAGAATCTTGCAAATCGCCGCAACCTGGCTTTCGGCGGCGTTCATCTTGATCAGGACGCGCGTCTCGGCGGCCAAAGCCCCCTTCAACAGCAGGGCAATCTGCTCGATCTTGCGCCGCTTCCAGGGATCTTTCCAGGCCGTCTTGTTGGCAATCAGCTTGGTGGTGGACTCGAGCACCACATCCACAATGCGCAAATTATTGGCCTTCAGCGAGGAGCCGGTCTCGGTCAGCTCCACGATGGCGTCCACCAGCTCGGGGGCCTTGACCTCCGTGGCGCCCCAGGAAAACTCGACTTCCGCGTTGACCCCGTGCTTCTTCAAATATCCCCGGGTCAGCCCCACGGCCTCGGTCGCAATACGCTTGCCTTCCAGATCCTTGGCCGAGTGAATGGCCGAATCGTTAGGCACCGCCACCACCCACCGGACCGGCCGGAGCCCCTGCTTGGCATAAATCAGGTCCGCCACCTCCACAACGTCCGACTCGTTCTCCACAATCCAGTCATAGCCCGTCATGCCCGCGTCCAGCGTTCCGCGTTCCACATAGCGGCTGATCTCCTGGGCCCGGATCAGCCGGCCCTCCAGCTCGGGATCATCAATGGCCGGAAAATAGGAGCGGGAGCCGGTTTTGATCTTGAACCCGGCCTTCTCCATCATCGAAAAGGTCGCCTCCTGAAGGCTTCCCTTGGGCAATCCTAATACGAGCTTGCTCATGCACCACCTGTTTACGCGTCAGATCGTTGTCCAGATAAGGGCGTTTATAGTAGTAAACCACCCGCCGCAAGTCCAGCCCCGTTTTTCAGGCCCCGGGAGCCTGGATTATGACGCGCCGTCCCTGCACCGAAAGCCGGCCTTCGGCGAGGGCTTGCAGCGCCTCCGGATAGGCCAGGTGCTCCTGCTCCTGGATCCGGGCATGCAGGGTGGCAGACGTGTCGTCCTCCCGCACGGGCACCGCCCGCTGCAGGATGATCGGGCCCGTGTCCGTGCCGGCGTCCACAAAATGGACCGTGCAACCCGCCACCTTGGCGCCATAGTCGAGCGCCTGTTTCCAGGCGTCCATGCCCGGAAAGGCGGGCAACAGAGCCGGGTGGATGTTCAGCACCCGCTGAGGGAAGGCCGCCAGCAACCCGTTTTTGACGATTCGCATGAACCCGGCCAGGGCCACCGCCTGCACGCCATGCGCCCGGAGCGTCTCGATATAACGCGTTTCCGCCACCCCGTCCAACTTGGTTTTGAATGGCGCCGGATCCAGATAAAACGCCGGAATCCCATGTTTCCGGGCCCGCTCCAGGATGAAGGCGTCCGGCACGTCCGCGATCACGCAGGCAATCCGGGCGTTCAGCCGACCCGCCGCGATCGCATCGATCAGCGACTGGCAATTGCTGCCCCGTCCTGAGCCCATCACCCCGATGTTTAACGGTTCCCGTTTCATGTTGGCTTACAATAGCCAAGGCCACCTTCGAATGCAAGCCGGAGGAAAACAGATAGCGAATCACTAGCGTCCGGTTAAAAACCCCGGTAAACACGGTTGATTCTGCATGCCGTGTGATTCCGAGGTCGGTTGGTTTTCGGCAAACACCTGTAGAATGGGGGTTTTCTCGAATAAAGTAACGCTCAAAATCTGTAGAATGGCGTACGGGCTCTGAGGCAGGTTGGCTCGTTTGCGGATGATGGCGATAAGAACGTAAACAGCGATGGCCACCCATATCTGAACACGCACGGCATTTTCGGAGGTTCCGTAAAACACTTTGATTCGCAGGTGCTGTTTGATCCACTTGAAAAACAGTTCGACCTGCCAACGCGACTTGTAAAGACGCGCAATGGTCAGGGCGGGTTGATGGAAGTTGTTGGTGATGAACACAAGGTTCTTGTGGGTGATCGGGTCGCGATATCCGATTCGTCGCAAGGGCTCGGGATACTGCCGATGCGAGTAGAAGCCTGTCAAAACAACGGTCTGGTCGAGTCGGACACCGCTGGCTTTGTCGACCGGATTCGAATACCGGCGACGGAAGCAGGAGTTCTTCTTCGCCCGTGTGACGAAGAAAGCGCGGTCCTGGTTCATACGATACAGGCGGGCAAAATCCAGATAACCCCGGTCCATGATGTAGAAAGAGCCCGGATCGAAGCAGAGCTCGTCGAGAATGTTGACGTCGTGGACCTTGCCAGACGTGAGGATTATCACGGTCGGGAAGTTGCCTCGCAGCGTCAGGAGCGTGTGCAGTTTGATGGCGGCCTTGGCACGCCTGAACTTGGCCCACGGAAACAACGAGAGACACAGGTCGATCGTCGTCGAGTCCAGTGCATACGCGGCTTCCTTCAGTTCGACCCCGAAGTCCTCGTCGGCATACAATTCGGAAGCTTGTGCGATCAGCACCTGGGCGAAATCGGAAAAGATACGCCAGTCGCGATTTTCGTTGGCGTCGGCCAGTGTGCTGCGGGAGGCGCGAGAACGAATTCCGCTGTGGTACAATTTCGTTCCCAAGGCGCGCAGGCAGGTTTCGATGTCCCGCAGGCTCTCCCGATAGGTCAACTGGGCGAATGCCAGGATCAGGAATTGCTCGTAGCAACGCATAGAGCGAACATGGAAATCGCCGTCGTAGCGCTTGACGCATTTCGTCAGTTCGTATTTCGGCAACCAGTCCATGAGTTGGGCGAAAACGGTCTGTCCTTCGTGCATGATGAGCGCCTTCCCTCGTTTGGTTGGAGGAAAGG
>CAMDGM010000060.1 GCA_945898015.1 PVC group bacterium | reverse complement strand
GACAATGCCGATAAACTTCCCTGGCTCGATGGTCAAGCTGACATTCTTGAGAATGGGGCGGTACTGATCGTACCCGAACGTCACGTTGCGCAGCTCCACCGACCCCTTGACGGACGCCACGCGCACGGGATTAGGAGGCTCCGGAAGGGTCAGCGAGGAGTCCAGCACCTCGAACACGCGCTGGCCGGCGGAAAGGAAGCCGGTCACCCAGTTGGAGAACATGCTCAAGGCCGAAACCGGACCGTAGAACATGCCCATGTAGCCGAAATAGGCCATGAGCGTGCCGAGGCTGATGTGCTCCTCCAGCACCATCCGGCCGCCGGCAAACCAGATGATCAAGCCGCCCAGGCCGAACACAAAGCCCATGATCGGATTGAACGTGGCCATGCTGATTTCGACCTCGCGGCGGGACCCCTGCATATACCCGGCCGCCTTGCCGAAGCGCTCCTTCTCGCGCTCTTCCTGGCCGAACACCTTGACGAGGCGGATGCCTTGCAGCAGGCCTGTCAGAAGCTGGGCCATTTTGGACTGGCTGTCCCACAGCCGGTAATACCGCGGATAAATGTGGCTCCAGAAAAACGTCGTGCCGATCACGACAAAGGGAATAGGCAGCATCACCAGCAGGGCCAGCTTCCAGTTCATGGAAAAGAGCACCGCGCCGATGCCCAGCACCAGCAATAGATTCAACAGAAAGCCCTGCGCCACCTGCACCACGAAGCCCTGGAAATAGTCCACATCGTACAGCACCCGGCTCATCAGGTTACCCGCCGAATGCCGGTTGTAATACTCCACGCTCATGCCGATCAGCTTCTCCTGAAGCCGCTGGCGCAACTCCTTGGTGATCCGGGTGCCGATGATGCTGCTCAGCCGCCCGATGAAGACGTTCATCGTATGCCGGAGCGCCGACGCCAGGACCAGACCGAACAGGATTATCACCAGCATCCCCAGTCGGTCCTGCAACGTCAAAGCCCCCTCCCCCGAAAGCATCTTCTGGAGAAAGCCCTGGAACCCGCTCTGGGGCGTGACGGCGGCCACCACCGCCGAAGGATCGTCCGGCTTCAGCACCCGGTCCACCAGAAACCGCGTGAGCTGGGGCGGAATCAAGTCCAGGGACACGCCCGTGATCATCATGCCCAGCAAGGCCACAATGCTGAGCAGGTACGGCTTCATCAGCATCAAAGTCCGGGTGAAAATACCCTTGTTCCCCGCGCATCGCGGACAATTGGCCTTGAGCCCGGGCAACGGCAAGCCGCACGTCTTGCACACCGTCTCGCTGGGCTGCAACAGCGAAGAGGCATCAAACACCTGCCCCTTCAACAACCGGTCAAGCTGCGTTTGCGTCCGGCCAAACGTCTCCCGGAACCCGTTGCTGAACCGGATCACGTCCACATACATGCCGTCGATCAGAATCTGGAGAAACATGCTGCCCACGGTCTGGAAATTCCGGACCTTGGTCGCATCCTTCAGCTTGAACGGCCCGCTCAGGACCGTCTGGGCGGGGGGGCGGTCTGCCGCCAGCGCCACCATCGTCTCCCGGCCCACAATCAGCCACGCCGCGCAGGTGCGCCCCTCCAGGTCCATGTCGCTCCGGACCGACACCACGCAATCCGACTCGGAAATGCCGGCGGCCTTGGCAGCGTCTTGAACGGCAGGAGGAATCTTGCCTTGCAGCACTTCGGGCCGGACGCCGATGATCTCGGGCTTGCCCTTCGAAAACAGTTTCATAATAAATAACACTCCCCTCCGGCATCCAACAAGCCGAAGGGTTAGGTTCCTTAATGTTTAGGGCTGAACTATACGCCATTCCGACGAACATAATCAAGCGCAACCGAATTCTGGCTACCGATGATGACGCCACTTGTGTTAATGTGGATAAAACGAGAACGGACTCCCCTTCATGCGCGTATTGCTTCATCTCGATATGGACGCCTTTTTCGCCTCTATCGAACAGCATGACCGCCCGGAATTACGGGGAAAACCCGTCATCGTAGGCTCGCCGCCCGACAAGCGGGGAGTCGTCGCCACGGCGTCCTACGAGGCCAGGACGTTCGGCATCCATTCGGCCATGCCCTCGCGCACCGCCTACCGGCTTTGCCCCGACGCCGTCTTCGTCACCCCCCGGATGGCGCGCTATGCCGAGGTGTCGGATCGCGTCATGGCCATCCTGAACGCCTTCTCGCCCGACCTGGAGCCCGTCTCGGTGGACGAAGCCTTTCTGGACCTGGGCGGGGTCCTGCACTTCTGGCCTTCGCCCGAAGCCCTGGCCCGCGCGCTCAAGCAGCGAATCCGGGACGAGCTGGGCTTAAGCGCCTCGGTCGGCATCGCCTCCAACAAATTCCTGGCCAAGATCGGGAGCGACCTGAACAAACCCGACGGCCTGACCCTGATGCCGGTCGACCCGGAAGCCGTTGTCGCCTTCCTGGCGCCTTTCCCGGTCTCCCGGATCTTCGGCGTCGGCGAAGCCACCGCCCGGATCTTAACTCAACACGGCATCCGGACCATTGGCCAGCTTCAAGCCGTTCCCCGCGTCCAACTCGTCCCCTTGTTTGGCGACCTGTTTGCCCGTCACCTGCACGACTTGGCGCGGGGGCT
Organism: PVC group bacterium; assembly: GCA_945898015.1. GTDB lineage: Bacteria > Verrucomicrobiota > Kiritimatiellia > CAIKKV01 > CAIKKV01 > CAIKKV01. The sequence continues at coordinate 7,965 of CAMDGM010000060.1, read as the reverse complement.
GGACGACCGCCCGCTCGTGATGGACTGGGAAGAAAAAAGCATCTCCAACGAAACGACCTTCGAGGAGGACTGCGCCTCTCCGGACATTCTTCGGCAAACCCTGATCGAGCTGGCCGAGCACGTGGGCCGCCGCCTGCGCCGGAACGGGAAGCGGGCCAAAACGGTTCAGATCAAGGTGCGGTTCCCGGACTTCAAAACCCTCACCCGGCAAGTGTCCCTGCCCGAGCCGATCAACACCGACCACGAGCTCCTTCGCGCCGGATTCACGCTTTACGAAAAGCTGGCCGTCCGGGGCCCCCTGCGCCTGCTGGGATTTGGCGTGTCTGCGCTGGTGCTCCCGGGAGAGGCGCAACCCCCCCGCCAGGCGCTGCTCTTTGAAGAAGCCCCGCGCGCACGCCGGCAGAAAGACGTCCGCCTCGACCAGGCCGTGGACGCCTTGCGCGAAAAATTCGGGAAAACCATCCTGACACGGGGCGGAAAGGCCCCCTAGCCGGAACCCCTACCCCCGCACCTGGCCGCTCCCTCGCACCACGTATTTATACGTGGTCAACTCTTCGAGCCCCATCGGGCCCCGCGCGTGGAGCTTGTCCGTGCTGATGCCCATCTCCGCGCCCATGCCGAACTCCCCGCCATCGGTGAACCGGGTGGAGGCATTGACATACACGGCGGCCGAATCGACCTCCTGGGTGAAAATCCGGGCGGACGCCTCGTCGCCGGTCACGATCGCATCCGAATGTTGAGAACCATACCGGTTGATATGCGCCACCGCCTCGTTCACGGATCCGACCACCCGGATGTTCAGGACCAGGGCCATGTATTCGGTCGACCAGTCTTTCTCCGTGGCCGGGCGGATGCCGTCCACAAGCGCGCGGGCGGCCGCATCGCCGCGCAGCCCGCAGCCCCGGGCAACCAGCCGGGCCGCCATGCGCGGCAGAAAGGCGGAGGCCACGGCTTCATGAACCAGCAGGCACTCCATGGCGTTGCACACCCCGGGACGCTGGCACTTGGCATTCTCCACGATCGACTCCGCCATGGCCAGGTCGGCGGACGCATCCACGAAAACGTGGCAGACCCCCTTGTAATGCTTGATCACCGGCACGCGGGCCTGCTCCATGACGGCGCGAATCAGGCTTTCCCCGCCCCGCGGGATCACCAGGTCCACCCGGCCGGTCAATTGCACCAGCTCCCGGACGGCCTCGCGATCCGTCGTTTCAACGAGCTGGATCGCATCGATCGGCATCCCGCAGGCGGCGCCACCCTCGCGCAGGACCTGGGCAATGGCGCGGTTGGAACGCCCCGCCTCCTTGCCGCCCCGGAGAATGACGGCGTTGGCGCTCTTGAAACAAAGCGCGGCGGCGTCCGCGGTCACATTCGGCCGGGCTTCATAAATAATGGCAATCACGCCGATCGGGACACGCACCTTGCGGATCACGAGACCGTTCGGCCGGGTGGTTTCGGAAAGGGTTTCGCCCACCGGATCGCGAAGGGCGGCCACCTCGTCCAGGCCCCGGGCCATGGCGTCAATCCGCGCGTCCGTCAGCTGAAGCCGGTCCAGCATGGAGGCGCTGAGCTCGGCGGCGCGGCCCGCCTCCATATCCCCGGCATTGGCCGTCAGGAGCTCGGCGGCGCGGGCGCGCAGGGCCGCGGCCATCCCGCGCAGCATGCCATTCTTGGCCTCGGCGCCAAGCTTGGCCAGCTCCCGGGAAACCGCCACCGCGCGGTCGCCCATGGCTATCATTTCGTCATGCAGGTTCATGCGTGCCCATCCCGTCCATCAAGTCCAATACCGCCACCGCTCAACGCGCCACGGACGGGAGAATAAACGTTCCCACGTCCCGGCCGGCCATGATGCGCGCGAGATCGGCAGGCCGCCGGCCATCGGCAATCACCACGCTGATGCCGGCCTCGGCCACCCCCTTGGCGGCCCGCAGCTTGCTGCCCATGCCGCCCGTGGAGATGCCGCCCGCCTTGGGCGCGACATGCTTGAAAATGCGGGGCGTAATCGCCTCGATCAGGGGGATGCGGCGTGATTTCCCCTCCGGCAGGAACTCGCGGACGCCGTCGGCCGTGGTCAGCAGAATCAGGAGATCCGCATGGAGCATCTTGGTGACCATGCCCGCGAGCAGGTCGTTATCGCCCAGCTTTTTCAAATCGGACTGGAGTTCCTCGACCGCCACCACGTCGTTTTCGTTGACGATCGGGATGACCCCGTGCGCCAGCATGTTTTCCATGGTGCGGCGGGCGTTATTCTGCCGGATCCCATTGTGGAAATCGTCATGGGTGAGCAACACCTGGCCGACCCGGCAACCATGCTTGGCAAAAAGCGTATCATACAGGGTCATCAGCCGGGCCTGCCCCACCGCCGCCGCCATCTGGAGGTCCGCCAGCGCGGTCGGCTTGGTCTTCATGCCCAGACCGGCCATTCCGGTGCCGACCGCGCCGGAGGTGATAATCACCACCTCGCGCCCGCCGCTCTGCAGCGCCGCCATCTGCTCCACCAGCGCCGCCATGCGGCGGCGATGAGGCCGGCCCGTCGACTGAACCAGGACCCGGCTCCCGATTTTGACCACCAGGCGGTGCGCGTCGCCAATAAATTCCCGATATCGTAAATGTGTGTGCATGCTCGAAATCCATGTTGTGGAAAACTTAAAAGTTTTATCACACCCGGCGGCGCTTGACAACAGGAACCCGCTCCACGAAACCAACCTTCCGGTGCCATTCAAAAAACCGGGCCAGCGCGGAGGCGGAAACAGCGCAGCCCCGATCCCGCTCCACGGCGGCGCGAATGGCGCGATCGGACCGGCGGCCGTCGGCCCAATAAAGGGTCCACGGGGGAAGGTCCAGCCCGGCCAGCTCCTGCGCCATCGGCAGGGGAAGCTCATCAGCCAGAGGCGTCAGCGATTGCGTGCGGCGCCAGGCGCCGGGGCGATCCGGCAACACCCGGCGCGGCGGCGCCTCCTCCTCGGCGGCCAGCGCATACAGGCAGGCGCCCATGGCCGCGGCGGCAACCTCGAGCCCCGCCGGATCCAGCAGGCGAACCGTATCGGCCTGAGAGTGATACGCATCATAGAGCCGGCCTCCGGGCTTGTAACACGTGGTCAGCCAGGGACAGGGAAACCCGAACTGCGGATCGCCCAGAAGATTCTCCGAACTGGGCGAGAACGGCAGGGCTCGCAGCCGGTATCCCGGATTGCGGAGCCGAAGCGCGGCGCGCAGGCAGGCCAGGCCGATTCCATGGGGGCCGGTGTCCGCCTGGGGCACGGCCGCATGCCAGGCCAGAAGCCCCTCGCTCACCCCGGGACGGGACCCCACGGCATCCAGGATCATTCCGGCATGGACGCGGATCCGGGTCCGCTCCCGCTCGAAAAGCGCAAAGGGCCCGAAGCATTCATAGCCATGCACAAACCGGATCGTCCGCCGCGGCCGGGGCAGGAGGCCGGCCGTCATCAGACCCTCCAGCGTGCGGGCGATCTCCAGGCAGACGGCCGTACCCGAGGCGTTATCCAGCGCGCCGGGCTCCATGATGTGGGAGGACGCCCACACCTCGCCGGCGCCGGGATCCGAGCCGCGAACGAACGCGGACAACACCTCGTGAACGCCGGGCCCGTGTTCGGCGGTCACGGCCACCCGCAGCCGCACCGGGCGGCCGGCGGCCAGCCAGGCGCGCAGCCGGCTCCCCTGCCGGGCGGAAAGCGCCAGCACCACGGGCGGCGCATCGCGGTGCTCGGGACGGAGGCCGCCGAACCCGAGCTTGAGCCAGGTCACGGCATCAGGACTACCGGGCACCGGGTAATCGCTCAAAACGCCCGCGGCCCCGGAACGCCGGAGCGCATCGAGAAACCGGCGCGGCTGCAACACCGTCAACACCAGCCGGCCCTTGAGTTCGCCGGGCGTCAAGGCCTCAAACGCCGCCGGCGTGTCCAGCGCCACCAGCGGCGCGGTCACGCCGCCCGGCGGCGTAGACCCCGTAAACATCGCGACATGAAAGGGATTGCGGCGGCTGTCCAGCAAGGGCGCCCGAACCGGCGCCACCACCGAGGCGGTGGCGCGGCGAAGACGATAGGACTCGGGAATAATCCAGCGGCCGCTCCCCGCACCCGCTCCGGTCGGGACCGCATAAACGGCTGTGTCCGCGCCGACTCCGGCGTACGCCTTCGCCAGATGCGACACCGTCTGGCGGAACGCATCAAAGGAAACGCGCCGATCCAGGCCATGAACAAACCGGACGTCTTTCATCATGCGCCGGCCGTTGACCGACCCGGCCACCAGCGCCGTCAAACGAGCCAGGTGACGCGTGTTCATGCCCGGCCCTGCGCCAGAAACGCCCGGCTCCGGCAACAGCGCCGGCACTCAGGCCTCGTGCAAAGCAAAATGTCCGGCTTTTCGAGAAGCGCTTCACGAGTGGCGGCAATGACATCCAGACCGGACATCAGCGTGCCAAGCGCCGATCCCAGCAGGAAGTCGCGAATCCGCCCGCGGCGGCGCATAAAATAATCAATGGCATTGTAGGCAAACGAACAACTGCTGGAGCAGTCCAGCGTCACCGGGAACAAGGTTCCATCCGGCATTTTCACGGAGGCCACGGGAGGCTCATCCCAGGGCGGAAACTTCCGGGCGCCCGCATGCTGCTCGGCCACATGAATGGTCGTGTTCGCGGTGTGCGTGACCCCCAGGAGCAGAATGCGGCCACCGGCCTGAGCCAGGCGGTCCAGCGGCGATCCGAGGGTCGCGGCCCCGCTTTGATGATGTCCCGCGGTAAAAGAAGCGGCCTCCCGGCCCATCATCACCACCGAATGCGTGGGATGCAGGCTGCGGACTGCGCCCGGCCGGCCGCGGAGACACTCCGCCAGGATACCGGTCCGCCCGGGTGTGAGAGCGGGATCGAAACAAGGCTCGGGCGCCTGATAGTTAAACGCGGGCATGGCCAACAAGCCCGCCGGGCCAACCGCATCCAGCATCGCGTCCAGCACGGCTTCGGGCCCGCCCTCCACCGGGCCCAGACTGCGATAACTGCTGTGCACCAGGAGGCGATCCCCCGGGCGCAGGCCCAGTTCAGCCAGGTGATCGGAAATAGCACGGCGCGTCAGCATGTCTGGGTGTTACCACACCCCGCCGGACATTGACAACACAAATGGGGCCGTGATTTTTATATTGCGTGCCGCCCAAGGTGCGCTACCCTTCCTTCCATCACCTGGGAGAACGTCATGCCTATTGCCACATCCTGCTTCGGCGCCATCGACGGCCAGCGCGTGGACCTGTTCACGCTCATCAACTCCCACGGCGTCCGCGCCCGGCTCACTCCGTATGGCGCCACGCTGACCTCGCTGACGGTGCCCTCCCCGGACGGCCCGGTGGAACTCACGCTGGGATTCGACACGCTGGAGGAATACCGCGCCCGCTCCCCTTATTTCGGCTGCACGGTCGGCCGGTTCGCCAACCGGATCGCCGCCGGCCGCTTCACGCTCAACGACCAGGCGTATAGCCTCGCGTGTAACGAAAAGGGCATTCACCATCTGCACGGGGGAACAGCGGGGTTCGACAAGAAGCGGTGGTCCGCCGAACCCGTCGAACAGCCCGATGCCGTGGGCGTGCGGTTTCACTATACGAGCCCGGATGGCGAAGAAGGCTATCCGGGAATCCTCCAGGCCCGGGTGGATATGATTCTGGGGAACGACAACTCCCTGACGTGCGATTACGAAGCCTCCACCGACAGTCCCTGCCCGGTGAACCTCACCAACCACACCTACTGGACATTGGCGGGCGCGGGAAACGGCACGATTCTGGACCACGAATTGAAGCTCCAGGCCACGCAATATTTGCCGGTCAACGACACCCTGATTCCCACAGGCGCCTTCGCCGACGTGGCCGGCACGCCCATGGATTTCCTGCGGGCGCACCGGATCGGATCGCGGATCGCCCACGTTCCGGGCGGATACGATCACTGCTACGTGCTGGACGAGGCGGATGGCACCCTTCAGCCGGCCGCGGATGTGCGTGATCCGGTCAGCAACCGGCGCCTGCGGATTCTCACCACGGAACCGGGCATCCAGTTCTACAGCGGTAATTTTCTCGCCAACCTGCCGGGCGCCGCGGGCCGGATTTTCAACAAACACAGCGCCTTCTGCCTCGAAACGCAGCGCTTTCCGGATTCCCCCAACCAGCCCTCGTTCCCGAGCTGCATCCTGCAACCGGGAGAGGTGTACCGGCACAAAACCGTGCATCGCCTCGATTATTAAAAACGCCGCCTAGGGCATGGCCTCGCGCACCTGGCGGGACAGCTTTTGCAGGTTTTCTCGCTCTTCCACCCACATCTTGTCGGCATTCGGCATGACCTTCTGGATCAGGTCATCGGCCGCCTTGACGTTTTTCGCGGCCATCTCCACCTGGGCCAGATGCAGCTGGAATTCCGGCAATTTCGGGAAAAGATTCAGGGCTTTCTGGATGGACTCCCGGGCTTCCGGAACCTTCCCCTGCTTCAAATACGCCATGCCCAGCGTGTCCCAGGCCGCCGCTAACTGGTTGTTCCGGGTCAGCGCTTCCTTGGCCAGCGTTTCCGCTTCGCCGGAACGGCCGCCCATCAGGACCGCCCACGCCAGATCATTGAGCGTTTCCGGAGTCCGTTGCTCAGTCAGGCTGCGGGTCAGCGAGTCCTCTGCCAGCTTGTACTCGCGCCGCTTCATCTGGAGCGTGCCCATCACGAAGTTGCCGTACGGATGGTCGGGCCGGGCGCGCAACAGCTCCTGGGCGTGCTGCTCGGCCAAATCCTGGCGCAGCTCCTTCATGTCCATGCGGATCAGCAGGTCCAGCGTGTTGGGGTCGCGCGGCTTATAGGAAAGGGCCTGCTCCAGGTATTCGCGCATCGCCGCGCCGTCATCCTTCATGGCCGCGGAAATCGCGAGCGCCCGGCAGACATGGAAATCCTGACGCGGCAGCTCCTTAAGCTGCTTGGTCAGCCGCTCCATGGATTTGGTGTCCTTCTGGACCAGCAGCACGTTGGCCAGCATGTGCCAGGGGGTCGTCATGCCGCTGTAGGTCGCCGTCAGTTCCTCCAGGAAAACGCGGGCCTTCCCGGATTCACCGCACGCCATGTGATACAACGCCCAGGCCTGCGCCACTTCCGCGCGGGTCGCGCCGGCCGCCTCCGCCCGCTCGATATATTTCCGGGCCTCATCCGGCTTCTTCCAGCGCAAGGCCAGCTCCGCCATGCCCATCAGCGCCCGGATGTCGAGCTTGTCCTTTTCCAGCATGCGGGTGAAAATCTTCCGGCTTTCATCCTCCATCCCCTGCGTCATGTAAATGGAGGCCAGCGCCCGGTCCACGTCATCCGAAACCTGCACATCCTTGGAAAGGGACAGCGCCCGCTTGAGCCCGGACACGGCCAGCCCGGGATACCCCGACAGCGCCCACGTCCACCCCATCGCGGCGAAGGCCTCCGGAGCCCGCACATACCCATAGTACCGGGACAGGCTCCAGACGTTGTAGTTGTCCAGCACGCCCACTTCCATCTGCGCCAGCTGGTTGGTGATGGCGGTCGCATCCGGCGACTTGAACCCACCCTTGATCATGGCGTATTGGTTCAACAACGCGCTCAGGTTGTTGGACTCGATGCTGCGGGACAGGCCATACGTGGCATAGGCCTCCTGCGGCTTTCCGCCATCCTCCAGCAACACGCCCAGGTTGTTGGCCATCAAGCTCATCTGGCGGCTGAAATAGGCCCACATGCCCAGCGTCGTCGGGGTGCCATGCTTGGGCGCCAGCTTCTGAACCTCGCTCCAGAACGCGCGATCCTGCCCGCGAAGCCAGTCCAGATCAAGATTCCCCATGTTCGGGAAACTCAGGAAAATCATCCCGTACGGAACGGGGATGCGGTCCGCCCCGTACCACAAGTCCGGAAGGCTCATCAGCGCCAGCTTCTGGTCCACGTCCGGGTCCACCCGCATCCACTCCTGAAGGAACGGAACCATG
>CAMDGM010000059.1 GCA_945898015.1 PVC group bacterium | reverse complement strand
CCCCTCGGGGGCGCCCCATCCCAGCCACGCCCCTTCACATCCTCTTGCCGCTCAACATCTATTGCCGCCCAGAATTCCGCTTTTGCTCGCTCCACGCACTTTCCGCTTTTGCTCGCTCCAACCTTCCGCTTTTGCTTTTCCCCCGACAGACCCGACAGACCCGACCCAAAACCCAGACCTACATCCACTGATTCCCGACAAACCCCGCCCGAACCCCACGCGATCTCCTTTTATGTTGTGAACCCGTGGCAATCGCGTAAAATACGGCTATTTGAGTGGGGTTGAACTCATGGCACATCAAGGAATGTCATTATCGCAAGACCAGCGCCTTCAAATGGTGCTGGCACCCCAATTGCGCCAATCTCTGGAACTCCTACAGGTCCCCACCCTCGAACTCCGGGCACTCATCCGGGCTGAATTGGAAAAGAATCCGACCCTCGAGGAGCCGCCTGAGAATTACACCCCACTCGAGGACGACGATGGCGAGCCAAAAGGTAACAACGATGCAGATCAGAAGGCTCTCGATTTCCGCAAGGAATTCGAAGTGCTTGCCCGACTGGACGATGAATGGCGCGATTACTTTTTCCAGGAGGAAAGCAACCGCTCCTATACCACTGAGTCCGCCGAAAAACGTCAATACTTCTTCGACTCCGTCCCCCAGCCCGAATCCCTGCAAGTTCACCTTGTCAATCAACTCCACCTGTCGGACCTGAATGAAGCTTCCCGTCAAATCGGCGAGCTGATTATCGGAAGCATTAACGACGATGGTCTCCTAACGACCCCCGTGGAAGAACTGGCCGCCAGCATCAACGCCGATCCGGACCTGTTTCGCTCCGTGTTGGAAATCATCCAGGATTTCGATCCCACTGGAGTCGGCGCCAAAGACTTGCAAGAATGCCTTCTCATCCAGCTCAAGCGGCTTGATAAAGGAGACAGCCTGGCATCGACTATTATCCGCAATCACTTCACCCTTCTGGGCGCCCGAAAACTTCAGGATATCGCAAAAGCACTCAAAACCACGCCCGAGGAGATACAAAAGGCCGCCGACTTTATTGCCACCTTGACGCCTAGACCCGGAAACGCCTATACCGGTGAATCTTCCGCCTATATTGCCCCGGATGTTCTGGTCCGCAAAATGAAGGATCAATATGTGGTGATCCTGAACGACGATCAAATTCCACACATCCGCATCAGCCGGCAATACCGCACCCTCATGAATGACGAAACCACCACCGCTGAACTGCGGGATTATGTGCAGGACAAAGTCCGCGCGGGAACCTTTTTGATCAAAAGCATCCAACAACGCCAGTCCACCATATTCAACATCGCTACCGAGATCGTCAGGGTCCAGGAGGAATTTCTCGAACACGGCGTATCCCACCTCAAACCTCTAACGATGTCACAGGTAGCCGATGCCGTCAAACTGCACGAGACCACCGTCAGCCGCGCCGTATCCGGCAAGCACATGCGAACACCGGTCGGCCTTTTCGAAATGAAATATTTCTTCACCCCCGCCATCAAAACGGCCGGCGGCGGGTCCGTCTCCAATAAGACGGTCATCGACATGATCGCCGGCATGGTCTCCTCGGAAAGCTCAACCGCCCCCCTTTCCGACCAGGAACTCATGGATCGACTCAAGGTCAAGGGCGTCGACATTGCCCGACGAACCGTGGCCAAGTACCGCATGGCTCTGAACCTTCCACCGTCACACCTCCGAAAAAAAATCGGATGACCGCAAACGACGCTCCAGCCGTTCAAGGATGGTGGGAGCCGGCTGTGCGGAAAACCGCGCTCCGCATCTTCCCGCCGCTTTTCGTGACAGACGAGCCAATCCGTCTCGGTGATATTCCCTCTTCCGCCCTGGCCTTTTCCGCCTGGGAAATTCGCGAAACCATGCGCGCCCCCATTCTCTGGATTTCGGATGGTCCGGTTACCCTGGATCAATCCCTCCACGATTTGCGCTCGCTGGCACCAGCCCCCTCGGCGCCGGTCTGTTTTTTTCCCGCCATCGAAACCACTCCGTCCGGTCGGGGCTCCACACTTCCGCCTCCGGAACTTAGCGGAGCCCGGCTAAACACCCTGGCAACACTCGACGGAAGCGACCGCCCGATCATCGCCACCTGCATCCAGGCCCTCATGCAGCCCACCCTTTCACCGGCAGAATTGACCCGCCGTGTTTGCCTCATCACTCAGGGCGATGAACATGAAATCAAAACCCTTGTTGATTTTCTTGAGCAAGGCGGCTTCAAATTCGAAGCTGAAGTCCACGAACCCGGCGAAGCGGCGGTCCGGGGTGGACTGCTCGACATCTGGCCCCCCACCGAGGAATGGCCGTTGAGAATCGAATTCTTCGGGTCAACCGTGGAATCCATCCGCACCTTCGATCCCGACACCCAGTCTTCCCGCGCTGGGCAACGCTCCGCGACACTGACGCCAGCCTCCGAATACGCAGGCGGTTCATCGACAGATGCCGTATCCCTCCTCTCCCTTCTACCGGCCAACACCGTGATTATCTGGTCTGATTATGAAGCCATCGAAAATATGGCGAGCGTCTACGAAGAAACCCTCAAAGAAAAGGGAGTCGCCCGCCAAGCCATTCCTTTCGCCTCCCTGCTTCAAATTCTAGCCAGCCGTCACTTGAAAGACATCCGAACCGGCCTTTTGGATAACGTAACGCCACTCGACTTCGAGCCCCTGGCTGCCGTGGCAACCACCACCCGGGAAGCCTTTCGTCCGGACCTCGCTGAACGGCAACGACATGAGTTCCTCAAACGATTGATCAATCAAGCCGGAAGTGAACGAAAACTATTTCTATTTTTTGAGACGGAAGGCGCTCTCCACCGCTTTCTCGAAACAGCGCCTACTGAGATCCGGGCCGCGGTCACGCCCCGCTTGGCGCTCCTTTCAGAGGGATTTACCAGTTCGACATTCGGCCTTACGCTCGCCTCCGAAAGCGATCTGTACGGCCGGCGAAAGCAGACACGTGGTCGGCTTCGCATGGAGGGGCAGCGCAGTCGAACAGGGTCACGAATCGGGAATTTTTCAGAAATTCAGCCCGGCGATCTGGTGGTTCATCTCGATCACGGCATCGGCCGATACCGGGGACTGGGATCAATCGAGATGTCCGGCCAGCGGCAAGAGGCACTAATTATCGAATATGCGGAAGACGCCCTCCTTCATGTACCCGTCGACCACGCCCATCTCCTCACGCGTTATGTCGGCATGGGAAAACACGCAGTCCGCCTTCACGCGCTGGGAGGGCGCCGCTGGCAAGCCGAAAAAAACTCCGTTGAAAAAGCGATCCGGGATTTGGCCGCCGCCATGCTCGAGACCCAGGCAGCCCGGGACCTTCAGTCCGGGACCTCTTTTCCTCCCGACACACCTTGGCAGCACGAGTTCGAAGCCGCATTCCCCTACCGCGAAACAGAAGACCAACTCAGCGCCATTGAGGATGTGAAAAAGGACATGGAATCGCCACGCCCCATGGACCGCTTAATTTGCGGAGATGCGGGATACGGGAAAACGGAGGTCGCCATGCGAGCCGCCTTCAAGGCGGTCATGGACGGCAAGCAGGTAGCCGTTCTGGTCCCCACAACCGTTCTGGCCCAGCAGCACTTTTTCACCTTCGCGGAACGCATGAGCGCCTTTCCGGTGCGAATCGAAATGTACAGCCGCCTTTGCACAAATGAACAACGGCATGCGGTCATGCGCGGACTGTCCGCGGGAACCGTCGACATCGTTATTGGCACCCACGGCCTGCTTGAGCCCGGCATGGCCTTCAAAGACCTGGGACTGGTGATTGTTGACGAAGAACAACGCTTCGGAGTCGCACACAAGGAACGACTTAAAACCTTGCGCCAACTCGTCGATGTGATGACCTTGACCGCCACGCCCATCCCCCGCACCCTGTCCATGAGCTTGACCGGCGTGCGTGATTTATCCCTGATCCAGACCCCCCCATCCGAACGACTGCCGGTGGAAACCGTGGTTACGGAAAACACCGACAACGTTGTACGGGAAGCCATTCTGCGCGAACTGAGCCGGGGCGGACAAGTCTACTATCTTCACAATCGCGTCTATACGATTGATTTTGTCCGCCAGCGCCTGGAGACGCTGGTCCCGGAGGCCCGGATCGCAGTCGCTCACGGCCAGATGCCCGCCAAACAACTGTCGGCTATTATGCAGGATTTTACGCACGGTGGAAGTGATGTCCTGCTCTGCACCACCATCGTTGAATCCGGAACCGATATTCCTAACGCCAACACCATCCTGATCGAACGTGCGGACCGGTTTGGCATGTCGGACCTCTATCAACTTCGCGGGCGAGCGGGTCGGGCCAAGGCGCGGGGCTATTGCTACATGCTCCTACCCAAGCACGGGCTGGTAGACCCTTCGGCAAAAAAAAGAATCCAAGCCTTGCGCCAACACTCAGGACTTGGCGCTGGATTCAAACTGGCTATGCGCGATCTGGAAATCCGTGGATCCGGCAATATACTTGGCCATGAGCAGAGTGGGCACATTGCGGCGATCGGGTTTTCCCTTTATTGCCAACTCCTTAGGCGGACCGTCGACCGGCTCAAGGGAAAGGAAAGTTCAGCACCGCTCATCGATGTCCAGCTTCATCTGGATTTCGTCGCCTTTTCGCCTGCGCAAGCCGATCTTGAAAACGCGGCCATCATCCCACCCGCCTACATCGATGACGAATCGCTCAAAATCACGCAATATCGTCAAATCGCCTCCACCTGGACCCTGAACGAAGTGACGGCATTACGCCGACGGTTTCGCGATCGATTCGGCCCCATACCCGATTCGGTGGAACGCTTGCTCCTGATGGCTGAAATTCGTATTTTAGCCGCAAAACAAGACCTCGTAAAAGTGGAAAACCGCGACGACCGAATCCATCTTCACAAAGCGACCGGAGGTCTGGTCCAGGTCCAAAACCGCTTGCCTCGTCTCAAGGCCGACAGTTGTACAGGCCGGCTGAAAGAGTTGAAAGAGTTGTTAAAGCGATTATGGCCGCTTAACCAGCCATGATTGCTTTGCTTTTCTGTTTTCTTCATCCCCTGAACGGTATAGACTTAAAAGATGCTTGAAAACCAATCAGTAACGGATTGCGCAGAAGCCATACCGGTTATCCGGGAGGTCGGCAAACCTCCTTCCCCCTCTGGCTGGAGGAAACTGTCTGCCTTCTTCACGCTACTGACACCCCAGGAAGCACGGTTGCTCATCCTCATTGCCGGCCTATTACTCTTCGGCTTGGCTGTCCGTTTTGTCCATCTTCGCCTGGATCGCCCCCTGGTCGTAACCCCTGAATCAAATACCGTCCAACCGGCCGGGAGGTCGGTGACATGAATCCCCCAGATTGCATCTTTTGCAAAGTAGTCGCCGGCTCCATTCCCTCGGTTAAACTCTATGAGGACGAGCACGTGCTCGCCTTCATGGATATTGGCCCCATCGTCAAGGGCCACGCCCTGGTGATTCCAAAGATCCACTACGATCCCCTCATGGAAACCCCGGATCCGGTGCTGGCAGCCCTCGTTTCCGGGGTTCGAAAAATCGCCTGCGCGCAAATGGCCGGCCTTAAGGCCGATGGCATCAACGTCACCCAGGCCAACGGGCGTTGTGCCGGCCAAGCAATTCCCCATATCCATTTTCACGTCATTCCCCGATTCAACAACGACGGCCACCAATGGAATTGGGCGGCCAAGCCGTATGCCAGTCCCGATGAAATGACCCGTTTCGCAGAACGGATCATGGAAGGCCTTACTTCCCCGAGGAATTCATCATGCGTCAAGACCTGATCGAAGCCCTGCGACTGATCGTGCGGGATGATCCCCGTTATGATCTGGACGCCTACCTATTCCTTCGGGAAGCGCTGGACCTATCCGTCCGCCTCTTCAACAAGCCAACCGATGGCCCTGCGCGCCACGTGACCGGCCGCGAACTCTTGGAAGCTATCCGGCAACAGGCCCTTCAAGAATATGGGCCCATGGCCTTGCGCGTGCTGAATTCCTGGGGTGTGCGCGAAACCCGCGATTTCGGCGACATCGTGTTCAACATGGTCGAACGCGGCGTTCTGGGGAAAACGGAAGAAGATAAAAAAGAAGACTTTAGAGGCTGCTATGACTTTGTGGACGCTTTTGAAAAACCATACCTGCCCCAGGCTGACCGGGATCGCCCGACCAGTCGACGGGGAAAACGCCGAACCTCGGACCCTTCCGCCGGCATCGCTTAAAAATATTGCCGTTGCGGTGGCCTGCCTGCTTGCCGCAATCGCCAGTGGAAAGGAACCCAACACCATGCAAGAAACCCGCGATTCACTTCACCGTTTCCATTCCGGCGTAAAGCGCCTGACACTCGAGAATGGCATGAAGGTGTTAATTCGCCCCGACGCCTCTGCACCCGTGGTCTCGGTCCAGATATGGGTCGCCTCGGGGTCCATTCACGAACAGGAGTTTCTTGGAGCCGGGCTCTCCCACTATATTGAACATATGATCTTCAAGGGGACCCCAACCCGGCCAATCGGCAATATTACCCGGGAAATCAACGACGCAGGTGGACACGTCAACGCCTATACCAGTTATGACCGGACCGTCTTTTTCGCCGACATGCCGGCCTCAGGATGGAAGATCGGGTTCGACGTTCTAGCGGACGCCGTGATGAACGCGGACTTCCCTGACTCGGAATGGGAACGCGAACGCGAGGTCGTCCTTCGCGAAGTATCCATGGGCAAGGACAACCCCGACCGGGTCATCAGCGAATTACTCTGGCGGACCGCTTACACCACGCATCCTTACCGATTTCCCGTCATCGGACTGCCCGCCTTGCTGAAGCAAGTGAAAAGGGAGGACTTGATCACCTTCTTTCACCGCAACTATGTACCCGACAAAATGATTGTTGTTGTGGCCGGTGATGTCAAAACCGAAGACGCGGAAGCGCTCGTCCGCACCAAGTTTTCCGATTTCAACCGCAAACCCAACACCCCGATTGTCTTGCCCGTGGAGCCTCCTCAGGTCTCTCAGCGCCTCGCCCGCCAGGACGGCGCCTATACCGTCACACGACTCATGATGACCTGGCACACCGTGCCGCTGTCCCACGCCGACACGGCGGCCTTGGATATGATATCAACCATCGTGGGGAGCGGACGCAGCTCGCGTCTCGTCCGGAACATCCTCGAACGACGCCAGCTTGTGGATGGAATTTCAGCCTTCGCCTATTCGCCAAAAGAATCGGGATTATTCGGAATAGAAGCCACCTTCCAGCCCGAAAAAGAAGCCGAAACGCTCGCCGCAATCCGTAGTGAAGTCAAATCTTGGGCCCTGGCTCCATTTACTCCGGCAGAACTGGAAAAGGCCCGTCGAGCCATTATTCAACAAGCGCTCGCCCCGCTTCAGACCGTCAACGGTCAAGCCTCAGCCTTGGCAGCGGACGAGTTTTACGCCGCTGATTACGCCTTTTCGGAAACCTACCTAAACCGCATCGAAACCCTGACCCCCGAAACCTTGAAAACCGTCGCGTCACGCTATTTTTCCGAAGACAAAGTCACGACCTGCATCCTCGCTCCTGCCCGTCCCGCCACGGCAGCGGTTCCCGAAGCCTCTATCACCGGAGGCGAAGTTCAGAAAATCACGCTGGACTCCGGCGTCACGCTGCTGGTTCGAGAAGATCATCGCCTTCCCTTCGTTTATCTGTGCGCGGCCTTGCGCGGCGGCGTTCTTGACGAAACCGATACCCAAAACGGCGTATACCGCCTGATGTCCGAACTCCTGACCCGAGGCACGGGTTCTCGCTCCAGTGAAAAAATTGCCGATGACCTCGAAGCGCTCGGAGCCGACTTATCCCCTTTCTCCGGATTCAACAGCTTCGGCTTGAAAGGTCATTGCCTGACAGCAGATCTTCCCGTCCTCCTCGACGTCACGGCAGACTGCATCACCGACTCTCGATTCCCGGAAGAGGAAGTGGCCAAACAAAAGATGCTCCAGACAGCTGCTATCCAGCAGCAAATGGAACGCCCCATGTTTCACGCCTCCCACGCGCTCTTCGACAAACTCTTCACTGGCCACCCCTATCGACTCGACCCCTCGGGCACCGAGGAAAGTGTCGCCGCCTTGGACCAGAAAGCCTGTAAAGCCGCTTTCCAACGTTCCTGCGTGGCCGGGAACCTTGTTTTGGCCATGTTCGGAGATGTGACCCCCGCCCGGGCCCGTCAACTCGCTGAAAAATCACTTCGACATATGCGGGCCGACCCCCCGCCCGCCCGGGAATCGACGCAGCCTCATCCTACGCTCCCCGGCCGCGTTGAGGTTCGCCTGCCACGGGAACAAACCATTATTCTAATCGGCTTCCCGGGAGCATCAGCGTTGGATCCGCAACGAGATGCATTCTCTGTTCTTCAAAACGCACTCAGCGGATTGTCATCCAAACTTCTTGACGAAATCCGAGAGAAACGAGGACTCGCCTACTATGCCGGCGCTTATGAGCGAATCGCCCCCGATATAGGCGCATTCGTTTTATTTGCCGGAACCCGTGAGGACGCACTCAACGAAGTCGAGGCCCTGATTCGCGCCGAAATGGACCGCATTCGCGAACACGGCCTGGAAATCGAAGAAATTGATCGCGCCCGCAATCAAATGCTGTCGGAATATCAGATGGGACTACAAGACAATCTTGGGCTCGCTTTTACCTGTGCCATGGACGAATTGGCAGGCTTGGGCTGCAATCACGTATTCAGCACGGAGTCGAGGTTAAAGGCCGTCACCGCCGACGCTATCCGGAAGGCCGCCGCAAAACGCCTGACTGAAGCTCTCAGCCTGACGTCCATCGTCCGACCGGACAAACGACAAGGATCAGGGGAGAAACCATGATTCTCCCGTCTCGCCATTTCGGAATACTGCCCAGTGGCGGCCAGGCCACGCTCTATTCCCTCGTTAACCAACACGGCCTAAAAGCCGAGTTGACCGATTTCGGCGCTGTTCTGGTCTCGCTTCGTGTTCCGGACATCCGAGGGGAACTAGCCGATATCACGCTCGGTTACGATGACGCCACATCCTATAAACACCATTTTGGCGCCACAGTGGGGCGCTTCGCTGGCCCCATCGCAGCTGGTCGATGCTTAATAGATGGCGTTCCGCTCCAACTTGGATTAAACGGCGGAACCTATCACATTCACGGCGGGGCTTACGGATTCCACAAACAGTTATGGAGCGCAGAACCGCAAAACGGAACGGATGGCCCTGCGATCCGGTTCCACCGGTTGAGCCCCGATGGCGAAGAAGGATATCCCGGCAATCTTCAGGTCAGCGTCATCTACACACTCACCCACCGCAACGAATTACGGCTCGACTATGCGGCACGCACAGACCAGCCCACGCTCTGCAATTTAACCAACCATTCCTACTTCAACCTCGGCGGCCACCAGTCAGGCCCCATACTTGACCACCAAGTCCAGTTTGGAGCCAACACCTACAACCTCAATGACGCCGACATCATCGCTACCGGTAGCGTGGCAACGGCAAAAGGCACCCCTTTCGATTTCAGAAAACCGATGTCCGTTGGCGCTCGGATCGATTCTGGTTATGACCAGCTTCGGTTATGCCACGGGTATGACCACAACTACCTGCTTCCCAAAACCGAAAATTCAGAACTCCGGATAGCGGCCACGATAACCGATCCGAAATCCGGCCGGAAAATGGAGATGTGGACCACAGAACCTGGTTTCCAATTCTACACAGGAAATTCGATCCCCGAGGGCGACCAGGGGAAGTGTGGCGCAATTTACGGCAAGCGGCATGCCCTTTGCCTCGAAGCTCAGCGGGCGCCCAACTGGCCAGACATGCCGGGCCTGACAGGTGCCCTTTTGCGACCAGGCGAAACCTATCGCCAAACGACGCTTTACCGGTTTCTGTGTTCATGAACGACCACTATCAGGAAATTCTTGCTCAGGCAGCCTCCGATGTCGCCCACTTCCGAGGGCTGACCTTCTCCGGAAATCGCAATGGCATCCGAATCTCCGCCCGCCTGACGCTCAGCAAGGGACGCCCAGCCATACGACTCGTCGAAACCCTCAACAACCGGGAATCCACTCGCGAAATTGCCTGGGATCTGTGGCCCGATCAGGTCCGGAAATTGCTTGTCCAGGAACACACGTTCCTGCATGTCCGGCGGGATGACGGCGACTGGCATGTCAAAATCACCCGGAAGGGACATGTGCTGCTCTCTCGCGGAAAACCCACCGCCGGTTCAGATCAGTCAACCCCGCACGATCGGGGAAAAAACTACGCTCTTACCCCGTCAAACGCCGGCGCATTTCTGAACAGCCTGGACGTACTGGACGAACAAGGACGCATCCGTCCCTCCATGCAGGCTAAGTATCGTCAAATCAACGGGTTTCTCTCCCTGCTTGAGCCGATTCTTCCCGAAAAACCGCCACACCCTTATCACATCTGCGACTGCGGTTGCGGAAGCGCGCATCTGAGTTTCGCCATTTACCATTATTTAAACCAGGTCCTGAACTGGCCCGCCTCCTTGGTCGGAGTTGACCGGAATGCCGAGTTAATCCAAAAAAACACAGCGTGGCGTGATCGCTTGGACTGGCCCGGCCTTTCATTTGAAACAGTGGACCTGTCACGCTATAACCCCGTTGATCCACCCAATCTGGTGCTCAGCCTGCACGCCTGCGACACAGCCACCGACATCGCCCTAGCCCGCGGCGTCGAATGGAAAGCCGGGATAATTATTGCCGCACCCTGTTGCCAGCATGAGTTACACCGAAAAATTGAATCCGATTCATTTCAGGGGCTTTTGCGCCACGGAATATTGCGGGAACGCCTGGCGGATCTGGTCACCGATGCCCTTCGCGCAGCCGCTCTTCGACTGTGCGGATATAGCGTCAAGGTGATCGAATTCTCGGCGCCTTCAGACACGGGCCGAAACCTGATGATCCGCGCCGTTCGGACAAACCGCCCGCCCGAGCCTGCGGCCACCCAAGAATACCACGCATTGAAATCCTTCTGGAATATCACGCCCGAAATCGAACGTCTGCTTCGCGCCTCTGTCCCGACCGTCTTTGATTAACTTTACCGTCAAACAAGGAGCCTTCGCCATGCCTCTTTCCTCCCGCACCGCCAACCTGCCCGATTGGGAAAATCCCAAACTCGTTCAAAAACTTCGACTCCCGTCGCGAACCTCGTTTATCCCCTATGACAACGAGGAATCGGCCAGACTCGGAGACCGATCTTCCTCAACACGACTACTGCTTCTGAACGGTTCCTGGGCCTTTCATCTTGCTTCAACACCCGCTGAAACGCCGCCCGGCTTTGAGTCCCCTCATTTTGACGTAACCACGTGGGCTCGCATTCCTGTTCCAAGCAATTGGCAGATGTGCGGATTTGGAAAACCCCATTATACCAATGTTATCTATCCTTTCCCTGTCGACCCGCCCCGAGTGCCCACTGAAAACCCGACGGGCTGTTACCGCCGCGAATTCACCCTGCCCGACTCCTGGAACGGCATGCGCCTGACGCTACGCTTTGAGGGAGTGGACTCCTATTTTGAAACCTGGGTTAACGGGCATTTCGCAGGCTCTAGCAAAGGCAGTCGATTGCCTTCTGAATTTGACATCTCCGCCCTGGCCAAATCAGGCCTCAACACCGTGGCCGTTCGCGTCCTGCAATGGTCCGATGCTTCCTATTTGGAAGACCAGGACATGTGGTGGCTGAGCGGCATTTTCCGTG
>CAMDGM010000058.1 GCA_945898015.1 PVC group bacterium | reverse complement strand
CCGACCGCCAAGACGGACGGTCTCGGCACGGTGTCTGCCGCGGCCTCTCCGCATCACGGGCTTACGCCTGCGGCGACCTTAAAAACGCAGCCTTATGCCGCCTGCCTAATTAAAGCGGCCTATCAACTCCCGATAACTGACCGATTACTACAGGCGGGGGCCGTGAAACAAGGGCTTTTCGCGCGGCGGTCTTCCGGCGGCGTTGGCCGTTTTTCATAATACTTTGATTTCGTCTGGCGGCATTGATAGGATACCGCGAGTTTTAAGACGGGCCCATAGCTCAGTTGGTCAGAGCGGGGGACTCATAATCCCTTGGTCGCAGGTTCGACCCCTGCTGGGCCCACCAATTCCGTTGTCGATGAATTCGCGAAGGGATAGGGAATCGGCATGACACTTAGGGATGCTGCAAGTCTCCTGCCGCGCGAGCGGTTTGCCGCCGCGCTGGAGCGGAAGCCGCTGCGGGGCCGAGTGCCCCACTTTGAATTGGTGTTCTTCCTCACCATGGAGGCGTTTGGCAAGGTTCATCCTCATCACCGCAACTATCATCAGTGGGACCAGATGGAGGAGCAGGAGCGGCAACGGCATCGTGTGGATATGGCCGACCTGTATATCGCCACCTGCGAGCGGTTTGAACAGGACGCCATCCTGTTACATCCGAATCCGGGCCGGGAGGATGAAATATTCCGGTTGGTTGACCTGATCCGGGAAAAAAGCGGGGACCGTTATTTTCTCATGCTACATGGCGACGCCACGTACAGCCTGCCCTCGGGCAAGCATATGATGGAGTTTGTCGAGCAATTGGCAGACGAACCGGAGAAAATGAAAGCCAATGCCGCACAAATGGTGAGGGACCGGTTGTCGTTTGCCGCCCGGATGAAAGACCATGGCGGGCTGGACGGGTTTGCCTTGTGTGCGGATTATTGCTTCAATTCGGGGCCGTTCCTGAGTCCCGACATGTTTGGCGAGTTTGTGACCCCGTATCTGGCCGAACTCACCCGGGGCTACCGCGACATGGGTTACTATGTGGTCAAGCATACCGATGGCAACATCATGCCTATTCTGGATCAGCTTGCGCAGACCCGGCCGCACGCTCTGCATTCGCTGGACCCCCAGGGAGGCGTGGACATCGCCGAGGTCAAGCGTCGCTACGGCCGTGACTTGTGTCTGATCGGGAATGTTAATTGCGGCCTGCTGGATACTGGCACCGACGCCGAATGTGTCGAGTCCGCCCGGTATGCTTTGAAGCATGGCATGCCCGGTGGCGGTTACATTTTCTCCACGAGCAATTGCGTGTACACCGGTATGCGCCTGGCCCGGTATGAGCTGATTCTGGACGTCTGGCGGCGCGAGGGAGTAGCTTGAAGATTGTTGGCGAAAAAGGCGAAAATTATCTGGTGGATCTGATCACCGGTCGAATCCCGACTCGGCTGCTGTTGCGCCGGGATATTTTTTTGTTGCGTCTGCTACGGGGGTTTTCCCTGCTCTACGGGGCTGGCGTGCAGGTGCGTTTGTTCCTGTATCGCCAGCGGATCTTTCGCCAGCAGGCACTGGGGTGCCAGGTCATCAGCATCGGCAACCTGACGGTTGGCGGCACGGGCAAGACTCCGGTGGTCGAAATGTTCGCCCGCACCCTGCAGCGGCAGGGCCGTCATGTGGCCGTGTTGAGCCGGGGTTATAAACGTAAAGCGCTCCGTCTGTCTTGGCGGGAACGCCTGGCCCAGTTTTTCGACCCTCATGCGCCACCGTCCTGCGTGGTGGCCGACTCCCTCGGTGTGCGCGCCGCGGCGCCGGAAAGCGGGGATGAACCCTTTATGCTGGCCCGCCGTCTGGCGGGGACGGCGGTGCTCGTGGATCCCGACCGCGTCAAGAGCGGACGTTATGCGATCAAGCATCTCGGTTGCGACACGCTGATTCTGGATGATGGCTTTCAGCATCCCGAGCTTCACCACCGGCTCGACATTGTGCTGGTGGACAGCCGCAATCCGTTCGGCAACGGCCATGTGCTTCCCCGGGGCGTCCTGCGCGAACCCTTTTCCAACATCCGGCGGGCCGGGTATATTTTTCTGACGAAGTGCGACGACGGGGCTCCGCCCAATCTGGTTGCCAGTATTCGGGCGCTGAATCCCACGGCGGAAATCATCCCTTGCCGGCATCAGGCCCGTCATCTCCAGGACGTTCAGTCCCACGCCCTGCGCCCGCTCGAACATCTGGCCGGGATGCGGGTGGTGGCGCTGTCGGGCATTGCCGCGCCGGAAGGGTTTGAGCGGGAATTGGAAAAGCAGGGGGCTGTCGTGATCCGTCGCGAACGATATGCGGATCACCACTGGTATTCCCGCCAGGAGCTGGATGTCCTTGTTCACGATGCGGCCCGGGACGGCGCCCAGGCCGTGATCACCACGGAAAAGGACGCCGTCCGATTCCCTCCGCTCGGGACGGGCGGGATTCCGATCCTGTATTTGCGAGTCGAAATCGAGCTTTCCGGAGGAACAGGAACCCTTGATGAATGCATTTCCCGAATCTGCTTCCGGAAATAAGGGCGTCTGCTCTGGGGATACGCTTTGGCTCCGGGGCGTCAACTGGTTGGGCGACAGCGTCATGATGCTGCCCGCGCTGGACGCATTCAAGCGCGCCCATCCCGCCGTACGGCTTCTCATGGGGTGCCGTCCCGGGTTGGCGGCGTTTTGGTCGCTTTGTCCGGCGGTGGATGGCGTGACGGTGTTGCCGCCGGGCTGGCGGGGCGATTGGGCGGCGTCGCGGGCCCTGCGGCGGCTCGGGATCAGCCGGGCGGTGGTGTTTCCAAACTCGTTCCGGTCGGCCTGGGTGCCCTGGCTGGCTGGCATTCCGGAGCGCGCCGGGTTTTCGGGGCATGCCCGGCGCTTTCTGTTGACGCGGCTAGTTCATCGGGTATCTTATTCCGGTTCGGTTCACCAGGCGCTGGACTATTTTTCATTGTTGGGGGTAGCGCCGGATCGGGTGCCGCCGGTTTTGGACGGAATGATGCGGATTCCGGAGGAGACGGTGGCCGTGATCACGGAGCGGATCCGGTCAATCGCCTCAGGACAGCCCGGATTCCCCGTGGCGGGCCCCTGGGTGGCGGTGGCGCCTGGAGCGGCCCGCGGGGGCGCGAAACGATGGCCGGCCGGCCATTTTTCGGCGGCTGCGGCGGGCCTGGCCCAAGCCCGGGGCTGCGGGGTGATCGTGTGCGGAACGGCGGCGGAGCAGGAGGCGGGGGCGCAGATTGCGGCGGCGGTGCCGGGCGGCGCCATTAACCTGGCCGGGAGCACCAGCCTGGCGGAACTGGCTGCGGTGTTCCGTCTTTGCCGGCTGGTGTTGTGCAACGACAGCGGGGCCATGCATCTTTCGGCTGCGGCGGGGACGCCTGTGGTGGCTGTGTTTGGGCTGACGGATCCGGGCCGTACGGGGCCGTTGGGCCGCGGGCACGCGGTTCTGGCGCCGGCGGGCGTGAGCGGGAATGCTGTCATCGCCCGGGAGTTGGAGGAGGCGGCGGTGGCCTTGGCGTCCATCCGCCCGGACCAGGCGGTGGCTGCGGCGATCCGGATTCTGGACGGAAATTTGAACGATTAACGGGAGCGATTCGCGTGCGCGACAAGATTTCAGCTTGCATCACGGCCTGCGATGAGGAAAAGAATATCCGCCGCTGCCTGGAGAGTGTGAAGTGGGCGGACGAGATTGTCGTGGTCGACAGTTTCAGCAAAGATCGCACCGTTGAGATTTGCCGGGAATACACGGATCGCGTTTACCAGCACGAGTGGCTGGGTTATATCGGGCAGAAGAACATGATCAAGGAGCTGGCCCACGGTCCCTGGCTGCTGTTCATTGACGCCGACGAAGAGGTCTCGCCCAGGCTTCTGGAAGAAATCGAAGCGGAGTTCAATTCCGGCAGCAACCAGAAGTATGCCGGTTACATGTTTCCCCGCATGGTGTTTTATCTGGGTCGCTGGATCCGGCACGGGGAATGGTATCCGGACATCAAGCTGCGTCTTTTCCGCAAGGACAAGGGCACTTGCGCGGGACACGAACCCCACGATCGCACCACCGTGGAGGGTGCGGTGAAGCTGCTCAAGGGCCCGCTGCACCATTACACCTACGAGGATATTTTTGACCAGCTCAAGACCATGAACCATTTCACCAGCATTGCGGCCCGCTCCATGTGGAAGAGCGGCTACCCGTTCCTTTGGCGGGACCTGTTGATCCGGCCGGGTTGGCGTTTGTTCAAGGCCCTGATTCTCAAGCGCGGTATTTTGGACGGCATCTGGGGGGTCATCATCGCCATGTGCTCCGCATTCGGGGTGTTTGTGAAGTATGCAAAACTGATGGAATTGTATCTGAATCAAGCGGATGAGGTGAAACAGGCCGGTCCGTCCGAATCAAAAAAAGACAGCACAAACCGTTGACATCCAGTCGTTTTTTTGACTATATAGACATCTCAAAACCGGATGGCAAAGGCATTCGGTCAGCCTGTGGGGGATTAGCTCAGTTGGTAGAGCGCTTGAATGGCATTCAAGAGGCCAGGGGTTCAAATCCCCTATCCTCCACCAATCCACAGGGTTTCGCAGGTTGGTCGTTTGGTGTGTTTCTCTCTAACCCGGATTACCGTTCATGAGCCGGCTTTCCGCCAGTGTGGTGCTGACCACGTTCAACGCTCCGGAGGTTCTCCGTCTGGCGTTGCGGGGATTGGCCCGGCAGAGCACCCCCCCCGCCGAGGTCTTGATTGCGGATGACGGATCCGAGGTGGATCTGACGCCCGTCCTGACCCGACTCGCCGCCGACATGCCTTTTTCCCTGATTCACCTGTGGCAGCCCCATCAGGGTTTTCGTGCGGCCCGCAGCCGGAATAATGCCATTTTCCGGGCACAGGGAAATATTCTGGCGTTTCTGGATCAAGACACCGTGCCACATTCGGACTGGCTGGAGGCCCATGTTGCAGGGTTGGAGTCGGAGCGGGTGTCCCTGGGTGACGTCATTCCCCTTTCGGAAGCGGAGGTCGCCGGCCTCGATGAGTCCGCCGTGCGGTCGGGGCTTTTTGAAGGGGCGTTTTCGGACGTCAACCGTCATCGCCTTTCCCGACTGCAACGGCGCTATTCCTTTTATGCCTGGTTGCGGCGAGCGGGAATTCCGGTCAAGGCCAAGCCCCGTTTGAGGTCCTCTAATTTTGCCATCCCGGCGGCGTGTCTACGGGAGGTCAATGGGTTTGACGAAGCGTATGTGGGGTGGGGGCAGGAGGATGATGATCTGGGGCGGCGGCTTTACCGGCTTGGCGTGCACCCCCTGATCCGGGTGACTGCGGCCCGGGTTGCCCATTGGCCGCATCCTCCCCGCCGTCCGGCCGACTGGAATTCCGGCGCTAATTCCCGGCGCTTCCGGGAAGGCGATTCACGCCTGGCCCGGTGCGAAGCGGGTTTGTCCCATCATCCTCATCCGGATGTGCGGGTGCAGGTCTTTCCCGGACAGGCGGCGGGAGCCGAAACGGCGATGGCCAGCGGAATCAAGGCCACCAGAGCGGTTTGAAGGCGGTTGTCGGGGTAATCGCCAAGTCCGTAAACATGCCATAAAATCAGCAGCAACGCGACGAGCACGATTGGCATACGGGCGGTGTCGTTTTGACTCCGGGCCAAGGCCCGTATCAGGCGAATGGCTAGCAGCAACCAGAGCGCGGCTTGAAGGACGAGCCAGGCCCGCCCGCCCTGGAACAGGACGAACAGGGCATATTGATGGGGATGGGGGAAAAAGAATGGCGAGGGCGGTGGATGCGATGCCGTATAGACCTGTTGGAAGGTCCCTTTTCCGTATCCATAGCCGAACCAGGGGTGAGCCTGAATCAGGGCCGCCGTTTGGCGCCAAACCACCGTTCTCCCGGAAAACAGGTCGGATTTATCCAGGAATCGTGCATTGATTCGTTGGAGATTGGCGCTGATCAGGAGGGCGGCCAGGAGCATCAGGATTAATCCGGTCATTCGCCCTTTCCACGTGCGGGGGATCAGCAGGAATGCCGCGCCGGCGCTCACGGCGAAGGCGGCTTGAGGGCCCCGCGACGCCATGACTACCAGATAGGCTGCGGCCAGAAGCGCTCCGGCCGCCAAGCCTGTGGCGACCCGAGGACGTGCGCGCCGGGACCAAGCGCCACAGGCGCAAATGAGGCAAACGGCGCCTGCCAGCAGGCTGGAGACATTTGGGTGGTTGAGCAGATAGGGTTTGCAGTAGCGAGCCGAGGTTACGAGTTGATCCAGACCCAGGCTCGAGATGAGGCGGATCAGATCGAAGGCGAAAATCGGCAGCAGGGCGAGCGCCGAAATCATGAGTGCGCGTTCCGCCCGTCTGGTGTCTGTGGCCAGCACGGAAAGAACAAAGGCTCCGGCGGGGAGTCGAAGGTCCCGCAGCAGGTCGCGGGCGGAGAGGGCGGGGTGAACGGCCCAGGCGAGCTGGACTAGGGCGTAGAGACTGACCAGCGCCGCGGCCAGGCCGGGTGCCGTCCGCCAGATTGAAGCGGCCCTTCGCCAACGGGGCAAGGCCCAGAGGAAAGCGCCCCAGATGAGGATGTCGGTTGCCGCCACCGAGGGAAACACCCAAATCAGAAAGGCGCCCGCCAGCGCCAATCCGGTCGTCAAGGCAGCGTGATTCAGCAGTCGGCGCCAGGCCGGCAATTGAGGATCGGCGAAGGCGCGCGGGGCGGATTCAGGGATCATGGCTCAGCTTGGTTTCGGCGCATGAATGGCGTGGTGCCGTTGAAGTCTTTAAGGCGCGGGAAAAGTTGCCGGATCCCCATGCCCATTTGGCGCGGACGGAAATCGCAGTACAGGATTTCCAGGGGGCTGCCTTGTAACGCGAGCAGGCTGTCCGTCGAGGCTCCCTCGCAACGCAATTCGCGGAGGGGGCAGCGAGCCAAGGGTTTCAAGCTGGTTACTTTCGCGTTTGAAATCACAACCCGAGAGAGCGGCATTCCTTCCAGCGGCGACAGGTCCGTGACCGGGGTGTTGGCGGCTTCAAAATCAGTCAGTTGCAACCCGCGCAGCGGGGATAAGTCGTCAACCAGGGAATCGTTGCAGGCCAAGGATTCCAGGGCCATGGCGGAGAGCGGAGCCAGGTCTCTGATCTTGCAGAAGTCCAGCCGGAGGGCGACGAGCTTCATGTCCTTGAGGGGGGCCAGATCCCGGATTGCGGTTCCCGAGAGATTCAGGGTCCGGAGTGGCAGGCGGCGAAGCGAGGCGATATCCGTGACCTTCGTGTTGGCCAGGTTAAGATCGGCAAGCGGCATGTCGGCCAGCAGCGAAAGTTCCTTGAATGACGTGTCGGCGCATTCGAAGGCGGTGAGCGGGAAGATTCGCAGGATCATGAAGTCGAACACCTTGGTGCCCGAGATATTGAGCTGATGCAAGGGCATGTCTTTGATGTAGGACAGGGAGCTGAACTGGGTGTTGGCGAGATTGATCCGGTTCAAAGACAGGGTTCGGAGCGGATCGAAGGCAAAGACACGGGTATTCGCGATTTCAAGCTCCCGCAACGGCATGCCTTTCAGGGGGGAGAGGTCTTTGATGCGCGTGTCGTTCAGGCCCAGATACTCCAGCTTCAGATCCTTGATGGGCGCCAGGTCCATGATGAAGCTGTTGGCAAGATTGAGGCGGCGGAGGTGGGAAAGCGCGAGCAGCGGAGTCAGGTTGTCGGACTGATTCTGGGGAATATTGACTTCTTCCAGGGCGGCGGCCAGCTTTTTGAAAGGCTCCAGGTTTTTCAGGTTACGGGATTCAACCGAGACACTGGTCACGCGCCCCTCGCTATCGCTTCGGCAGGTGATTTCCCAGGTTTCCAGACCGGGATTCGCCTCGGCCAGAAGGGTGCGGAAGGCCTCGCCGGAGAGGGCTTCGGTGGTGGCCGGGGGGTTGGCGCGGGGGTCGGCTGGGGCGGCCTCAAGGGTAGGCGGAGGCCCAGCGCTGGCATCGGGTTTTGGCGCGGGCCGGGTTTCCGCTTCCCTCCGGTCCAAGGCGGTGAGCAGGCGGGCTCCAAAATCTCCAGGGATGCGGGTGAAGAAGGTTCGCGCATCGGCGAAATTCCGGGCTTGGGCGGCCAGGACACCCTTAAAGATCGCCACGTCGGGTTCGGAATCCGCGCCCATGCGCTGGGTCCGTTCCCGGGGGGCCAGTTCATCCATCGAAAACCGGATTTTGGCCATGGCGGCCGATACGCCTTCGCCCACGGAAATCTTTTGATCGCCGTGAACCAGTCCGTCGGCGACCTTGGCGATGATAAGGGTCTTGGGCCCGGTTTGGAATTGGACGGTGATTTCCTGGCCGACCTGGGCGGTGAACGAGTCGGCGATTTTCAGGTCCATGGCGCCGCATTTCCGAATTAAGGCGGTGACGGCGGCAAGGTCGGGAAGAACGGGGCGGAGTTCCTCCCGACCTTCTGCAGCCGAGAGCTTTTCGAGGCTTTCGGAGAGTCGGCCATGAATGACGGCGTTGGCGGCTTCATCCAAGGTGGTGGAAAACGCGTCGCGGGCCGTGAGTTCCCGGGTTTTCAAGGCCTGGTTTTCCCGGGCATCCAGCTCGTACCAGTGTTGGATTTCGGCTTGTCGTTCCCGCTTGGTTTCGGGGGCCAGGGGGCCGGAATAGGACTCGTACAGGCGCGCGGCGTCCCGATACCGTTTTTCAGCGGCCAGGGCATCGGCCGTGGTCTTGAGCCGGGTCATGACCTCGCGCAGGGCCGTATTCCGGGCCTCTTTGACCGAGCGGATGGCGTCCTTGGCCATCAGGGAGTACTTGGATCCCTGGGTATCCCGGACAACCTGGTCGAACTGATCAATAGCCTCTTGAAAGCGGGTTGGATTTTTCTGCCACCAGGTTTTGGCGAATTCGAACATGTCGGCCGCGCGTTTTTCAACGTCCGAAACGGCCGGCTCCGGGGCGGGGGGCTGGACGATGGGCGGGGGCGGCTCCGGGGCGGGGATGAGCGCGGTGGGCGGGGATTGGGGTTGTGGATTCTGTTTTTCGAAAACGAAAAATAAGGCGGCGGCGCCGATGGCAAGGAGTCCAATGACGATGATCGCGCGCAAGACCCCGTCGAACAGGGGGCGGGATGAGTCATGGGCGAGTGAGGCGGTGGAGGCAGGCGGCGTGTTCTTGGGTTTTTGGCGACGTCCGCTCCGCTTCATGACGCTGGCGCCGGTGGCTGGGAAAGGAGGGGCCGGATAGCCTTTGCGCGTGAGCCGGGTGATGTCAGCCGTGATGGCGGACCAGTCGGCGTGCCGATCCTGACGTTTCCGAGCGAGCATTTTTTCGGTCATCCATCCGATGCGGGAGGAGAGGGCGGGCACCACGTCGATGATGTCCGGGGCCTGGTCTTTGAGCTGCAGTTCCAGAACGGCCTCGTCGGAGGCGCCTTCGAAGAGCATGCGGCCGGTCAACATCTGGTAGACCGTGGCGCCCAAGGAAAAGATGTCGGTCCGACTGTCGAGGTTGGGGCCCCCTTCGATTTGTTCCGGCGACATATATTGGGGGGTGCCCATGATCTCCTCAGTCTGGGCCACGGAGGACATGCCTCCGATCGTGGTGGCGAGGCCGAGATCCGTGACCTTGATCGAACCGTCAGAGTCGATCAGGATGTTGTCGGGCTTGATGTCGCAGTGGATCAGGCCGGCGGTTTTCCAGGCGTGTCCCAGGGCTTGGGCCACATGCTCCATGACGAAGAGCGCCTCGGCCTCGGTCATCCGTTTTTTGCGGCGAATCCGGCTTCCCAGGCTTTCGCCGGCCACGTATTCCATGACCAGGCAATACAGGCCCTTGTGTACGGTGGCGTCGTAGACCTGAACGATGCCGGGGTGCTTGAGCATGGCGGCGGTCCGGCATTCCGCATGAAAGCGTTCCACGTCGGCCGGATCGCTGGCCAGGCGGGGAGATAGAACTTTGATGGCAACCAGACGGTTCAGGGAGAGTTGCCTGGCTTTCCAAACGGTCGCCATGCCTCCCTGACCAATTTTACCCAGCAGTTCAAAACCTGGTAGAGACAACTGATCCATAGATCCATTTTCCGCGGCGAACCGCGCAATAGTCCTGCCAGTTACATGCTTTCTTAAACAGGGATCAAAGTCAAGGCGGCAAATTGCCGTCGGATCCGCTGGGCATGGTCTTTACCTTTGGCGGGCATTTTGAAGGTGGGACGTGAAGCCGGCAATGATGGAAAGGGCGGATTGTAGGGTTACGCGGCGCTGTTGCGGCGTTTCGGCGTTACCGGAAGGGTGCTTTCGGGCTGATCCGCCTTCAGTCTGGAGGCGTCGGGACACGAGTCCACGCCGCCTCGCCTTCAGGCCGCTGAGCCTCGAAATCACCTCATCCGTTTCCGCTGATCGAAACGCCGCACCGACCAAGCCATCGCGCGCCCCTTTCGCTGTCGCTCAAAGGGGCGGCGCGCGAGGCGGTTTCCATCAAAAGCCCGATTAGCGGCCTTAGAACTCCCGCATGAGCAGGTCAAAAGCCTTGTTTGAATCGGCGGCGATGGCCTCCGTAAAGGCGTTAAGATTGGACGTGTGGCGATCTTCATCGAGGAACAGGAGCAGGCAGTTTCTTACCATCCCAAGAGCGGCGACGGTGTTGGGGTTACGGCTTCGGGTTTTGTCTTCACGAAGGCAGGCGTCTTTACGCCAGTGGTTGCGGATTTCGATCCCGCCCCAGTGACCTCGGATGAGGTCGAGCCATTGCCGAGGGCTGTAGCGGTCCATCGGCGAAGAGCTCACATAGTGACCCGGAAGGCGGTCCTTGGCGGTTTTGAAGGCGGTCGATTCGCGCCGGACACGGATCACGGTTTGGACATGGGGGAAGTGGACGTTGAGGGGATCGACGGGGCACAAGGTGATGTCGTGGCGGTCAATACGGCCGTGCGCTTTTTGTGCACAGGCAAAAAAGGGGGAAGATTCTTGGTGAGGACGGCCGTGCGGCGGTGAACGCTCTTCTGGTTGTCCTTGACCTGAAGGAGGAAGTCGCCCCCGCGTTCGACGATTTGCTGGGCGGTTCGCTTCTGGCAGTTCAAGGCATCCGCCGTGATCAGCGTATGGGTCAAGTCGGCCTGACGCTCAATAAGGCGCTGAGCGACTTTCAGCTCGCAATGCTCGCCCTCGCCCTCCTTTTTGCTGGCCATGGCCATGGTGCGGGGAACCCCGTTTTCGTGATCGACCAGACAGACGAGGCCCACGGTGTCACGAATGAATTTGCCGTCGAGCGCCAAGGCGGCCGGCAACGTGCCCGCGTGCTTCGCCAGCCAGTCGCTCAGGCACTGTGCAAACCGGTCGATGTCGAGCTTGCGCAACAGGTTGTAATACACTTTGTAGGAGGGCGTCTTCCGGTACGGACTGGCTGCTTGGAAACGCGGCAGGCCCAGCGCGAGGCGTTGCTCCCGGCGCAGGCGACTGCCGAAACGAACGATCTGAACCAGATTCAGATGCCCGCTGAAGACGGCCATGGCCACGATCGCGAGCACCGCTCCAATATGGAAGCTGCGATTGCTCGTGCGTGGATCGGGAACCTGGCAAAGCGCCTCGTAAAGGGATTCAATGTGTGCTGCTTTCAGCGGCAAGACTCCGTCCGCGTCACTGTGGGCGCCTTTCCGGCATGCCTCGGGCAACTCGGGGGCGCGCAACAGCGCGGGGGCATCCTTGCGCAACTCCCGCACCCATAGCTTTTTGGGCCGCTCATTGGGCACGTAGAAGTCCGCCCGATGCCGCGAATAACCTCGCGTCAGCCCCAGCGGCAACCAGCCGGCGGCCTTATAGCAGGTTCCGGCGTAGGCTTCGATGTCCGTAAAGGTCTCGGCCAAAAGGGGTTCGTAGCCAAAGCGCTCATACCAAAGCCCAGGCAGTTCGCGCACCACCGCACCAAGGATGCGCGAGGCAAGATTCGGGTGTTCACCGCGTTCGCCCAAAAGCAGAAAACGTCGGTTCTGAACCACCAACTTCTGCCTCTGCGCTCGCTGGGTCGGCGTCCATCCGATGAAGGCATCGCGATCTTTTAGCCGATAGGCGGCCGAGCCCCACATCGAGAGCCCTACCCAGTGGCCTTCAATCTGAGCCGCAAGCCGCAGCGCGTCGCCCACGGCCCGACTTTCTCCCAAATAATGAAACGCTCCCAGAAGCTCGTCGAACCGCTTGCGCTCTTTAGCGCCAACAATAGCGATTTCAACCGGTTTCCCGCTCAGAGATCCGGGCTCCAAGCGCCTCTCT
>CAMDGM010000057.1 GCA_945898015.1 PVC group bacterium | reverse complement strand
GTAACTCAGCTCCGGCGTGGCCGTCAACGTCACCACCGTGCCGTGATCGTACAACTTCCGGCGGGGAGTCTTGTCGAACGAACCTATCGCTACTGTTCCATTCGTGGCCGTCACGTCCAGCGTATAGTCGTCATCGGCCTCGGTGGCGACGACCTTGGTGCTTCCGATTCCCGCGGCCGTGATGGCAAACACCGCGATGCCGTCCACGTTGTCCGCATTGTCTTCGGCGGCCGCCAGCGTCACCGTCTGGTACGCGGACCAGTTCGCCGGGGTGAAGGTCAGCCTCGCGCCGTGGGTAACCGTGAGGCTGGAATCCCCGCTGTCACGCGCCACCGCCACCACCACCGAGCCCGTGCCCGGCGCGCTCAGCTTGACGCGGAAGCTCGCCGTGCCGCCCTCCGGCACCGTCACCTCCGCCTTGTCGGTCCGCGCGGTGATCACGTTCGAAGTCGGATCCCCCAGATATTCAAAGGCATTGCGCTTCACCGTCTCACCGAAGCGGGTGGAGAACACGCGCACATCGCCGAGCCCGGCCACGCCGGAAATGCCCGCGGTGACCACAACCTGCGTGGACGACTGGCCTGGCAAGACCGATGCCTTCACGCCGCAGAGCGTCACGTTGGTGATGTCGGAGCCATTGCCGAGGTTAGACCCGATGATCGTCACCGTATAGCCGCCGGTATAAGAGCCTGACGATGGCGACACGCCGGGATTCGCGGTACCCGCCGGTCCCCGCTTCGCCACATTATTGGCCGCCACACCATCTGCCGTCGTATAATACCCTCCGGCGTATAAAACGTTGTCTCTGCCAACTGCCAGTTCTTCGACAACATGGTCCATGCCTGATCCCATGTTGGTCCAGCTGCTACCGTTCCATTCCGCCACATAATTTGCCGCCACGCTGCCTGCCGTTGTAAAATACCCTGCGGCGGTCACGTTGCCGTTGGTATCCAGTTCCACTGCGCGCATGCCGTGATTCATGCCGGAACCCAGATTGGTCCAACTGTTCCCGCTCCATTGCGCGACGTAATTCACCGTCACACCGCCTGCTCTCACGAAATTCCCCGCGGCGTACAAGACGCCTCCCGGCGCTAACGCCAGTCCGCGTACGTCGCCGCTCGTACGGGGGCTGTCGCTGCTCATACCGGAGCCGAGGTTGGTCCAGGTGCTTCCGTTCCATTTCGCGATGTTGCTTGCCAGCACGCCACCCGCCGTCGTGAAATCCCCTCCGACATACACGTTGCCATTCCCGTCCAACGCCAAGGCGCGTATCTGACCCTTGTTGCCATCGACGCCCAAGCCGAGGTTGGTCCAGGTGCTTCCGTTCCATTTCGCGATACCGTTTGCCGACACGTCACCCGCCGTTGTGAAATTCCCTCCGGCGTACACGTTGCCGTTGACATCCAGCGCCAGCGCATAGACTTCACCATTCATGCCGGAACTCAGGTTGGTCCAACTACTCCCGTTCCATTGCGCGATATGATTCACCGCTACGTCGCCCGCCGTCGTGAACCATCCGCCAGCGTACAACACCGCGTTCGTACTCCCTGCCAGCGCATAGACGTAATTATTCATGCCGGAACCCAGGTTGGTCCAACTGCTCCCATTCCATTGAGCGACATAGTTCGCCGGAGAGCCACCCGCCTTCGAAAACAATCCGCCGACGTACAGGACGTTATTGGTGGCAGGAACAAGCGCATACACCGCGTCATTCACGCCGGCGCCCAGATTCGTCCAGGCGGAGGGTTCGGCGTCAACGCCAATCCGGCCTGCCAGGTTGACGGTGTAGGCCCCCGCCAGCGTGATCGTGCCGTTGTCGCTGGTCTGCACCACGATATCCTTCACGCCCGCCGAGCCCGTGGCCGGCAGCGTGATCGTGAACCCGTTCGCGCCATGCGCGCCCAGCGTGGCCCGCACCCCGCCCACCAGCACATTGGTGATATTGCCAAAGTTGCCGTTGGTAATGGTGATCGTATTGCCACCCGCGAAAGGGCCCCTTTTGGCCGAAAGCTGACAGCACGAGCCCGCCAGGTTGACAGTATAGGAGGCGGTCGATGAATCGTTGCTGATGACCAGCGCGGCGGTGTGACTGCCCGCCGCGGCGGGGGAATAGGCCACCGTGAACGGGCTCACCCCGCCCACCGGCACCGTGGCGGGGATTCCCGCGATCGAAAAATACGCCCTATCCGTCCCATTCGTCCTATACCCGCTGATGGTCAACAGCCCCGTGCCGTTGTTGGTGATGCTGAAGGTGTTGGTGACGATCGCGCCCGGGATGATCGGGGCGAACTGCGTGCCGTTCAGCAGCGAGACGCCGGCGCCGCTGGCGATCTTCGCGCCATTGCCGCCCCGCACCTGCAGCCCGGGGGGCAGGTAAGTGAAAGCCTTGCTCTTCACCGTCTCACCGAAGCGGGTCGAGAACACGCGCACATCGCCGAGCCCGGCCACGCCGGAAATGCCCGCGGTGACCACAACCTGCGTGGCCGACTGGCCTGGCAGGACAGCTGCCTTCACGCCGCAGATCGTCACGTTGGTGATGTCGGAGCCATTGCCGAGGTTGGACCCGATGATCGTCACCGTATAGCCGCCGGCGAAGGCGCCGGACGCGGGCGCCACGCCGGGATTCACGGTAACCGTCGGCCCCCACTGCGCCACATACTGGGCCGGAACGTCGCCCGCAGTCCTGAAATACCCGCCCGCATACAGATTCGTCCCGACATGCGCCAGGGCATACACATGGCTGTTCATTCCGGCGCCCAGATTCGTCCAGGCGCCCGATGCCGGATCCCTCTTCGCCACATAATTGGCCGAAATGCCACCCGCATTCGTGAACAACCCGCCCGCATACAGGTTCGCCCCGTCAAACGCCAACGCGTTCACTTGGCGATCCATGCCGACACCCAGATTGGTCCAGGAACCCGTCGCCGCATCCCACGTCGCCATATAATTGGCCGAAATACCACCCGCATTCGTGAAATTCCCGCCCGCGTATAGATTCGTCCCGTCATGCGCCAAGGCATACACATAGGCCGAGAGGCCAGCCGTGTTTCTCACGCCGCTGCCCAGATTCGACCAAGCCCCCGACGCCACATTCCACATCGCCACACGTTGGGCCGGATTGCGGTTCGCATACGTGAACCACCCGCCCGCGTATAGATTCACTCCGTCAAGCGCCAAGGCATACACATGGCTGTTCATTCCGAGGCCCAGATTCGTCCAAACGCCCGACGCCGCATCCCACTTCGCCACACAGTTCGCCGAAACACCGCCCGCAGTCGTGAACGCCCCGCCCGCGTATAGATTCGTTCCGTTATACGCAAAGGAACACACCCCGCCGTTCACGCCGGGGCCCAGATTCGTCCAACACGTGCCATTCCACTTCGCCACATAGTTCGCCGAAACACCGCCCGCAGTCCTGAAATCCCCGCCCGCGTACAGATTCGTCCCGTCATACGCCAAGGCGCGGACCCAGTTGTCCATGCCGGCGCCCAGATTCGTCCAGGCGCCCGACACCGCATCCCACTTTGCCACGAATGCGGCCGGCACGCCGCCCGCATTCGTGAACATCCCGCCCGCGTACAGGTTCACCCCGTCATTCGCCAAGGCAAACACACCCTTGTTCATGCCATCGCCCAGATTCGTCCAGACGTTAGGCCCGTAGTCCGTCCAGCCAATCACGCCCGCCGGATTGACCGTATACGCCCCGGCCAACGTGATATCGCCGTTGTCGGAGGTCTGCACCACAAGATCCTTCACGCCCGCCGAGCCCGTGGCCGGCAGCGTGATCGTGAACCAGGTGGCGCCATGCGCGCCCAGCGCGGCCCGCACCCCGCCCACCAGCACGTTGGTGATAGTGCCGAAGTTGCCGTTGGTGATGGTAATGGCGTTGCCGCCGGCAAACGGGCCGCTGTTGGTGCTGATTTCCAAAACCGGCGCCCCTACCGAACCCGCAAGCTTGATCGTGTAGGCGGTGAGCGCGCCACTATTGACGCCGATATCAAAAACTGTTGCTGCCTGGATGTTGAGCACCAAGTCTGCCGTATTGGTGCCGCTGGTCGCGGAGCCGTAAACCACCGTGAAGGGAACCTTGTCGCTTTGCACCACCGACATGGGTATGCCGGCGATCGTGAAGCCCGACCCATTCGTGACAATACTGCTGAAATTGAGGGTCGGCCCATTACCATTATTAAACAGATACAGCGTGTTGGTATAGAGCACCCCGGGCACGCACACTCCGAAGTCCGTACCCTTGGCCTTGGAGGCCGCCTCCCCACTGTCAATGATTGAGACGCCGTTCGTGCCTAATACGGCGAGATTTGCCTCGAGAGGCACGTTACCCGTCGCCCGGACCGCGTGGGGAAACACCAGACTCAGGAGGAACGTTGCACCGATCAAACCCAAATGAAAAAACCTGTATCTAGAAATTCTCATTACTACATCCACTCTTGCTTGTTGTTTTCTTCATGTTTTTCTAAAATAGGAATAATAAGAAATGTTGCGCCTCGAGGCGCATACACTCGGTCTTCTGTGGGTTCATATGGATGTCATGAAATTGCGATCAAATACACAACAAATACAAACCACTTTTTGAGAATACGATTAAATCGTTTTGTTCGTCAATACGTTCTTACATAAACATCCTATTAGCGCCTGTTGCGACCAAGCGCCTGGACACGACGGACAATTTTAGAGTCACACGCCGCAGGCCGCCTACTTTTTCAGGTCCTTGACCTCGTAGAGGCGATTGGTCCCCGCCGCCAAGTCCAGCCAATTCAGATAGTTGGCCGTAGTCCGGACAGCTGGCGTGTTGGTGGTCCAGCTGGCGCCCGAATCATCCGACTGGAGCACCGCATAAAACCGGTTGCCGATCGCCGGCATACCCAGCAGCCACAAGCTCCCGTCTTCGTACGCCGCGCTCCGCGCGATGGACAGCGTCGTCGTGACCGGCTCCACGCCGTTCAACGGCGGCACGATGGCGCCCGCCCAATAATCCACCGGCCGCCGCCGCGACTGCGCCAGGTAATCCGCCAGGTACACCACGCGCACCACCATCTGCGAGCCCGCCGGCCAGACGCAAGGTATTTCCCGGATGGCGTCATGCGTGTTCGGCGCCAATCCACTCCGGTTCACCATCCAGGTCTCGTTGGTCAGGTTGCGGACCCGCAGCCGCACGCCGAACAGCGTCACGCCGCTCCGGTTCTCCAGGGTCACGTCCTGCGTCAACCGCTTGCCGGAATTCGTCAATGCGCCGACTTTCACCACCTTCACCACGCCGGCCGCACGCCGGATCACCGCCGCATAGGAGGCCACATACCCCGTCAGCGCATGCTTCGCAGTCAGCGTGATCCGGGCCGTGTTCCCCGTGCCCTTCCACAGGTAGTGAAGGAAAAGGGAATTGGTCGTCATCGTCACATTGACATTGTCCGGGTCGGACGACTTGATCGTCATCACGCCCGTTCCGCTGACCAGGTTGGTCAACGCAAATTCCTGGCGGCTCCCAATCCCCGCCGACGCATCGCACAACAGAGAGGTAAAGACCGGCAGGCCCACGCCCGTACGCACCTTGACGGCCTTCGACCAGTCGCTCGGTCCGCTCAATTGTGTAAGCGTCGCAAGCCGCCGCACGCGATACCAGTAATCCCGGTTCGTCACCAGATTGGTCACGCTGCATTCCGTGATGTTGCACACATAGCGCGCCACGTAGCCCGGGAGCCGATTAGTAAAGTCCGGGTCCGTGGCCACGCACAGCTCGCCTTCCGGCGCGCCACCGTCCACCCAGCGCCACCGCGCCGTGAAAGACTTCTGGGCTATCGCGCGCGGCGGCAGCGCCAGCGGCGCCAAGGGCATAAACCGCGCCGTCACGGCCTTGTCCTCGTCCATCGTCAGCTTCAGCGGATTCGCCGGCCCTGTCGCATCGTCAAACCATTCGACGAACTGCCAACTCAGGTCCGGGGTGGCCGTCAGCGTCACCACCGTGCCATAATCGTAAAGAGGTTGCAACCGACTCCCCTTCACGCCCGAGTCGATCGCCACCGTTCCATTGGTCGCCGTCACGGTAAGCGTATAGTCGTCATCGGCCTCGGTGGCGGTGACCTTGGCGCTGCCGATTCCCGCGGCCGTGATGGCAAACACGGCGATGCCGTCCACGTTGTCCGCATTGTCTTCGGCGGCCGTCAGCGCCACCGTCTGGTAGGTGGACCAGTTCGCCGGGGTGAAGGTCAGGCTCGCGCCGTTGGTAACCGAGAGGCTGGAATCCCCGCTCTCACGCGCCACCGCCACCACCACATCGCCCGTGCCCTGCGCGCTCAGCTTCACGCGGAAGGTTGCCAAGCCGCCTTCGGGCACGGTCGCCTCCGCCTGGTCGGTCTGCGCGGTAATCACGTTCAGGGTGAAGTTCGCCGTCACGGTGGAGTTGGAACTCAGCGTGACCGTGGTGGACAAGGCGCTGGCATTCGCTACCTCCCCGCCGCCGGCCTGAGTCCAGCCCGTGAAATGATAACCCGCATGGGCGCTGGCCTGAATGGCTGTGGCCACATTCACGGTCACCCGGTAGTCGCCGGGCGCCGGGGTCGTGTCGCCGGTTCCGTCGGGAGCCACCTTCACCGTCAGCACAGGCCAGACCTTGAACGACTGGGTGATCGTCGTGGCCGCGTTCCAGCTGGAATCGCCCGCCTGCGAGGCCGCCAGGACCACCATGCCGCCCGCCGTGAAGGTCAGGTTCGACAGATCGCTCAAGGCCGCCGGACCGCTCTTCACCTCGTAGCTCACCGGCAGGCCGCTGGACGCGGTTCCCGCCAGGGTCAGCCGGTTCGTGATCAGCTGGTCGCCGGGATTTCCGAAGGTGATCGTCTGGTCACCCTTGGCCACCGCCACCGCCACTTCCGCCGTGACGCACGCCTCGAAATACAGGGCATCCTGGGCCTTCCGCGCCTGGACCTGGATGGGTCCGCCGCTGCCGGTCACCTCCAGGTTCGTGCTCCCGACGATCTGGCCGGGCCCGCTGACGACGGCATAACTGACCGCCCCGGTGCCGGAGCCGCCCGACACGCTGAGCGCATTGGTGGACCCAACAGCCTGCGGACTGGCGGGCGAGAACACCAGCGGGGACTGCGCCGAGCGCAGATACTCGAAGGCCTGGCCCTTCACCGTCTCGCCGAAGCTGGTCGAGAACACCCGTACATCGCCGAGCGTCGCCAAGCCGGAAATACCAGCCGTCACCACGATCTGCGTGGCTGACTGGCTTTGGATCTCCGCGCTCACCCCGCCCAGGGTCACGTTGGTGATGTCGGAGCCGTTGCCAAGGTTCACGCCATTGATGGTGACTTCATATCCACCCGTAAACAGGCCGCTTACCGGACGAACACCCCCTGCATACTCCCAGGATGCGCGATACACATTGGTTTTCGACACGCCATCATAGGCGCCGGCAACGGCATATCCGAAACCGTTTAAAAATGCCGCTCCGAGTGCGTGCCGTGCATTCGGCAAACCTGGCGCTTGTTCCCAAGTCTCACCGTCGAAGCGGAACACATTCGTGCGCGTTCCGCCGCTGAACCCGCCCACGGTATACATATAGTTGTATAAACTGAATGCCGCAAACTCCGTATTGGCCTCAGGAAGAG
This sequence comes from PVC group bacterium, assembly GCA_945898015.1. Lineage (GTDB taxonomy): Bacteria > Verrucomicrobiota > Kiritimatiellia > CAIKKV01 > CAIKKV01 > CAIKKV01. The sequence continues at coordinate 6,174 of CAMDGM010000057.1, read as the reverse complement.
GCGCACCCTCCGTCCAGGAAATACCATCAAACACGAAGACGTTCAGACATGAGCCAAAATCGTCATAGCCACCCATCGCATAAATGCGCGAACCCAGGCTTGTGCCCAGTAGCACATGACGCGGGGCGGGCAGGCCCGCCACTTCCGTCCAGTTCGTTCCATCAAAGGCGTAGACGTTCGTCGTGGAGACGTTTCCGGCATCCCGTCCGCCCATGTAATACAACGTGTCGTTCAGGGTCGCCGCCGCACCGCCCCATCGGGCGCTGGGCAGTCCCGCCACCTCCACCCAAATCGATCCCGTCCATTTCCACACATTGGTCAAAACAGTGCTGGCGTTCTTTCCGCCCATCGAATAGATCACGCCACGCAGGGTGCCACCGGAATTGAAACCTACGCTTGCTCCTAGCGTGCCCGATTCCGTGGTCCACGTTGTGCCGTCGAATGAGTATGTATTGTTCTGATACGTCTGACCTTGCAGGCCGCCGAAGATCAATAACTTATTGGCGTCGCTGGCCGCGCCGAAGAAACGGCGCGCCGCCGGCATGCTGGAAACCTCGGTCCAATTGGTGATGGAACCCGCCCAGCCGATCGCGCCCGCCGGATTGACCGTATAGGCGTCCGCCAGCGTGATGTCGCCGTTGTCGGAGGTCTGCACCACGATATCCTTCACGCCCGCCGAGCCCGTGGCCGGCAGCGTGATCGTGAACCAGGTGGCACCATGCGCGCCCAGCGTTGCACTCACCCCACCCACCAGCACGTTGGTAATGTTCCCAAAGCTGCCGTTGGTGATGGTGATCGTGTTGCCACCGACGAACGGACCGCAATTGGTGCTGATATCAAAGACCGGCGACCCCACCGACCCCGCGAGCTTGATCGTGTAGGCGGTGGGCCCGCCATTATTGACGCTGGTACCAAAAACGGCTGTTACCTGGATGTTGAGCACCAAGTCTGCCGTATTGCTGCCGCTGGTCGCGGAGCCGTAAACCACCGTGAAAGGAACCGTGTCGTTATACGCCACCGACATGGGTATGCCGGCGATCGTAAAGCCCGACCCATTCGTGACAATGCTGCTGAAATTGAGGGTCGGCCCAGTGCCATTATTTAACAGATACAGCGTGTTGGTATAGAGTACCCCCGGCGCGCACACTCCGAAGTCCGTACCCTTGGCCTTGGAAGCCGCCTCCCCACTGACAATGATTGAGACGCCGTTCGTACCTAATACGGCGAGATTTGCACTGCTCGGCACGAAACCCGTCGCCCGGACCGAGTGGGGAAACACCAGACTCAGGAGGAACATGGCCCCTATCAACCCAACGTGAAAACAGTTATTTTTTGCAACCATCATTGTTTTCCTTCCTCACTACCGAATTGTTATGACTTTTCTATTGTTCGCAAATCACACTATTTCGTTTAATTTATGTTGTTACTAATCGAATTGCAATCGACAAATCATTTTATTTTGGTTGGCCATAATGGTCTTATTGTTTTATTAACTTAGCCGCTTCCGCGATGTCCAGAACCGCGAGCAACACGCTTGAATCTCTCCCCAACCCCTGATAAGGTAGCCGCCATGTTTCCCCGGAGGCCCTTTTGCGCTCGACCGTGACCGGCATTCTTTTTTTCATCGTAGCCGCAATCCCTTATGTGGGCATGTTGGGAACCCGCGGCGATTCGGCCGCAGACCGCCCCGTCCCCGCCAACGCCCCCCGGCTGACCCTCCTCTCCCCCCACCGCCGCGAGGTCCGCCTCGAATACACCCGCGCCTTCCGCGAGTGGCTCATGACCCATTACACCCAGGAGGTCGAGGTCGTCTGGCTCGACGTGGGCGGAACCTCCAAAATGCTCAAGGAAATCGAGTCCCGCTACGCCGCCAACCCCGCCTCCTGCGGCGTGGACCTCATGTTCGGCGGCGGCATCGACCCCTACCTCGGCGCCGTGCGCCAGGGCTGGCTCGCCCGCCCCGATCCCCCGCCCTCGGCCGCCGGCATCCCCGCCACCGTGGCCGGCTCGCCCGTCAGCGACCCCGCCGGCGCCTGGTACGGCGTGGCGCTCAGCGGCTTCGGCATTCTCTACAACCGCCCGCTCCTGGCCCGGCTCAACCTGCCCGAACCCCGGGACTGGACCGACCTGGGCCGGCCCGAATTTTTCTCCTGGGTCGGCTCCGGCGATCCCCGCTCCTCCGGCTCCGTGCACATGTGCTACGAAATCATCCTCCAGGCCTACGGCTTCGAGGCCGGCTGGAACCTGGTGGCCCGCCTCTGCGCCAATGTCCGCTCCTTCGGCGAAAGCGGGGGCGTCGTCCCCCGCGAAGTCGCCGCCGGCGACATCGCGGCCGGCATGGCCATCGACCAATACGCCCAGACCGTGATCGAGGCGGTCGGCGGAAACCGCCTCGCCTTTGTCCTGCCCGAGGCCCACACCATCATCAACCCCGACGCCATCGGCATCCTGCGCGGCGCGCCCGAGGAGACGCTCGCCCGCCGGTTCGTGGACTTCGCGCTCTCGCCCGACGGCCAGCGCATCCTCTTCCAGCCCGTCGGCCGGAACGGCCAGCGCGCCGCGCTCTACCGCATGCCCGTCCGCCCCGACCTCTATGCCGAACCCGGCGCGCCCGCCGCCAATCCCTATCTCATGCCCGCCACCCTCGCCTATGACAACGACAAGGGCTCCCGCCGCTGGAACGTCTTCAACGACCTGTGCGGCGTGTGGCTCATCGACGCCCACCAGAACCTTCGAAACGCCTGGGCGTCCGTCATCGCCCGGGGCAGCCGGCCGGCCGATGTCGCGCGGCTCTGCGCGCCGCCCGTCACCGAAGCGCAGCTCGAGGCGCTCACGAAAGAATGGAAGGACCCCCGGCGGCGCCAGGATGTCATGCGTGACTGGGCCGCCCAGGCTGACGCCCGTTACAAATCCTTTGAGCAGGAGGCACCTCCCCCATGACCCCGGCCGCCATCTCCATCGAAACCCTCTCCAAGAAATTCGGCGCCGTCACCGCCCTCGACGCCGTGTCCCTCGACATCCGCCCCGGCGAGCTGTTCTTCCTGCTTGGCCCCTCGGGCTGCGGCAAGACCACCCTGCTGCGCATTCTCGCCGGCCTCGAAAAGGCCGACTCGGGCCGCCTCCTGTTCGACGGGCGCGACATCGCCACCCTTCCGCCCCATGAGCGCGGCGCGCCCATGGTGTTCCAGAACTACGCGCTCTGGCCCCATCTTTCCGTGGCCGAAAACATCGCCTTCGGCCTCGTGGAACGCAAGGTGGCCCGCGCCGAAATCGCCACCCGCGTGGAAGACGCGCTGAAGCGGGTGGACATGGCGGGCTTGGGCGCCCGGTCTCCGGGCCAGCTCTCCGGCGGCCAGCAGCAACGCGTGGTGCTGGCCCGCGCGCTGGTGCTGAATCCCCGCCTCGTGCTGCTCGACGAGCCGCTCTCAAACCTCGATGCCAAGCTGCGGCACGAGATGCGCGACGAAATCGAGTCGCTCCACGCCCGCACGGACATCACCTTCGTCTACGTCACCCACGACCAGGTCGAGGCGCTGTCGCTGGCGGACCGCATGGCCGTGATGCGCGGCGGGCGGATCCTGGGCCTCGGCGCGCCGGCGGACCTGTACCATCGCCCGCCCAACGCCTTCTGCGCCGGCTTTCTCGGCGAGGCCAACCTGTTCGAGGCGGCGATCGAATCCGGCGGAGCCGGAGCGACCGCCGCGATCCGCACCCCCCTGGGCGCCTGGACCGCCACGGCGTCTGTTCCTGTTTCGGGTAAAGCAAGGGTCATGGTCCGCCCCGAGCACCTGCGGCCCCTGGGCCTGCCCGGCAGCCTGCCGGCCGATCCGGGCGACAACGTGATCGAGGCGCGCGTCCTCCGCGCCCGCATGGTGGGCGCCACCATCGCCGTCCACCTGGACGCCGGCGGCACGCCGCTCCGAGCCACGCTGTTGAACCGCTTGGGAACGCTGCCCGCCGCGCTGGAAGGCCGCACCCTCCGCTGGGCCGCCGCCGCCGCCGAAACCATCCTCCTCGCCCCGGATGCCCCATGAAACTGCGCATTCCCGAACGTTTCTCGGGCCTGCCGCTGGTCCTGGCCGTGACCTTCTTTCTGGGCGCGTTCCTGGTCTGGCCCCTGGCGCATGTCTTCGTCAACGCCGTTCGCGATCCGAAAGGGCTGACCGCGGTCTACCTGCTCAACCTGTTCAGCAATCCCGCCATCGTGCAGGCCATGGGCAACAGCTTCCTGATCGCCGCGCTGGTCACCGCCGCCTGCACGGCCGTGGCCCTGCCGCTGGCCTGGCTCTTTGCCCGGCGCGACTTCATGGGCAAGACCCTGTTCAGCGGAGCCCTGCTGCTGCCCATGATCCTGCCGCCCTTCGTCAGCGCGGTGGGCATGAAAATCCTCTTCGCCCGGGCCGGCGCGCTGAGCACGCTGGCCATGAAGCTCGGCCTGGCGGACGGACCCGTGGACTGGTTCGGCGCCTTCCCGCTGGCCGGGATCGTGCTGCTCGAAACCCTGCACCTCTTCCCCATCCTCTACCTGAACCTGGTGGCCGCCCTCGCCAACATCGACCCCTCGCTCGAGGAGGCGGCCGCCAACCTGGGCGCCTCGCCGGGCCGCGTGTTCCGCCGCGTCACGCTGCCGCTCGCGGCCCCCGGCCTGTTCGCGGGCATGGTCCTGATCTTCGTCTGGTCCTTCACGGAGCTGGGCACGCCCCTCGTGTTCGGCCTGCGCCGGGTGCTGCCGGTGATGATCTACGACGGCATCGCCGAAATCGGCACCAATCCCGCGGCCTACGCGCAGGTGGTCTTCGTGCTCGTGATCGCGGCGCTCGGCTTCTGGGTCGGCAAGCGGCTCACCGCCCGGCAGCGGAATGTCGCCACGCTCGGCCGGCTCAGCGTGGGCCGCCAGGAGAAACGGCTCTCCCCCGCCGGCACGCTGCTGGCCTGGCTCGGCATCGGAAGCCTGCTGGCCGTGGCCGTCCTGCCCCACCTCAGCGTCCTGCTGCTCGCCGTCAGCCACCGCTGGTTCCTCACCATCGTGCCCGAAGGGTGGACCCTCGACTTCTTCTCGCGCGCCCTCAACGCCGACCTGACCCGCGGCGCGCTGGTGACCAGCCTCGGCCTGTCACTCGCCGCCACGCTGCTGGATGTGCTCCTCGGGTTCGGCATCGCCTGGCTGTGCGTGCGCCGCCGCGCGTTCGGCAGCGACTGGCTCGACACCCTCGCCATGCTGCCGCTGGCCGTGCCCGGACTCGTCATCGCCTTCGGCTACCTCGGCGCGTTCGGCTCCACCTTCCGGAACACGTTGCTGGACCCCCGCTTCAACCCCCTCCTCCTGCTGGCGGCCGGCTATGCCATCCGCCGCCTGCCCTACATGGTCCGCGCCGCCCACGCGGGCCTGGAGCAGGTCAGCCGCACCTACGAGGAGGCCGCCGCCAACCTGGGCGCCTCGCCCTGGCGGGTCATCCGCCGGATCACCCTGCCGCTCATCGCCGCCAACCTGCTGGCCGGCGGCATCCTCTGCTTCTCGTTCTCCATGCTCGAGGTGTCCGACAGCCTGATCCTCGCCCAGACCGAGCGGTTTTACCCCCTCACCAAGGCAATCTACGCGCTCATGGACGGCCTGGATAACGGGGTCAACGTCGCGGCGGCGCTGGGCACCTGGGCCATGGCCATGCTCGGCTGCGGCCTGCTCTGGGCCGGCTGCATCCTCGGTAAACGCGTAGGCCAAATGTTCCGGGCGGGGTAACCATCCACATGATAAAACAACCCAATATCGTCTTCATCCTCATCGACGACCTCGGCTGGCGCGACCTCGCCTGCCAGGGCAGCCGCTTCTACAAAACCCCCCACCTGGACCGGCTGGCCAAAGCGGGCATGACGTTCACCGACGCCTATGCCGCCTGTCCCGTCTGCTCGCCCACCCGCGCCAGCCTGATGACCGGAAAATATCCCGCCAACGTCGGCATCACCGACTGGATCGACTGGGGCAAATGGATGCATCCCTTGAAGGGCAGGCTAATCGACGTGCCCTACCTGAAGCAACTGCCCGCCCAGGAGCACACCCTCGCCGAGGCGCTCCGCGCCGGTGGCTACGCCACCTGGCATGTCGGCAAATGGCACCTCGGCGGGGCCGGCGCCTTGCCGCAGGAACGCGGCTTCGACATCAACATCGGCGGCGGCACC
>CAMDGM010000056.1 GCA_945898015.1 PVC group bacterium | reverse complement strand
ATGATGAGCGCCTTCCCTCGTTTGGTTGGAGGAAAGGCTGGCCCAAAGGAGCCGCAAATTGAAATCGAAAAATCTCATGACATTCGTTACAGTGCGTATCTACAAGGCTGATCGCGTGATTGGCTCAAATTTAACCGGACAGTAGTGATTAAAGATTACGAATCTGAAATCTGAAGTTTCTTTTTTAGAACGCGTATTGGGCGCTGAGCACATAGCCGTCGCCGAGTCCGACCTTGGAGGCCGACTTCTCGTCACCGGCGTTGACATAGGCGCCCACGAGGGTCAGGTTCGGGTTGGCAAACCAGGCCACATGGGCGTCCCAATAATCCGCGTTCTTGAAGCCGCTGTACGAGGAGCCCTGCTTGTACTCGACGCCCAAAGCGAGGAATGACAACGGAATCACATCCACGTTGCCAAACACGGTCGTGTCCCAGTCATGGTTATACCCGAACACGCCCGTCACCTGTTCCTTGGAGGACAGCACCCCGCCGGACAGCAGCACCGGCTTGGGCAACTGCGTGATCAGCTTGGTGGCCACCGCGTAGAAGTCGAAGGCGCTGTCGTCCGACCCGGCGGCGACGTTGTCCGTGGTCTTCCAGATCGACCCCACCGACAACGCGGGAACGAAGGCGTTGCCCCCGGCGTTTTCGGGAACGAGGAGCAATTTCGCCCCTATATCCGATTTTTTAATGTTCTCCCCGGTCGGCGCCACGATTTCACGGCCATACGACAACTCGAGCCGGTTGTAAATCGACACCGCCGTGCCCAGCGCGGTCCAGTCCACATCCACATCGCCCAGGTTGACGTACCAGACGCCAAACTGGGGTTTGCCGAAGGGATTGGCCGATTTCGGGTCCGGGTTCGTTCCCGCCGGATAAGCCAGGGGATTGAACGCCACGCCACCGGCCCCCTGCAGACTGTTCAGCGGAACACCCGCGCCGGCCGAGGTTATCAGCGAGGCGCCCAACAAGGTCGAGACGAGTCCAACTTTCAATACGGATTGCTTCTTCTTGATTTCTATTTCCTTTTCGTTGTTAAAAAAAAACCCACCAACCGGGATTCGGTGGCGGGCCTGCTAACTCTCAAACTGGATACGATCCTCTTTAGCGCGCGGCACCCCCTTCCGGATCCTGGGCCATACAACAACAACACATGAGCATAGCCCATGCGCGGCGCGTTCCCTGATTCAAGCTGTCACGGTTTCCATTCATCTTTACCCAATCGCCTTTCGTCGTTAGCTGTACTTGTCTATCAACTTGCTAGACTATCTCATAACTCGTTGGCGTTTGCAACAATTTTTAATCTTTTTCTTCAGATGACATAATCGGCGGTGGCGGGCCGACTGTCCTGGTATTTCCGGATCAACTGCTTAAGCGTGATGCCGCGCAAGGCCTTGGCCAGTTTGAAATCCACTTCGCTCCAGGCTGCCCGGGCGATGCACGTCAGGCTGCGCGGACAGGTCTCCGGCGTGGCCACGCAATCCGTCACCGAAACCGGACCCTCCAGAATCGTCACCACATCCCACAGCGAAATCGCGTCCGGAGGCCGGGCCAGCACATACCCGCCCCGCGTGCCGCGAGTGACCGTCAGAAGCCCCGCCACTTTGAGCGGATTGATCACCTGCCACAAATACTTCCGCGAAATGGCCTGCCGCTTGGCAATATCGCCAAGCCCCACCGCGCCCTTGTCCTGGTTCAGCGCCACATCCAGCAAAATGCGCAACCCATACCGCCCCTTGGTCGTCACTTTCATCGGGCCAGCTTAGCCCTGCTTTCCAACGCCGTCAAGCCCGTGGGGATGCCGGATCAGGTGCTGGATCAGCCCGGGCTATTGAGATAGCGATCGATCTACGGCCTTAGAATTAGCCATTCATGTCTGGTAGGTCTTCAGTCCGGCTCTTCGCGCCGCCGTCATTTGGCGCGCGTCAGAAGAGGCAAAGATATCCGCCCCCCATTCGAGGGCACAGGCTATGTGCAGGGCGTCCATCGCGCGAATGGGGCTCGACTCAAGCACCCGGATTGCCGAACCAAGCACGGTTGGCGTCAGTTGGACAATGTCCGCATCGCGAATATCAACCAGCAACCGCTGTTTGGCCGTTCGGTACTGATCCTGGGTTAGCGAGCGTTCGCGTAAACGCCGATTAAGCGCGGAAACAATCTCCGGCACGCAAATCACGCTCAGTCCGAGTTCGGAAACCCGGGCGCAGAGCGCCTCGACCTTCCCGCTTCCGCTCTCCTCGATAAAGCGCTTCGCGAACGAGGAGGAATCAAGAAATGCCTTCATGATCCCGTTCCGCCACGATGGCCGAAGAAAGTCCGGCGCCCTTTATGGTCAGACGCAGAGCCGGCTGCGTCCATGAAGGTTTGGTTCCGCCCGGCGGGGCGATGGGCGACACCTCAGCGATGGGTCGTCCATGCCTCAGCACCACCAGCGTTTCGCCTTTCTCCACTCGGCTGAACATGCCTGACGCATGGCTCCTGAAGGCCGTTAAAGTCACCGTTGTCATCCTGCATCTCCAATCTGTACGTTACTGTACAGTTATCTGTGCAGATTGTCAATGCGAGGCCAGTTCGCCGAACCCGTGAGCGGCCGTGCCGCCGCGCCAGACCGCAGACAGCGTAATCATGCTCCGATATTCGCCGGCCCGGTGCCGGATCAGCAAACGCTCCGCGTACCGGCTTCATCCAAGGCGAGAAACACCCGATCCCCATTCTTGAACACGGGCTCCAGTCCCTTGGCGCGAAGCATGGCGCAGAACGTCTCGACGTCACGATCATCGCTGACCTCAAACTGCCCGCCCGTCTCCGCCGGGGCGCGATACCCCCCCACTGTCGTCCGGCTCCCCGCGCTCATCTTGCTGATCCCCACCCCGGCCATGCCGTCGCGAAACGCCGCGCTTTCCCGGGTGGACAACACCAGCGGCACTTCCGGCCGGCAAATCCGAAACGCAAACACCAGCTGCGCCAGGAACGCATCGCTCACCGGAAACGCCGGCTCAAAACCGCCCTGCTGCGGACGCATCCGCGGAAAGGACACGGAAAGCCCCCCGCGCCAATACCGTTTTTCAAGCTCGTCCAGATGCTGATCCAACGCCATCATCTCCACGGCCGGATCGGCCAATCCCAGCAACACCCCGAGCCCCACCGTCCTCATGCCCGCCGCCAGCGCCCGCGCCGGCGCCTCCCGCCGGAACGCATAATCGCGCTTGGGGCCCCAGCGGTGCAACCGCTCATACACCCCAGGGTCATAGGTCTCCTGGTACAACGTGACGCCGGTGCACCCGGCCTCCACCAGGCCCCGGTATTCCGCCTCGGTCATGGCAAACGACTCCACCGTAACCACATGAAATCGCTTCGCGGCCCGCGCCACGCCGTCAAGCAGGTAATCATATCCCGCCTGCACCGTGCGATCCCCGGTGAGCAGCAGCACCTCATCGAACCCAAGCGCATGGATCGCATCGAGCTCGGCCTCGATCGCCTCGGGGTTCAAATGGCGGCGCGGCTGCTTCCGGTCCGACGCAAAACCGCAATAGGCGCAACCGCCGGGACAATGGTTGGACAGATAGAGGGGCGCATAAAGGGATATCGTGTTCCCGAAATGAGCCCGGGTCAGCGCAAGGGCCCGCCGGGCCATCGCCTCCAGCTGCGGACCGCCCGCCGGCTTCATCAAGCACGCCAGGTCTGCGCTCACGGCCGGGCCTGGCCCAGAAAGGCGGTCAACGGACTGGTGGCCACCGCCTCCTCGCTCCGGTTCATCAGGCCCGCCTGCCGCGCCTCTTGCCCGGCCCGCACTGCCGCCGCAAACGCAGCCGCCATCCGGGGCGGATCCGCCGCCGCCGCAATCGCGCTGTTGACCAGCACGGCGGCGCAACCCAGCTCCATCGCCGCCGCCGCATCGGACGGCGCGCGCAAGCCCGCGTCCACAATCACCGGCACCCGGCTGTCCTTCACGATTCGCTGGATCATGTCGAACGTCCGCAGCCCCTGCCCGCTCCCGATGGCCGACCCGAGCGGCATGACCGACACGCAGCCAACCTCTTCCAGCCGCTTGGCCAGCACCGGATCCGCAGGCATATACGGCATGACCCAAAAGCCCTCCCGGGCCAGAATGCGGGCCGCCTCATAAGTTTCAATCGGATCGGGCAACAAATGATGCGGATTGGGATGAATCTCCACCTTCACGAAACGACTACCGCACAGGTCCCGCGCAAGACGCGCGGCGCGAACCGCCTCGGCCGCATCCCGGGCGCCCGAGGTGTTGGGCATCAGCGTTACGCCCGGCAGGGACGCCAGCACGGCGGACAGATCCTCCTCCGGACGCTCGCGATTGAAGCGGCGCAACGCCACGGTGACCAACTGGGCACCGGCAGCCACCACGGACCGCCGCAAGGCATCCGCATCCGAATACTTGCCGGTCCCCAGAATCAATCGGGATTCAAAGGCGTGATCGCCCAGGATCAATGATGTTTCCATACTCTCACCCGCCGCCGGCAAAAACAAAATATTCCACCCGATCGCCCTCGGCCAGCGTCTTCGATTCCCGCTGACGCTGCAGCACGATGTCATCGTTCACCAGGACCGCCACGCGGCTCGACTCCACCCCCCGCGCCTTCAAAAAAGCGGCCAGGGAGGGATCGCCCCCGTAATCGAGGGCTTCTCCGTTTTCCATCAGCTTCAAGGGACCGCCTGGTTCAGCGCCTGATCGATGTCCGCCTTGATGTCCTCCACCGCCTCCAGCCCCACGGAAAGGCGAAGGAAGTCCGCCGTCACGCCCGTGGACTGTTGCTCCTCGGCCGTCAGCTGCTGGTGCGTCGTCGACGCCGGATGAATCACGAGCGTCTTGGCGTCGCCAATGTTGGCCACGTGCGACAGCAACTTGACCGAATCGATGAACTTTTTGCCGGACGGCAATCCGCCCTTGATCCCGAAGCCGAGCATTCCGCCGAAGCCCTTCTTCAGGTACTTCGCGGCCCGGGCGTGATTGGGGTTGTCTTCGAGTCCGGGATAATTGACCCAGCTGACTTTCGGATGGGTTTTCAGCCAGCGCGCGATCTCCAGCGCGTTGGACGAGTGGCGCGCCTGCCGCAGCGGCAGGGTCTCGAGACCCAAAAGAAATTGATGGGAATTGAAGGGACTGAGCGCCGCGCCCATATCGCGCAGCAAGGTCACGCGCACCTTCAGGATGAAGGCCACATTGCCCATGCCCGGCACATTGCCCAGCGCATCCCAATACACCAGCCCGTGATAGCTCGGATCCGGCTCGGTGAATTCCGGGAACTTGCCGGTGTTCCACTTGAACTTGCCGGAATCGACAATCACGCCGCCAATCGACGTGCCATGCCCGCCAATATACTTGGTGGCCGAGGTGGTCAGGATGTCCGCGCCGTGATCGATCGGCCGCACCAGGCCCACGCCGATGGTATTGTCCACCACCAGCGGAATGCCGGCCTCATGCGCGATCTTGGAGAGTACATCAAAATCCGGCACATCGAGCTTCGGGTTGCCGATGGTCTCGACATACACGGCGCGGGTCTTGGGCCCGATGGCCTTCCGGAACGCTTCGGGATCGCGCGAATCCACAAACTTCACCGTCCGCCCGAGCTTGGGGAACGTGTAATGAAAGAGCGAATACGTACCGCCATAGAGGTTGTTGCCCGCCACGATCTCGTCGCCCAGCCGCGTAATGGCCAGCAGGGCATAGGTGATCGCGGCCTGACCGGAGGCCACGCCAAGGGCGCCGGATCCGCCCTCGATGGCGGCCACGCGCTTCTCAAACACATCCGTGGTGGGGTTCATCAGGCGCGTATAGATGTTGCCGAATTCCTTCAGCGCAAAGAGGTTCGCCGCATGCTCGGAACTCTTGAACACGTACGAGGTGGTCTGGTAAATCGGCGCCGCACGGGAACCGGTTGTCGGATCGGCCGTTTGTCCGGCATGCAGGCACAGGGTTTCGAATTTAGGCGTGCTCATGTCTTCTCCTTTACGTTTCGGATGGTTGAAAAATCATATCGTGAATTCCGCCTTCCCGGGCGCGGCGGCAGCCAATTCGCCGATCGTTGTCTTGGTGAACACCTGCTTCAACGCCTGATCCGCCTTGCCCCAGAGTGCCCGGGTGGAACAGGAGGCCGCCCGATCGCAGGAATTGTTTTCCAGACAGGCCACAATGGACATTTTTCCTTCCATCGCCTCCAGAACACGGGCGACGGTGAGCGTGCGAGGGTCCACGGCCAAGGTGAAGCCACCCTCCTTGCCGCGATAGCTGCGGACCAGCCCGGCGGCCTTGAGCCGGATCAGGATCTGCTCAACGTAGTCAGGCGTAATCCCCTCGCTCTCGGCAATCACCTGCTTTTTCACCGGAACGGCATCCTGCCGCGCCGCCAGGTAAACCAGCAACCGCGTCGCATACCGCCCTTTTGTGGTCAACCCCACCATTCCAGCCCCTTAACTTTTATGTTGATCAAGTTAGTCGTGTATAGTAGCCTCTCCACATGGGATTGCAACAACTTTTTAAATAATGACTCTGACACCCATCCAACATGAACGCTACGACCGGCAACTCCGACTCGCCGAAATCGGTATCGACGGCCAGCAAAAACTCCTCCAGGCCCGCGTCCTGATCGTCGGCGTGGGCGGACTCGGGTCGCCCGCCGCCCTCTATCTCGCCGCCGCCGGAGCGGGCACCCTCGGACTCGTCGACTCCGACACCGTGTCCCTTTCCAACCTCCAGCGCCAGATCCTTCACTCCACCGCCGACCTCGGCCGGCCCAAGGTCGACTCGGCCGCCGCCCGGCTGCGCGCCCTCAACCCCGATACGCAACTCCTCCTGTTCCCCGAACGGCTCACCGCCGCCCGCGCCCCGGCCCTCCTTGCCGGCTTCGACTTCGTCCTCGATTGCACCGACAACTTCCCCTCCAAGTTCCTGGTGGCCGACGCCTGCCACGCCGCCCGCATACCCTACTCCCACGCCGGCATCCTCGGCCTCACCGGCCAGGCCCTGACCGTCTTCCCGGGCCGCACCGCCTGCCTTCGCTGTGTCTTCGACCCACCCCCGCCCCCCGATCCCGCCGCCGGACCCAACCCCGTGCTCGGCGTGGCGCCCGGTCTTTTCGGCGCCCTTCAGGCCGCCGAAGCCATCAAAGTTCTCCTCCACATCGGGACGCCCCTCACCAACACCCTGCTGCACATCGACCTCCTCTGCCTCCAGTTCCGACAAACACCGGTCCGCCAAAATCCGGACTGCCCGCTATGCGGAACCCGCTCCACCCTGAAGCACCCGACCGACCACCCCGCTCACGCATGACCCTGAAAAAGGAACACGACCCATGAAATGGAACAAGGACAATTCGCTCACCATCGGCAACACGCCTCTCGTGCAACTGCGCAAAATCGCCGGAACCAAGGCCCTGGTGCTCGCCAAGATCGAAAGCCGCAACCCCGCCGGCTCCGTCAAATGCCGGATCGGCGCCAACATGATCTGGGACGCCGAAGCGCGCGGCCTACTCAAGCCGGGCGTGGAAATCATCGAGCCCACCAGCGGCAACACCGGCATCGCCCTCGCCTTCGTCGGCGCCGCCCGCGGCTACAAAGTCACGCTCACCATGCCCGAAACCATGAGCCTCGAACGCCGGAAAGTCCTCAAGGCCTTCGGCGCGTCCATCGACCTGACCCCCGGCGACAAGGGCATGCGCGGCGCCATCGCCCGGGCCGAGGATCTGGTCGCCCGGGATCCCGGCCGCTATTTCATGCCGCAGCAATTCAACAATCCGGCCAATCCGGACATCCATTTCCGGACCACCGGCCCGGAAATCTGGAGCGACACCGAGGGCCGCGTGGACGTGCTGGTGGCCGGCGTCGGCACCGGCGGCACCATCACCGGCATCTCCCGCTTCCTCAAGCGGGAAAAGGGGCGCCAGATCCTCTCCGTGGCCGTGGAGCCGAAAAGCAGCCCCATCCTCTCCCAGCAGCGCGCCGGGGAACCGCTCAAGCCCGGTCCGCACGCCATCCAGGGAATCGGGGCCGGGTTCATTCCCGGGGTGCTGGACCTCTCCCTCATCGACCGGGTGGAAACGGTGGACAACGAAGAGGCGATGGCCTTCGCCCGGCGCCTGGCGCTGGAGGAAGGCATCCTCTCCGGCATCTCCTGCGGGGCCGCCGCCGCCGTAGCCGCCCGCCTGGCCGGCCAACCCGAATTCGAAGGCAAAACAATCGTCGTGATCCTCCCCGATTCCGGCGAACGCTACCTCTCCACCGCCCTCTTCCCCGCCTGAAGATAACCTCGAAAACATGAGGGCCATGCCGCAAACGGCCACCGGACATGCACCCTGCGGCGTCGCGGCGCTCCGCCAAAAGAGAGAACCAATGGGCTTTTAATGGGAACCGCCGTCGCGCGCCGCCCGAGGACGCGACAGCGGCCAAGGCGCGCGAGGAGCTCGGGATTGCGCCGTTTCGATCAGCCGGGGCATGGCGAGATGATTTTGAGGCGTAGGCGGTTGACGGCGAGGTGAGCTGGGCTCGTGCCCGCGAACCTCCAGCCGGAAACCGGATACGCCCAAAAGCACTCGACAGGCAACGGCCGAAACGGCGCAATCCGCACAGCTAACCGCCGACCCGTCACCAAACGATGACAACCTGGGAAGAACCATGGAAAAATTGATCGAGCAAATCAAATCGCTTCAGGCCCGCAACCAGGCGGTGATCCTGGCGCATAACTACCAGCTTCCCGAGGTGCAGGACGTCGCCGACTTCACCGGCGACTCGCTCGAATTAAGCCGCAAGGCCGCCGCCACAGACGCGGAGGTGATCGTCTTCTGCGGGGTGAAATTCATGGCCGAAACCGCGGCCATCCTCTCGCCTGCCAAAACCGTGCTCCTGCCCGACCTCCATGCCGGCTGCCCCATGGTCGATATGGCCCCCCTCGAAGACGTGAAAGCCTTCAAGGCCCGTCATCCTGGCGCCGTGGTGGTGACCTATGTCAACTCCAGCGCCGAGGTGAAAGCCGAAAGCGATATCTGCTGCACGTCGGCCAATGCTGTCGCCGTGGTGGAATCCATTCCGCGCGACCGGGAAATTCTCTTCGTGCCCGACCAGAACCTGGGCGCGTTCGCGGCCACCCAAACCGGGCGGCCGCTGATCCTCTACCCCGGCTACTGCCCCACTCACGCCCGCCTGCATGCGGAAGATGTGCTGCGGGCCAAGGCGGCGCATCCCGGCGCGCTCGTGCTGATCCATCCCGAATGCCGGCCCGAGGTGACGGCGCTAGGCGACGCCGTGCTCTCCACCAGCGGCATGTGCCGGTTCGCCAAGGAGTCGCCCGCCTCGTCATTTATCATCGGAACGGAAACCGGCCTGCTCCACCGGCTGCGCCTGGAAAATCCGAGCAAACAATTTTTCCCGCTCGCCGAATCCGCGGTCTGCCCGAACATGAAAAAGATCACGCTCGAAAAGGTGCTCTTCGCCCTGGAAGATAATCAATTTCTCGTGACTGTGCCCGAAGAAATCCGGGTGCGCGCCCGGCAGGCCGTGGACCGCATGGTGGCGGCGGGATGATCCTTACAGGCCCAATTCACGCAAGCCGTCTGCCCACGCCAAGGCTCGAACGTTCCCGATGACTTTGGAAACCGGATCACGTGAAAGACACATGCCCACGGCCCCGGGCATGTCCTTGGCGAAGCTCTACCGTGAGCATGCGGTTGGCTTCGATCATTTTTGCTGTTCAGGTTGCAGCTTGTCCGATCCAGAAACCACGAATGGACACGAATCAACACGAATCCTTGCGCTGACTGTTCTTTCCCAAATCGTTTTATTGCGGGGCAGCCCCGCGCCCCCGCTCTGTGGCGCGCGTCGCGCCCCGTCATCTCCCATTCGTGTCTATTGGTGTTTATTCGTGGCTTCTTAAATGCCAACAGGCTGCTAGGTTTCCACCGGCCCGCCAAAAAACTTCCGCCGGAAGAAGAGCGACACATTCACCAGCCCAATCAGGGCCGGCACTTCCACCAGCGGCAAAGGGATCTCTTCGGGCTTTTCACGGGAACCGCAATCGCGCGCCGCCCATGGTCCACGGCAGTGGCCAGGGCGCGCGATGGCTCCCGGGCACGGCGTTCCGTCAGCCGGAATATGGCGAGGTGATTTTCCGATGCTGGGGGGCGACGGCGAGGGGACGTGGATAATGGTCCCGGCGCCGAAGCCGGAGCCCCTCAGCGCGGAAAAGCGCCCGCCAGATTACGGCCGGAACGCCGTGCCCAGCACAACCAACAGGCTGCTAGGTTTCCACCAGCCCGCCAAAAAACTTCCGCTTAAAGAAGAGCGACACATTCACCAGCCCAATCAGGGCCGGCACTTCCACCAGCGGCCCGATGACCGCCGCAAACGCCGCGCCGTGATTGATGCCGAACACCCCCACCGCCACGGCAATCGCCAGCTCGAAATTGTTGCTCGCCGCCGTGAAGGATAGCGTGGCCGACTTGGCGTAGTTGGCCCCCGCCTTGGCGCTCATCCAGAAGCTCACCAGAAACATCACCACGAAGTAGATCAACAGCGGGATGGCAATCAAGACCACATCGCCCGGCCGGGCAACGATTTTCTGCCCCTGCATGGAGAACATCACCACAATGGTGAACAGCAGGGCGATCAACGTGATCGGCGAGATCTTCGGAATGAAGGTGGTGTGATACCACTCCTTCCCGCGCGCCTTGACCAGCGCAAACCGGGTCACCATCCCGGCGAGGAACGGAATCCCCAGATAAATGAAGACGCTCTCCGCGATCTGCTTGATCGTGATGTTGACCACGGCGCCCGCCAAACCCAGCGCCGGCAGCAGCTTCGTCACGAAGAACCAGGCATACACGCTATAGAAGAACACCTGGAAAATCGAATTGAACGCCACCAGCCCCGCGCAATACTCCGTGTCGCCCTTTGCCAGATCGTTCCACACGATCACCATGGCGATGCACCGGGCCAGCCCGATCATGATCAGCCCGATCATGAACTCCGGCTGCCCCCGCAAAAAGACAATGGCCAGAACCGTCATCAGGATGGGCCCGACCACCCAGTTCTGCAGGAGGCTCAGCCCAAGGACCTTGTAGTCCCGGAAGGCATCGCCCAACTCTTCATACTTCACCTTCGCCAATGGCGGATACATCATGAGGATCAAGCCGATGGCAATCGGGATGCTCGTCTGCGTCCCCTCCGGCCGCAACGACCCGATCCAGTCCCCGAACGCGGGCACGGCGTAACCCAGCCACACCCCGGCCCCCATGGCCAGGAAAATCCAAAGCGTCAAAAACCGGTCCAGAAACGACAGCCTGCTCACAATCCGCTCAGTCATGGTCTTGCTTCTCCTTTACCTTCCCCGTCACCGTTAAACCTCGACTACCGGCCTGTCCCCAACGATTCCGGCAGCGTTTCCACATACGTTCGGATCTCATCCCTCACGCGCCGGTAATGCGCCAGCGCCTCGTCGTCCGTCTTCGCATTCCGCGCCAGCCGCGGCGGATCGTCGAACCCCTGATGCACCACCTTCGTTTTCCCCGGAAACAAGGGGCATGACTCGTGCGCGTGGTCACACACCGTGATCACGTAATCGAACGCGATTTCCTTCAGCCCGTCCACGAGCTTGGAGCACTGGCGCGAAATATCCACGCCCGCCTCGGCCATGACCCTGACCGCGTTCGGATTCAGCCCGTGCGTTTCGATGCCCGCCGAATAGGCGTCCATCGCTTCGCCCTTGAGATGCCGGGCCCAGCCCTCGGCCATCTGGCTCCGGCACGAATTGCCGGTGCAGAGAAAAAGGATTTTAGTTTTCATTGACCTGTCTCTTTGTCTTTTTCGTTTTTCCCGGAGCAGCAGCAGTCGCCGCCGCAGCAGGTCTCGTTCCCGGTCAACAGCCCATTGATCATGGCTTCCGCACAACCCACTCCACTATCCACCTCAATCGCCTCCACCGGGCAATTCATCGCACACGCCCCGCACTCCATGCAGGCGTCACGATCCGCCAGGCGCGCTTTCCGGTCATGGATTATGAACACCCCGTGCGGACACACGGTCGCGCACAACCCGCAGCCGACGCACCGGTCCACGTCCAGCCTCAACGTCAAATCCCGCGTCAAATATTTCATCGGGCCACCGTCCAGGCAATCAATCCGGCCACCCCCGCCACAATCTGCACAGGCAGGGCCAGGCGGACTTCCCGCCTCACCCCGGACGGCGACGTGAAGGTCGTCGATCCGGTAAAATTCAACAGTAAATAGGAGGCGCCCGCCGTGACCAGCAGGAGCCAGGCGAAGCGGTGCGGAAGGGACCAGGGCGGACCCAGGATCGCCAGACCACAGACGCCCAGCACCAGCCCGAGCACGGCGCCTTTGATCGAAAAAGCGCGCGTCGGCAGCCAGGGCAGCAGGAGCGGGCCCAACACGCCAGCGGCCATGTAAGTCGCAATCAGAAGAAGCACCGCCTCCCCGCCCCGCTCCCACGCCGCGGACCCGGAATAGCCCCACCCTGACACTCCGGCAAGCCCCGCCAGGACCAGGCCGATGAGCAGCATCCGGCTGAAATGAATCACCAGCTCGAGCGGCGCCACGACCAGCCGGTCCCGCCACGGAAACCGCACCCGGCGCATCGCCGCCGACGCGGTCATCCCGGCCTTCAGGAATCCGGGGATATCCGCGGCCTCCACCGGCCCCCACACCACGGCGAATCCCGACTGCTTCTTCACCTCGTGCGCCTCGATCCCGGGGGCCCCCAGCTGGGGAAGGATCAGGCGGCGGTGCGTCACACGCTCCGACAAGCCGCACGCGCGGATTTGACGAACCAGTTCCGCCGTTCCAAACGTGCCCTTGCCGGCCGCGCACCAGACGTTGATGCCGCGGGTGTCCAACACCAGAATCCAGGCGTCCACCCCGGCCAGGGCGCGCCGCACATGATCGAACGACAGCTTGTAGTTAGCCGTCACCAACACCGGCGACTCGGGACCGGGCGCGCCCCGCGCATAAAGCCCCGGCGTCATCCGGTATCGCATGCGGCCCACATTCAGCCGCACCCCGATGGCGCCCAGGTAATCCCCCAAGCCCCATTCGGCACTGACCTGCTCCCGAACATTCATGACCCTGTCCCCAGCAAATAGAATCCCGCGATAACCAGAAGCCCGCCCGCAACAACCCGAATCACACCCGCCGCCTTCTGCGCCGAGAGGGCCGCCGTCCCGGAGGACACCCCGAAAAAGACGGCGCTGAGCGGCAGGCTGAACCCGACCGCAAAAGCCGCCATCAGCGCCATTCCCCACCAAAGCCGGCCCATCATCACGCTGGCTCCCAGGATAATAAAAATGCCGGGATTACACGGCAACGAACAGGCGGCTACGCCCCCGCCGAGAAACAACCCGCCCCACGCGGCGCCCCTCTTGTCTCCGGACGCCGGACGCACTCCGCCTGCGGGCGTGCGACCCGGCAACCGGAAGGGAAGCAGGTTCAAGCTGGCCAGTCCCAGCACCACCGCCACAGCCCCGGCAAACAGTTTCCAATACCGCCCGAGAAAGGCCTGCGCGGCCTGCCCCGCCAGCCCGGCCACAAGCCCGAGAATCACAAGAGCCAAGGCCGTGCCGACCAGGAACCAGGCCGCCGAAATCAGCGACGAGCGCCGGTTTACATTCTGCTGCGTGCCCGAGTAGGCCACCAGCATGCCCATTGCCGGGACCGTGCAACACGCGCTCGCCAGAGCGCTTACCACGCCGAGCAAAAAGGCCAGCGGCAAGGCCGCCGGCCCCAGGCTGGCCGCCTGTAGCGTGTCCGTCACCCATTTCACCAGCTCTGTCATATCAACTCCTATTGGCACCCGGCTGAGGCCGGACCACACCCGCCCGACGCCGGACCACACCCGCCGGCGCTCGACGCGGCAACGAATCCCTGAACCAGTTTGGCTTCCGTCAGGTCTCCGGACACGGGGGCCATTCCGCGCCCCTTGACCATTACCATCACACCCGGAACCGCCAGCTGCTTGACCACTTGCGCATAGTCGGGCGAATCCGGCTTCAGCGAGAAAATGCCAATCTTGATTCGCGCCTGGGATTCGATGGTTTTTGACGCGCGTCGGATCAGCGCGGTCGGCGCCGGGACTGAACCCCCGTTTGTCGCGGGCAGATACACAAACACGGCGTCCGTGCCGACGGCAACCAGATTCAGGTCGTTCAGCGCTCCAATCTCGACCACGGCGACCTCATCGGTCGAGGCAACCCCGCCAACCGGCGCCGGGACCGGAACGACCCGGGCGGCATAACCGGCGGGCCCCGCCGGGGACGCGGCGCCAGGATTCTTCATCAGGGCCCGCGCCGCCAGCACGCCGGCGGCGACCAGCACGATCACTCCGATAATCCAGCGCTTGCCGCACGCGGACCCGCCGCCCTGGCAATCGCAACCGGACCCGCACGCGCACCCCCCGGCCGGCCGGTTCAGCGGCTCCGTCTCGTCGGTCGGTTTTGGCTCACGATTCAATTCGCTCATAGGTCACGTCTCCTTCACGATTTACAGAACAACCTCCGGCACAACGACTCCACGCCCTCATCCACTATTTTCTTCATCCGCTTCCGATCGGCCGCCAGCCAGCCCGTCCGGTCCAGATCCGCGAACAACACGGCCAGAACCCGGCTCGCGGACGGCGTCCGACAGTCCCTGGCCAGCCGGTAATACATCCAGCGCCCCTGCTTGCGGCTATCCACCAGCCGCGCCGAGCGCAGGATCGACAGATGCTTCGACACGGTGGACGGCGCCAGGTCCAGCAGCGCGATCAGCTGGCAGACGCACAACTCCCCGCCTTTCAGCGCGGCCAGCGCGCGCAGCCGGTTTTCGTCCGCCAGCGCCTTGAACAACTCCAGCCAGTCTCTCATGCGATCCTTCCCATTTCGTTATGTGACGAAATATAAGAGATACTAGGCGGCCTGTCAATGCGCCAGTAAAAATAAAACAGATCTTGCCCTGTCGCCCGATTGTTATTACTGTTATTACATGAAATCCATCGAACTCAAAGTGGCCCGGATCGGCAACTCGCGCGGCGTGCGCCTGCCCGCCGAGTCACTGCGCCGTTACGGCATCGGCGCCGTCGTCCTCATGGAGGAGCGCTCCGACGGCCTCCTGCTGCGCACGCCAGGACCCGGGGTCGAGAAACTGACCTGGGCCGATACCGCCCGGGAGATGGCGGCTGAATCCGGAGCCTGGAACGAGTGGGATTCCACAACGACTGACGGCCTCGACGACATTCCCTGGACACCCGGTCCCTCACGCCATGCCGCAGATAAAAAGTCCCGTTACACCGTCAAACCCCGGAAGGCGAAGCCCGCATGAAGCGGTACGAACTGCGCTGGGCCTCGCTCGATCCGACGCAAGGCTCCGAGATGGCCAAAACCCGGCCGGTGGTAATTGTCAGTCTGGACGAACTGAACGAGCGCCTGCAGACGGTCGTCGTCTGCCCGCTGACCAGCCAGCTTCATCCCGCCTGGCGATGCCGGTTGCCGGCGAAATGCGGACTACAACCCGCTGAAATCGCGGTCGATCAAATTCGCACCATCAGAAAAACGCGCCTGGGCGCCAGAATCGGCAACCTGTCGGACAGCCAGGCGACCGCCCTCCGCCGGTTGATCACCGAAATGTACGGCGAATAGCCGACCCGCCCGCCAACATTCGACTCGCCATTTTTCAACCCTTGACTCCCTGTCGACGATTCCCTACGCCACGGGCAGCGGCTCCGAGATCCAGAGGCCAATTGCGGCGGTGGTGATGGGCGGACTGGTCTCGGCCCTGCTGCTGACCTTGCTGGTCTTGCCGGCGATCTACTACCTGCTGGAATCAAGAAAAGACAGATTGGCCTGCCTCAACAAAATTGCAGAGGCGCCGGTTAGCCGCGTTATCCCTAGAAGTAATCGGTCAGTTATCGGGAGTTGATAGGCCGCTTTAATTAGGCAGGCGGCATAAGGCTGCGTTTTTAAGGTCGCCGCAGGCGTAAGCCCGTGATGCGGAGAGGCCGCAGCAGACACCGTGCCGGGACCGTCCGTCTTGGCGGTCGGCGCTATCCGCCCCTGCCCTCGGGGCGG
>CAMDGM010000055.1 GCA_945898015.1 PVC group bacterium | reverse complement strand
TAGGGTTTACGCACGGGGTTGTGTAGCGCCGCACTGAGTGCGGCGGCTCGACGGAGCCATGCCTTTCCAGCTCCGTGCTGTAGGAGGCCTGCCGATTGAATGGAGGGCGGCGCGCTGTCGCCGCCGCATCGTGGCTATCCGGCGTGTGGGTTGAGCGGCATGCGGCGTTTCGGGCGTCGCGCGAGACGGCTGCCGTAAAAAGCCCGACTATAGGGTTTACGCACGGGGTTGTGTAGCGCCGCACTGAGTGCGGCGGCTCGACGGAGCCATGCCTTTCCAGCTCCGTGCTGTAGGAGGCCTGCCGATTGAATGGAGGGCGGCGCGCTGTCGCCGCCGCATGGCGGATGTCCGGCGGGTGGTTGAGCGGCATGCGGCGTTTCCCGCCTATGAGCCCGTTGATGAGGCTGCGTGCCGGGGTTATCAATTCCTTTGAGGAAGCGGCAAGCGCCCGTGATTAGATGTTTGTGGCGATGCGAGGTGGAATACGGTGCCTATTCACCATGGCAATTTCAGAGTTGAAAGCGATTGACCCAAAGCGCACTGTAAGATGTATTATTACAGATAAAGCGACAGAAGGGATACGATCATGAGAAGCACGCTGACCATCAGCATACCGGAAAAGGTGCGCAAACAGCTCGATGTCGTGTCGAAGTCCGAAGGGGTTTCGCGGAGCGATATCGTGCGCGAGGCGATTCGCGATTATCTTTTCATCCGGCAGTTTCGCGCGCTTCGCAATAAAATGGTCGCGAAGGCGTCGCGACCATTGACTTGACGGCGACTCAAGCCGTGCCGGTGGCGATGGCGACACCTGCGCTGGTGCCGATGCGTGTGGCGCCGGCCTTGATCATGGCAAGAGCGTCGGCGAGGGACCGGATGCCGCCACTGGCCTTGACGCCGGCCGCGGGGCCTGCCGTTTCGCGCATCAGGCGTACGGCCTCCACGGTGGCGCCTCCGAAAAAGCCGGTGGAGGTTTTTACGAACGCCGCGCCGGCGCCCAGCGCGAGGCGCGTGGCGTCGGCGATTTCAGCGGGAGTGAGCAGGGTGGTTTCCAGAATGACTTTCACCCGCGCTTTAGTCCCCACGGCCCGGACCACGCCCGCGATGTCGTGTTCCACGGCGGTGTAGGCTTTATCCTTGAAGGCTCCGACGGCCATGACCATGTCGATTTCACGGGCGCCGTGCTCAACGCACAGGGCGGCTTCGGCGGCCTTGGAGGCGGGTAGGTGGGCGCCCAGGGGAAAGCCCGCCACCGTGCAGGGGTTGACGGGTGAGCCCTGCAGGTCGCGGACCACGTCGGGAATCCACCAGGGTAGCACGCAGACCGCCGCAAATCCGTAGAACACGGCCTCTTCGCAGAGACGCCGGACCTGGGCCTGGGTGGCGTCCGGACGGAGAAGGGTGTGGTCGATCAGGGGGATGACGGTCCGGGCGGATTCGGCGGGCGGCAGCAGCATGGCAACTCCGTTCGGGGTTTCAGGGATTGACCGTTTCAGTATGGCACAGTAGAATGCGGCCGTCAAAAGCAACTAACCGGCATTCCTGGGGGTTCAATGAAAGAGGCGAGGTATTGGCGCACGCTTTCAGAGGGCATCGGGGAGTGTTTGTTGTGTCCTCATTTGTGCCGGATTCGCGAGGGGCGGGTGGGGTTGTGCAAGAGCCGGGGCTTTCTGGAGGGGCGTTTGACGGCCCTGGGGTACGGGCGGATTTCATCCGCTCATCTGGATCCGATGGAAAAGAAACCGCTTCACCATTTCCATCCCGGTGCGTCCGTGTACAGCATCGGCGGCTGGGGGTGCAACTTCGATTGTTCATTCTGCCAGAACGCGAGCATTTCCCAGACGGCGCCGGAACGTCATGGCGGCTTATGTCATTCCCCCGGCGAAGTGGTGGCGACGGCCATTCAAGAGGGGTCCCGCGCCATCGCCTACACGTATAACGAGCCGCTGGTGAACCTCGAATATGTCCGGGATTGCGCCGACCTGGCCCGGGAAAAGGGCCTGAGCAATGTGCTGGTGACCAACGGCTACATCAATCCCGGGCCGGCCGCAGACCTTCTTCCCCTGATCGACGCCTTGAACGTGGATATCAAGTGCATTGAGGATGATTTCTATACCCGGCAGTGTCGGGGCACGCTTCAGCCGGTTCTGGATTTCTGCGTCCAGGCCCGCCGGGCCGGATGCCACCTTGAAATCACCAACCTGGTCATTCCCAACCTGAACGATCAATTCGAGCAAATCACCGAGCTGGCGGTCTGGGTCCGGGATCATCTGGGGGAAAACACGCCGCTGCATTTGAGCGCGTACCGGCCGGAATACCGCCTCAAAATTCCCGCCACGCCACGGGCGGTCATGGAGAAGGCGTTTTCGGCCGCCGGGGCGGTGCTGCCGTATGTGTACCTGGGCAACATGCTTTCCGATCACGGCAGCGCCACGCGTTGTCCGGGCTGCAAGTCCGAATTG
Source organism: PVC group bacterium (assembly GCA_945898015.1). Lineage (GTDB taxonomy): Bacteria > Verrucomicrobiota > Kiritimatiellia > CAIKKV01 > CAIKKV01 > CAIKKV01. The sequence goes on along the minus strand of CAMDGM010000055.1, from coordinate 14,256 downwards.
ATCCGCCGCAGCGGATATGCGATTCAACGGACCGGAATCAATGAAAAGGCCGCCTGCCGGCAATGCGGACGGGCGGCCGATTTCGTGCTCTAGAGCGGACTGTTACAGGGTGCCCGCGCCAGTCGGCGGCGGGTTCTTTTTCTCGTCATCATCCCCGGACTGGGAGTCGGTGGTCTCGACTTCTTCGACCGGCTCCTTGTACCCTTTTTTCATGAGCAAATCCTCTTCCCACTGGCTGACGAGCAGTTGGGCGTGCCGGCGGTTCAAGCTCGACCGGATCTGGTTGCGGATCGGATCCGAGGCGGTGGCCTCGCCCGGCGTACGGGTTTTGACGAGGATCAGGGCGAGGGTGTTGCGCTCGGTGGATACGGGTTCGGAGATCTCGCCTTCCTGGAGGGAGATGACGGCGGTGACGAGTCGGGCGTTGTCGAAGGGGGCGGGCGCCGTGTAGGCGGTGAACGGCCCGGCGGTTTTGGCGCCTTCGGCGAATCCGGCGGCCTTGACCGCCGCGTCGAAGGAGGAACCGGCGTGGAGCGCGGCCTGCACCTTTTTCTGCAGGGCGGCGCTTTTTTCCGCGAAGGCCTGGTTGCGGGCCTCGGCTAGCGCGCGGGCATGGGCCTCGTCCCGGACTTCCGAGAACGCGGGCACGCGGGAGGGGAGGGCGCCTTCATAGGCGAGGACGTACACGGCGTTGGAGCCGGTGATCGGCTCGCTGAAATTGGCGTCCTTTTCCGGGGAGAGCGCAAATGCGGCGCTGTTGAAGTCGATGCCCGCGCCGAGCTCGGTCAAGGGTTCACGAGCCGCGAAGAAACGGGTCAGGCGCACGGTTTTTCCGGTGGCGGCCGTCGCGGCATAGAAGAAGTTGGTGTCCGTGCTCTTGCCGTACAGGGAGTCGGCAAAGAGGGCGGCGGCTTCAATGGCCTGGTCCCGCCGGGCGGCCGTGGCCAGGAGGTCCCGGATGTTGCGTTCGACTTCTTCAATCTTCCGGGCCACCGGCTCGCCGGTCGTGTTGGTGGTGAAGTAGTCGTTCAGGTGGTCGCTGTAATAGTTGGTGACGGATTCGGGCGTGACGGTGGCGGAGGTCGTGTAATCGGAAAAGGGGAAGGCGGCGTAGGCGACCTGGACTTTGTCGGGGATGGTGAAGTCCGCGGTGTGGGTGTCATAGAACGCGCGGATCTGGGCGTCGGAGACGGCGATGTCGCGGGTCAGGAGGCTCCGGGGGGCTTCGGCGTAGGCGACGGTGAAGGAGTCGGCAAAGTTGCGGGCCAGCCGGTCCACTTCATACGGCGCGGTCCAGATGGCGGCCGCCACGGCGCGGCGGATCTTGTCGAGCGCCAGTTCTTCGCGCATGTAGTCCTCAAACTGGACGGCGTCGACGCCGTAGTTCTGGGCGAGAATCTGGCGGAATTGGCTGTAGCGTTCGGGGCTGTAAACCCCGTTCTGCTGGAACATGGGGTCGCGCTGAATGGCGGACACGACTTCGGCGTCGGCGGATCCGAGCTGCTCGGAGTCGGCCAGCTGGAGCAGGGCGAGGCGTTTCCAGGCTTCCCGGGTGACCATGGTGTTCAGTTCCGGCGTGAGGTTGAAGTCGCGGCCGGTGGCCAGGCGGAGCCGCAGGATCACGTTGAATTTGGCGGCCTGGAGGTCGCGGTAGGAGACGGCTTTTCCGTCCAGGTCGCCGATGGCGCCGGGCATTTTTTTGCCGGACACGCAGCCTTCGATGTCCGTGAAGAATCCGACCATCGTGATGCTGACGAGCACGGCGAAGAAGCCCCAGACAAACCGGTTGCGGATGAGGACGTTGAACTTGGTGATCAACATGCGCGGATTCCTTCTTTGTTACTATAGAAAGTAAGGAGCCGTTTTAGCGGGTTTATGGGGAAAGTCAAGAATTAAGGCGGGCGGGGGCGCAACTGCGATTCGTTGCGAGGCCTAGGATGTCATGGCCCGATGCTGTTGCGGCGTTTCGGCGTTCAGGCCCGGCTGCTTTTGGGCGGATCAGGGTTCCAGCTAGGGTTGCCGGGGCACGAGCCCACGTCAACCCGCCGTCACCCTGCTGCGCCTCAAAATCAGCTCGTGCCTGTCCGCGGATCGAAACGCCGCAACGACGTTGCCTTCGCGCGCCCTCGACCCTGTCGGGCACTCTCGGGCGGCGCGCGAGTGGGTTCCCGCTGGGTGCCCGAGGATATTGTTTACCAGACCAAGAAAGTCATTTGAGCCGGTCTTGGCAGAGGGCTTGTCATTTAAGTAGCCACACCTCCTCTTGCTAATCGCTAATCGCAGATGCGCCCGGCGGGTGCATGAGGTTTTGACGGGCGGCCAAAGCCGTGTCATAATGAAACACACGGTCGATAGGGGAAAGCCAAACAAGGAGTTGTCTGTTCATGAGCAAGCGGATACTGGCGGCGATGGGGTTGGGCGTGATAATGGTGGCGGGCTCCGGATGGGCCCAACAGGCGGTTCCGCCGGCGGCGCCGGCGGTAGTAGCGGTGCGAACGGCGGAGCGTGTGGCCGCGGATCTTCAGGCGGTGGCCGAGGAGCAGAAAGAAATGGCCCGCAAGGAGGCCGAAATCATAGACGGGATGCGGGCGCAGGCGCCGACGTTCACCAATTTGGTGGCCGCGGCCGGGGGCGACGAGAAGCTGGCCGCCAAAGTGCGGAAAATCCAGGAACTGACGGAACAATTGAACACCTTGAAGGCCGAAGTGAGGACGGAGATGGCCGCCAACCCCGTTTTGCAGGAGCGGCGCGCCAATCAGGAGAAGCGCCGGACTCAATTGATGGAAATGGCGGAGGCCCGGCGAAAATTGGAATCCCGGAAGCGGGCGTTGCTGGATGAGCAGGCGGCGTTGAAAGCCGCGCCGTGAGGGTTGGAGGCGCCACTATTTTTACGCAAACCGACAAAACCTGTTAGACATTGGATGGGGGTTGGGCTATAGTTAATACGCGCATGAAGGTGGATTCTGCCCGTTGGGTGCCAGAATAAGGGAAACAGCATGAGAGCTTGGTATTGCGTATTGACCATGGTTTTAGCCGCAGTCGCGTTGGCCTGCACGTCGTGCCGCCGCGAGCAAAAGCCGGCACTCCCGCCCGCCGCTGCTCCTTCGGCTTCCCCGGTTGCGGCTCTTTCGACGCCTTCTCCGGTCGATCCCAAGGTGACCGCGGCGGTGGGCAAGATGCATCAGGCGGAGCGGGCGTGGTTGGCTAAAGCCCCTGAAGCGGCGGCCGCGTTGAAACGGTTGCAGGAGGCCCAGGCTGCGTATCAAGGAAAGATCGGGCCGTTCGGGGTGTATACCGGCCCGGTCCGGGATCGTGAAGCCCGGATGCAGGAACTGATGGCAGCCCGGGAAACGGGCGATGCCGGGAAGGTGAAGCAGGCGGAAAAGGCGTTTCAAGACGCGAATGCGGCCGTGGACAAGGCCGAGGCATCCCTGAGGTTGGGGAATCCCCCGATCCAGAAGGCTTACGAGGAGTGGCTGGCCGCCCGGAAGGCCTATGCCGCCCTGCGGATGAGCGATGACGCTTTTTCAAAAGCGACGGAAGAATTGACGCAGTTGAACTCAAAACAACCCCCTTTGAATGAACGCCCCAATGCCGATGTGAAGGAGAATTGATATGCGCCTGAATCCCGTTCACCCGATTGGTTTTTCGCTTTTGTTTTCGTCGCGCCGGCGACTCGGCCTTGGACTGGCCGCCCTCTTGACCGGCCTGGCGCTTTCGGCCCAGGCGGCCACCTATAACTTGCTGTTGTCCAATGCCGCGCCCAACACGCTGGCGGCTTATTTGACTAATGGGGTGGTGGAAGGGGTGGCCACCAATTGGCAGATCAACGCGGTCAATACCGTTCAGGATCCCTATGACGCGGGGGTGACGATTTCGCTGTCGTCGCGCGTGGTGCCCAGCACCCTGATCTTCTCATACTGGTCCGGCTCTCTGACCAATGGCATGGATGCGGCCCAGCTCGTGAACCCGGTGGTGAACGACTTGATTGTCAACGCCAGCGGCGACCTGATCGCCAACCTGACCAACCGGGTCAATCTCCGCATCAACGCCAACATTGCCCAGGGCACCACGTTGCCGGTGTGCAATATCACCACGGCGGTTCCTCTCAATAGCGCCGTTAGCGTCTCCGCCATTCCGTCTGCCGGATATGAGTTTTGGTATTGGACGAATAACAGCGGAAGCGTGTCCATTGACCAGACGAATGCGGCCACAACCCTCGTGACGCCGAAGTCCATCGCCAGTTTACCCGCGGTCACCGCCGTATTCCGAGCCAAAAAGAGGCTGACCGTGAGCGTGGCAGCTGGTTCCGGCGAAGTCTATATGAACACGGCCCCGACCGGGACCCTGCCGATAGCCACGTCAACCAACGTTTATTATTTTTCGAATGGCGAGGATGTGTCCCTGTTCGCGAATGGGCTTTCAGGCGATGTGTTCCGGAAATGGACCAGCGTGAGCGGCCCGGCGGTGCTGGATCCCTCAAGCTCCAGCACGTCGTTGAAAATGACAAACGACGCGGTGGTCGCGGTGGAGTTCGGCGCGCCCGGCAAAACGCTCATTTTGTTGGCGGGTCCGAACGGCAAGGTGAATCTGGAAGGCAATGATTATCTGGCGGTGACGAATGTTTACGTGGACGGTTCCCCGGTCACCATTTCGGCCACGCCCGATCCCGGGTTCGGGTTTGTCAAATGGACGCAGACGAACGGCGTGGGCACGGTGGGGGCCAAACAGTACGACAATCCCGCGAATTACGTGATGGACATGGACCGCAAGTATATGGCCCATTTCACGAATACCTATGCGCTGATCGTTTATGATCCTGCCGGCCCCGGGTCCACGTCCAATGTCCTGGAGGTGGTCGCCGGTGCGAAATGGTCGAATTCGCCCCCCAATTCGATTATCGGAGTGGGCAATACGAGGCTCGTCCTGGCCGGCTATACGGAGGGATCCGGAGATGTGTTTCCGACTTCGGGCGTGGCCGATGCCGTGGTGGTGCTGAAGGCGATGACCAATTCGACTTTCCGCTGGCTGTGGCAGACGAATTACTATCTGGAAACAGTTCTCCAAGCCGGCGGGGAGTCGATCACGCCTTCAAGCTGGAACCTCGCCGGGTCGGCGGTGTCGGTCTCCGCGAGCCCGCTAACAGGCTATGTGTTGGCGTCCTGGCTGGTGAATGGGGTTGACCAGTTGACGCGCTTGATGAACATTACGGTGACCATGGACGCGCCCAAAAAGGTGGAGGCCTTGTTCGTGGTGGACAGCCCTCAAGGCGCCGATGGCGACCATTTGCCCACCTGGTTTGAAGAGAAGTACGGACTGGATCCGGTCACGACGAACGATCCGATGGATGGCGACAACGGCGATCCTGATAATGACGGTCTTTCCAATCTGCAGGAATACCTGTTGTGCATTACGAACGGTCCGGCCGGGATCCAGTATTTCATGAACCCGATCAATGCGGATAGCGACAATGACGGGATGGATGACTATTTCGAGGTGCATTCCTTGACGCCCAGCAACCTGCCGCTCAACCAGGTATACGTTTCCGCCGCGATGGATGAGAAAGGGGTCAAGGGGCAGCTTGGAAATCCGGATGGCGATTTCAAATGGGACGCCACCAATGGCTATGAGATGCTGAACATGCCGTTGAATAATATCGATGAATGGCGGGGCCCTGACGGCGCCGATCCCTGCACCTATGAAACAAAGGTTGGCGGAGTTGGGGTGTTCACGTCGTTCTCGGTGGAGCGAAAGGATGTGGTCCGCCGTGTCCTGAACCTGGCGGATTCGGGGGACCAGAGCAATCCGCTATCCGCCGATACGGATAACGACAGCTTTGACGACGGGTATGAGTTCACGTGGGATGAGTGGCAGCGCGTTCATGCGGGCGAGCGGATTGATCCGGCCACCAATTGGCCGGCCATCACGGCGGTGGTCCCGGACTGGACGACCGATCGGTGGTATCATCCCGCAGTGCCCTTGATCGTGACGGCCGAAACGTTGGAGCCCGATTTCGATTGGTTGTATGTGCTGTCCAACGGACAGGCCAGCCGGCCCTTTGCGCCGCTTGACGAGTATCAGGCGTCCAGCCTGGCCGCCTCGTCCAATTATTATCCGATCGTGCGGGTGGTGCAGCGGCCGGAACGGTGGTGCACCCATCCGTTCCTGTGGGATGCGGACAGTGACGGCTTGCCGGACGGGTGGGAGCTGTCGTTCGGGTATGATCCCTGGAATCGGGATACGGATCGTGACGGGGTGACGGATGGCGCTGAAAACCCGGATGGGGATGCCTATGCGACGATCACCGTTCCGGTGCAGTGCGGCACGGTTTTCCACTACTCGAACGACGTGGAAGTGGTTACGACCAATGGTTTTTTCATTGTGCACACCAACATGACGACCATTATCACCAACGTGTTCGTCCCCGATATGACTAATCAGGTGGTGACCACCACAAACACCGTGTATGATCCATTGCTCTTCGTATTTGTGGAGATCGTGGATGTGGTCACGAGCAGTGTGCCGGTCACGACGAACTATGTGCTTCTTCATAACCAGGTGCTCCAGTACACCAACTACAATCCCTGGACCGCCTGGGTGGTGGGCAAGCCCATGATTGATTCCCAGCCGTACAGCAACACAATGGAATTTGCCGGTGTTCATGGCACCCCGAGCTATCTGGATCCCATGGACTTGAAAGACACGAACCTGGTCTGGGGGGTGTCAACCAATGGGGATCCGATGATCACCAACGTGTTCGGTCATCCTCTTCTTTATGCCGGAGCCGCGTTGCGGGTGACCAATGCGACACCCCACTGGACGCTTGGCACGGAGACCAATCGTTCCACGAATCCGCGGGATGTGGATACGGACAAGGATGGGGCCTGGGACGGGTGGGAATACTACTACGCCGCCGATCCCGGGGCCAGCGCGGACGGGGCGCTGGACGCCGATAAAGACGGGTTGTTCCTCTGGCAGGAGTTCATGGGGCATTGCCCGATCGCGTATTGGCGGTCCCTGATCTCGTCGGGGTCCACGCCGAATGGCATTCAGCCGGAGTGGTCGTCGTTTGTGCAAAGCTGGCCCAACAAGGGGTTGCCGTCCAACGCGAATGAGCCCGATACGGATAACGACCAGATTGCCGATGGCGGGGAACAGACGTATTTCAACTATCTCACGAACTGGTCGTTCACCAACGAAGGGGTCATGGCGGCTGCCGTCATGACGCCCGGGGGCGGCCTGAATCCCTGTTCGGTCGACAGCGATCTCGATTATCTGCCCGATTTCTGGGAGGCCTACTGGACCGGCGCCATGGGTGCAGGCACCAACACGAATACGACGGTTTGGGTCGGCGGTATGGACGGCACGGTGTCGGACGACAAGCTGGATTACGATGGCGACGGCGTTTACAACTACCAGGAATACATGGTGGGCGCCTGTTATCAATTCCAGTGGAAGTATAACGACGGCAATGACGCCCTGACCGATCCGGTTGCCGTGGCCAACAACTACGATCCATATAATTTCTTCGACCTGTCCCTTTCGGGCGGCGGAGTCGGAAATTGCTCGAATGGACCAGGCGCGATGGCGGCCCGCGCCACTTGGGACACGGCATATTGGGCGGATCGGATGGTTAAAGAACCGGTTAAGCGCTTCACGTTCCTGTCTGCCGCGTACTATAATAAGATATTCAACTTCAGCACGTGTAGTCCTGGCAATGCGGATACGGATTTTGACGGGTACGACGATTATTACGAACTGTATCACTGCCTGAACCCGATCCGGGGCGAATGGGATCGGGTTTCGGGGAAACTGATGGGGCGTGCGGAGGCTGACGATATCGAGTATTCCAGTGCTCCGACGTATGCCACGCCATTCCGGTGGGGCGAACGGCCGATGAGTCCGGTGGCGGACTTTGATCAGGACGGCCAGGTGGATGTACAGGAAAACCTGACCACCAATCTCACAGCGGTGCAAACTTATACGCACACCGATCCATCGCCCTATTTTGTCAGCGATGTGTCGTCGGATGACAGTTATGTCAACAAGTTCTACAAGACCGGAAACAAGTTTGGCCGCGACCAATACTGGTATTGGGACGCCGGGGTTTTGGCGGGAATGTGGAGTCCGGCTGCCTACCTTTTCTCGTTTGAGATGAACGAAGGGTTCGATACCGATAACGATCTGGCCTCCGACAGCGATGAGATCATTGGCCTGACGGGTGGCGCCACCGATCCTCTGGACGAGGACAGTCCGTTGCGTCAACGCGCGCTCTATTTGAACGGCGTGAATGCCGCGGCGCGTCTGTATTCGTCGATATTCCACAGCTGGTATTCCTTCCGGGCGTTCACGGTGGAAGCGTGGGTCAAGCCGATTTCCCTGACCGGCGACCGGGTCATTGTTGAGCGGGCCGGAACGGTCACGCCTGGCAATCCGGGGTTCCCCGGCACGTCGCGTGTCACCCGGAATTTCCGGCTGGGTATCAAGAATGGGGTTCCCTACATCTCGTATGACGGATACGGCGTGAGTTGGACAAACCTGATGGTCAAGGGCATTCCCAAGTATAAACTGGTGGCGAACAAGTGGACGCATCTGGCGGCGATTTACGATCCCACTTCGAAGCAGCTCATGTTGCTGGTCAATGGGGAGCTGGCGGGGAGCAAGAGCACCACGCAAATTCCGTTCAACGGCTTCGTGGCTGGCGACCCCAATTCCGGAAGTCCGTTGATGGCGTATGGGATGACCGTCACGGTCGGCGCTGCCGATGAAAATCCTTCCGGGGTTTGCGACGGGACACGGGATAACATTAAGTCCGGTTTTTATAACTGGTACGGGTCCCCGGGCAACAATACGCCCGTGCTGGCCAATTACTTCCACGGCTGGATTGACGAGGTGCATCTCTGGGACGGCGCCCGCACAGCCAACCAGGTTCGCGACTTGCGCACCCAGAAGATGACACGGACGCTGATTAATTCGCTTAATGGCGTCCAGACCGGCAACCAGACCTTCCAGGGCGATATGGGCGGGAGCGAGCTCAATCCCAAGATGTTGTATTGTTTCACCTTTGATGGACTGCCGAATCCCACTAACGGGGTTGTCCCGGCGGGCTTTGACAGCGTGTCCACACCGGGCAACATCCCCTGGTGGGATAATTTCCCGCTCAAGAGCACGGTGTATAACGATTACACCTTTGTGAAGTGGATCCAGAATATGGCATCCCACCAGCCCTTCGATCCGCCCCGTGACACCAAGCTGCTCCGGTGGATTGTGGACGGGAAAACGCAAAACTTCCCGAACAGCGCGAATCCGTATACGCAGGAATATATTCATGGTCTGGGCGGCAACTGGGAGGCGCATCCTCAATATGGCCCTACGTTGATTACCGCTTTCGGAGGTGTTAGCTCGCCCGGCATGCAACGCGATTACAGCGGGGTGTACGGGGATCTGCTGCCCCTTGGCGGGGCGGCCGGAGACGACAACCTGCTGATGTGGGACGGCAGTTTGCCGACCGACTTGAACCGGGATCAGGATGGGGATGGCATTCCCGACGTTTGGGAAGAGTTGCACGGCCTCAATCCGTTCAACCCCCTTGACGCGGATGACGATCCGGATCGGGATGGCTTGTCCACGCGACAGGAATACACGCTTGGGTCCGACCCGTTCGGTAATTATTCGTTGACGCAGGACGTTCCAGACTTTTTCGCCTATACGAACGGCATGGTGGGCCCATTCCGGTTCCTGGGCGAGGAGTTTACCGATATGGATTATATGGACGATCTCTGGGAGGCGGCCTATAAGCTCAACACCGAGATGTTTGATTCGGCGGGACCGAATGGGGATCCCGATGGCGATGGATGGAGCAATCTGGCCGAATTTCAGGAGTTGGCCAACCTCACCGGTTCGGGTGGTGGATTGATTGGTCCCCAGACCAACTTGTTCCCCAATTTCACGCCCCTCTCCAGCAATTCCTTTTACAGTAGCCTGCTGGGGGATTTGGGTTTCCTGAACAATCAGAGCACCAATGGCTCCAATGCCGTGACTTGGTCGCTCTCCTGGAACGATCCCAAGGACGATCGCTATCATCCGGTTCCGGAGATGATCTTCCGGTTCCAATACGCCGGCAAACGACGCACGGTTGCTGATCCCAAGTTCGTGGTGCTGGCTTATACGGACCGGCTCATGGAGGTTCCCGATGCCTCCATCCGCGGCACGGGGGATCGTTCGGTCACCTATCCCCGTTACATGGTGCTCAATCGCGAACGAGCGAATTCCTTCTCGTATGAGGGGTCTATCCGCGAGGGGCAGAACTGGTTCTGGGGGTTCATGGATCTGAACGGCGATAGCGTCTATCAGGCCAACGAACCGGCCGGGTTTGCGGGGCCGGTTGATGTGCGCTGGGGCAGTGTCGGACCGATTGACATCCCGTTGACGGATACCCGGCCCAACGGTTTCGCCCGTTTCTCGTGGACGCCCGACCTTAATGCGGAACGGTATGACGTGTATATCGTGGACCGGAATGTGGCGGGGGCGCCCACTGTGTTCTTGAGGAGTTTCTCCCCATTCCGCACCTTTGTTTCGGAAGCGGATATGCGGATCTCATCGACGTTGAACAATGGGTTCAAGCGTACCGGCGGGTATCAGTGGTATGTGCGTGCGTATTATGACAATCTCACGCACGATGTGGCCAACGGCATGGTGTATACCAAGTACACGACGCCATTGCCTGCGCCCGTCCTGGTTTGGCCGCTTGGCAGCAGCCGTCTGCGTCAGTCCCGCGAGACATTCGAGTGGTCGATGGACGCCACGGTAACCCAATGCAAGTTGACGGTGAAACGGCGCGGCAGCGCAACGGTGCTGTTGACGCAGACGTTTGCGCCTCCGGCCCGGAGCGTGGAGGGACGGTATAAGATGCAGATGCCGATCTACATCGGGGATGGGGTGTTCACGAACGGCGTTTACGATTACACGTTGACTGTGAAAAGCCCCGTTTCAACGGCATCGGCCACCAGTCAGTTCAGGGTGCAAGTGGGCGATTATACCGGTTATTCCTACTCCCTGTCGGGCACGTTCATTTATCCCGGAAAGGTCACAAACGGACAGTTTGTCGCGGAAGCGTTCACGTCGCCTGGTTTTGGCGGCGTGCCCGCGGGTCGGTGTTTGATCAAGAATCGAATCACCCGGGCGGGCTGGCCGACGAACGTGACCGCCTTCGCGATTCGGGGCCTTCCCGCAGACACCTATTACGTCCGGGTCTTTTTGGATCAGAACAATTCCTACCCGAATTTTGTGGTGGACACCTTTGAGTCGCAAGGGTGGTATGCGAAGAACTTCTATTGGCCGGATTCGGTGGAGGTGACCGGGCATAGCACGGCGGCCCTGAAGGATTGGGTCAAGGTGCTGATGCGCGATCTCGACAACGATCGTCTTTCTGACGACTGGGAGTATATGTGGAATCATAACTTCACGTCCTACGGATTGGGCAACCTCCGGGGGTATACCACGGCGGGGAATGGGATCTTGAACGTGTTCGAATGTTACGGCGGGTCGCGGCTGGGGCTGAGTCCGAAGTAAGAATTAAGGAAATGGCTTGCGAAGGCCGCAAAAATCGGGTTGAATGACGACTTAAACCAACTGGAGCGTATTGGCATGAATAAGATCAGGAAAACCGCCGTCATGGCGTCACTGCTCACCGCGATCGGGTTTGGCTTGACGGGGTGCGAATGGGGGACGCCGGGAGACGGGGAATATTGGTCCGACTCATATAATTGGATCAATTTCAGCGGCGTTTACAAGAATCCCAACGGCGGGTCGGTGGTGACGGATTACACCAGCGCCGCGACGACGAACACCACGGGCAGTACGGTGGTGCCGATTTCGTCGATCAATATTCAGGAAGGGAATGGGGGCAATAGTTACAGCGGTTCACTTCCGGGCGCGCCCGTCGTGCCGGGTTCCGTTAAAATCACGGCCGGCGGAGTCGTGTTCTCGGATGACGCGGCTGGGAATCTGACGCCATCCCCTAATCTCGCGACTATGGGCGGGTCCATTAGCTATTCGGATGGCGGATGGGCGATCGACCTCGGCGGAATCGTGGTGCCAAACGGCACGTGGATCACCGCCAGCTATAGCGTGTATCAGTCCACCGGCGGGGGGACGATCGGGGGAGCCGGGACAGACGGCAAGAATCACGGGACCACGGGGACGACGATTCTCTCATTCACAGCGATTCAGGAAGGCAATCTCATCACCTTGATCGACAGCGACGGGATGTCCTATGCCGGCAAGATGGGCAGTGTCCGCTCCGTCAGCGGCGATATGGGAACGTCTCCGCGTAAAGGCGACGTGGTGATCGCCCAGTACACGGTCAAGGGAACCAGCCGTGTCGGAATGACCGTTGAAATTGTGGGCGTTTTCCAGGGCTCCATTTCCGTGTCGGGAGGCGCCTCGACCTTTGTCATGTCCGCTCGTTCCCTTCAGGGACAATGGGTGGAGAAGGGTGGTAAGGTCGGAGATGTGATCGGCGCCTCGAAGGATGCGGCCATCAACTGGGTCAATACCGGAACCGTGAGCCTGTAACGGTTTACTTGAAGCGAACTGACAGGGCGGACCGAAGGGTCCGCCCTTTTTTTTAAGGAATGCCTCCATGCGCTTTTTCAATACGCTCAGTCGTCGGCTTGAACCGTTTGAGTCCCGGGTCCCGGGGCAGGTTGGCTTGTATACCTGCGGGCCCACCGTCTATAATTTCGCCCACGTGGGGAACTTCCGCGCCTATATGTTCGAGGACTTGCTGCGCCGTGTGTTGAAACATGCGGGCTACGCCGTGACCCAGGTGATGAACCTGACGGATGTGGACGACAAGACTATTCGTGGCGCGATGGCGGCCGGGGTTCCCTTGCAGGAGTATACCCGGACTTTCAAGCTGGCGTTTTTCGATGACCTGAAAACGCTGGCCATTGAGCCGGCGGAGGTCTATCCCGCCGCTACGGATCATATTCCCGAAATGATCGAGTTGATCACGGTCCTGCTGCGGAAGGGGTTTGCCTACCAGTCCGAGGATAAGTCTGTCTATTTCAGCATCGCCAAGTTTCCGGAGTATGGCAAGTTGGCCCATCTTGACAAGTCCGGGCTCAAGGCGGGTGCGCGGGTGGCCCAGGATGAATATGACAAGGAAAACCTGGCGGATTTTGCGCTGTGGAAGGCCTGGGATGAAAAGGATGGGCCCGTGGCGTGGGATTCTCCATGGGGCCGGGGCCGGCCCGGCTGGCATATCGAATGTTCCGCCATGAGCATGAAATACCTGGGGGAGAGCTTCGATATTCATACCGGGGGCGTGGACAATGCCTTTCCGCACCACGAGGACGAGATGGCCCAGAGCGAGGCCGCCACCGGAAAGCCGTTTGTCCGCTACTGGCTGCATTGCGCCCATCTCGTGGTGGAGGGCAAAAAAATGTCCAAGTCGCTGGGCAACTTCTTCACCTTGCGGGATATTCTGGCCAAGGGATATTCCGGGCGGGAAATCCGCTATGTGCTGCTCTCCGCCCATTATCGGCAGGCGCTAAATTTCTGTTTCGATGCGCTCGACGGCGCCCGGGCGTCCCTGTCCCGGCTGGATGAGTTCCGGCTCCGGATGGAACAGGCGTCCGGCGCCGGGGGTTCGGAAAGGAATCTGCCGGCCTATGCGGAGGAGGCGCGGCGGCTCTTTTTTGACAGCCTGGAGGACGATCTTTCCACGGCGCAGGCATTGGGAGCCCTGTTTGATCTGGTACTTGAGGGTAACAAGGCGGCGAACGAGGGGCGGTTGACGGCCGGTCAAGCGCGCGGGATCGTGGCTTTGCTGGATGAGTGCGACACGGTGCTGGGCGTGCTGAAGAAGCCGGCGGAACAGGTTGATCCGGCGGTGAACGAGCTGGTCAGTCAGCGTCAGGCGGCGCGCCAGGCGAAGGACTGGGCGGCGTCCGATCGGATCCGCGATGAACTGGCCCGGCTGGGCTGGACGGTCAAGGACACGCCCCAAGGCCCCCAGTTGAAGCGGTTGTAACGGCGCATATGTGATGGAGGGCGGCGCGCCGTCGCCGCCGCATCGTGGCTGTCCGGCGGGTGGGTTGAGCGGCCTGCGTCGTTTCGGGCGCAAATGGCCGGCCGCTTTCGGGCGGATCCGCCTTCCGGCTGGAGGCGTCGGGGCACGAGCCCACGCCGCCTCGCCGTCAGGCGGCTGCGCCTCGAAATCGGCGCGTCCATTTTCGCCTGATCGAAACG
>CAMDGM010000054.1 GCA_945898015.1 PVC group bacterium | reverse complement strand
GAATCTCCTCGCCCGTGCGCTGCACCTCGGGGACCTGGCCATGAAGCGCATGCAGAAGATGCTCAAGGAACATAAGATTGTGGGCGATGTCCGCACCAAGGGCTGCCTGATGGGCATCGAGCTCGTCAAGAACAAGGCCACCAAGGAGCCGTTCGATGAGGCCGGCAAGCGGGTTTACCAGAAGGCCTTCGCGAAGGGACTGGCCTGGATTCCGGCCGGCCATATCCTGCGCATGAGCCCGCCGATCGTCATGGACGACGAGACGCTTCTCAAAGGTATGGATATGATTGATGAAGCCATCGGCGAGACGGAAAAGGAGCTGCTGGGTTCATGAAGACCATCCGTTTCGGCATTATTGGGGCGGGGTTGATGGGCCGCGAGTTCGCCAGCGCGATTTCGCGCTGGTGTCACTTGCTGGACTTGGACTTTAAGCCCGAATTAACGGCGGTATGTGACAAGAACGACGCCATTCTCCCCTGGTATAAGGAGAATTTCCCGTCGCTCAAACTTGTGACCGGCGACTACAAGACGCTCCTCGCGGATCCGAATGTGGACGCCGTTTACTGCGCCGTGCCACATGTGCTTCACCAGGAACTGTATGTGGCCATTATTTCGGCCGGCAAGCACCTGATCGGCGAAAAACCGTTCGGCGTCGACCTGAAAGCCAATACCGCCATTATGGACTGCATCCGGCGTCATCCGGAGGTATTTGTCCGGTGTTCCTCGGAGTTTCCGTTCTATCCTTCCGTGCAGCGGATCGGAAAGATGATTGAGGCAGGAGCGTTCGGGCCCATCATAGAAGTGAACGCCTCATTCCGCCATTCGAGCGATCTGGATTCGTCCAAGCCGATCAACTGGAAGCGTCTGGTGGCGGTCAACGGCGAATATGGGTGCATGGGTGATCTAGGCATGCATGTCTGCCATATCCCTTTCCGGGCAGGCTGGTTTCCTCGCAATGTTCGCGCCCTTTTATCCGATCTGGTGAAACAGCGGCCCGACGGAAAAGGAACCCTGGTAGCCTGCGAGACGTGGGATAACGCCACGCTGTTGTGCGAAAGCACGGATGCCGCCACGGGGCAGCCCTTTCCGCTCACGCTCAAAACCCAGCGAATTGCCCCCGGCGAGACCAACTCGTGGAGCCTGGAAATCCTGGGCATGAAAGCCTGCGCGCGGTTCTCCACCAAGAATCCTCGGCGGCTGGAGCTGCTGGAATACACCGGCAAGGAACAGGCCTGGCGCGAGATCGACATGGGCAACGAAACCGCCTTCAAGACCATCACCGGCGGTATTTTCGAGATCGGCTTTTCAGCCATTCTCATGCAGATGTTCGCGGCTTTCATGCATGAATTGGTTCACGGCAAACCCGTCTCCCGTTTCGCCGGTTGCGCGACGCCCGACGAAGCCGCCTGGAGTCATCGGCTGTTCACCGCTGCCCTGGAATCCCAGAAACAAGCATCGGTCGTTTCCCTTTAACGAGGAGCGCCGCCATGTTGAAAGCCGGAGCCGCCCAATTCGACGTTTCGCCGATCCGCCCGATGTTTCTTTTTGGTTACCCGCATGTGCCCCGGCAATCCACCGGGGTCCATGATCCTCTCCGGGCGGCGGCTTTGTGTCTGGACAATGACGGCGCCGCCATTCTGGTGATTGCCGTCGACATCCTGTTTGTCTCCAAGGACAGTGCGGCACGTTGCCGGGCGGACCTCTACGCCAAAACGGGGATTCTGCCCTCGCACATCCTGATCAGCGCCACACACACGCATTCAGGGCCGGTTACGGCCGACTATCTGGTATTCCGGAGCGATCCGATTGTGCCGAAGACCGACCCTGTTTTTCTGGCCTATTTTGAGAGTCAGATTGTCGAAGCGGGTGTCACCGCCTGGAAAAACAGGGTCCCGGCTGAACTGGCCGCGACTTCCGTATTGGTAGACGGGGTTGGGGGAAACCGTTTAAGCAAAACGGGGCTCGCCGACCGCGAAGCGGGAGTTCTGATCGTTCGGCACGCCCGCACGCATGCGCCGATTGCCATTAACATTGTTTATAGCATGCACCCGACGGTCTTGCATGAGGACACCACACTGGCGTCTGCGGATTTCCCCGGCTTCGCCAAAAAGCGGTTGATCGATACTTTCCCCGGAGCGGTCGCCCTGTACCATACCGGACCGTCCGGAAACCAGAGCCCCCGGTACAGCGTCACGGCCCAGACTTTTTCCGAGGCCGATCGATTGGGCGGACTCCTGGCCACGCCCATCATTGCCGGCATTCAAGGGCTCACG
The DNA here is from genome assembly GCA_945898015.1 of PVC group bacterium. Lineage (GTDB taxonomy): Bacteria > Verrucomicrobiota > Kiritimatiellia > CAIKKV01 > CAIKKV01 > CAIKKV01. Next base: position 15,884 of record CAMDGM010000054.1, on the reverse strand, counting down.
GATTCCGATTTCGAGAATAACCCTAAGCTGGCCTCCGCGGTGGGGGGTGTAACACTCCAGCCGCGTACGTTCATGAGCCCGAAAGCGGCCCGTAAAAATCTTGTGGCGAAGGTCGCCCTCTTTGAACGACTCAAGCGTGAAGGGGCCGGCCACGGACCTGTCCGCACCGCTGAATGCACCGTGTTTGGCGCCGAGGAACTCGTGGTGCTGGCGGACGCTCAGGAGAGTGGTGAATTACGGGATTGGCAAACCCGCTGCGCCCGGGCTGAAATTCAGGTCCTGCAGATTGGACCCGTCTGCCTGACCGGCCTGCCCGGTGAATTATTTGTGGAATACGGACTTGAAATCAAACGGCAGGTGCCTCTCAAAACATGGGTGGTCAGTCTGGCCAACGGGGAGTTGCAGGGCTATATCGTGACGCCGGACGCCGAAAAGGAAGGCGGCTATGAAGCCCAATGCGGATTTTTCAAGGCGTCGAATGGTATTCTGTTGGTTGATGAAGCTGTTCGCCTGATCAGGACTCTGGCATGATTCTGGCCGTTGATTGCGGATCCACCAACCTGAAAGCCGCGCTTTACGATTCCGCTTTGAATCGGCTTGCCGCGCATAGCGTTCCGGTTGAATACAGCCGCCGGGATGCGGTGCGTGCGGAGTTTGAGGCGGAACGGCTCTGGTCGGCTTTCCTGGCCCTGATCAATGCGGTGGTCCATCAAGCCGGTTGCACCACCGCTGCGATCAGTCAGGTCGCACTGGGAAGCCAGGCGCAATCGTTTTGCCTGCTGGATTCGGCCGGCCAAGCCTTGATGCCGTTCATCAGCTGGATGGATACGAGAGCAGAAGAGGAGTCCGCCCTGTTAACCCAGGCGTTCGGTCGCGACTTTCACCGCCATTCCAGTTTTTCATCGCCCTTTTCCTCGCTTGAGATTTCCAAGCTGCTGTGGGTTCGCCGGCACCTCCCGCAAGTCTGGGCGCACACACGCCATCTGGTGTCTGTGCCCGGATTCTTCTGCCTTCGCCTGGCGGGAGTAAATCCCATGGACTCCAATCTGGCGGCCATGAACGGCTTGGTTTCCATGGTCACGGGAGACTGGTGGAGGGAACTCCTGGACTATGGAGGCGTGCCTGGAGACTGGCTTCCCACGCTCGCACCGGCGGGACATGGCTGGCGCGGCCGGTTTCAGGCGCCGGGATGGCCCGATGCCGATGTGACGCTGGTTCTGGCCGGAAACGATCATACCGCCGGCGCGCTGGGTAACGGATGTCGGCCGGGTGAAATCATCGTCACCTTCGGAACGGCTTTGGTGGCCTACCGGCGGACCGGAGCGGAGCCGGGTCCTTACCATCCAGACGGCTGCTGGGGCCCGTATCCCGGGGGCGGGTATTACGAGCTGGCTGTCTGTAATCATGGGTGTAGCGCACTGGATTGGGCGCGGTCCATCCTTTTGCCGGAACAGCCGCCTTCGTCGTTTGTTGACCTGGCCGCTACGGCGGGCCCGGGAAGTGGAGGGGTTCGGTTTTATCCGGAACGAGCGAGAACGGAATCCGCGTGGCTGGGAAATGGAACGCCGGCTGATCGCGCGCGCGCCGTCCTGGAAGGCATTCTGTTTGCCCTTCGCCGCTTGTTGGCGGACAACATGAATACATGGCCTGTTTCAGGCGTGTGCGCGCTGGGCGGTGGCGTCAAAAGCCAGTACTGGATGCAGATGGCTGCGGATATTCTGGGTTGTCCGGTACGCACCGGGGCGGGGGACAGCCTGCTGGGCGCCGCCGCCCTGGCGGCTAACCGCAATGAGAACTTGAAAATCCAAGCCGGCGATGCCCGCATGCCGGACCCCGCCCGGTGTGCCCAATATGAATCCATCTTCGTCAATTGGAAAAAGACAAACCCAGCCGGCACGTCATGAATTAAATGGACGGCTGGGAATGCCTGAGGTAGTATGCAGCTGTGAAGGGAGGACATATGATGAATGAGAAAAAAGAAACCTTGTCCGAACTGGCTCCTCAGAATGCAGCCGAATCCACAGTCAGCGAGACCGATATTGTTTTCGATTGTCCCTATTGCGGGAAGAATCTCTGCATTGACTATCACGGCGCCGGGCTGATGGTCCCCTGTCCGGAATGTGAAAAACGGATTCAAGTGCCCATCCCCGAGGGCATGGAAATTACCGACTTTGACAGTTCTCCAGAAGAAGTCCGGGTCCGCCTGATTCATATGCGAGAAGCCCTGATCGAGGCCCAGAGTCGCTTGGCGGAACAGCAGCAAGAACTGGCCAGTCTTCGCGAGCGCTGCATGGCTTTCGAACAGATTTTTGCCAATATCCGGGAAACTTTCCGCTCGGTTCATGAAGACTCATCCCGCATGAAACGGGACTTGGCCCTGGTGTCAGGCTCGTTGGAGCGTATTACCAAAATGGCGGAAGAGGCCATCGGAGAATCGCTTTAGGCGTCTTTCGTCTTCGCTTCCAAGGCAGCAAACAATTTGGACTCCACGGCCGGCCACGAATAATTCTGCACCACATAGTCGCGTCCCGCTTTCCCCATGGCGTCACGCAGGGGGGCGTCGTCGAGCAAGCGGGATAATTCCTCTTCAAATTCCGGGTAATTCCCGAACCAGAAGCCGCCGTTGCTTCTCCGGCAATGATCGAGCAAGACCGCGCACGACTCCCGCACAAGCGCCGGTGTTTGGGCGAGCCAGGCCTCCAGCAAAACAATGCTGAAACTTTCATTCAGGGAGGGATGGCAAAAGGCAATTGCCCCGGCCATGGCTTCGTGCTTTTCCAGTTCGGACACAAATCCCACATCACACACATGGGGGGTCAATGCAGGCGGTATCGGCACGTCTCCCGAACCGGTCAGAACGAGTTTGACGTCCCGCCCTGTCCGGGCACGGAATGCGGTCATGTAATCGAACAAAAGCGGGGTTCCCTTGAGCGGTTCGCGCCGGCCGCTGTAAACGACATAAGGGGCGGTCAATCCATGGCGCCGGGTGAACGCGCGGGGATCCACATTGTAAGGGTCAAGGCCCATGCCGACCACGTGCCCCTTGGTGTCGGGAATGGCGTATAAGCGCTGTGCCAATTCCTTTTCCGGTTCGGAGTTGAACAGGATTCCGGCCACGTCGTGGAAAAGTTTCGTGAAAATCGACACCCGGGCAAAAGCTTCGTCGTGAAGGCATGGCAGGAGATACGAACGGGAAGGGAATTGTCGGCAGACGTCCACGGTTAAGCCAAACAAGTAAGGCCCGACCACAATCCGATCAAATGGGTTGTCGGTCAAATACTCCAGAAGCGCGCGGCTGTGGACGCTTTCCGAAAGCCAGGCGGCTTCATCTTCAGCTGTAAATGGTCCGCGGGAAATGCGCTCCTGGGCCCGGCCGAAACGAGGCAGGTCGCGTCCGCCATCCACCGGAAAGCAATGGATGGTCAACGGGCCCGCGCGATGGGAACCCGCGGGGATTTCGTTTTCCCAGGTGAAGTGATTTTTGGCACACGTGGTTAACAGGTGCACGGTGCGTCCTGCTTGGGCGGCCCGCTCGGCAAGTGCTTTAATGAGGGTTTCCGCACCGCCCACGGCGCCACCTCCAGCCAGTCGGGGGGCCACAAACGCAATCGTGCGGGGCGAACTCACGGTTTGATGTCCCGTTTGGATTCCAGGTCCCGGACGCGCTCTTCAAGCGCGTCGATCCGGCGTCGGTAGCGGTCATCCAGTTCTTCCGCCAGGGCCAGCATCATGCTGTTGACCTGGTTTTGCTGGGACCAGAGTCGATAGGTGTAGAATTTAAGCAGATTCCAGATGCTTTTTTTCAGCTTCACCAGAAGGGGGGAGAAAGCGCGGCGGCGTTCAACAATTGGAAAATCATTGATGTCAATAGCCACCGCCTCGCGAAGGCTTTCGAGGTAGAGGGTGAAAAAGCCGTCCTGATCTTTGAGTTGGGCCAGATTTGTTTTTTCGGCGAGCGCAACACGGAGGTCCGTATAAACGCCTTCGCTCGCTTTCCGGGCTACCTCGGCCCGGATTTCGGCCATCAAGGCCGATACATCCACATTTTTCGCCCCGATTTTAACGGCTTCAGTATCCATGGCGCGCATTATGGTGGGTTGGAAGGCCTATGTCAATCCGGCACGCGCCGGGCGCGACGTCAATAACCCGAGGCGCAGGATGTCGGATTTTCCACTACGTGGTCTTTAAAAAAGGTGATATTCTGAAACGATGAAATTCAAGCTGCTATTGGTGTTTGCGATTGCGTGCCTCACCGGCATTTCCCGGAGTGCTGAAATTCCAGGTATGCGGCCTGCCGAAATGTCCAACCTGGTTCATCAGGCCGCGTCTGGCGATGCCCTTGCCCGGCATCAGCTCGCCGAGTTATATGAAAAAGGCGTTGGCGTGGAGACGAATTGGACCGAAGCCTTTCGATGGTTTCTTAAAGCCGCCGATCAGGGTGTGGCGGAATCGCAGTGTCATGTGGCGACCCTTTATGCGAATGGACAAGGTGTTGCGGCAAACCCGAAGGCAGCCTTTACCTGGTATCTCAAGGCTGCCCGGCAGGGCGTGTTGCCCGCCCAGAAAGAAGTGGCCATCCGGTATTTTCGGGGACTGGGTGTCCGGCGCGATCCCAAGGAAGCGGCCGATTGGTTTACCAAGGCTGCGGAACAAGGGGATTCAGAATCACAGATTAATCTGGCCGAGCTTTATTCCACTGGGCAGGGGGTTAAGGCCGATCCCGTCGCAACCTTTTTCTGGTATCGGAAGGCGGCTGAGCAGGGGGTGGCGACGGCAAAATTCAACCTGGCGATGATGTTGTCGGCTGGATCCGGTGTGGAGAAGAATCCGATCGAGGCCGTCCGCTGGTGCGCGCAGGCGGCGGACCAGGGCTTTGTTCAAGCACAATTTATGATGGGACTTTGTTGCAGTCGGGGTGAAGGCATCGCGAAGGACGAGGGAAAGGCGGTTGCCTGGTATCGGAAAGCGGCGCAACAAGGGCATGCCGCGGCTCAATATAATCTTGCCGTACGCTACGAATCCGGCCTGGGCGTGGCCACCAATCAGGGTGACGCGCAACGCTGGTATCTCAAGGCGGCGGAACAGATGGATCCCGACGCGTTGTATGCGCTGGGGTTGCGGTATTACAAGGGGGTTGGCGTGGAACAGGATGTCATCCAGGGATGCGTGTATTTCATGATGGCCGATGCCGTGGGTATGCCGTTGGCCATGCCGGCCATCTCGGTGGCCAAAACGGAACTTCCCGCGAATGCGTTTAATCTGGCGGTTCAAGAAGCCAAGAAGAAGCTGATTCTTCTTCCGCGATAGCCGCCTCCTTTCTTGACGGAACATACCCGTGTCCGTATCTTATCCGCCATGACAAAACCGCTCAATCGTTGGTGGATCGCCGCTGCTGGAACCGGAATTCAAATTTGCCTCGGATCTGTGTATGCCTGGAGTTATTTCCAGAAACTGCTGGCTACGGGATACGGATGGACGCAAAGTCAGGTGGCCTGGACGTTCAGCACGGCGATCTGTTTTCTGGGATTGGCCGCTGCTGTAGGCGGCGCGTTGCTGCCGAAGAAGGGCCCCCGGTTTCTGGCGTTAACCGGGGGGTGCATGTTTGGCCTCGGCTATCTCGTCGCGGCCTGGGCGCTGCGCCAGCATTCCCTCGTCGGATTATATGTCGGGTATGGCGTCATCGGTGGCATCGGCCTTGGCCTGGGCTATGTCACGCCTGTCGCCACCGTGGCCAAGTGGTTTCCGGATTGCAAGGGACTTGCCACCGGCATGGTCATCATGGGCTTTGGCATCGGCGCGTTGTTTATGAGCAAAGTCCTGGCGCCGATACTCATGGCTAGCGCCGGGGGAGAGATTTCCACTGTATTTTTCGGTCTGGGCGCTTTTTTCCTGGTTGTCGTGCCGCTTCTGTCGCTCCTCATGCGAAACCCGCCCAAAGCGTCCGAGGCCTATTCCAAGACGGAAAGCAAAGCCCCGGCGCCCCAGCCTTGGTTCGGAGGGGCTTTTATCCTGATGTGGGTTGTGTTTTTCATCAACATTATGGCGGGGATCGCGATCATTCCCTTCCAATCGCCCATGATTCAGGACTTGATCCTGGCCCAGGATATCACGGCGACCGATGTCGCGGCGGCGGGCGCCACCTTGATTGCGATCAGTTCGCTTTTCAATGGAGCCGGCCGCCTCTTGTGGGGGTGGGTGTCTGACCGCATCGGACGGGCCATGACATTCCGCTTGCTGGTGGGAAGCCAGGTGCTGGTTTTTGCAGCTTTGACACAAGTGACGCACCCGTGGTTATTCGGGGCGCTGGTCTGCTATGTCTTGTTGTGCTACGGGGGCGGATTCGGAACCATGGCGGCGTTTGTTCACGACCGCTTTGGCGGCGCGGTGATGCCCGCCGCCTATGGTGCCATGCTGACAGCCTGGTCGGCCGCGGGAGTGGCCGGCCCCCAACTGGTGGCTTTTCTTAAAGACCGGGTGCCGGAAAAAGCATCCCTGCTGGCGTTCGCCACCACAGGCGGATTGCTGTTGGTCGGCCTGCTCATTACGTTTTTCCTAGCGGATAAACCTGCGGCCGCCAGAGTCACGAAAAGTCTTTGATCCCGTTCTCCGGTATATGACGGATCAACACGTGGTTCCATCCGCAAAGGCGAAGCCCACGGGTGATGGAATTCCTTCAAGGCCGCCTTGTTTTGAAAGCAATCCCGTGTCCGGATGAATGGCGAAAACATCAATTCGATCACGGTGTTGCGAACCCGCATACAGGAAACAGCCATCTGGCGACACAATCATTCCCCGGGGCCAAACGCCGGTGGGGGTTCGCCCAATGAGGACCGGGCTGCCGTCGGCTTGAATAGCCATGACGACCACATCGTCGGCGCCGCGATTGGTGGCGTAGAGCCACTGGCCATTGGGATGCAGCCGAATTTCAGCCGCCCAGCTTTCTCCGGTAAAGCCCGCCGGCAACAGGGGCCAATGGCCAAAACATCGATATCCGGAACCTTCCCGCCTGAATCCAATAACCGTGGAGTCGAGTTCTCCTGTCACCCAAAGGAAGCGGCCGTCCTGCGAAATGGCCATGTGGCGGGGGCCTGAACCCGGCGGACAAATTAGCCGAGCAATCGGTTCGATTGCGCCGGGATGAACGGCATACTGGAAAACGCAATCCAAACCCAGGTCCGCCACGAATAGCGTGGATCGGTCCGGTGATTCAAGAGCGGAGTGAATGTGCGGGCCTTCCTGCCGATTCGCCACCGGCCCCTGTCCCTCCGTGCGAAATACTATCTCCACGCACTCGGGCAAGCCATCGAGCGCGATTTTGAGCACATACAACTCGCCGGTCTTGTATTGCGATACCGCTAGCCTCCGCCCGCCATCAAAGACGATGACATGGCAAGGTGAACCCTGCCCGCACGCCACGGTTTTCGTTCTGCAAAGTTGCCCCGTTTGGCGATCCATGCGAAAGGCGACGACCACACCTTGCCTTGACGAGGGACTCTGTTCGGTTTCGCCAACCGCATAAAGCCAATCGCCGAAACACGCCGCAAACGTGGTGTTGAACAGCCCTTCCACGGGCAATGGTTCGACCAACGGAAACAAGGCTCCGGTGGTCACATCCGCGTGACAGGCATAAAGCCCCTTGGACCCGCGGACGGAATAGGTGGTGACGACACAGAGCCGTTTCACGGAGTCAATCCAGCTTCCGCGAGTATCCGATCTACAAAGAGTCCGTCACGCCGGGCGTTTTCCAAAACGGGCAGAATCTCGAAAGGCCGGTCATTCTGAATACACCCCTTGACGAATTCCAGTGTCATGCTGACGCCCGGATTGTGGCGTACAAGATGAGGCAGCAATTTCCGATAGTCGAGGGGGCAATCTTCGAGAAAATCAAATTCGCCACCTTTGTCACTGGGCTGAGGCGCCTGAAGATGAATATGGGAAATCCGGCCCTTGAACATATCCGCCAATGCAAGCGCCCGGGCCGTATCGGTGAAATCGTAGGGCTGATAACAGATCGAGAAGTCCAGGTCCGGGAATTGTCGCATGAATTCGATTCCCTTTTCAACGGGATCAAACATCGTGTGGCCGTGCAATTCGGCCGCCATGGCAATGCCACGGGATTGGGCGGCCCGGAACCAGGTGCCGAACCGTTCGACGGTTTGCCGCATCTGGGCGGGCGTTGCCGCCGACCCCTTGAGGCCGGAGCCCAGCATGATTTTCAGGGCCGGCGTCCCGAGAATTTCCGCTTTGTCCAGAATGTCGGACTGGATCCGTGCTTCTTCACAGGCCTCAAGCCCCTCAAGGACAAAGGACGGATAAACGCCAATATAAGGGAACGTGACACCCAGTTCGGTCGCCTTCGCTTTTATTTCTCGAATCTCTTTTATAAACCGGGTGGATACATGCCACTGCCAGACTTCCAGTTTATCAAAACCGGCAGCCTTGACCAACGGAAGGAGTTCGAGAAGGGAATAACGGGGATTCCGCTTTCCGGTCCAGCGATTGGGTTCCAGTGCAATCGTTCCCAAAATAGAACGCATATGAAGCTCCTGTGTTTGAAATCAGAGGTGACTCTAGCAGGCTCGAGCTTGAAACGCGAGTCTGAATCCACCGGGCTCCGTCGTCGGGGCGCATCTGCGATGTGTAAAGGGGGGCTGCGGATGGGTTGCGGGTTGGTTCGGCTTCCAGGCAAAGCCCGCAGTAATAGTGGCGTTCAAAGAGTCAAGCCTTGGTCTTACGGGCTTTTGTTGGAAGCCGTCTCGCGCGCCGCCCGTACGTGCGCGACAGCGCCGTGGGCGCGCGATGACTACGGGGTTGCGCCGTTTCGACTAGCCGCGGCAAAGCGCCCGTCAGGCCGTGGCCGAAACGGAGCAGCCCGCATCAGCAGGCACTCCCACACGGGTAACCAACGGGTCGGTCGCGATTCGACGTTGACGACGCCTCACGCCCGTCGTTAACGCCCGTCGCTGTTGGAGTGCGGTGATCGGGCGCTAGTAGGTCACGCGATACAGGCGGGCCAGGCGCGTGAAAAGAATCTGGATTTCAACGGCCTCTTCGGTCAGGTTCAGAATCTTTTTCAGCGCCCTCCGGTAAAGGGTCAGCTGATGCCGGTAAAGCTCGGCGGCCGCCGGCATGTCGGCTTCGGACTGGATCCGATTGCTCTTGAAATCCATGACGATCGCCCGCACGGCTTTTCCGCACGCATCGCGAAATACCATCACCCGGTCGAACGCACCGCTGATCCAGGCATCGCCGTCAACCAGTTCGAACGACAGTTCCCGCCAAAGATCGGTCCTTTGGCCCGGACAAGCCAGCGCCCGGCGCACGTCGGGGGTGCTCAGGAGGGCGCGGAACTGGGTGGCCGCATCCCGCCTCACGTCCTCCGCATAGGGTTTGTCCGGCTTCCAGGCCGACAAGATGGCTTCCGCGTCGGCCTGATCGCTCCATTCCACTTGGGCCAGGAGTTCGTGGATGATGCTTCCGAAATCCAGCACGCCGCGCGATTCCGGCTTGAACAGCCAGTCGGCCTGGCGAACTTCGGAATCGCCCCGTGAGGGCTCGACTCGTTTCAGTCGGACGGTCGCCGCTTCGCGCGCCGGGAAATCGGCGTCAAAACGCGGGGCAGGGGGTGGGTCAGAATTCACGGCGTCAATCGACCGGCTCCAGTCCCAATCGCCTTCCATCACCAGCTCACGCAGCGCAACCCCGCCGGCGATCCGCATCCGGCCATCCACGGACTCCGGTTTGTCGGTGTCCAGAAGTCGGCGGGACAGAAAGATGCCTTCCGAAAGGCTGCGACCGCTCCCCCGTTTCTTAGTCCCATAACCCGTGAGGATATAAAGGCCCTGCCGGGCGCGGGTGAGTGCCACATAGAGGACGCACAAGTTTGAAAAGGCGGTTTCGGAGGCGGCTTCTTCCTGTCGCTGGCGGAGAACGGGATCGGCTTTGCTTACCGTCTGTCGCGGCATCTTGAGCACCCAGGGCCGTCCGTCTGTTTGACCCGACGTCAGATCGAGCTGCCCAACCGTGGCCAGGCCCCCATTGCCCAGCAAAGGCACCAGCACGGCGTCGAATCCGAGCCCCTTGGACTGATGGATGGTCATAATCCGGACCGCGCCACCGGCCGTCTGCTCACGCAATTCCTGGGTGTCAATCTGGGCGGCCAGTGCGTCCGGATCGCAACTGCCGGTGGCATCCGCTTGGGCGGCCAGCGCCATCAGGTCTTGCAGTCGCTTGGTCCCAAAAGGATCCAGCTTGCCGGCAACGGCTTCAAGGCGGGCGGACCAGGAACGGAAGAGGTTCACAAAGCCGTTGGTCTGGATCTCCTCCAGCAGGAGCAGTGGCAACCGCTCGCCCGCGTTATCCACCGCCTCGCGCAACGGACTCATGCGCAGATGCGTGTGGGCAAGGGTGTCGCCTGGATGGGTGGCATACCGGAGCAAGGCGCGCATCAGGGCCACCACGGGATTACCGGCCAGTTCCGCAGCGCCTTCATTGACCACGGGAATGGCGTCGGCGCGCAAGTCGTGGCGGAGTGCGTCTGCCGCGTCGGTGCAGGCCTGGTTGGTCGGAAGGAGCAGGGCGATCGACAGCCCCCGGGCCACGGGGTCCAGTTCGCGGATCAACCCAGCCGCCGCTCGATAAACCGATTCCTCGTCCACGTCGCCGTCGGCATCCGGTTGCGGCTCGATCCAGGCTGCGCAGCCGGGTTTGTCGACCTTGCTTTCATGGGTTTCCCACAGTTCGCTCCAGCGCGCGACCGCTTCCTCCGGCAAATCGAGCCCGTCCAGATCGGAGAAAACGCGGTTCACCAGGGTCAGCACCGGTTTTGTGGAACGGAACGAGGCGCTGAGCGTACGCTTGCCGATGCCCGTGCCATACCGGTCCAGCAGTTCGCCGAAAAGACGCGAGTTTCCGCCTCGCCAGGCGTGGATGGCCTGCTTGACGTCGCCAACCATGAAGAAGGATCGTTCGCCGCTGGCGTCTTGGATGATTTCCGCGGCCAGGTTGTCGAGCGTTTCCCACTGCAGGTCGCTGGTATCCTGGAATTCGTCCAACAGCCAATGGTCGAGCCGGGCATCGAGGCGGTAATCGATGAAGAGCCGGTCGGCCTCGCCCGCCTGGCGGCTGATCGCGCCAGCTCCGAATCGATTCCGGGGGGTCAGCAGATATTGCGCATCATTGAACGTGAAGGCGCCGCGTTTGCGGATCGTGTCGTCGTAGAGCGTGTTGTACTGGCCGAGCATGGCGCCGAGCCCCTGGGTTTGAACAAGGGCCCGGACAATCTCCTGCCGGATAAGGTGGAGCAGGATCTGCCGGATCGCCCGGCCGGTTTCGGGGTCGATGGCGATCTTGGCGCGCTGGTAAACGAATTCACCGCCCTGCTCAAGACCGGGCATCAGCTCGAACAGCCGCTTCATAACCGTGCTTTCGAATACGGGGGGTTTCCAGACATTGAAGGGCTGGAATATGGCGGCGGCCTCGAGTCCGGCGAGCATGCTCTCGCGCGGAGCGCCGCCGCCGGCGGTAAAAGCGCGAACCCGCTCAAGCGCCTTTTCCAGACTGGCGTTAGGATTGGCCAACCAATCGGGGCGGCGCCAAATCACCGCCGGATTACCCCAGACGTCGGGATCCGGAAACCGGCGGAAGAGCCCGAGCGAGGCCTCGAGCGTTTCGAAAAAGGTCTCGCTGAAGCCCTTCTCCTCCCGGCCGAAGGTGGCCTTCTTATAGGCATCGAAAAAGATGTCCCGATGTTGGGCGTGCGAACGACCCGGCGCGAGCAGGAAGCCCAGCGCCTCCTGGGTGAGTTGGCGGGCTTCCAGGGTGCCCGACCCGAGCAGTGCAAAGTCGGAGGGGACCCCCAGTTCAGCGGAAAAGGCTCGAAGCACGCTGACGATGAAGCTGTCAAGCGTGCCGATCTGGACCCGGTGCAAGCGCGTAACCAGGTTTCGGAGAAGAAGGCTAGCCTCGCGGGGTGTCAGGCCGGCCAGCTCGGCATGCTCGCCGGTCTGACGGGCCGCCGCGGGGGATTGCGCCGCCTTGACCAGGTAGCCCACGATGTTGTCGAAAATTTCGGTGGCGGCCTTCCGGGAGAAGGTCAGGGCGCAGATGCGGTCAGCCTCGACGCCCCGGCCGAGCAGGCTGATATAGCGATGAGCCAGGGCGTGCGTCTTGCCGGTTCCGGCGGAAGCGAGTATCGCGAGATGCGAAAGAGGTGTGGTGGGATGCGTCTCGCTCATGGCGCGCCTCCCGGTGCCAGCGGCGTGAACAGGGCGCTCAACTCGCCGCCCAGACTGTTCCGATAAAGATCGTCGTAGGCCACCCGTTCGGCCGGGGGCCAGAAGATGCCCTGGCCCACGGCCCGGCATACGCCTTCGGCGCAGCGTCGGGCCGAGTCGAGAAGCGGTTCGGACAGCTCATCCCAGAGCTGCACCTGCGTGTCCTCCAGGGACGGGGGGACCAGAAAATATCCGACCTTCAGAGGTGCATCCGGCTTGAGTGGTTTGGCTTTCCACATGAGGGCATAAAGGGGAAGCTGAAGATCGGTCCACCGCTTTTGCTTGTCGCCCAGCGGGGCCATGGCATAAGGGGGGGTGTCGGGTCGCACGCCAGCCAGGTGCGTTTCCTGGCAGGTCTTGGCGCGGCTGGAGGTTTTGTAGTCGAGGATCCGCGCGGCATGAGTGCCGGGATGATAGTCGATCCGGTCGATCTTGCCCTTGATCGTCCGGCCGCCCAGGGACAGGGTCCAGGCGGTTTCCGCGTCCAGGATAACCCACCCGTTCGCCGCCTCGGCGGCCTGGCGCTTGGCCGCCGCGGCCAGGCGGTTTTGTGCGGCCTCGTAGACGATGCGAAGGGGCAGGGACCAGTCGTCGCCATACCGGCTGTGCATCCACTCGCGGGCCACCCCCTGGAGCGCCTCCCGGAGCCGGGCTTCGTCCGAACAGGCCCGCAGGTCCGGTATGTCATGAAGCTGCCGCAGGGCGTGGTGAATGAGCTGACCGAACTCCATGGCGTCGGGCTCGGTCTTGAGGTCATCCTGTGATTCCATGCCCAGCAGATGCCGGAGATAGAAGCGGAAAGGGCATTCCAGATAATCGCGGAAAGCGGTGACACTGATGGTTTTTTTCGCCGGCCACACGGGCGGCCGGTCGGGCAGGGACGATTGAAGCTGGAAGCTGACCGAGGCGGCCGGCAGCGAACCGTGGCTTTTCAACTCTTCGAACAGGCGGGCCGCGCGGGCCGGCAGCTCGTGATCCGGGCATTGGAACAGCAGGCGCGACGGCTTGAGCGGATCGCCCGCCGCGCTGGTCTTGCCGCAGAGCAGCCGGATCATACCGATCCGCCGACGCGATTCGATGAGGGATTCCAGCAGGAACAGATCGCGGGCCAGGCGCCGGCCGTCATGGCGCATGCCCAGGTGGGCGCGCAGGGAATCGGGCAGGAATATGTCGCCCATGCGGCTGTCCGGCACAAAGCCCTCGTTGAGGCCCGTTACGATCAGGCAGGGGGCGGGATTCCACGGCAGTTCCAGCCAGCCTTCCAGATCCAGGTCAGCTTGCTCGCTTTCGCGGGGTAGCGTTTGTCCGGCCAGTGTTTCGACCAGCAGCTCGAGGGCCTCGGTCCGCTCCAGTGCGGGTACATGATGGAGCGTGGCCTCGAGTTCGGAAAGCGCCTTGTTGATGACAGAACCCACGGCGGTGAATTCGCGGTCGCGGGGGTCCTGGTCCGACAGGCGACGGTGTCCGTAAACGGATTGCATGGTCCGGCGCACGCCCTCGATCGGCGAGGGGGTGTCCAACAGGGCGCTGCGCAATTCGCGCAAATAGCCGATTCCTTTTTCAAGGGCGGCAAAGCGGGTGGCATGCAAGTCGGCGATCCGGTCACGCCCCTGTAGCAGCGCGTCGGTGAAGTCGTTGAGCTCCCGGGGCATGAAGGCGTTCTGGAAAATATCCAGTTCGGCCAGCAGCGTGGCCGGCGATAGCCGGAAGCGGCTGATCAGGGCGTTCAGGATGTCCTCCTGGCGGAGGAGGTCGGCCACGGTCCGATAAAGCGGAGCGGCGACCAGGGACTGGAGCAGCGTCAGCAATCGGCAGGCAGGCTGGCGGGAGATGGGCGGTTCGGAAGGATCGAATGCCTTGACGCCGTGTTCGGCCAGGACTTGGGCCAGGACGGGCGCCACCTCGGGGTCGGGGACGCCGATGGCCACGTCTCCGGCCCCGTATTGGGCGGAGACGCGATCGAGTTCGCGCATCACCCGCCTGGCCTGGTCTTCGGGATCGGCCGCCAGGATCAGCGTTTGGGCTTCATCGGGAATCGCGAGCAGACGCGTGCTCCACGGGTCGAGCAGGGGGCGGCCCCACTCGTCAAAGAGAGCTGACTGATCGGCCGGGGCATGAACCAGGACCGTCACAGGCAGGGTCCGGGCATAGCGTTCCAGGAGCCGGATGACCAGTTCCGGCGGATCCGGCACGCCGGCCAGGATAATGGCGTCCACATCGTCCGGGAGCGCGGAACGGGACGGCAGATTGCGTTTCCGTTCGCAGGGATCGCCGAAGCCGGTGGCTTTCAGGGCCTCGAGGTAGCGGGCTTCCAGGCGCGCGAGATCCTGCCAGCGCTCCGGCTCGGCCAGGAGTTCGCCGGCCTTGGCGGGGACATCGGTGATCGTCAGGCCGGTTTCGGCCAGTTGCTCCCGCAGCCGTTGCAGAATGGTTGCCGTCTGGAGCGCCCAGCGGAAGGATCGGTCCGTGAGCTTGATGGGGAGCAGGGCGGGAAAGGCATCAAGGGCGGCGCTGCGGAGCACTCCGGCCCAGACCCCCTGGATCAGCATGGATTCGGCATCGGGGAGCTCACCGCCGCCTTCCAGGAGGGCCGCCGGGGTGGCCACGTGGAGGCCGAGCACGCCGGTGCCGCCTTCCGAACAGCGCCGGGCCAGGGCTTGGCGTAACCGGCGTCCGGCCTGGCGGGTAGGGGCCAGGATCAGGGTTCGGGAGAAATCCGGAGGGGTGGCGGGAATGTCGGGGAGCAGCCAGTCCGTCACGGTTTGAATGACAGGCCGATCCCAGCCCAGAAATACAAGGCGCTTCCCCATGCCACGTATTCTCTTGAGTCGGCATCCTGTTGTCAATCAAACCCTCCATGTTTCGGGGCCTTCGCCGTCGCTTGGGTAGTGTTGGAGTTGCGGGTGCTGGGAGGATCCGTTTCGGCGGAAAGCCGGGCGGGTGCTTCCGGCCTGATCCCGGCTCCGGCTGGAGGCGTCGGGACACGAGTCCACGCCGCCTCGCCGTCACCGGGCTGAGGCTCGGAATCACCACGTCCGGTTTCCGCTAATCGAAACGGCTCCTCCCGGTTCACCTCGCGCGCCCGCGGCTCTGCCGAGCACGCTTGGGCGGCCCTTCGACTCGGCTCAGGGCTGGCGCGCGATTTCGGTTCCCGCAAAATGAGCCCGATTTGATGTAGCGACGGGATTAAAATCCCGTCGGCACCGGAGAAGTGATATGGACGTACACTCCGACGGCCGGCCTGACGGGTAGGGGCCAGGATCAGGGTCCGGGAGAAATCCGGAGAGGTGGCGGGAAAGAGAACGTCGATCTCCTCTAGGTTTACAAAAGGGCTACCACGACTCCAAATTAAACATAAGTTAATCAATTGCCGCGCAACGTGTTACAACCAAATCCAGCCGGCTGGATTGAGGGGTTTTCGGATGAGCAGTTTCCGCAGGCCAACCTGCGGGACGCTGTGTTTTTGTAGGGCGGGCGCTACGAAGCTGTGAAATAATTGACCCGGAAGGAAATGGGTCTGGTGGGTTAACGCGCAAAGATCGTCAATTTCATTTTCGAACCTATGCGCGGCCATTACATTGTCTTTTTACCCGTCATTCATCCACAAAC
>CAMDGM010000053.1 GCA_945898015.1 PVC group bacterium | reverse complement strand
GCGACGCCCGAGGCTCCCCGCGAGGGGGCCGGGCGCGCGATGGCGTTCAGGCTTGCGGCGTTTCGATCAGGCGAAAAGGGACGCGACGATTTCGAGGCGCAGCCGCCTGACGGCGAGGCGGCGTGGGCTCGTGCCCCGACGCCTCCAGCGGGAAGGCGGATCCGCCCGAAAGCGGCCGGCCATTTGCGCCCGAAACGCCGCAAGCCGCTCAACCACCCGCCGGACAGCCGCTATGCGGCGGCGGCGACGGCCCTTCGGCAAACTCAGGGCAGGCGCGCCGCCCTCCATTTAATTAGCCGGTCTCCGCCGCACTCAGTGCGGCGCTACACAACCCCGGGCGCAAACCCTACAGTCGGGCTTTTTACGGCAGCCGGCATGAATAAAACTTGTGAGCCCGCCGCCGGTATGCCATGAATGAGGGGTGAAACAACCCCGCGCCAGCGCCAAACGACCCCCGGCCGCCTCCGCCACCCCCGGCGCCCTCATCGCGCTCGACACCCGCCGGATCCGCCAGCAGGCCCTGCTGGCCTATCGCAAGACGGAACGCTCGCTCGCCAAGGTCACGGAACAACTCACCCGCTACCGCGAACACGACCTCCCCGGCTTCTCCACCTGGTGCCAGCGCGCCTTCGGCGACCAGTTCGCCCAGCTCCGCCGGCTCCAGGCCGACTTGCGCGAAAAACAAATCCTGGCCCGGGAAATCAGCGCCCTCGCCTTCCGCCTCGGCCTTTCCGAACTCGACGCCTACCTCGAATACCTCTGGCGGCGCGACAACCCCGCCGCCGCCGAGGAGGAAGACCGCCGGCGCGAGGAAGAGGCCCGCCGGGAGGCCGAGCGGGCGCGGAAAAAAAAGCCGAAATTGCACGACCCCAAACCCGACGCCTTCAACGACGAGGATCTGGACGAGCTGGAAGAGCTGCTCGGCTCCTTCCTGGGCGGCCGCCGGAAACACGCGCCCAAAAAACCGGAAGCCGATCTCAAAACCGCCCGCGAGCTCTACCGCGCCATCGTCCGCAAGCTGCATCCCGATCACCACGGGCACATGAACGACGCCCGCAAGCACCTGTGGGACGAAGCCCAATCCGCCTGGCGCGCCCTCGATGTCGACGCCTTGAAAAACGTGCTCGACCAATGCGAAAACGATGAGATCGGCGTGGGCGAAAACACCGCCGTGTCCACCCTGCTCCACATGACCCGCCGGCTCAAGGACGCGCTCCGCCAGGCCCGGGGTCAGGTCCGCCAGTTGACCCGCAAACTGGAATGGGACTACGAATCCCGCAAAACAAACCCCGCCTATGCCCGGAAAGTCAAGCAGGTGATCCTGGACGACATCCGCCTCCTGCGCTTTCAATACGACCGCCTCTCACGCGCCTTCGCGGCGCTGGAGCAGCAGGCCGCCCGAAAGAAGCACCGGCGGCCGGCGCCTCGGGCGCGCCCGCCGCGATGAGGCTGCAGGACGCTCCCGCCAACCGGCCCCTTCTTACCCGGCTTCGGTTTCAAGGGCACCGACACCTGCGGAACCGGTGGGGGCGGGGTCGGCGCCTTCACACGTCGGCAATAACGACGGCACTGCCGTCATTTTACCTGCATTTATGACGGAACTGCCGTCATTTTTTCGTTTACTCGTCGAGATACCCATGCTATTCTTTTTTTATGCAAACAAAGACCCGACTTTTGTCCTGTCCAGAAAGAAGTTTTTTCCTTTTCGGGCCGCGCGGCACTGGCAAATCGACTTGGCTTCGCATGCAGATGCCCGAAGCCCTTTTCATTGACTTGCTGTCGCCGGATATCTGCCAGCGTTTCGCTGCGAGCCCGGATCGGTTGCGCGACCTTGTGGCGGGCAATGCGGATCGCCACACCTTCGTGCTCGACGAAATCCAGCGAGTGCCCGCCCTGCTAAGCGTCGTGCATCAACTCATCGAGGCTAATCCCGGGCTACGCTTCGCCCTCACCGGGTCCAGTTCACGCAAACTGAAGCGGGCGGGCGTGGACATGCTGGCGGGACGGGCATTGCTAACCACCTGCCATCCATTCATGGCGGCGGAACTGGGCAACTCCTTTTCGCTCGAGGATGCGCTTCGAGTCGGGTTGTTGCCGCTTGTACTGGCGGCCGAGGATCGTGAGGCTGTGCTGCGGGCTTATCTGGCGCTCTACGTCCGCGAAGAGGTGCAGATGGAAGGCTTGGTCCGGAACATGGGGAGTTTCGCCCGTTTCCTCGAAGCCATCAGTTTCTCGCATGCCGCGCTACTCAGCGTGGCCGAGGTGGCGCGCGAATGCGCGGTGAGCCGCTCCACCGTGGAAGGGTTCGTCTCGATCCTGGAGGATCTCTTGGTCGCCGTGCGACTGCCGGTCTTCGCCAAGCGCGCCAAACGACAACTGGTCGGGCACTCCAAGTTCTACTTTTTCGATGCGGGGGTCTTCCGGGCCGTTCGCCCCAAGGGGCCTCTCGACCGTCCGGAGGAAATTGACGGCGCCGCGTTGGAAGGTCTCGTTTTCCAGCATCTGACCGCTTGGAACGACTACGCCGGGCAACGCCACACGCTGCATTTCTGGCGTACGCGTGCCGGCGCAGAAGTCGATTTTATCGTCTACGGCGAGAACGAACTGGTAGCCATCGAAGTCAAAAATGCAGCCAAGCTCGCCGGCCACGATTTGCAGGCGCTGAAGGCGTTCGCCACCGATTACCCCGAGGCGCGGACCGTGTTGCTCTATCGTGGACACGAGCAACTCCTCCGGGACGGTGTTCTTTGCGTCCCGTGCGAGCGTTTTCTGAGCGCGTTGCGCCCGGGCCAATCACTGCCGGACGTGGGCTGGCGGCGGCAGAATCTTCATTGAAGAGGCACCCGTCCTATGTCATTGTTCCCACATTCTAGGCATTTCAGTAACGGCTGATCTCGGGGACACGGAAGTTTATCCGGTAATGTCGCCCGAATCCGGCCCGTAGGCCCAGAACAGGCGGCCGGCCGCCGGCGTATTGTTTTCCAGATAGGACTGAAAAATCTTCATCCCGTATTTACGCGTCAGGTCGTCAATCTCATGGGAGGCCAGGCTGTTGTGACGCGGATTCTCCCGCAGATACCGGCGGGGACCGCCGGCGCCAGGCGGCTCACCCAGTTCGTGCTACGCAGCAAAGACCGCCTTCTTCTTTTTCGTGTGTTTCGTAGTTTCTCTTCATGAGGCGCGAGGCTGTATAGGCATTTCGGATTTGAGATCCCAGATTTCAGTCACACGAGGAGGCAAGCACATGAAAAATCCCCCATCCCAAACCCGGAAGCGGCAAAAAACATTCAAAAACTTTTTGACTTTCCCGGGGTGTTTCTATATAAAGAAACAGTGCATCGCGTCAGGCTTGATCAGGAGTTACCCATGCTGCTCGATACCTTTCCAAATCCGGAGGCCTTCCGCGCCGCCGCGAAGTCCGCCAATGTCATCCCCGTCGGCGCCCGCATCCTCGCCGATTTCGACACCCCCGTCTCCGTCCTCGCCCGCTTCATGGACCGCTCCGACGCCTTCTTCCTCCTCGAATCCGTCGAGGGCGGCGAGCGCTGGGGCCGCTTCAGCGTCATCGGACTCTCCGCCCGCCTCCGCGTCTCCGTCTTCCGCGACGAGGTCGTCATCCGCGAAGGCATGCGCGAGGACCGCCGCCCCCACCACGGCGACCCGCTCGCCGTCCTGCGCACCCTCATGGCCGGCTACCGCCTCGCCGACCTGCCCGGCCGCCCCCGCTTCTGCGGCGGGCTCGTCGGCACACTCGCCTATGAGGCCGTCCACTTCTTCGAGCCCCGCGTCCCCAACCGCCTGCCCGCCGAGAAGCCCCTCGCCGATTTCATGATGCCGGACGCCCTCCTCGTGTTCGACAACATCCAGCACACCCTCACCGTCATGGTCCTCGCCTTCCTCGAGCCCGGCAAGGAACCCGACGTTTCCCACGACGAGGCCCGCCGCCGCGTCCGCGAGCTCATCGACACCCTTGAGGCCCCGGCCCCCGCCCGGCCCGCCCACCCGGCCCGCCCGCCCCGCCCGCCCGAGGCCGTGATCGCACCCGACACCTTCCGCGCCATGGTGGGCACCATCAAGGACCACATCTACCAGGGCGATGTCATCCAGACCGTCATCTCCCAGGAGTTCGTCGGCGAACCGCCGGCCGACCTGCTCGGCCTCTACCGCGCCCAGCGCTTCGTGAACCCCTCCCCCTACATGTACTTCCTCCGCCTCGGCGGTCTCGTGCTCGCCGGTTCCTCGCCCGAAACCATGGTCCGCCTCGAACACCGCACCGCCACGCTCCGCCCCATCGCCGGCACCCGCCCCCGCGGCGCCAGCGAGCAGGAGGATCGCGACCTCGCCAACAGCCTGCTCCAGGATGAAAAGGAGCGCGCCGAGCACCTCATGCTCGTGGACCTCGGCCGCAATGAGCTCGGCCGCGTGGCGCTCCCCGGCACCGTGCAGGTCAACGACCTCATGGTCGTCGAACGCTACTCCCACGTCATGCACCTCGTCTCCAACATCGTCGCCGAACTCGAGCCCGGCAAGGACGCCTTCGACCTGCTCCGCGCCTCCTTCCCGGCCGGCACCCTCTCGGGCGCCCCCAAGGTCCGCGCCATGGAGCTCATCGCCGAACTCGAAACGACCCCGCGCGGCGCCTACGGCGGCGCCGTCGGCTACATCGGCTTCGACGGCGGCATGGACTTCGCCATCTGCATCCGCACCGCGTGTATTGAGTCGGGCCGCCTCACCATCCGCGCCGGCGCCGGGATCGTAGCCGATTCCGTACCCGAAACCGAACGTCTCGAAACCGTCAACAAGGCCCGCGCCGTCATGCGCGCGCTGGAACTCCTCGCGTCTTCCGGAGGCCGGCCATGATCCTCGTGCTCGACAACTACGACTCCTTCACCTACAACCTCGTCCAGTACCTGCGCGAGATGACCTCCGACGTCGTGGTCCACCGCAACGACGCGCTCACGCTGACCCAGCTCGAGGCGCTCGCGCCCCAGGCCCTCGTCATCTCCCCCGGACCCGGCCGCCCCGAATCCGCCGGCCTCTCCTGCGAGGCCATCCGCCTCTTCTCCGGCCGCATTCCTGTCCTCGGCGTCTGCCTCGGCCACCAGGCCATCGGCCAGGTCTTCGGCGGCCGCATCATCAACGCCCAGCGGCTCATGCACGGCAAGACCTCCGACATCACGGCCGACGGGCAGGGCGTCTTCGCCGGACTCGGCGACCGCCCCTTCAAGGCCATGCGCTATCACTCGCTCGTGATCAGTCGGGAGAACTTCCCGGCCGATCTCGTCATCACCGCCACCTCGGAGGATGGCGAGATCATGGGCGTCCGCCACAAGACCCACCCGACCGAGGGCATCCAGTTCCACCCGGAATCCATCATGACGCCCATCGGCAAACGCCTGCTTCGCAATTTCCTGAAAATGGCCCGCCTGTAAGGAGCCCGCCCATGAGCGTCGTCTTCAAGGACATTCTCAGCGCCCTCATCAAGCGGCGCAATCTCTCCGAAACGGAAGCCGCCGAATCCATGGACGCCATTCTCGACGGCGCCTGGACCGAGGCCCAGATCGGCGCCTTCCTGGCCGCGCTCGCGGCCAAGGGCGAAACCATCGACGAGGTGGCCGGCGCGGCCCGCGCCATGCGCCGCAAGGCGGTCCGCGTCCAGGCCTTGGCCGGGTCGGTGGTGGACACCTGCGGAACCGGCGGCGACGGCTCCAACACCTTCAACATCTCCACCACCACCGCCTTTGTCGCGGCCGGTGCCGGGGCCACGGTGGCGAAACACGGCAATCGCTCCGTCTCCAGCGCCTGCGGCAGCGCCGACGTGCTCGAGGCGCTCGGAATGAATCTCCAGGTACATCCCGAGGCCATGGAACAGGCCCTGAACGAAATCGGCATCGCGTTCCTGTTTGCGCCCCTCTACCACGGCGCCATGAAACACGCTATGCCCGCCCGCAAGCAGCTGGGTATCCGCACCCTCTTCAACATGCTGGGGCCCCTGACCAATCCCGCCGGCGCGTCCGCCCAGCTCCTCGGCGTCTTCGCTCCATCCCTCACCGAAATGTTCGCCCAGGTGCTGCTTAAGCTCGGTACCCGCCGCGCCTTTGTGGTTCACGGGCATGACGGACTCGACGAGATCAGCATCTGCGATGCCACCCGCGTTTCCGAACTGCGCGACGGCGCCATCAAGACCTACGACCTCGCGCCCGAGCGCTTTTTCGGAGAACGGGCCGATCCCGCCGACCTTCGGGGGGGCGATGCCACCCTTAATGCGGCCATCCTTTCCGATGTTCTAAAAGGGAAGCCCGGCCCCTGTCGAAATGTCGTGCTCCTCAATACCGCCGCCGCGCTCGTCGCCGCCGGCATCGCGTCGGATCTGCAAGCCGGCCTCTCCGCGGCGGCGACCTCCATCGATTCCGGCGCCGCCCGGGCCAAACTCGATGCCCTTATTGCCTTCACCCGCCGGCCATAAGGTTGCCGATCGGCTAGATCCGCACCCCTCTCCAGATGTTCGGGTTCCTGTACTGACGCCCATCGTCCAGTAAAATGTTTTTGACTTTGTCGCGTTGTTTCTATATAAAGAAACGTTGATCGTTGAGAGCTTTATGAGCGACTTCCTTCAAACCATTCTGGGCCACCGCCGCCGCGTCTATTTTGTCGCGGGCCTGATCCTGTTCTGGGCATTCGAAAACTTCATCCTCCAGGCCTCCTCCTTTACGGCCCACCCCCTCACCAAGCATCCGGTCGTTTTCCAGACTGTCCGGTTTGCCTTCAACCTGGTGGCCGCCGCCGCCGTGGTGAGCCTCTTCAACCGCTTCTGGCTGTCTGTCCTGGCCGTGCTGGACTGCCTGTTGTCCGCGGTCATCGTGTCCTACAACCTGTACTTCCACAAGGCGTTGTCGGCCTATTACGCGATCCACACCCTCCGTGAAGGAGTGAGCGTGCTCGGCTTTGCCGTCCAGATCATCCCGCTGTTTGTCTGGCTCCTGCTGCTGGGCTCGCTGCTTTTCAAACTGTGCTGGATTTTCAAATTACCGCCTCAGCCAGCCGCGTTTCGGCGGCGGGGTTTCCTCGTCTGTCTCGCTCTTTTTCTTCTTTTCCTGGCGCTGATGCAGCTCTCCTCGTTCAAATTCGCCAACCTCCGCGCCACCACCGTCACGCGCAGCGTCTATGCCTATGGCTACCTGACCGCCTGGGTGGCCGACGCCCTCCTCGCCCCGGACACCCGGGAGCTATCCCAGGAATTAAGCCGCCTGCAGACCCTCTCCCCGGACCGGCTGGGCGCCACGGAGCCGCCGTGGCCGGCGGGGGACAAGCTGGCGATCCTTCAGCTGGAAAGCGTGGATTACAGCATGATCGATTACCAGCTCGACGGCCGGGAGGTGACCCCCTACCTGAACCGGCTCTCACGAAATAGCCGTTTTTTCAAGCTGCGCTCCTACCATGACGTCTGCACAGCGGATATGGATTTTGCCCTCTTGTCCGGCGGCACCCACAGTTCGCGCCTGATCAGCTACATGATCCCCGGCCTCTCTTACTCCAACAGCCTGCCCCGGTTCCTCGAACAACACGGCTATCACACCGTGGCCTGGCATGGCAATAACGGCTCGTTTTTCAACCGCCGTTCCAACTTCGAGCGAATGGGGTTT
This sequence comes from PVC group bacterium, assembly GCA_945898015.1. Taxonomy (GTDB): domain Bacteria; phylum Verrucomicrobiota; class Kiritimatiellia; order CAIKKV01; family CAIKKV01; genus CAIKKV01. The sequence continues at coordinate 11,031 of CAMDGM010000053.1, read as the reverse complement.
TCCGAGACGCTCTTCAAGGAGGAATTGTACCAGTCCGCCACACCGGCCAGCAGTTACTGGGGCGTCCGGGACCAGGCGCTCTTCCGGCTCTCCAGCGAAAAGATACGGGCCGCCCGGGGCCGGGAATTCCATTTTATCATCACGCTGGACAGCCATGGCCCGTTCGACCTGATCACGGACCCGGAAAAGGAAATATTCCCCGCCAGCCGCCAATGGCAGCAAAACTATTTCAACAGCATGCGCGCGCTGGACCACAACATCCAAACCTATGTGGAATCGCTGCCCGCCGGAACGCTGGTCATCCTCTACGGCGACCACACCTCCGGCGTCCAGTTCGGAAATTATTTTCCCTCCAAGAACGGGCCGGCGGAATACGTCCCCTGCCTCGTCCATGTGTGCGGCCCCGCCTCCCTTGGGATGCCTCAAGACCCGCCGCCGACCGAGATCGAAGACCTGCGCATCCACGACATCGTCAACCACCTGCGCCGGCAAATCACCCGGCTTGAAAAGCCATGACGGACTTTCTTTCCAAACTGGTGGACCAGCGCCGCCGCGATGTGGCCGACGCCATGGCCCGCGTCCCGCTCGCGGGACTGCGATCCCGCGCCGAGGCGGCCCGCGCGGATCGACGGCCCTTCGCCGCCCGGCTCCAGAACGCAGGTCCCGTCGGCATCATCGCCGAAATCAAGCGCGCCTCCCCCTCCAAAGGCGACCTGGCGCCGGACCTCGATCCCGCCGCCCTGGCCCGCGCCTACGAGGCCGGCGGCGCGGCCTGCCTGTCGGTGCTGACCGAACCGCACTTTTTCAAAGGTTCGCCCGCCGATCTGGCCGCCGCCCGCGCCGCCTGCCGCCTGCCCGTGCTGCGCAAGGATTTCCTCTTCTGCGACTACCAGCTCTACGAAAGCGCGGCCATGGGCGCCGATGCCGTCCTGCTCATTGCGCGCATCCTTTCGGAGGCCGACCTGGCCCGCCTTCACGCCCTGGCCGCCGAACTCGAACTCAACGCGCTGGTCGAAGCGGCCACCGCTGCCGAGGTGGACCGCGCCTGCCAACTCGGCGCCACCCTGATCGGCATCAACACCCGGGACCTGCAGACGTTCGAGATGGATCCCGACCGCGCCGCCCGCCTCGCGCCCCCGGCCGCGCCGGGCCGGATCGTCATCTCCCTCAGCGGGGTCTCCTCCCGCGCGGACATCGACCGCCAGCTCGCGGCCGGCCTCTCCCGCTTCCTGGTGGGCGAATCGCTGACACGCGCCCCCGACCCGGCCACCGCGCTTCGCCGCCTGCGGGGCACCAAGGAGGCCCCATGAGCGCGTCACTCGAAATCAAGCTCTGCGGCCTGACCCGCCCCGACGACGCCATCGCCTGCGTTGAGGCGGGCGCGGATGCCATCGGCATCGTCTTCCATGCCGCCAGCCCCCGCCACGTCAACCCCGCCCAGGCGCGGGAGATCGTCCGCGCCCTGCCGCCCGGGTTTCCCGTGATCGGCGTTTTTGCCGACAGCCCCGCCGACACCGTCGCGCAAACCGCCGACGCCGCCGGCCTCCGCATCGTGCAGCTGCATGGCCGGGAGGACGCCGCCACCCTCGCCTTCCTCCTCGGACACGGCTTGCGAGTGGTCAAGGTTCTCAAAACCAGCGGCGCCGCCTTGCTGGGCGAGGCCCGCACCCTGCCCTCAGAATGCGGCATTCTCGTGGAATGTGGCAAGGGGCCCCTGCCAGGCGGGAATGCGGCCGCCTGGGACTGGGCCGACGCCGCGCCGCTCGCCGGAGTTCGCCCGTTTGCCCTCGCGGGCGGCCTGACGCCCGAAAACGTCACCCTCGCCATTCTCGCGGCCCGGCCTTCGGCCGTGGACCTGAGTTCCGGCGTCGAAAATTCGCCCGGACGAAAGAGTCTGGAAAAATCCCGCCGCTTAGTGGAGAATGTGCGGCGAATCGGCATCACCTGGCCCGTGGCGCCCGTCTTTGGATCCACCGGCCCGAAAGGAAAGCGGCCATGCCCGGACAATCGCTGAACAACGTCAACATCCAGTCCATCACGCTGCTCCCCACGCCGCGCGAAATCCGCCAGCAGTTTCCGCAGACCGCCGCCACCCGCCGGACAGTGTCCGAGGCGCGCGAAGCCGTCGAGCGGATTCTCGACCGCGAAGACCCCCGGCTTCTGGCCATCGTCGGACCCTGCTCGATTCACGACCTCGATGCCGCCACGGAATACGCCAACCGGCTTCACGCGCTGTCGCAAAAGATCCGGGACTCGGTGGTCGTCATCATGCGGGTCTACTTCGAAAAGCCCCGCACCACCGTGGGCTGGAAGGGGTTCATCAACGACCCCTTCATGGACGACACCTTCCGCATGGACGAAGGGCTGCGGCGCGCGCGGCGCTTCCTGCTCACCCTCGCGGAAATGGGGTTGCCGGCGGCCAACGAGGCGCTCGACCCCATTACGCCGCAATACCTGGCCGACCTGATCGCCTGGACCGCCATCGGCGCGCGCACCTCCGAATCGCAAACGCACCGGGAGCTGTCGAGCGGACTGTCCATGCCGGTCGGCTTCAAGAACGGACTGGACGGCAGCTTTTCACCCGCCATCAACGCCATCAAGGCGGCCCTGCAGCCCCACCATTTTTTCGGCATCACCGAACTGGGCCGGCCCGCCGTCTTCGGCGCCACCGGGAATCCCTACCCGCACATCGTCCTGCGCGGCGGCGTCAAGCCCAACTACGACCCCGAGGCCATCCTGGCCTGCGAAAAAGCTTTGGCGGCCGCCGGCCTGCCGGTGCGGATGATCGTGGATTGCAGCCACGGCAACTCCAACAAGGATCCGGGCAAGGAAGCCGAGGTGCTCGCCAATGTCACGGCGCAGATCGAGGCCGGCAACCGGTCCATCGTCGGCGTCATGCTGGAAAGCAACCTCGAGTGGGGCAGCCAGCCCATGGCCGACGATCCCGCCAAGCTGAAGTACGGCGTCTCCATCACCGACGCCTGCATCGACTGGCCGACCACTGAAGCCCTGCTGCTCGAATTGCACAGCCGCTACCGCAAAGCCATGCCGGACCGCCTGCCGCCGAAAAAATCCGGCGCCTCCTGAGGAACCACCATGACGCCCGCCTCATCCGGAAAAAGCTACCCTGACGACCGCGGCCACTTCGGCCCCTACGGCGGACGCTATGTGGGCGAAACGCTCATGCCCGCCCTGATCGAGCTGGACCAAGCCCGGCGCGAGGCCATGGCCGACCCCGCCTTCCTGGCCGAGTTCCGCGCCCTGCTCAAGAACTACGTGGGCCGGCCCACCCCCCTCGACTTCGCCGCCCGCCTGACCGCCGACACGGGCGGCGCGCGCCTGTACCTGAAACGGGAAGACCTCGCCCACTCCGGCGCGCACAAGATCAACAACACCGTCGGCCAGGGGCTCCTCGCCCGGCGCATGGGGAAAACCCGCCTCATTGCGGAAACCGGCGCCGGCCAGCACGGCGTGGCCACGGCCACCGTGGCCGCCCGCTTCGGCATGGCCTGCAAAATCTACATGGGCGCCGAGGACATCCAGCGCCAGGCCCCCAATGTCCTGCGCATGCGCCTGCTCGGCGCCGAGGTGGTGTCCGTCACCGCCGGCACCGCCACGCTCAAGGACGCCATGAACGAGGCCATGCGCGCCTGGATTGGGGAGGTGCAGGACACCTTCTACGTGATCGGAACCGTCGCCGGCCCCCACCCCTACCCGGTCCTCGTCCGGGATTTCCAGCGGATCATCGGCGACGAAACCCGCGCCCAGATTTTGGAGCAAACCGGCCAGCTGCCCGACCTGCTCGTCGCCTGCGTGGGCGGCGGCAGCAACGCCATGGGCCTGTTCTACCCATTCCTGGACGAGGCGTCCGTGGCGATGCTCGGCGTGGAAGCCGCCGGCGACGGCATCGACACGCCCCGCCATGCCGCCACCCTCTGCAAGGGCCGGGTGGGCGTCCTCCACGGCGCCAAATCGTACCTGCTTCAGGACGCGGACGGCCAGGTGAGCGAGGCTCATTCCGTTTCCGCCGGCCTCGATTATCCCGGCGTGGGCCCCGAGCATTCCCTGCTGAAGGATCTGGGCCGCGTGCGCTACACGGCGATCGACGACCGGACGGCGCTGGCCGCGTTCCAGAAACTCGCCCGGCTGGAGGGCATCATCCCGGCGCTGGAAAGCTCCCACGCCCTGGCCGCCGCGCTCGTGGAAGCCCGTCAGCGCCCGCCCGGCCAGTCCATTTGCGTCTGCCTCTCCGGCCGGGGCGACAAGGATCTCGATCACGCCATGCGGGCCATCGCCCGTTTCGGGGAGGCCCGCTCATGACCACCCGCCTGGACACCACCTTCGCGACACTCAAGGCCGCCGGACACAAGGCGCTCGTGGGCTACATCACGGCGGGCGATCCCGATTTCGACACGAGCCTCACCCTTCTGCGCGCCGCCTGCGACGCCGGCCTCGATGTGCTGGAGCTGGGCATCCCGTTTTCGGACCCCACCTCGGACGGCCCCGTGATCCAGGCCGCCGCCCTGCGCGCGCTCAAGTCCGGCATGACCGTGGCCCGCGTCCTCAAGCTGGTCCGGGAACTGCGCCGGCACACGGAGACGCCGATCATCCTCTTCAGCTATTACAATCCATTGCTCAGCTATGGATTGGACCGCCTGGCGAAGGATGCGGCATCGGCGGGAGCCGACGGATTCCTGGTGGTGGATCTGCCGCCGGAAGAGGCGGAGGAGTTCGCGCCCGCCTTGGCCGCCGTCAACATGCCTCTCATCCGCCTGATTGCGCCCACCACGCCGCCCGGGCGCATGCGGTTGATCGCCCAGGGTGCCGGCGGGTTCCTGTACGTCATCACCCGCACCGGCGTCACAGGCGCCGGCGCCCACGCCCTGGATCCCGCCGCCATCCGCGGGGAAGTGGAATCTGTGCGACGGGCAAGCGGCAGGCTGCCCATTTGTCTGGGTTTTGGAATCCGCACAGCGGACGATGTGCGCGCGCTCGCGCCGATGGCCGACGGCCTGGTGGTCGGCAGCGCCCTGATGAAAATCGTGGAAGAACACGCGGGAAAACCGGACTTGCCTCAGAAAGTCGCCTCTTTTATCCGGGAGTTGAAGCAGGGGCTCTGATCCGGACACTCTCCGGAAAACCCGGCCTACCCATCCTGCCGAGGCGGGGGCGGAGTCGATCGGGGCTTGATCATGCCGGCGTGTTTTTCAAAACACTCGGGACAGACGCCATGCGTGAAAGTCACGGCTGAATTGCGGGCCACATATTCCTCGATCTTTTCCCAGGCTTCATGCGCCAGCCGCACGCGCTTGCAATAGGAGCACACCGTCATCATGCCCTGAATCACCCGCTTCTGCTGCTCATACGTATGTCCCACCGTAATGATCGCCGTCAGCAGGACCCCGGACGTCAGCAGGAACCCACGGAAGATATTGGGCTGCGCGTTCATGTCTTCACCCCAGATCAGGGCGGTCAAATTGATCAGTTCGTTGAGCCAAATCAACCCGATCAACAGCATGAAAGACAAAAACTGCCAGAAGGCAATATACGCAAACCCTTTTTTTACGGGAGACGGAATTTCTTCACGCTGAGTCATGGCCAACACCTTTTCCTTGCCTCCGCCCTTCCGGAGATTCGCGCTTTCTAAAAACCGTTTATTCTTATTATTATGAGAACAGAGCCGATGGCCGTCAATTCGTTTCGCAATATTTTTCTGGATGGGCGAGTCCTATTCTGGTTGACGGGGCATGGCGCATGGGCTACTTTGAAGTTTTAAGGATGGGAGGCTTCGAATCATGCGTTGTCCGCGTTGCGCGTTCCTCGAGGACAAGGTCATCGACAGCCGTACCGCCAAAAGCGGTGACGTCATCCGGCGCCGCCGGGAATGCGTCAAATGCGGCCATCGATTCACGACCTACGAAGAGGTTGTCAAGCCCCGGCTCCGGGTGATCAAGCAGGACAGCCGCCACGAGGACCTGGATCGCGTCAAGCTCGGCAACGGGATCCGGCGGGCCTGCGAAAAACGGCCGGTGAGCCTGGAGCAGATTGAAAACCTCGTGGATACCATCATTACGGAGCTCGAAAGCGAATTCGAACGGGAGGTTCCCAGCACGGTCATCGGCCGCAAGGTCATGGACAAGCTGAAGGATCTGGATGAAGTCGCCTATGTCCGGTTTGCCTCTGTGTACCGCCAATTCACGGATGTAGGCCAATTTCTGGCCGCCATCAAAGCCCTCGTCCCCAAGGATGCCAAGGATGATCTGGGAAACCACCACAACCACCCGCCCGCCAAGCCGGACGAGCGCCCGCGAGACGCTCGCTGAGGAAGTTCTCTCCCTCTGCGCCTCCGCGGGGGAGCTGGACACCCACGAACTCCGGGAGCTGGCCGCCGGCGTCGCCTGGCATGCTGCGGAACAACCCCGCCCGCCCGCCGGACCGGGCGATTTATCCCGCCTGACCGCCCGGGCGCTCGGCTCTCTCGGCCGCCCCGAAGCGGCCCGCCGCGTCCTGGTCCTGGGCTCCGGTCTCGTTTCCCCCTCCCACTGGCTGGCCGCAACCACCGGCCCGGTCTGGACCCTCGACCTGCACCGGTTGCTGCTCCGGGATTCGGATCACCTTGAGCTGGCCCTGTTCCTGGGCCTTGACGTCATCCTTGGCGCCATGGCCGGCCTCTGGGACAGCGCCTCCGGCGCCGGCCTGCTCGGACTGCGCCGGACTAATGCCGCCACCCGGCTCCTGCTGGGGTCCGGCGCGCCGCGCGCCCGCATCGCCCCGCTCCGGCGGGAACTCCGCACACGCTGTGAAAACAGGCTCGACTCCCTGGCCGCCAGACGGGGCTGGTCCCACCGCCCACAAGTCCTTTTCACGGATCCCGAACCCCCCTAACCGCCCCTCCTCCACCATGGCCGACCACACGCCTTCCCATCTCAGCCGCCGGCGCTTCCTCCAGGGTCTCCTCCTGGGCGTTCCCGCCTTCCTGGCCGCGCCCCGATCCCTCTTCGCGTCCCGCCGCCTCAACGACCTGAGCCTCACCTTCCTGTCCACCGTGGTCCCGCTCAGCCGGCGCTCCGCCTGGGCCGACTACCGGGCCCAGTCCGCCAAGCTCAAAATCGCCGCCTCGTTCAGCCGCATCACCGTCCACCACTCCGGCGCCCTGATCCTGCGCGACACGGCCCGGGGCAACGTCATCGACGACCTGAACAGCGTGCTGGATGCCCACACGCGCATCCGGTATGGCGACATCGGCTACCACTTCGTCGTGGACTACGCCGGACGCGTCTGGGAAGGCCGGTCGCTCTCCTACGAAGGCGCCCACGTCTCCGGCGAAAACGAGGGCAACATCGGCGTTATGCTCCTGGGTAATTTCGAAAAACAGAAGCCCAGTGACCGCCAGGTGGACACCCTCGCCACCGTCGTCGACCTGCTCCGCGGCCATTTCGACATCCCCGCGCGGCGCGTCTACGGCCACCGGGACATCGGCGCCAGCGTCTGCCCCGGGCGCTTCCTGTACCCCCACGTCGTGGCGCTCAAATCGAAAAAACAACGGACCACCCTGGCTTAACCCGAAAGGACCCCATGATCCCCGAATCCCGCTTCCAAGCCGAACTTTCCCGCACACTCGACAACACGCGCCTGCCCCTGCCCGGCAACCGCCACCAGGGCAAGGTGCGCGACAGCTATACCCTCGGTGACCGGCGCATCCTGGTGACCACCGACCGCATTTCCGCCTTTGACTGCGTGCTCGGCACCATCCCCTTCAAGGGCCAGGTGCTCAACCAGATCGCGGCCTTCTGGTTCGACAAAACCCGCGACGTCGCGCCCAACCACGTGATCGACCTCCCCGACCCCAATGTCATGGTCGTCAAGGAGTGCGCCCAACTCCCGCTCGAGTTCATCGTCCGCGGCTACATCACGGGCGTGACCAAAACCTCCGCCTGGTTCAATTATGAAAAAGGCGTGCGCAACCTCTGCGGCAACCCCCTGCCCAACGGCCTGCGCAAGGACCAGAAGCTCGACCGGCCCATCCTCACGCCCACCACCAAGCATGAAGAGCACGACCGGAACATCTCGCGCGACGAGGCGATCCGGGAGGGGCTCATCGCCGGCGACCTGTTTGATGCCGCCGCCGCGATGTGCTTCAGCCTGTTCAAACGCGGCCAGGAATTCGCCGCCACCCGCGGCCTCATCCTGGTGGACACCAAATACGAAATCGGACTGCGGGACGGCATCCTCACCGTCTCGGATGAAATCCACACACCCGACTCCTCGCGCTATTGGTTCGCGGACTCCTACGAATCGCTCTTCAAGGCGGGTCAGGATCAGCGCAAACTGGACAAGGAATACGTGCGCGAATGGCTCGCCGCCCAGGGGTTCCGGGGCGATGGCACGCCCCCGGCGCTGACAGACGACGTCCGCGTCGAAGCCGCCAAGCGCTACATCCAGGCCTACGAACAGGTCACCGGCCTGGCATTCAACGTGACCGATGAACCCGTAGCCGACCGCATGATACGGAACCTCAAGGCCAAAGGATATCTTCAGTCCGGCAAATAAGCGCCTTCCTCTTTCAGCCGCCGTCGCAACCGGGTCACGTCCACCTGGTGCGCATCCGGCGCCGGCGACCCGGCAGCCAACGCGGCCGCCAGGCCTGCCGCCTCGCCCATGCACAGGCAGACCGGCATCACCCGCACGCTGCCCTGCACCCGCTGGTCGCAGGATATCGAGCGGCCCGCCACCAGCACATTGGCCAGTGACTTCGGAACCAGGCACCGGTACGGAATGCCGTGCGATTCGCCCGGCCCATAATGGAAATTGGATTTGGACCAGTCCTCCAGTTGCCCGGCCTTTTTCACCGCCCCGTCCCGGCCCCAGTGCACGTCGATGAAATAGTTATTGCGGCAGATTTCGTCGGGAAAGCTCCGGCGCGCCAGGTAATCGTCCAGCGTCAGCTCGTAGTCGCCCTCAATCCGGCGCGTCTCGCGGATGCCCACCTGCGCGCCCGTCGCAACCAGGAAGGCGTTTCCAAAAGCCGCCGGCGCAAACTCGGCCAGCGCGTCCCGGAATTGCACGGCCATCTTCCGGCCCTGGACCAGCGCCGCCGACACGCTCGCGGGATCGGTGTTGTCCACCTCGAAGAGATGACCCGCATTGAATCCCACCGTGCCGGGGCCCACCAGGCTGTTGCAACAATGCGCATCGGGGATCAGGGGGTATTGGCCCGAGGCCAGAATCTTGAAAATCGGGCTGTCCGCATGGCTGGCGTGAAGCGGCGGACCATTCCGGTAGGCATAGTCATCCACATTGGCCAGCGTGAAGCAATGCGTCGCCGGCTGGAGCCGCTTCCCGTCCGCATCCCCCTTGTGAAAGGCGCCCCCTGCCCACGCCACCAGATCGGCATCGCCCGTGCCATCCACAAACACCTTGGCGGACCAGGCCTGCAGCCCCGCCTTGTTGGAGGTCACCACGGACGTCACGCGCCCGCGGCCATCCGTCCGGACCGCCGACAGGACGGTGTGGAAAAGAATCGTCGCCCCCGCCCCCAGCACCAGGTCGTCATACACGCGCTTGAGCCGCTCGACGTCGATCGGCACCCAGTCCAGGGCCGGTTCCTTCACATGCAGCATGCCCCGCTTGGTCTCGGCAAACACTTTTTCCGCCAGGCCCCGGTAAAGGATCTGCGTCTTGTCCGAAAACGGACACCAGGCCGGAACCAGGGCGCTGGTGCCCGCTCCGCCCAGGCAGCCGGACGCCTCGATCAACAGCGTTTTGGCGCCCTCGCGGGCCGCCGCCGTCGCGGCCGCACAGCCCGCCGGGCCGCCGCCGACCACGATCACCTCAAACTGCCCGTTGAGCGGCAGGGTCACATTAAAATCAATGGCCTTCGCCCCGCTCATGGCACGCTCCTTGATTGAATGCGCCGAATCCGCTCGCGCAACGCGGACTCCTCCGCCCACCCCTTGACCTTGGCAAACCAAAAGCGGGTTTGCGGCGTGCCCTGGCGGAACAGATCCGCGGCAAAGGTCGCAAAATCAGAACATACACGGTCCCATCCCCAAAGACCCGGTGAATCTCCGAAAACGGCGTAAGGGGTTCCTATTTCAAAACTCAGAGCCCGATCGCCTTGAGCCAGGCCTTCGCGATCAGCCAATGCCCCTGGGCCGTGGGGTGAACCCCGTCAAAGGCCCAGTACTCGGCCGGCGCCATTTTCTGGGCCTCGGCGAACACATCCAGCAGCGGCACCACGGCGGCGTCAAAATCATCCGCCAGCCGGTTCACGGCATCGCCCCGGGCGATCACGTCGTCGGCCGCGCGCGGCAACACCGGGCCGCACGGCAGCACAAACGGCTCGCACAGCACCAGGCGAACCGCAGGCAGCGCCTCGCGCGTCACCTGGAGCAGCTCCCGGTACTGCTGTTCGTAGTCCTCCACGGACACCGCCGGCTTGGCCGCAATCGGGCTGCCGTCGTTGATGCCGATCAGGATGCTCAGCACGTCCGGCTTGAGCTCGAGGCAGTCCTCCTGCCACCGCTTCCGCAGTTCCGCCACCCGATTCCCGCTCACGCCCCGGTTGAAAAAGCTCAACCCGTCCGCCGGTTGCGCCGCCAGAATCTGGGCGGCCACCATCATGGCGTATCCCGATCCCAGCTGGTACGCGTTGCAAACTTCCTCCGGCTTGCGGAAGGCGTTGGTAATCGAATCGCCCTGAAAGAGGATGCGGTTTCCGGGTTGAATAATCGTTGTCTTGCCTTTGCTCACACGCTCTCCATTTCGTCCCCGGCGACTCAGGCGCCGGCTGTTTCTGGTGTCAAGAACTCCTTCACTGCTTAAAAACTACCATAAGATTCGGTTTCAGGATAGTCGAAGTTGCTTTTTTTGATCGCCGCCGGGGCGCATCTCTGAGTTATGGCACTTGTAAGCTTGGTTGTGCTGTCGGTTGAATCTCCTCTAAGCCCGCATTTGGAGAGGCAAGTGCCCCTCCTCAGTGCAATTATGGCCCGGGTTCGCGCTGCAAGGTGCGGCGTGTCCCAATACAAC
>CAMDGM010000052.1 GCA_945898015.1 PVC group bacterium | reverse complement strand
ACGCCCTGGTGCCGGTGGAGGAAACAGTCGAGTTTCATGCGGCGTTGAAGGCCGCTGGCGTGGACGCCACGCTTCATGTCCTGCCGGGAATCGGCCATGGCTGGGATCCCGCGCTGACGCGCGACGAGATCACCGCCTTCTTCACGCGGACGCTGATCCGCCCGTAACGGGACGACAAAAATGTCGTTCCTTATCGGCTCTTCTACAAAAAGGGCGCTACACGGCTGTTTCCTTTTTTAGGGATTTTCACTGAAAATCCAAGAAACAGGCGTGTTTTAACGATGTGGGCGGGTTGGCACGGCGGTTGCTATTTCATGGGCGTGGCCGGCGATGACCGGGAAACTTGAACACGCAAAGAAAGGGCAACCGGGATGAATGGGATTAACAGCGGGGATACGACCTGGGTATTGATCAGCACGGCGCTGGTCATGTTCATGACGCCGGGATTGGCGTTTTTCTATGGAGGGCTGGTCCGGCGGAAGAACGTCCTGTCGATCCTGATGCAAAGCCTGATGGTGCTTTGTCTGATCAGCGTGCAGTGGGTGGCGTACGGGTACAGCCTGTCGTTCGGCCCGGATATGAAGGGGATCCTGGGCAATCTGTCCTGGGCCGGGTTGAGGGGCGTGGGCCTGGACCCCAATCCGGATTATGCGGGAACGATTCCGCACCAGGCGTTCATGATTTTCCAGATGATGTTTGCCGTGATCACGCCAGCGCTGATTCTCGGGGCGTTTGCGGAGCGGATGAAATTCAGCGCCTATTGCGTGTTTGTCCTGCTATGGGCCACGGTGGTCTATGATCCCGTGGCGCACTGGGTGTGGGGCGTGGGCGGTTTTCTGCGGAACATGGGGGCGCTCGATTTCGCGGGCGGCACGGTGGTGCATATCAACGCCGGCGTCGCGGCGCTGGTGTGTGCGCTGGTGCTGGGGAAGCGGCTGGGTTCTGACAAGTCCATGTCGCCGCCGCACAACCTGCCGTTTGCCGTGCTGGGCGCGGCGCTGCTCTGGTTCGGCTGGTTCGGCTTCAACGCCGGCAGCGCGCTCGCCGCCAACGGGCTGGCCGTGAGCGCCTTTGTGGTGACGCATGTGGCGGCCGCCATGGCGGGCCTGACCTGGGTGGTTCTGGATTCGTTCTTCAACGGCCGGCCGACGGTGCTGGGGGTGATCACCGGCGTGGTGGCGGGGCTGGTGGCGATCACGCCGGCGGCGGGGTTCGTGACCGTGGGCGGCGCGCTCGGGATCGGGCTGGGCGTGTCGCTGATCTGCTATCTGTTTGTGTCCGTCATCAAGGTCAAGTTCGGCTATGACGACACGCTGGATGCGTTCGGCGTGCATGGGATCGGCGGCATCTGGGGCGCCCTGGCCACTGGGCTCTGGGCCACGAAATCGGTGAATGCCGCCGGGGCGGACGGGCTCTTTTATGGAAACCCGGTGCAGCTCTGGATCCAGCTCAAGGCGGTGGCGGTGACGGCCCTCTATTCCCTGGTGGTGTCGTATGTTCTGTTGAAGCTGGTCGACAAGCTCATCGGACTGCGGGTTTCCGACCAGGAAGAGCGGATCGGGCTGGACCTGACGCAACACCGTGAATCCGCGTACACCCTGCTGGACTAAGACGACGAACCAAGGAGCATAACCATGAAATACATTATCGCGATTATCCAGCCTGACCGGGTCGATGAAGTGCTGGGCCTCCTGACGGAGAAGGACATTCACCTGGTGACGGTGACGAATGTGCTGGGGCGCGGCCGGCAGAAAGGCATCGCCGAGGTTTATCGGAGCCACAAGGAGGCGGGCAACCTGCTTCGGAAAGTGAAGCTCGAAATCGCCGTCAACGACGAGTATGTGCAGCCGGCGGTGGACGCCATCGTGAAGGGCGCGCGGACGGGGCAGGTGGGCGACGGGAAGCTCTTTGTCCTGGACCTGGCGGAGTGCATCCGGATCCGGACCGGGGAGACCGGCGGTGTGGCGATCGGGTGAGGGCGACAAGAAGGCGATGAGCCAGTCCGCGGGGTGGAGTGGGGCACGGTGAGCGGTTCTGTTGTCTTTTTCGTTTTGTAAATCCGCCTGTATGATGTATATTTACATCATTCTTACTCATAAGTGAATCACGGAGCACGCCCCCATGAAAACGATGACCATTCACGCCTTGGACGAGTCCGTTGGAAAACGGATTCGCGCCAAAGCCCGCCGGGATGGCAAGAGCCTGAACCAGACGCTGAAGGAACTCCTGTCGGCGAGTGTCGGCGTCAGTTCGACGCCGGCCGCCGACCACCGGGCGGATTTTGCCGAATTCTGCGGGATCTGGACGGCCCGGGAGGCGAACGACTTCAAAGCGGCCACCGCTGATTTTGAGACCGTTGACAAGGCAGACTGGAAGTGAAGGCCATTCTGCTGGACACCAACGCGTTGACGGCGCTGTTTCGAGGCGATCAGTCTGTTTTGGAGGTCCTGGGCAAGGCGGACTGCATCTATGTGTCGGTGGTCGTCATCGGCGAATTGGAGGCCGGATTCCGTGGCGGCAGCCGCTACGCCGACAATGTGGCGGTCCTGGAGCGATTCCTGTCCAGGCCGACCGTTGAAATTTTACCGGTTCGCCGCGAGACGAGCGACTGCTTCGGGCGCATCAAGCAGGCCCTGAAAACCAAGGGTGTCCCGATTCCAATCAACGACGTCTGGGTGGCGGCGCAGTGCATGGAGACGGGGTCGGTGCTGGTGACGCATGACCGCCACTTCGATCTGGTGGATGGGTTGCGTCTTTGGTGCGCGCCAAGGTGAACGGAGGCCGCGCTGTACAAACGGCTCAACGGCCTCGTCGAGGCCGGAATTCTTATCAAGGTAAAGCGGGGAATCTACGCCACCCGAGAGGCGTCTCTGGCGGCGATCAGTTGCCGCGATGTGTGCTACTATGCATATCGTGGAAAACGGTTCTCCTTCGATCCGGAAAGCGATGTCAACACGTCGGACCTCAAGCGGAATATCGTGGCCGGCTATCTGAGGAAGTACGACCCGCGTTTTGTCAACTATTTCAACCGCATCTGGGGGGGCAAATGGTAGAACGCGAACAGGCCTTGATTGCGCGTGTGCTCGATTTGTTTGCGCAGCGTTTTGCCAAACTGCGCTGATGGTGCCGACTGCGAAAAAGAGATAGAGGCAGGACAGGTCCGCTGGCACGGGGATGTTGTTGCTACATCCTCGCGCAGGACCTATTTTATTACAGTCGGCGGCGTCACCGTCCCGGCCTTCCCGCCTTCGAGTTCGGCAACCCGGGCTTTGAGGGTGGCCAGTTCCGTCTGGGCGGTTTTCGCGTTCAGGTCCGCCGCGGCTTGTGCCGCGGCCGCCTGTTGTGCCGTCGCGCGAGCCGTTGCCAATTCCTGTTCCCGGAGCGCCAGGCGGGCGGATTTGTCCGCTTCTGATGCGCGGACCTGTTTTACTTCGTTGCTGAAGGCGGCGGCGCTACCCGTGGCGAGCCTCCACGCCTCCCCGATCCGTGCCTGTTCCTGGCGGACCGCGGCGATCTGGCTGCGCAGCGTGTCGAGCTGGGACTCCTTCAGGACGTTGTCTTCAGAAAGCCGGGTGATTTCGGCGCGCAATTTCTGGTGCAGGGACTGTTGCGCGCCTTCCGACGCCGCCAGGTGGAGGGAGGTGGAATTCGTGGCCTCGGCCAGCTGGGCGGCGATCCGGCTGGAATCCGCGCGCAGCGTGTCGCGTTCGGCGACGGTGACGCCGAGCTGTTGCGTCAGGAGGGTCGCATCGCCGATCAGGCGGCTGTTTTCATTCCGCAAGCCGGCGTTCTTTTTGACGGTCAGTGCGAGCAGGCCCAGCAGGATGACGGAGAGCGCGACGATAAGGTTGAGACGGATCGGATGGCCGGCATTCATGGTTGTTCCTCGCGGGGTTTGTCTACCAGTTCGAAGAGGCGCCAGCGGCCCCAGTCCCCGGTGTAAAGCGTGTTGGCGAACCCGGCGGTGTAGATGCCGGGGAATTTGCGGTGAATGCTTTCCGTGGCTCCGCGTCCGCCCGGCTTGGGCACGAGCAGGTACAGGGTGCGCCCTTCATATTCGCGGGTTGCCCGGGCGAAGTCGAAATCCAGTTCGCGCAGGAAGGTGGGGTCGGTATTGCCATCCAGCAGGTTAAAAGAGTCGTACCCGCAGACATACACGGTGGCGAAGGGGGTCTGCGAATCCACCAGGTCGCGGATCTCATCCAGCATGGCCAGGTTTTCCTCCCGGAGCGGCGCGGGTGTGGCGGGCGCGGCGTTCCAGGCGGTGGGCCGGCCCGCGAGGAGCACCAGCGGGACAAGGGTCGCCAGCGCGGCGAACGCGGCGCGCCGGGCCGGCTGTTGGGTGGGAACCAGCGCGGTCAGACGGGCCAGGGCGAGCAGGCAGAGGGCCAGCAGGGGAAGGAGGATGACGGAGGGGGTCCAGAGGCAGCCGAGCGCGTCGAGTCCGGCGGCGACTGCGGCGCCGGCAAAGGCCAGCAGGCCGAGTGACAGGCCCGCGAATTCACGCTTCAGCAAGGCGGCCAGGATGAGCAGCGCGGGAAAGGCGAGGGGGAGTATCCACGATGGGTCGGAGACCGGGAGCGCGGGGGAGGGGAAGCGGTGGCTGGCGGCCGGCGCGAGATGGGCGAGCCCGCGCAGGAAATAGAGGGCATCACCCATGATCAGCCAGTTGCCCAGCACCCACAGGCTGATGCCGTAGGCCCAGGGCAGCACGCCGAGGATCAGGATGGCTTGGCGTTGGTGGGGCAGGCGCGGAGCCGTGGCCTCGTGCAGCAGCACGAAGGCGAATCCGGCGCCTGCCCAGGCCAGCATCTCGAACCGGGTCAGGCACAGCAAGGCGGCCGACAGGCTCATCAGGCTGAGGTGGGTGAGCCGGTCCTCCAGAACCCAGCGGGACCACGAGGCTGCGCACAGGAGGGTGAAGCAGGCGATGGCGGTGGCGTCGCCGCCGTCGAGGCAGGCGGTGATGAAGGCGGGGTGCACGGCGAGCCCGGTTACAACGAGGGCGGCGGGAACTCCGCCGGACCAGCGCCAGGCGGTGCGGCCGAGGGCGGCGAGGGTCGCCAGCCCGAAGAGGAGGCTCACCAGCCGTGACGGCAGACCGGGGAGCGAGTCCGGCAGCAGGTAGACGAGGGGCAGCCTCGCCACGGTGGGCAGGGGCGCGAACCAGGTGGAGCTGACGAGTCCCTGCCGGCCTTCGGTGGCGCCCTGGATCATCCGGCGGCACAGGGACTCGCGGATCATCGAATCCGGGGCCAGAGGCACGGAATCGGCCCCGATGAGGCAGGCGATCAGAACCCCGGCCAGCAGGAGGGCGCCGAGGAGGAGGGCGCTAAGTTTTTTTGCCCGTGAGGCCATGGCGGGTTTTCTCCCAGTGGAAGGGGTTGGTGATGAGCTGGCCGGCGGCGCGCCAGGCGGCGAGGCTCATGAACAGCCAGTAGGGCGGCATGAGGAGCGCGAACTTGACGAGATCGAAGTAGCGCCGGCGGTAGCAGCCGAGCGCGCCGGCGTAGACGAAGGCGAAGTTGCCAAGGAACAGGCAGAAGGCGCCCATCAGGAACACGGGCGGCGGGAAGAGCGTGTCGAGCATCTGCAGGCGGCGCACGAACCAGAAGGCGGTGAAGGTCCAGAAGACCGGGTTCGCGAGCAGGCAGGCCAGCATGCCGCCAATCAGCATCAGGAAGTGGAAGCTATTGCGGAACCCCAGTTCCCGGACCAGGGTCACGGGCCGGCGGGTGTGCACGAACCAGGCCTGCATGTAGCCCTTGAACCAGCGGGTGCGCTGGCGGATCCAGAAGCCCGGCTCGCTGCAGGCTTCTTCCCACGTGGTCGTGTCGAGCATCCGCGTCTTCCAGCCGAACCGGCAGATCCGGATGCCCAGGTCGCAATCTTCCGCGACGTTGTAGGCATCCCACCCGTGCAGCTCGCGCAGCGGGGCGGTGCGGAAATGGTTCGAGGTGCCACCCAAGGGGATCACGGCGTGCAGGCTGGAGAGGCCGGGCAGGGAGAGGTCGAACCAGGCGGAATATTCCGCGCTGAAAAACCGGGTCAGCAGGTTTTGCCGGGGATTGTAGAAGTTCAGTTTCGACTGGAGGCAGACCACCTCGGGCCCGCATTGGCGGAAGCCGGCCACCGCCTTCTTCAGCTGGTCCGGCTCGGGCTGGTCCTCGGCGTCGTAGATCACCAGAAATTCGCCGCGGGCAAAGGCCAGGCCGATGTTGCAGGCCTTGGGCTTGGTGCGGGGCTGGGAGGGCGGCACGACGGTGCACCGGAATTCGGGCGGCAGGTCGATCGCGGCCACCGCGGCGCGGGTCTGGGCGTCGTCCTCCTCGAGCAGGAGCTGGATGTCGAGCTTGTCGCGCGGATAGTCGAGGCGGCAGAGGGAGCGGACCAGCGCGCCGACCGATTCCGATTCGTGGAACAGCGGAACGAGGATGGAATAGACGGGCAGGGATGTCTCTTCCATCCGGGCCAGCGCCTCCGGGGTGATCCGGATTTCCGAGTCATACCGCACCGAGCCGTAGATGAGCAGCAGCTTGTAGGAGGTGATGAGGACGTAGAACATGGTGGCGAGCCCCACGAACAGGCGGCCGGCCGCCAGCGGCTGCCAGAGGCCCAGGAGCAGGAAAAGGGCGAGCCCGATGGCGCCGGCGATGATCTGGCTTCGCCAGAACGGCGTGACCGCGCTCAGGTCCGGGCGCAGGCGGGAGAGGGCGAGGGGATCAGGGTTCAAGGGGCGCGGCTCCTTTCGGCTCCGGATGCACGTGCTCCGCGATCCGTTCGACGGCGAGTTTGCGGCCCTGGGCGGAGAGACAGGCGGGCCGGAGTTCATCGAACAAGTCACGGCCGCCGGCTTCGGCGCCGGCGAACAGGCTGTAAAGATCGACCACCGGCAGATGGCGGGACTCGGCGACGCGGCGGATGGCCACGGCATACAACCGGGCCTTGTCCGGCCGTTCGGGGAAGGGCGGCGGGGTGACCCAGGTCACGGCATGCCCGGCTTGCAGGAGGAGGTCGGAGAGCGCGGCGGCCTGGCGTTCAAAGTCGTCGGGCGAAATGCCGGCTGCGCAATCCTGGCCGCCGATGGCCAGCAGGAGGCGGGCGGGGGCGGGTCCGGCCCGTTCGGGAACTTCGACCAGCTTAAGCAAGGGTTTCCAGGCGTCCGCCGGATCGCGCCAGTCGGACAGGGGAAGGATGCGGACGGGTTCCGCAAGGGCGTCGCCCAGCAGCATGGCAAAGCCGGCGGGCGTGCCGGAAGACTCCGGTGCGGCGCGGGCGGTGATGAAATCGTCGATGAGCAGGAGGGGCATGTTGGTGAGTGCCAGGGGCGGGGTTGGGCTGGCGGCGGGAAGGCGGGGGACGACGTAGACCAGGCGGCGGCCGGCATCGTCTTCGAGCCGGTCGCCGGCGAGCCGGGCGGGCCGGGCGGGGAATGGGGGATGGAGGGCCGCCAGGGCGCCGTTCGTGAGGATAACCCCGAGGTGGGAGAGGGACCACGACAGGGAGTCGAATTCGCCGGCGGGACAGGCGGCCAGGCGGGTGGCGGCGGGCGTGTGCGAGGGGGTGATCGAAAAGGTGTTGGTTTGTTCACGGCCGTCGAGGCGGCGCAGGCAGGCGGTCAGGCGGAGGGGCAGGGCGGCGGGCCAGTTGCCCTGGGTCATGAGGGCGGGCTCCAGCATATCGGCGCGGAAGCAGGCGGCGGGCGCCGGGAAGGGAATCGCCGCGAGCTGGTAGCGCTTGGGAATGGCGGGGCCCCAGGTGACGACGTGGGTCAGGGATTCGGAAAAGCCCAGTTCATCGCTCAGGAGGAGGGTCACGGCCTGCGGGCTGGCGCTGGTGAAGGTCAGGGTGGGCGCGGCGTCCGTGCTGACGGCGTCCCCGGCGAAGCGCCAGTTCCGGGTCAGCGCGTAGGGCAGCCAGTTTTCGCTGCGGTCCTTGAGGGTGACGGGATAAAAGAGGCCGGGCAGGCTCCGGAAGCCGTACGGGGTTTGCGGTTCGGCTTCGAATTGCAGCTGCAGGGTGTGGTCGAGCCGCTCCACTTTGCGGGGGATGGCGAGGGCCGGGCCGGCATAGGCGGAGCGGGGAATGGGCTGGAAGCCGGTGGCGTCCGGCGGCCGCCACTCTAGAAGGAGCCCGGAGGATTTGGCGGAGGAGGCGGTCATCAGGCGGACGGGGGCGCAGTCGGGGCCGGTCACGAGGACCTGGTTGTTGGTGAGGGGGATCCCGTTGATGAAGCCAAAGAGAGGGGAGGCGCCGGAGGCGCGGAAGGCGTAGGGTCCGGACCGGGGACAGAGCACATAGGTCTGGAGCTGGATCAGGCTGGGTTTGTTGTCGTGGGGCAGGAGGGCGGGAAATTCGGGGATGGGGAGGGTGCGCGGCTGGCGGCTGGCGGTCTGAAGCATGTAGAGGAACCGGGGGAGCGTGTCGGGAATGGCCCGGCTTCGGCTGGTGTGGAACGAGGCGGTAATAGGGAATTCGCATTCCAGAGCGGGGTCCTCGTTGGTTCTCGCCACGCCGGCGGGGGCCGCGTAGGCCAGTAGTTGGATGGGCCGGTTGTAGGGGTGGTCCAGTTGCACCAGGACGAGGGAGCGGTCCGGGGATTTTCCCAGAAGGCGCCAGGTCAGGCTGGTGCTGGCGGGGGGCGGGCCGGCGAGGCGGAAGGCGTCGGGCTCAAAGCCCAGGTCGGTGTGGTAAAAGGGGAGGAGGGCCACTCCGTTGGTGCCATCCGGGACATCGAACTGGATCCGGGCGGGATAGTTTGTGTAGGCCCAATGCGGCGTGACGGCGAACGCCGTGCCGCCGGCGATGTAGAACGCGGCCAGAAGGATGGGGGAAAGCCGGAGCTTCATGGATTTCTTAAAATAAACGGCCTCAATCGAAAAAGCGATACAGAAGTTGAGTCGCATGGAGCTCCTGGCGCATCTGCGATTAGTTGCGAGGGCTAGGCCTGTCATGGCCCGATGCTGTTGCGGCGTTTCGGCGTTCATGCCCGGCTGCTTTTGGGCGGATCAGGGTTCCGGCTAGGGTTGTCGGGGCACGAGCCCACGTCAACCCGCCGTCACCCTGCTGCGCCTCAAAATCAGCTCGTGCATGTCCGCTGATCGAAACGCCGCAACGACGTTGCCTTCGCGCGCCTTCGGCCCTGTCGGGCACTCTCGGGCGGCGCGCGAGACGGCTTCCAGTAAAAACCCGCATTCTCCGGCTGTAAAGAACGCACCCCCTTTCCTTTTGTAGAAGCGTTTTTTGTAAAAACGGTTTTCGGGCTGTTTTATTGTATCAGGGAGGCGATTAAATGTTTTGCATCGGGCGTACAATCGGCCTATTCTTTTAAATCCGCAATCTGAACCGTCCAGCCCAACCACGACCCGTTTTAGCCATGAAAACAAGAGCTTTTGGTTTTACCCTGATTGAATTGCTGGTGGTGATTGCCATTATTGGCGTGTTGGCGGGCCTGTTACTTCCCGCTTTCACCAAGTCCCGTGAACGGGCGCGCCAGAGTAATTGCGAAAACAACCTGAAGCAATTTTCGCTGGCCTTGACTATGTATCGTCAGGATATGGGAAACGATGCGCTTCCCAACTGGCTTTCCGATTTAAACCTGAAATACATCAACTCCCCGAAGACTTACCTATGCAAATCGGATTTTAGTGATGGAGCGGATGGGTCAAGGCCCGCAAAAATGCCGCCGCAATATGGCGATCAATACACTGAAACCGATGATATCGATAAACAGCCCGGGATTCGATGCAGTTATCTCTATCAGTTCTGTGCTGCGGAGTGTTCCTGGAATAGTCCTGCGGTTGTGGACTTGACCAATGGCGTGGCCAATACCTGGATGAACGTTAAAAAAGCGCAAATGGAAACTGGGGATGCGGCAAACGGACATCAAGCCTATGCCCAGACTTATTTTCCGATCATCAGTTGTTTTCATCATTGGCCGGAGCAAACGTGGACGGATCCTGAAGGGCATACGGTTGGACTGATGATCAGCGTGGCGTATGCGGGAAATGTTTTCCGGTCTTCGTTCAGGTGGGATTTGCCGATGAGCGAGATGACTCCTGTGCCGTAAACCGTTTTTGGGAAGAATTCAAGGCGGAGACCCAGTATGATGACACGCAGAAGGCAAGACGGTATTCGGGCGGCAATCCTGGCTTTGGGCCTGTCGGTGCTGGTGGTGTTCGGCGCGGCGGGCTGCAAAACAACGACTCCGGCCGTCAAGCCGGCCGCGGTGTCCGAGGTGAAGAAGAGCGCCGAGGCGCCCTTGATGGTCCAGGCTCGCGCGGCGCGCGATGCCGGGCGGTATAACGACGCCCTGCTGGCCCTGGCGCAACAGGAGCGCGTCTATTCCGGCGAGCCCGGGCTGGAAGACCTGCGCACCTCCATTCTGGACCGGATGTTGAGCCTGCGTGAAAAAGAGCTGAAACCGGCGATTCCCGTTCACCAGGACAAGATGGTTCAGGATGTGAAATCGGCGGCCTTGACGCCGGACACCTATGGCGCCAAGCGCCACGTCACGCCGCCGGCCACGGTCGTCCGGTCTCCGGCCAAGCCGGCCGAGGCGATGTTGAAGTGGCCGGTGTCGCTGTCCCTCGAGGGCGCAGACCTGACCGTATTCATCATGGGCCTGACCCAGGCGGCCAGCTCGAACCGGAGCATCAATATCATTGCCGATGACGCCATCAGCGGCGGGAAAAAGCTGACCATGAGCGTCACGAATGTGCCGCTGCAGGAAGTGCTCGAGTATGCCGCCCGCAATCTGGATGTCACCTTTTATACCGGGGAAAACATGATCTGGGTGACCAAGGGTTCCTCGGGAAAGGCGGCGTTTCCCATGGAGACGAGGATTTTCAAGCTGGCCAAGGGGCTCACCTTCCTCGATTCTTTCTGGAGCGGCACGAGCGGCGGGGGCAAGTCGGACTCGGCGGTGGCCCAGGGCGGCGACATCCTGGCGGTCGAGAAGGATGAAGAGGGCGAAAGCGTGGGCATCACGAAGGCGATCAAGGACTTCATCCCGACCGTGGAAGGCTCGGCGATGATGTATGAACGGAACACGCACAGCCTGATCGTCAAAAACACCAGCGAAAACATCCGCCTGATCGAGCAATTGGTGGAGGCCCTCGACGTCACGCCGCCGCAGGTGCTGATCGAGGCGCGTTTCATCGAAACGGAACTCACGGACTTGAGGGAGCTTGGGCTGGACTGGAATTTCAACGAATTATACATCAACAATGGCGGAAAGACGCGTGCCACGATCCGCGGATTGAACATGCCGACGATCGGTCCCTCCGCCAGCACGGTGGGTCCCACCCTGACGGGCGCCCTGGGTTATCAGGGCACGATGTCATCCGAAATGTTCACGGTGTTGATCAAGGCGATCGAGGAATCGGGAAAATCACAGACGCTGTCCGTGCCGCGGGTGACGACGCTGAACAACCAGCCCGCGAAAATTTGGCAGGGTGAGGAGCTGCGCTATTACGAAAAATACCGGGTGGAAAGTTATTCCATCTCTGTCAACGGAACGAACACGACGAATTCCCGTCTTGTTCCGGACGGCAGCCCCACCCGGGAAGAATTGGGCATCAAGCTGGAGGTCATGCCCAGCATCGGCTCCGATCACGCCACCGTGTCGCTGGCCTTGAAGCCGGAAATCAGCGTCAACACCGGGTGGGAATATTTCGGCGAAGGCTCTTCCACGTCCAATGGCGTGATCAAGCTGCCCAGAATCAACAAGCAGCAGATCCAGACCAAGGTCACCGTGAAAAGCGGGGAGACCGTGGTGATGGGCGGGTTGATCAAATCCATGGAGGTGCACAGCAAGCGCCAGGTGCCGCTTCTGGGCTCGATCCCGTTCCTGGGCGCGATTTTCCGGTACGACCAGGATAACACCGTGCAGAAGAACCTGTTGATTTTTGTGACCGCCCGCATCCTGGCCGAAACCGGCGAGGAGCTGGTTCCGGTGACCCCGACTGAAACGCCGCTGGCCGCGAAATAACCCGTCTGGAGCCATGGATTCCATTGCCTATAAGACTGTGATCGGGTTGGACATCGGCCAGTACGCCGTCAAGGCGGTCCGGGCCGTGAAGCGCGGCGGCGTGTTCCGGATCACCCACCTGGAGACGCTGCGGCTTCCCGCCGGCATGGCGGGGGTGGAAACCTCTTCGATGATTGCGCGGTGGCTCGGCCAGCTCGGCTTCAAGGGCGAGCCCTGCGTGATCGGCCTGCGCGGCGTGTCGGTGCTGTTCCAGACGCTGGCCCTGCCGGAGCAGGATCCGCGGCCGGCGGACCAGGCGGTGGCCATGGAGATTTCGCGGCTGAGCGAAATTTCCACCGAGGCGATGGTCTATGGATTTTCTGCGATTCCGTCCGAGGACGCGATCCGGCGGTTTCTGATCGCCCTGGTGCGCTCGGACAAGGCGGAAGAGGTCCTGGCGGTGGTCCGCGCCGCCGGCGTGGACGTGGTGGATGTGGTGCCGACCCCCGTGGCGGTGTTTCATGCGCAGGCGGCGCTACAGGCCGGGCAGGGGACGGTGACGGCGTACGCCGACATCGGGCATGGCGGGACGGATGTGGCCATTGGAACGCCGGGCGGCATCCGGTTTGCGCGCAGCTTCGGAATGGGCGGCCAGTTTTTCACGGAAGCGTTGGCCAAGGCCCGGCGTATGACGACGTCCCAGGCGGAGCCGGTCAAGATGGCGTCCGGCATGGACGCCCCCGAGCCGGGCCAGAAGGAAGCCCTCACCGCGGCGGCGGAGAGCTGGGCCTCGGAACTCAAATCGTGCCTGGCGATTTACAAGAGCTTTTTCCCGGGCGCGGGCGACCAGCCCGTGCAGGTGGTGCTGTCCGGCGGCGGCAGTCATTTGAAGGGACTGGACCGGTTCCTGGCCTATAAGCTGGCCATGGAGGTGCGGCGGATGCCCGGCCTGCCCGGCCGGGAGGACGCGGCGGATCCGGCGGGCTATGCCGTGGCCTGCGGGCTGGCCCTGGCTGGCACGGGCGGGACGGTCTCGGGCATCAGCCTGTTGCCGGCGGACCTGCGCGAAGCGGTGATGTTGAGGCGCCAGAAGGGCTACTGGATGGGCGCGGCGGCCATGGCCGCGCTGGTTCTGGGCATCAGCTTGTATGGCGGCTATCGCGACTATCAGCGCCAGACGCTGGCGTTGAAAACCCAGCAGTCGAGCCTGGAGCGCTGCCAGGCGCTGGCGCGCGACATCGAGCGCACCCAGTTGGTCAGCGCCCGGGTGGCGCGCATGTCGTCCACGGTCCTCACGCTGTTGCAGAACGGGCCGGTGTTCCGGGACGTGATCAGCGCCATTGGCGAGCGGCTGCCGCCCAATTGCTGGATCACCCTCATTGCGGATGCGAACACCTATTTTTCGCAGGACAACGCGGTCAAGCCCGAGGCGCGGCGCGCGGCGCGCGGCATCGTGGAACGCAAGGATGGCGATCCGGCGGTGCTGGGGGGCGATCCCTCCTTCACCCGTATCATCGTGGAAGGGTACACGTCGGATGCCAGCCTCGCGTCGGTCCAGAAGCTGATCGCGTCGCTCCAGGCCGAGGGGTTCATCACCAAGGCGGACCTGCTGGGGGACGATCAGCTGGTGGCCGAGAAAACGGAAAAATGGGGCCCGGCCGGCGGACTCCGATTTGTCATCGATCTTACCTTGTGAGCACATGAGTCTATTGGGATCCAATTCGGTGTCGGAACGGCAGCAGGTCACGGGGATCATCTTCGCGGCGGCCCTGCTGATCGGCCTGCTCTGGTTTTTTGCCCTGATGCCCCTGCAGCGGAAGCGCGAGGCGCTGGAGGCGCAGAACCGGCAGATGCAGGCGGACCTGGCGAAGGGGAATTACCTGCTGGGCGAGATGCCCCTTGAAAACCGGAAGCTGGCCCTGCTGGCCGAGGCTCGGCGCCTGGCCGACGAGTGGCGCGAATCGGCCGTCATCCTTTCCACCTTTGACGACCAGGCGATCCAGCGCACCCAGGATGTGAGCAAGATCGACTTCAAGGTGGCCCTGTTCGAGGTGCGCGAGCGTCTGTCGGAAAAAGCCAAGAACCGGGGCATCAAGTCCAACTTCGAGCTGGCGATTGACGAGACCGTGCTGAGCAACGAGGATGCGCGCAAGCGCATGCTCCAGTTGCGCGCCGTGGAAAAGGTGATGGATGCGGCCATTGATTTGAAGGTGGGCCGGGTGGAGACGGTGGAACCCCTGGAGCCTATTGCCCACCGCGATGAAACCACGGGGGAGCTTTACCTGGAGGAATATCCCGTCCGCATCCAGTATGTGGGTACGATCGAGAATGTGTATGCCTTTGTGCACAAGGTTTTTGAGCCGGGCGTTGCCTTTGTGTATCGTCGCATGCGGCTGGAGAAGGAGTCCTTGCAGGATGCCAGCCGGGTCCGGGTGGACGCGACGTTGAGCGCGCTGGTTTTCCTGCGTTCGCTGGATGCGTTGAAGGCGCCGCCGGTGAAAGCGGATCGGATCACCCGGCCCATGGGATTTTGACGGAGTTTCAAGCATGACCTCGCAATTCTGGAAATGGCTCAGCCGCGCCAATGCGCGAACCGCCCTGCTGGCGGCCGTGATGGCGTTCATTGTGGCCGCCGCCTACTGGGTCTGGCGCGAGGTGGACCGCGAGGACGGCGGGCCGGTGTATGCCGGGGGCCTGGCGGCCGGGTCGGGGTCCGTGACGAACCGGGTGGAGTTGCTGGCGTTCATCAAGGCCCAGCAGAAGAACCTGGAAAAGGCGATGAACAATCCCTTTTACCGCAAGCCGACCTGGAAGTCGGATCCCCAGCGCCCGGAGACCCTGGTGAAGCCGAATGTCGCCAATTCGCAGAAGCCCGCGGATCCGGTGCCGCCCAAGCCGCCTCCGGCTCCGCCCCGGGAGACGCCCTTCCTGTTCCGTGGCATCATGACCCGGCCGGACGGTGCCGTGACGGCCCTGATTGAAAACCAGAAAACGAAGAAACAGCGGTATTTCATGAGCGGTGAAAAGCTTTTGGACGGCACGGTGGAGGGCATTGGGCCGGAGTCCGTCACGCTCCGG
Organism: PVC group bacterium; assembly: GCA_945898015.1. GTDB lineage: Bacteria > Verrucomicrobiota > Kiritimatiellia > CAIKKV01 > CAIKKV01 > CAIKKV01. The sequence goes on along the minus strand of CAMDGM010000052.1, from coordinate 3,832 downwards.
CGCGCGGATGGCGGGACGGTGGTGCTGGCGCGCGGCAAGAGCGTGAAGATCGGGGAGGAGTAGATGGAGCGGGACGGCGAGGGCCATAGCGGCGGGATGCGGTTTTCTTCTGAGGGCCTGATGGGCGAGCTGGGGCACCGGCTGGTCACGGAAGGGCTGCTTCAGGCGGACCAGCTCGCGGATTACCTGTCCCGGTCCACGTTGACAGGCGACTCCCTCGACCGCCTGCTGCTCAAGGACGGGGTGCTTACCGAAGCGGTGCTGTTGCCGCGCCTCGGCGAGGTGGCGGGGATTCCGTTCAAGACGCTGGCTCATTACCGGGTTGACCCCTCGATCACCGGGCGCCTGCCCTCGCGGGCCGCGATCAAATATAAGGTGGTCCCCATTTCCGCGGATTCGGGATCGGTGACGCTCGCGACGGCCCGCGTGCCTTCGCGGGAGGTGGTGGACAGCCTGCGGCTGCTGCTGGGCGGCCAGGTGCATTTTGTGTTATGCGTCGACGCCGAGGTCAGTCGCAGCCTCAAGCATTATTACGGACTGGGTGCGGACTCGCTGGACGAGATGATCCAGACCGCGTCGGCGACAGCGGTGCAGGAGACGGATCTGACCGAGGAGGGGACGGACCCCGGCGTGTTGCGGTTCGTCAACCAGCTCATTGCCGAGGCGATCCGCATGGAGGCCACGGACGTGCACATCGAGCCGTTCGAGAACCGGATGCGGGTGCGCTACCGGATTGACGGCGTGCTCCAGGTTATCCCGGTACCCAAGGGTATTGAAAGGCTCCAGAAAGCCATCGCCTCGGCCATCAAGATCATGTCCCAGCTCAACATTGCCGAACGGCGCAAGCCCCACGACGGCCGCATCAAAGTCCGGCTGGGCGACAACGAATTCGACCTGCGCGTGTCGATCCTGCCCACCCGGTACGGGGAGACGATTGACCTCCGGATCCTGAACCGCAGCTCCATGTTCATCGACCTGGAGCACCTGGGCCTCAAGTCGCACCAGATTCCGATCATTGAGTCGCTTTCCGCCCTGCCGCACGGGATTGTGCTGATCACCGGGCCCACGGGAAGCGGCAAGACGACGACCCTTTACGCCGCGCTGTCGCGGCTGAACAAGGAGGGCGTCAAGATCATCACGGCGGAGGATCCGATCGAGTACCAGATGGACGGCATCAGCCAGATCCAGACGCACGCCCAGATCGGCCTGACCTTTTCCAACATCCTGCGGTCCATCCTGCGGCACAATCCGGACATCGTGCTGGTGGGCGAAATCCGGGATACGGAGACGGCCCAGATTGCGGTGCAAGCGGCGTTGACGGGGCATCTGGTGTTCAGCACCCTGCATACGAATGATGCGCCGAGCGCGATTGTGCGACTGGTGGACATGGGCATCGAGCCGTATCTGGTGTCATCGTGTCTGGAAGGGGTGATCGCCCAGCGGCTGGTGCGGCGCGTCTGTTCAGCCTGCCGGGAAAAGGTGGAGCCGGATCCGCTGATTCTGGAGGAAATTGCCCGGACCTATCCGGAGCGCGTGAAGGACGCGGTATTTTACCAGGCCCGGAGCTGTCCCATCTGCAACTTCAGCGGCTATCACGGGCGGGTGGCCTTGTTCGAAATGATGGTTATTGATGACGATTTGAGGGGCATGATCGCGCACCAGGAGTCCTCCGGCCAGGTGCGGTTGAAAGCCATGAAGAACGGGTTGATCACGTTGCGGCAGGACGGGTGGAGCTCGGTGCTGGACGGCGTGACGACGATTGAGGAGGTGTTGCGCGTGGCCCACCGGGTTGAGGCGACGACCTATCTGGGTGCGCGGAAGGGGATGGGGGAGAACGCGTAAGGCGGGGGAAAAAGCTTGTAGAACCGGGCGGGAATGCTCTATATTTCACCACTCTTTGAGAGTTTGGGCACTTAGTTCAGTGGGAGAACGCTTGCTTCACACGCAAGAAGTCGCAGGTTCAATCCCTGCAGTGCCCACCATTCGACGCGTTCGCCGCCGCTCACTTGCTCATGGCAAGCCATCTTTCGCGTCTCCCTCCTTCGTCGGTTACGCTACGGATGGCAAGCCCATGGCGCGTCAGCGCGCGACGTTTTCCGGGGCAAGCAGGTGTGGCGGTGGCTTCACGGATTAGTGTATACTTGAGGCCTGTGAAAACCGCGACCCATGCTGGCGCGCCGGACCGGTATCTTTCTTTGCTAAAGGAGGTTACCGATTGCGCGCTTCGAACGATTCCGGCGTACCGTCAATGGGCGGCCTATGATACGGGCGGACCCGATCCCCTGGCGCGGCTGGCGGCGCTTCCGCTGGTCGATAAGGCCTTTATGCGCGAACAGGGGCCGGCCGGCTTCGTCAATCCGGAGCACGATCTCGAATCGGCGCTCGCCCGGGGCGAGGTGGAGCTCGCGCATACCAGCGGAAGCACGGGCGACCGGGTCAGCAACGTGTGGTGCCAGTCGTGGTGGAATGCCTCGGAGGCCGCCTCCTGGCAACTCAACACGCATGCCCGGCGGGTGTGCGACCGGGTCCATCCCGAGGCTATTCTCGCCAGCCCCCTGTGCGTGGGCTTTCCCTGCGAAGACGGGTACCTCGATCGGGCCCAGAGAACGCTGGGCCGGTTCCTTTTTCTGAATGAGCGCGTGAATCCGTGCGATTGGCCCGCGGCCCACATGGATCGCATGATCGATGAGGTTAATGAATTCAAGCCGGCGGTTCTGGAGGCCAGCCCGTCATATCTGGCGCATTTGTGCCGGTATGCGGCGCGGGCGAAGCGCCACCTGTTCGCGCCGGAGCTGATCGTCCTGACGTTCGAGAACCCTTCCGTGCTGCACCGGCGGCAGATCCGGGCGGTCTTCGATTCCCCGATCGCCAGCTCGTATGGAGCCACGGAGGCGGGGTATGTCTTCATGGAGTGCGAATGCGGCCGGCTCCATCAGAACACGGCGTACTGCCATGTTGATTTCATCCCCTTCGCTCCGCGTCATGGCGGCCCCGGAATCGGGGCCCTCCTCGTCACGACCTTTCATAATCCCTGGCGCGTGCTGCTCCGGTTTGATATCGGCGATGTGGTGAAGCTGGCGACGGAGCCGTGTCCGTGCGGCCGGCGGGCGGGCTTGACCCTGGATTCGATCGAGGGGCGCGGGGTGAATCTGACGGTTGCGAGCGACGGCCGCGCCGTGACGCAGAACGCGGCGGATCGCATCATCGCCGGCGTTCCGGGCATTGAGGATTATCAGTTGCTTCAAGTTTCGGAACAGGATTATCTGCTTAAGTTTGTTTCTTGCGATTCGGATGAAGCGCGGATCACCGCCCAGGCCAAGCCGGCTCTGGTCGCTTTGTATGGAAACGGGGCGCGGATTCAACTGGAGCGGGTCGAGGCCCTGCCGCCGGATCCGCCCGGGAAATGCCGGCTGTGCAAGCCGCTGATTCCCGTGAATCCCCGTGCATTCTGGGATCCTCGCCACGTGCCGCCGGGAGGGCCGTCCGCATGACGCGTGAAAACGTCATATCAAATGGCCGCCTGTTTCTGGTGGCCGGCGGCCGCGGACGCGGGGGGGGCGATTCGGTTCTGGAGTTCATGCTGAAGCGGTTGGCGGTCCGCCGGCCTCGCGTGGCCTACATCGGGGCCGCCCACGGGGACGACCTCGACTTCTTCAACCGAATGAAAGCGATGCTGGTCGGCGCGGGCGCCGGTGATGTGGAGCGGGTTCCGCTGGCGGGGCATCGGCGGATGGAGGCGTCCGCGACGCGGATGCTGGAAAAGGCCGATTTGATTTTCATGAGCGGCGGGGATGTGGAAGAGGGCATGCGGGCGCTCAGGGCGTGCCGGGCG
>CAMDGM010000051.1 GCA_945898015.1 PVC group bacterium | reverse complement strand
GGATAGCGCCGACCGTCAAGCCGGGCTGTTCCGGTCCGGTGTCCGTCGCGGCCTCTCAGCATCCCGTCGCGGTCTGCGGCTCAAGAGTCTCCTTCATGCTGGATTTTGGTCGGCTTCGGACAAAGCGCCAAAACTCAGAGATGCGCCCTCGCCGCCGGGCGCTCTATTATTTTAATGCGCTTATCCCGCCGTTTTGAGTATGATCCCGTTTTGTTCTCATTTCGAAACAACACAACCTGTTTACAAGGAGCTCGACCATGGCCAAACTCGGTTACGACGACACCCCCCTGCTGCCCGGCGGTCAATGGCAGGTCCATGACTACCGGCGGCCCCAGCCCCGAATCGTCACGCCCGGCGCCGAGGCCGGACGCGCCCCCTCCGATGCCCGCTTCCTGTTCGATGGCAGCAGCCTGTCCGGCTGGGCCGGCCGCGACGGCGACGTCCAGTGGAAAATCGACAACGGCTGCCTGGCCGTGGTGCCGAAGACCGGCGACATCTGGACCCGCGAAACCTTGGGCGACTGCCAGCTCCACCTGGAATTCGCCTGCCCGGCCGAAATCAAGGGCGAAAGCCAGGGCCGCGGCAACAGCGGCGTCTTCCTGATGGGCCTGTACGAAATCCAGGTGCTGGACGGCTACAACAACCCCACCTATGCCGACGGCATCACCGCCTCGATCTACGGCGAATTCCCGCCCCTCGTCAACGCCTGCCGCAAGCCCGGCGACTGGCAGACCTACGACATCGTCTGGACCGCGCCGCGCTTCAACGGGGTGGCCCTCGTCGCGCCGGCCTACCTGACACTGCTGCACAACGGGGTTCTGGTGCACAACCACACGGAGCTCATGGGGCCGACCGGCCACCGCGACGTCTATCCCTACAAGGCCCACGCGCCAACCGGACCGCTCAAGCTCCAGGATCATGGCGACCTGGTCCGGTACCGCAACATCTGGTACCGCCCGATCGGGAATTACGACGGGCAGTAGGCGGTAGGCTTACCACTCCGGGTAGGCCGGGCGCTACGAGCCCGGCGTCTGTTCTTCGCTTCTCCAGAACCGCATCGTGCGGGTTTCTTCTGGTAGTCCCTTGACCGCTGTCTCCGTTGCGCGCCCTACCCGATTCTTTTTTCGCTGACCGGATCGAAGAAATGCGCCTTGTCGATGAAGACGGCGGGCTCTGCCGTCTCGCCCACCTTGAACCGGCGGTGGGCGTCGACACGGCTGGTGAGCGCGGCGGCTCCGATCGCCAGATGGACGAACGACTCCGAGCCCATCAGCTCCACCACGTCCACGACCGCCTTCAGCCGGGGCGCACCCGCCAGATGCTCCGCCGCGGCGGACCCGATATCCTCGGGCCTCAATCCCATCACCACCGGCTTTCCGGCGTAGGCCGCCAGCGCCGCCCGCTGGGACGCGGGCACCGGCAGCGAAAAGCCGTCCGGACTCTCGAAGGCCAGCCGCTCTGCCGGGCCGGAGATCACCCCCTTGAGGAAATTCATCGGCGGCGTGCCGATGAACCCCGCCACAAAGCGGTTGAGCGGACGGTCGTACAGCGTCAGCGGGTCGTCCACCTGCTGCACCAGGCCATCCTTCATCACCACAATCCGCTGGCCCATCGTCATGGCCTCGATTTGGTCGTGCGTCACATAGATCATCGTGGTGCCGAGCTGCTGGTGCAGGCGGGAAATCTCCACCCGCATCTGCACACGCATCTTGGCGTCCAGATTGGACAGCGGCTCGTCAAACAGGAATACCGCCGGCTTGCGCACAATGGACCGGCCCACGGCGACCCGCTGCCGCTGACCGCCGGAGAGCGCCTTGGGCTGGCGTTCCAGCAGCTCGCCCAGCCCGAGGATCCGGGCGGCCTCCTGGATACGGGCCTCGATCACGTCTTTTGGAAAATGCCGGAGCTTCAGGCCGAATGCCATGTTCTCCCGCACAGTCATGTGCGGATACAGCGCATAATTCTGAAACACCATGGCGATGTCCCGGTCCTTGGGCGGCACCTCGTTCACCACCTTGTCGCCGATCTTGACGACGCCCCCTGAAATCTCCTCCAGCCCCGCCACCATCCGCAAGGTGGTGGACTTGCCGCATCCGGAGGGGCCGACCAGAACCACGAACTCGCCGTCCCGGATCTCCAGATTGAAGTCCTCCACGGCCTTCACCCCGCCGGGGTAGATCTTTTCCACATGCTCCAGAATCACCTTGGCCATGGCCCACCTCTATCCTTTCACAGCCCCTTCCGTCAGGCCGCGCACAAACAACTTCATCGAAAACACGAACAGGATGATGATCGGAATGCTGGCCATGGCGTACCCGGCCATGAGCGGCCCCCAGAACTTCAGGTACTCCCCCGCCATCCGCAACAGCTGAACCATCACCGGCAGCCGGGAATGATCCCGCATCACGATCAGCGGCAGCACGAATTCGTTCCAGGCCGTCAGGAACTGCATGACGCCCACCGTGCCCAGGATCGGTCCGGACAGCGGCAGCACCACGTTCCGGAGCTGCTGGAAATGGCTGGCCCCGTCGATTTCCGCCGCCTCGTAAAGGTCGCCGGGAATATCCGCCACAAAATTCCGCAGCACGAAAATGGCGAACACCTGCCCCGAGGCCGCCCCCACCAGCACGAGCGCGGCCAGCGTATTGAGCAGGTTCAGGTCCTTCAGCAAACGGAAGAGCGGAACCAGGTTGGCGATCATCGGCATCATCATCAGCACCAGGATCGCGTTCCAGAAAAAGCCGGACAGCGGCATGCGCAGCCGCGCAAAAAAGTACGCCGCGCACAGGGCGAAGGACAGGATCAAAAACGTGGCGGCCGTGGAGACAAACACGCTGTTCGCCACCGTAGGCGTGACCAGCCGCCAGGCCTCGATCCAGTTTTCAGGATGAAGCGGGGCCGTGATCGCCGCCGGCGCCGCATAAAACTGTGTATTGGTCTTGAAGCTGACCACCAGCATCAGGTAGAGGGGCAGGAAGGCGAACGCCAGCACACCCCAGATGGCGCCGTGCTTGGCCGTTCGCAACAGGCCCGACTTCAAGGTGCTCCACCGCCGGTACGCCGGCTGCGCCCACCGGGCCGCCTCACTCCGGACCCGCGCCTCCACCGCCACCCCCGCGGCGGCGGCCGCCGCCAGGGCCGCCGCGTCCAGTTCCGGCACCCGCCGGGCACCGCCCCGCCGGAGTCTCCGCTCGGGATTCATCAGCCAGGTGAGCAGCTTCTGCAGCGTGATCACCATGATCGTCAAGATGATGCCCACCGCACAGGCATACCCCATCTCCTGTTCCACGAACGCCTTGCGGATCATGAACAGGGCCGGCACGGTCAGCTTGCCGCCGGGCCCGCCATAAATGCCGGCCAGGGCCAGCACCATGCCCGCATCCTTGAGGGTATCGATGATGACGAACACCAGCAGCAGGTAGATCGACCCCATGATCAGCGGCAATTCCACCTTGGTGAACTTGGTCCACCAGTTCACGCCGTCGATCTCGGCCGCCTCGTACACATCCTTGCTGATCCCCTGCAGCTTGGCCAGATGCGTCAGCACCGCAAACGACCCGACCCAGGGGAACCCCCACACCACGCAGGCGGTCAAGATCAGCCGCGGATCGCCCAGCCAGGCGGGCGCCTGGCCCTGGACAAACACCCCGCCCCAGTGGAAGAAGCCATCCAGCCAGGTCAATAACCCCATCAGGCCCGTCGAGTTGAGGAACCGGTTCAGGAAGCCGGAATTCGCCTCGAAGAAAAACGAGCGCCAGATCAGGACCACCACCAACCCGGGGATCACCATCGGAATCACGAACAGGGTCCGGTACAGGAACTGCATCTTCACGCTCCGGCACCGGTGAATGCAGACCGCGACCAGCAACGCCGGAATCATCTTGACCACATTCCAGAGGCCCAGAATGAGCGCGATCTTGAACGATTGCCAGAACTCGGAGGACTTCAGCAGCCCCACGTAATTGTCAACCCCCACGAATTCCGAAATATCCGCCCCGTTCCACCGGAAAAAACTGTGAAAGACTCCGCTGCCGGCCGGATAATAAATAAACAGCCCGATCAGCAACAGGGTCGGCACCACGAAGAGATAAATCTCCCAATGATGCTTCACCTCCCGCCATCGAATCGTGCGTCCGATCATAGGCGATCCCCGTCCTTCCGTTCCATCCCCATCCGGGCGCGAACCTTTTCGATCACGGCCGGGCTGAACGCGTAAGGCGCGGTCGCCGTCGAGGACTCGCCCTCGGCCAGCCGTTTCCGAATCAGCGCCGCGCCCAGGTCGCGAACCACCAGCCGGGCCGTCATCAACTGATGATATTTGATCTCCCGCGACGTCCGCTCCGCGCCCGTGGCGGCCAGCACTTTGGCCCGATACCCGGCGAGGAACTGCTCGTCCCGGACCATCCCCCGGATGCGGTTACGCAAAATCTCGTCCAGCTCGGCAGTTCCCTTCCCCAAATAGAACGGCTTGAAGTCACGAACCAATTCCGCGTAATCGATCTGGCCGATCTGGAAAAGGGTGAAAACCTGCTGCCACTTGATGATCGTCTCGCCGCCGAGCGTCGTATTCATGGTGCTGTAAACCCCTTCCAGATGCGGCTCGAAGGCGCTCATCAGGAGGGACATGCGCGTGCCCCGGATCGCCGGAATCCAGCCAATGATGCGATTCAACTCCTCGTTGTTCCGGCGGCTGGACAGAAACCGCAAAAAATCCAGCGCCACCTCGGGGTTCTTGCAGGTGCGCGTGAGGGCAAAGGAAAAACTCGAGGCCGGCCGCTCAAACCGCTGCCCCTCCACCACAGCGCCGAACTCGGGATCCGCCGCCGTCGGGAACGGAAAATCCATGATCCCCAGCTCGAACACCCCCTTGGCCTGCTCCTCCAGACTGCCCGCATCCCACGTGCCCGTGGTGATGAACACCGCGCGCTGCTGGGCAAAGAGAAAGACCGCCTCGTCCCGGCCCAGCCCCGTAAAACCGGATTGGAACTGATCCGTCAAATGACGCAACATGCGGAACCGGGCCTCGAACGGCGGATAATCGAAATCGATCCGCCCCGTCTTCAATCCCACGAAAAGCTCGTCGGTGCCCACCAGTCCGTCCCGGTTGAAATCCACCAGACGGACCGCCCTGAACGTCAACGGCGCGCACATGTACGTGTCCCATTGCGCCGCATGATAGGCCGACGCGGTGATCGGCACATACGCCCGGCCCCGTTCGTCCTTTTGCTTCCGGATCGTTTCGCAGGCCGTCAGGAACTCGCGGAACTCGCGGGGCGGTTTTTCCAGTCCCGTCAACTTCTTGAGCAACGTCTTGTTGTAAAAAATCCGGACCCCGAATTGCGCCAGGGGGATCAACATGAACTCCTGCAGCTCTTCAATGTAGCCGTTGCGCATGCCGTCCTTGTAGGTCTTGCGCCAGGCTTCCCCCTCGAAGTCCGTGCCCGCGTTATACGGGTTGGGCTGGTTCACATACGCCGTCAGCGGCATGAAATACCGGTTGTAAAACCCCAGCAGCACGTTATACGGCACGCCGATGCCCACCTCGAGGATGTCGGGCGCCGTGCCGCCCATCAGCTGGGTGGTCATCCACTGGCCATAGGTGCTCTCGGGTATCGCATCCTGGACGATCCACACCTCCGGATGAAGCTTCCGGTACTCCGCCGCCAGCTGGTTGAACGCCTCGCGCACCCCCGCTTCCAACTGCCAGTGACCGATCCGCAGCACCGTTGTCACGCCCGGTGGCACCGCCTGCTTCCGATAACTGACAATCGCCACGGCCGACCAGCAGAACGTCACGCCCACCACCAGCAACGGATAATGGCTTTTCAGCCAGGCCCAGACCGCTTTCATGGGGCCCCCGTTCCCGGCTCCGCGCGCAGGCGGGCCTCCAGCTCATCCATCCGCTTCAACTCCTGCTTGGCCAGAAACACCCGCTGCTCGGCCGGATACTCCCGGATCAGCTTGCGATAATACTCCCGCGCCACCCCGAAATCGCCCACCTCGAACTCGGCAATCGTGGCGATATTCCAATACGTCAACGCCAGTTCCTGCCCCGGATTGACCGGATCACGCTCCGTGGTCTGCCACTCCTTCAACACGGCCTCCAGCCGCCGTTCCGGCAGATTCAACACCTGACAAGCATGCGCGATCAACCGCCAGGCCCCACTGGCATAGGAAGTCTTCGGGTGGGTTTTTAGAAACTCGTCCAGCGCCGCAAGCGCGGAACGGGCCTGCTCCGGCCGCGAGATTGTCAAACGCGCCGCCTGCTGCAGGAGAAAGGCCTGCTCGCCCGCTTCATGAAAAGGAAACCGGTCGATCACCGCCTGATAGGCCTGATCCAACGCCGCCGCCTCGGGCGGCTTGACCGCCGCACCCGGCGCCAGCAAGGGCATCCGCGCCAGGGCCAGGAGGCTCCAGGCCGCCAGATCGTCGGCGGGCGCCGCGTCGACCACCTCACGATACAATCGGGCCGCCCGGTCCGGCTCTTCGCCCGGCCGGCGCAGGTTCCATGTCGTCGCCAGCCCATAAAGCGCCTGAACACGGGCGGGCGATGGCTTCGGAAGCGCGGCCAGGGCCGACTCGAACTCCGCCAGAGCCAGGGTGAAATCGCCCTGCGAAAACCGGACCCAACCCGCCGCGATCCGCTTTTCAGGATCCGGCGCGCGCGCGACCTGACAACCCGTCACAAGAAGCGGCGCCAACAGAAGCAAGCCGAACGCCCGGTTCGAGTTTGTCATGCCGGCCTCCTCATCCCCGCCGATACTCCGCAGACCGCGCCCGGAAACAGGCGGTCACCGCCACTGACTGGCGAACCGCCGCCAGCTCGGGTTCGGGTCGCTTCCCGTGGCTCAACGCCTCCAGAAAAGCCGCATTTTCACCATAGAAACCGGATGCTTCCACCATCGCCGCGCCATCGCCGCCCGATCCGGACAACACCTCCGCCGCCGCCCCCCGCTCCAGGCATCGCAAACGGCCCGCCCCATCGATGCCCCGGAAGATCGGCATCTGCAATTCGTAGGTCCGATCCGTCGCATACACCGTAACCCGTTCCGCCAGGGCGCCGGAAGCCGGCAGGAATTTCAGGTGGACGGTAACGCCGCTCGCCATGCTCCCATCCATGAAAACATTGCTCGCGGGAAACCCGTCCGACGGTATCGGCTGATACGTGAACCGGACCGTTTCGTAATCCGATCCCGCGATAAACCGCACCGCATCGATGCCGTGGAACGCGGTGGTCGAAAAATCGCGGTCCCGCCGGTTGACCCGGACAAATTCGTAATCGATATGCTGGATCTTCAGGGCCGGGTCGGCCACAAGCCGATCCTTCAAGGCGCGCACAAACGGCATAAACCGGCGGTTCACCGCCACCATGTGCATCACGCCGCCCCGTTCGGCCGAGTCGATCATCCGGTCCGTCTCCTCCACCGTCATACCCGGGGGCTTTTCCATCAACAGCGAAATCCGCCGATCCAGCAACCGACAGGCCAGTTCACAGGTCTTCTCGGGCGGCACCACCAGCAGCAGGGCGTCGAATGGCTCACGGTCAAGCATCTGATCGACGTCCGTGTAAGCCGCCTCAAAGCCGAACTCCCGGGCAAACCGCTGCGCGCTCGCCGGATCCAGATCGCAACAGGCCGCCAGACGGACCAGCCCATGCGTCGCGGCATACCGCTGGAGCGCGGGGCCATGCACCGCCCGGGAATGAGCGCCACACCCGACCACGGCCATCTTCAGATGCTTCATGTCCCTAGCCCTTCCCCTTGCGCGGCGGGGCGCTGGAGCCCCGCTCCACAAAAATCGGATCAAACTTGGTGTGGCTGATCCGATCCGCATTCAGGCCCGCCAGCAATCCGGCCGCCATCGCCTCGCGCGGCTGCCGGATCGTCGTCAGCGGCGGCGCCAGGAACGCGGCGAAATCGAGGTCGTCACAACCGACAATCGACAAATCGTCCGGCACCCGCAACCCGGCCTCCATCAGCGCCCGCATCGCCCCCAGCGCCACGCCGTCCGTAAAGGCAAACAACGCGGTGACCCCGAGGCGACGGAAGTCGGCCATATGGCTCCGGGTGAGCTCATACCCATATTCGAAATATTCGCCACGCTTGCCCCAGGGGCCGCTAAACACCGGACACTGGGCAGGCGAAAGGCCCAACTCCTGGACCGCCGCACGAAATCCCCGCCCGCGGGCGCTCTGAACCTTGCTTTCCTCGGCCAGCCCGCCCTCCAGCATGGCGATCCGCCGGTGCCCCAGCTGCCGAAGCCGCTCCACCGCCAGATACCCGGCCTTCCAATTGTCCATGCCGACGGTCGTATGGCTGGCGGCTTCATGGTAATCAAAAATCACCAGCTTGTGCCGGACGCTTTTCAGGGAGGTCGCGTTGGCCATCGTGTCCCCGGTCTTGACCGGCACCAGAATCATCCCGTCCACGCGCAACTGGGAGGCCACCGACAGGATCCGCTGCTCCCGTGCCGGATCGAACAGGGAATTGAACGGCAGCAAATGCATCCCCCCGGCCATCGCCCCCTGTTCAACCAGGTCGATCATCTCGCTGTAAAAAGACAGATGAATGTCCGGCACCACAAAGGCCAGCAGGTTACTCTTCTGCAGGACCAGGCTCCGGGCCAGCAAGTTGGGCTCGTACCCGTTCTCCTCGATGGCCGCATAGACCCGGCTCTTGGTTTCTTCCGACACATACTTAAAACCGTTCAGCACCCGCGAAATCGTCACGCGCGGAATTCCGGTCTTGGCCGCCAATTCTGACATAGTCATCGACATTACACCCGCCTCCTTGCGTTCCTAAAAATCGAAATTCTTCACCACTCCATCCGAAAAGGCAACGGCAAACCCACCCCGGCCATGGGCCATCATGGATTCGACGCTTCCCGCGGCTGCCGCCGCCGGATCGGACGCCCCCCTGAACACCCAAACCCCGCGACGGGTGCCCGCCGCGACCGAGCCCTGGTTCACGGCGACCGCCCGCACCGGATCGCCTAATTGACGGGTCCAGACCGTGGCGCCCGTGGCGGCCTCGTACGCCGTAAGGAACCCATCCTCGCGCCCGACCAGAATCTCGTCGATTCCATCGCCGGTCACATCGCCCACGGCCAGCGCCAGGTTTCCGGGATGATTGAAATGCCCCCACGCCTTACCCAGGTCCGGCCACCGATAATAGTCGATCCCGCCCGGATTCACAGCCGCAATTCCCAGAAGCGGGGCCCCCGCCGGACCGCCCCGCACAAACGAGACGGCGTGAAACAGGCTCAGCTCCATGTTGCCGGCGCTCCAGCCTGTCCAGTTGTCGGCCAGACTGCCCGTCCACTCCATCCCCTCCAGCACCGACAGCAGATCACCCGACGCCACCATTCCATTGTTGTTCTCGAATCGGCCGACCACGAAAATGTCTTCCAGCCCGTCTCCCGTGCGATCCGGGATGACCAGCGCCGCCTTGCCGCCCCGCCCTTCCCCGAAGGCCGCCTTGGGCCCGCCGGACTGAATCGAAATGGCGCCATGCCGATAGTGGGGAAACAACGCCACCTGCAGCGCGTTGCTGCCCTCCACCAGGGCCAGACAGGCCGGCCGGCTCGTCTCCTCAAGAATCGCCTTGCGCTCGGGCGCATCCCAGGCCGAAGGGCCCACCACTTCCCGCCCCTTGTCATCCAACAACACAAACCGGTTGGACAGCGGCCACAGGGCGATCCGAACGCCGCCCGCCCGCTTGGACTCCCGCACGTCCTGCGCCACCACCGGCGAGTCGGCGCGATACCGCCACTGCTCGCGTCCGTTCCCGTCCAGGCACACCACATCCCGGTCGCGCACCACCAGCAGGTTCCCCGCCGGCAGCACCCTCAACACGGACCGGATCCGGACGGCCGGATCGACGACCAGCACCTCCGCCTCCTGGAAGGCCTCCATCCCCCTGGACGCGACGTTCGTCGGCGCCGCCAGCACGATCCGATCCGTCTCGGCGCCTACCGGCACCGTCAACGTGGGATGAACGCCCGTGTACATATATTTTTCCATCTCGGAATACCAGACGCCGCGCTCGCTCCGGACGGCCTCGCGGCGCGGGTCGCCGTCCCGGGTCCGGATCCGCACGTCAAACACGAGATTCGTGTCCCCTTTTAAAAACTTCCGCGTCTCGATAAACCGGATGGACTCCACCCGCCGGGTCTCCGCCAGGTCGAAGGTCATGCTCCACCCGCCTTTATCCGCGGCCATGACCGCGGGCGACCAGCGGTGATGCGCCCGGTCCGTCAGGATCGTGGACCCTTCCGGCGGCGGCGGATCAACCGTCAACGTGAACGCCCGATACGGAGCGGGTTCCGGCGCCATCACCGGCTGCACCCACCGCGGCTTCAGCGCTTTTCCCGCCGGGGCCAGCGCGTCCGGCTTCGCCGCCGGGGCGGCCGGCACAACAAAGGGCGCCCGCCGGGGAATCGGCTGACCCGTCGTCACCGGATGCCTCCCGCTTGACACCCTCCACCCGCCATTCGATTCACCCACCGCCTGCGGCTCGCGGGGACGCTCGCCCTCCAATTTCCACCCGCCGTCCACCTTGACCCACACCGGCTTGTCTCCCGGATTCTCAATCCACCCGGTCCCCGCCGCGAAATCCAACTCCAGGTTGACGGGACCGGAAGCAACGAGCGTCACGTTGTCCAGCGTCAGGCTTTTCAGCCCGCCCGCACACAAATAGTCCCCCGCCAAGTAAATCGCGGCGGCCTCCCCGGCCACGCCGTTGGTTGGGGCCAGCGCGCCCGTGGCCAGCAGCGCCTGCTCGGGCCCCTGCTCCGTCGTGCCCTGCACAAGCGCCGCCGCCGGGCCTGCCCGGCGGATATCCAGCTGCCGGACGTGCGCGCGATCGCTCGCATAAAACAGATTCAGGAAAGTGACGTCCCCGCTCGCGGTCGGGGCCTTCTGGATCAGCGCCAGCGGCTCCGCGGCGCCATCCCGGGGCTCCCATTCCAGCGTGGTCTCCAGCGCATCCGCCGACACCAGGTTCATCTCCGTGCCGCGCGCCCGATCCGTCGCCACAAACCGGCGGGCGTCGGCCATTTTTCCATCGTGGAACGACCGCCACCGGCAGGACGCCACGGTCTCATCGTTCGTGGCGGGAACAACCCGGTCCAGCACCACGAAATAGCCGTTCCGCTTCCGCAGGATCGTACGCGTCCACGCCGCCCCGCCGTTCTGCTGCTCCAGCGACTGGAGCAGCGACACGCGGCTTCCGGTCACGGCCGCGCGCACCACGCAGGCGGACGACTGCGGGTCGGCCTGGCCGCGGCTGATCTGCACCACGTTGCGCTTCCAGCTCCCCACGTTCTGCGTATGAGAAAAAAGGAACACAGAGCCCAGCTCCGTGTAGCGGACAATCGCGTTGGCGGCAATGCCCTCGCGCAGCATGGGCATGCTCACGTTGAGCCCCTGCAGCAGCAGGTAGGCGTCGGCCGGCTCGAAGCCGTCGCGGAACACCGCCTTGTCGAAGGGCTCCCCGGCGGCGGAATCAAACCGCACGAAATTCTCCGCATTGGAGCCCGGCGCGGGAAACTCCGCCGCAAACGCCCGATACACGGGATCCAGCGGCAGCACCTGGAGCCCCAGCCAGCTGGCCGGACGGGCGGGCGCGACACGCGCCGGTGCATAGCCGAACCCGGGGGGGAAGAGGACGGAGAGATAGCTGGCGGCGCGCTTGTCCCCATCCAGCCGGGCCACCCACTCCAACTCCGGATCCTTCAGAAACCAGGCGCCCAGCGACGTGGCCAGCGTGCCCGCGGAGACCGGAGCGAAATGCTCGCCCGGCCGGCTGCCGATGTACGAGTCCACGCCGGCCTGGCAGCCCAGGTTGTCACGGTTGGCCATCTGGTAAATGGCCATGCGGGTGAGGACGCCGGACCGGAGCACCGTCTCATCACCCCGCAGGAAGAGAAGATTCGCGAGGTTCGCCAGCACATCAAGGCTCTCCGCGCCCTCGATGCCGGACCGCCAGCGCCCGCTCTTCGCGATGGCCTCGAGAATGGCCGACAAATGGGCGTCCAGGCGGGCCGTTTCGGCATCCTTTTCCGCTCCCAGTTTGGCCACATGGTGCAGGTATTCGGCCAGCAGGTATTTGCCGGCAAAGGCGCTGGTTTCATGGCGGGTCATGCGCCGATTCCACGCGTCCGGGGAGGACACAAGCGCGCGCAATCCAAACGCGTCTTTCCGGCTGATCAGCACGTCGTAAAGCGCCGCCTGTATTTCCCGGGTCTGCGCCTCCGTGAAGACGCCGGACGCCAGCAGCTGCCGGACCGCCCGGTACCGCTGCTCCCAGGTGTAATGCTCGGTGGCATATCCCGCCAGCCGGTCGGCCGCCAGCTCTTTCAGAAACGCGGAGCGCACGGCCAGTCCGGCTTTCCCATTGCCTTCCCAGTAAAACCCGCCGATCCCCCCGCCCCGGTACCAGCGGGTGGGCGCTTCCGGCCCCGCGGCCGAGCCCACCTCGATCCGGGGCTTCAGACGAAGCTTGCCGGGTTCGCTGTCGGCCTTGATCAGCTCGACCGCGCGCCGGATACCGGCCTCAAGCCCCGCGGCATCGCCGGCGCCAATCGTGACCAGATCAGCCCCCGCCTCCAGCGGCTCCGAAAGGGTGCGAAGCACATAGCGGTTCGTTCCGGGATAACGCTCGTTGGCCGCCGCCAGCCCGCGCGCGTAAAGCGCCAGAAAGGCGCGGTTGTCGTCCACGCTGCCGATCAGGATCAGTGGGCGCGTTTTCCAGGCTGGCGCATAATCGAACGATCCCGGGGGGACCACGGTCTTGTCCTCCACGACCGGAAGTTTCTCGCCAACGGCAGACTGGATTCCCTGTGCCAGGGATTCGGCCGCCGCACGGTTGGCGCCGCCGTAGACAATCGCCGCCGAACCGGCCTTGCCGCCGGTCAGTTCGACAGGACGGCCCACGAACAGATCCTCTCCCAAAGCGGCCGAGGCAACCGCCGCCATAACCAGAACAAACTGCTTCATCTGACTCCTTGCCGATTGGGCGACTACCGGACCTGAATCAACGTCCCGTTGTTTTTCACCGGATATTCGTGGATTCCAATATCCACGGCCGATCCCTGTTTCCGGGGATTGCCATAGTAGGCCGTCGCCAGTTCGGTTGTCGGCGTGCCGGCGTCGATGCAAAGCGAACCGGTCAGCAACCGGAAATCGTTGGTCCCGGCATTGACAAACAACGGATCGACGACGATGTTGTTGGTGGTCGAACCCACGGGAAGAACCAACGTGTTGATGTCGGAAGCCGTGGTATAGCCGCCCGCGGAGTCAAAATCGTAAAAGTTGCCCGAGGCGTTGTTGGAAAAGCAGCAATATCCCGGATAAGCATCCATGCGCGTGTTAACCTCGTTCACACCATAGGCCCCGTTGCTGAAGATGATGCAGTTCGTTAACATCACGCCGCCACCGGTTGTAGTCCCCGGCTCCACATGGACGCCATCTAAAGTATGGCCCGTCACCACAGAATTCACCAGAAACACTGTTTGCGCGACGCCGGACATGAATATCCCGTGGTTCCGGCCGCCGGCCACCACACAGTTCTCCAACCGGATGTTGGAGCACGAATAGGGGCCGAAAACGATCGAACCGCTGGTGGCGGCAGTATTGGTTGCGTCAAGCATACGGCACTTGGAGAAGAGATTGTTTCCGCTTGCGTCGTTCATGGCGACATTCACATTGTTGCTGGCCATCACACATAGCTCCACCAGATTGCCCGGCGAACCCGTAAAGCTTATGCCATTCGCGTTGACACGCATGAACCTGCAATTCCGAATGATGTTTTTATAAGAGAAACCAACCGCAAACGTCTGGCCCCGAATTTCGAATCCATCAAGAATCACATCGGAGGCGGCCGTAAGTTTGATCTGCGGAGTGGACCCCGATTTGACGAGCACCACACTGCCTTCAGCCTGAAAACGGATCGGCTGTCCGCTGCCGCAACGGTTGAATTCCACCACGGCAGAATTGGTATAGGTGCCCGGCTTCACAATCACGGTGTCGCCCGCAACCGCATTCGCAATGGCGTTGGTCATGGATTTCCATGGGGTGGTTGAATTAGTCGCCTGCACCTTGCTGTTGGTGTCGCTTCCGGTAGTAGCCACATAATAGGTGTTCGACGAAACCGGCACGATCACCGGATTCGTGTAGGCGCCGAGGTTCACGCCGCCAATTCCGGTGTTCGTGCAGGGGGAGTCGCTGTAAAAGGCGTTGAAGTTATAGTTGTCGTAGAGTTTCGCGAAACCCGGATTGCGGTCTGACCTATTACCGCTCATGCCGGCGCAGGCGTTGATGGCGTTCGAACCCACGCAGGCCACGCTGCCTTCGTCCTGGAAGTCGACCCGGTTCCCGTAAAAGAGGTTGTTGGTGCCATATACGTCGTTAGCAGCTCCGGCTTCCGATACGCCGATTTTGCCGCAACCGACAATGATGGAATTCATCAGCGCAAAATCAGTAGCCGACCCGTTCACCGAAATGCCCACTTCGTCCCGCGTCTGAGCGTTGCCGCCGATATAGACCGTGCAATTTTCGACGCGGTTCCCTTTGTCGCTGAAGCTGAGCGCCGGCGACCCCCGTTGCGGAAGGAGCAGTTACGCACAATATTCGAACGGGATCCTAACGCCGTGTAGACCCCGGCCTTGGTCCCGGACGAGTGAATCCCCTCGACCAAGACATAGGAACAGGAAGAAAAATCGATTACAGTTGCGCTGAGCGCTACACCGGCTGTCCCTCCCAAGGCACGCACCGCATTCATGTTCGTGGCACTGTGGCCCGAATGGGTGGCAAGCAAAGAAAGTGCAACCGTATAATTCGAGGCCGCCAGCCACAAGGTGTGCCCTCCCTTGACGATTGCGTTGGAGTCTGACAGGTCGGCCAGCCCCTGGGCAATCGTAGTCCACGCGGTCTCCGGGGATGTCCCGTTGGTTGTGGCCGACTTATTCCCCGGATCCACATAGATGTACGCCGCCCTGGCTGGCACAACTCCCAGAATGATCATCACCGCCCACACCCACGTCATTAACTTACTGTTCATCGCTCATCCTCCTTATGCTGACTTTCTCAGAACCTTAACTCCACCTCCGCGCGGCCCTTGAACGCCTTCACATGGACCGTTTCCGTCTCCGCCTCGTAAATCCCGCCCGTCACCGATGCGGGGCGCCGGCCCTCGGGATGGGGAAGCCGGATGCGGACCTCCTTCGGCTTGCGCGGCGACCTGCATTCGATGCTCGCGGTGATGCGGCCCTCCCGCAACAGGGACTCCACCCGGAGCGACAACGGCCCAAAGTAGCTGGCAACCTCGCGCAGTTCAATCCGCTTGCCGTCCTCCAGCCATTTCCTCGGAATGCAGTTAAGCAGCCGCAGCGTCCGCCCCTCCTCCAGCCACAGCATCCAGCGCGCCTGCATCAGGAACCACGCTTCCTCGTGTGTCTTGTGCTGGCTCGCCCCGTGATAGTGCTCCCAGAAGGTGTAGGTTTCCCGATCCTGGAGCGCCGAGAACTGGTTGTAGAAAGCCTTCAGAAACGCCTTCGTCTCCCCTCGCGCGAGGTGCGCGTAGTCATGCCGGAGATAGTAGGGCTGCGATAAGCCGGCATTCGACGCCGTGTAAAGTTGGTGTTGGCTCTGGAGCAGGTCGTCGGCCGCGGGTTCCCGCGCGTCGAGCACCTCCGCGATAACCAGATACAGGGGGCCGATCAGCGAGTCGCGGGCCCCGAACGCGCCATGGGTGCACCACTGCCCGCCCTCGGCGTATAGTGACACCGGGCCGGTGCACTCCGTCCACGGCGGTGCCGCCGGCACCCACGTACCGTCACCCAGCGGGATGACCGGCGAATGCGCCAAGGACTCGGCGAACGCCGTCCGGATATCGGCCCGGAACGCCCGCGCCTCCCGCGCGAGACGCCGTGACTGCGCCGGATCGGCCCGGGCCAACAGCTCGGCGGCGCGGGTGATACCGATATAAGACAGGCCGTTCAGCATGAAGGAGTGGAAGAAGTCCTCGGGATCGGCCACCTTGCCATCCAGCAGCCCGTACCCCTTGCCGCGCAGTTCCGGCTTCTTGTTGCGGTTTCGCCAGGCGAGCAGGTATTCGCACGCCTTCAACACCTTCGGCTTGATGCGCCGCACCCAGGCCTCGTTGCGCGTATACCGGTAATGTTCGCCCAGAGTCCAGAGCACCGGGCCGGTCTCCAACTGGTACCCCGCGAAATTCTGGATGAAGCCGTCGGCCCGCTGCCGGACCAGGAAGAACTCCAGCGCCCGCTCGGCCAGCTTGTGCCAGCCCATCGAATCAAAGAACTGGATGATCGGCGCGCTCTCCGAACCGATCGGGGCATACCACCCGATGGTCGCCAACACGGGCCCGGCCGGTTCGCGGCCAAGCGCCGCGATGTCGCAGTGGAGCAACCCGGCCCGAATCCGTTCGTCCACGGCCGGCTCGGGAACGGATATCGAAGCGCCGCCGGCCAGTTTCACCTTCCAGAAGGCCCGGCAGGCGGAAAGATGGGCATCGAAATCCTGTTTGGCGAGTCGCTGGGCTCTGGCCCGCGGCAGGGGTTGATGCGGAATCAGCAGATCCAAGACCGCCGTCGCCCCCGGCTGCAGCAGGATTGCCGCTTCGCTCTCGGGAAGCGGCCGGCCGTTCAGGCGGCACACGGCGTAGGCGCGGCCGGACTGGAACGTGGCGAAACCCGCTCGGCCGTCGAAACCCACGTCCGTAAATTTGGCCTTCTTCTTCACGCCGACCAGGATGACATCCGGCGCCATGAACCAGGCATAGCGCGGGACCTGGTCCCGGTTGACCGCTTCCACGCGCAACCGCAGAACCGTTTCCTCCTCGCGCCCCCGCATCTCCTTCTCCATCAAAGGAGCAAGTTGCTTGCGGTCCTCTTCCGTGAGCATGTTCCCGCCGGTATTCGGGTAGCAGGCGTCCCACTCCGAGCCCCGCAGCGCGTCGAGGGTCAGCGGCCGGGTTTCCAGCGTGGCGAAGGCGGTCACCTGGTAATCCACGCCGTCCTCGCGCTGGGTGGAGCGCAAGATGGGCAGCACGCCCTCCTCAAGCCGTCGGGCGATATCCACCCGGCAAGCCGCCCCCGGACCGACGAGAAACTTGAGGCAGTAGATCCTGTCCCCGGTTTCGGGAATCCTCTGGCCGATGGAGTGATGGCGCGGCTGCACGTAGCCCCAATAGCCCGACGCGGCGTCATAGCCCACTTCAAAGAAGCGCATGTCCCGGCTCAACCCCAGCCACGTCGGGCACATCTGGGATCGATTGCGCGCGCAGGCGGCTTCGTAGGTCTCCTCGGGCTCCGCCTCAATCCGTTGAAGACCCGTCAGCAAACCCCGGGAGCGGACGGCATCCGCGACCTCGTCGTAGGAGCGCCTGTCGTTCGCCGGCACAACGGCCGCACCGCGGGTCGGGATCAGCATGGGCGTCTCGGACGTCACGTCCCGCAGGAAAAACGAGAAGTCGCCGGACGCGGCCGTCACGCTCACGCGGGTTGCGTTGGCGCCGGGGCTTACCTGCGCCTCCTCCAGTGTCAGCTCCAGTCGCCCCGGCAGACCGGCCTTGAACGAAAACCGTCCGCTCTTGAACACCCCTTTGCCTGCGGTCACGCGGCCCGCGCCCAGTTTGCCGTGAACCACTTCCACACGCCCGGTTCCAGGACTGTTTTTCCATTCAATCGCGATTTTCATGTTCCTGCTTCTCCGTGCGGTCATCAAGCCCCGACGCGGCTGCGAGCCCGGCACGCTGTGAAGGCCGTATCGTCGCGCCCATCCCGGTTACCGAACCTGAATCAACGTGCCGCTGCTTTTCGCCGGATATTCGTAAATACCGATATCCACCTTGTCCCCGCTCTTCCGGGGATTGCCGTAATAATCCGTCAGGAGATCCGTGTTCACGGTCCCGGCATCGATGCAAAGCGATCCGGTCAACAACCGGAAATCGTTGGCGGCCGCATTCACAAACAACGGATCGACGACGATGTTGTTGGTGGCGGATCCCGCGGGAAGCACCTGCGTATTGATGTCCGAAGCCAGCGTATAAGCCTTGCCGGCATCGTAAACGTTCGTCCGATTGT
This sequence comes from PVC group bacterium, assembly GCA_945898015.1. Lineage (GTDB taxonomy): Bacteria > Verrucomicrobiota > Kiritimatiellia > CAIKKV01 > CAIKKV01 > CAIKKV01. The sequence continues at coordinate 1,948 of CAMDGM010000051.1, read as the reverse complement.
TATAAAAGTCGCAGTTAACAAGATACGCGTCATGTCCGGAGGCATTAGCCTCATACACGCCACATCCATTCGAGGACACCACGCAATTGGTCATGAGCACGTTTCCACCGTAGAGGTACGCTGCGGCGTTCGTAAACCCGCTGATCGTGCAGTTCACCAATACCGGCCCCGACCCCGCCAACTGAGTCGCCCGCGTAAACACGCCATTCCCGGCACCGCGGGAAAAGAGACAATTCTCAAACCGATTATAAGGCATCGCGCTAAGCGCAAACGATACCGAACCCTGACTCGTTATGGTCGGGCCCAACGCATTCAGGAAGGCACAGCGGGTGAACCGATTGGCCGAAGCCGCCGTGGCCGCAAACGACACATTCAAAATATGATTGCTGATCACGCACTGGTCAAACCAATTGACATTGCACCGGGCATCCTGGCTGAAATTAATCCCGGCAGCGGAATTGGCAACGGTGCTACGGATCCGGCAATTCCGAAGGATCGTCGCATAGACACCTAAGCTGTAATCAATTGTGGCATTCACGCCGTTATTGATAAACTCGAAATTTTCGATGATCACATCGCTGACCCGGTCCAGTTTCGCGCCGCCGGACCCCGTGATCGTCGTTCCAGGTTCCGCCGTGAAACGGATAGGCCGGCCGCTTCCGCTCCGATAGAACACCGGCTTGAGTGTGTTGTTGGCGTGGCTGTAGGCGCCCGCCTTCACAATCACGGTATCCCCCGCCACGGCATTGGTGATGGCGACCCTGAGCGTGAGCCAGGGGGTGGCAGGATTGGTCGCCTCGGTCTTGCTCCGGCTATCATCGCCCGTGGTGGCCACGTAATACGTATTGGAGGAAACCGGAACAATTTCGGGGCTCTGATAAGGGCCCAGGTTTACACCTCCAAGCCCCGTGTTCGTGCAAGGCGTGTCGTTGTAAAACGCGTTGAAATTCCAGTTTTCGTTAAGCTTCGCGAAACCGGGATTCCCCACCCGGTTTCCGCTCATGTTGGGGCACGCGTTAATCTCGGCCGCCGTCTGGCAGGCATTGGTGACGGAATCCATAAAATTGACCATATTTCCGTAAAACAGGTTGTTCGTGCCACATAATTCATCCGTGGATCCAAACTCCCAAACACCGGGCCCCCCGCACCCCACCACGATGCAATTAAGCATGACAAACTTCAACGACCCCCGCAAATAGACCCCCGTATTCTGGCCGCAATAGATAATGCAGTTTTCCAGGCGATTATTACTGTTTCTCACTTCAATGACACCCTGCACGGTCCCGCCTTTGCTGAAGGTGCAGTTGCGCACCGTGTTCGAAACGGCGCCGGGAGACGCGGCAAAATTAACCCCCGCCCCCGTCCCGTACCAGAAGCAAAAGCCATCCAACAGCACGTTCCGGGAGCCTGTAAAGTTGGCCGCCACTCCGCCGCCGGGATTCCACACACGCACATCCCCAACGCCCTGGATCTCATTGCTGGAGGCCGAGAGGCCGGAATGGCTGGCGTTAATAACAATCGCATCGCTGTAACTCCCGGCATAGACCTTTACTTTATGCCCGCCCTTCACAACCGCATTGATATTCGACAGGTCCACCATCCCCTGGGCGATCGTCGTCCAGGCCGTCGCCCGGGTCGTTCCATTGGTTACGGCCGAGACATTGGCTGCATCCACAAAAATCTCCGTCGCCATCGCGGACCACCCCGCCAGCAGCATCGCGGCCACGCCCAGCCCTCGTATCGCCGGTTTCATCCTCGCTATTCCGCTTTTCAGTAATCGGTCAGTTATCGGGAGTTGCTAGGCCGCTTTAATTAGGCAGGCGGCATAAGGCTGCGTTTTTAAGGTCGCCGCAGGCGTAAGCCCGTGATGCGGAGAGGCCGCAGCAGACACCGTGCCGGGACCGTCCGTCTTGGCGGTCGGCGCTATCCGCCCCTGCCCTCGGGGCGG
>CAMDGM010000050.1 GCA_945898015.1 PVC group bacterium | reverse complement strand
ACCTTGAGGACTTCCTCTTCGGGCCCCAGGGCATCGCGCCTCCTCGCGCCCTTGATTCTGTGGCCGTGCGGCATTGAAAAGTGATAGGACGGAGCCGTAGGCGGAACGGACGATGCGCAGAGGCCGCCCGGACCGGAACAGGCCGACGGGGGGTGAGCCCGCGCGGGGCGCGCGCGGGCGAAAGGCGCTCCCGCCCCGAGGGCAGGGGCGGATAGCGCCGACCACCTGGCCGGCCGTTTCGGTCCGGTGTCCCTCGCGGCCTCTCAGCATCCCCGTTCCCGCCTACGGCGACACTCTCACGGGAATGGGTAGCCGCTAATCATCCCCCCGCCCCCCGATAATTGACCGATTACCCCTAGAAAACCGCTTGATCGTGCGATCAAACAAGGTATGATTCAATAACCAATAGAAACAACCGACCTAAACAGGAAGACCTACCCATGCACACACGCCGTCTCCACCTTGTTTCCGCCCTGGCCCTCGGAAGCGTCCTCGCGCTCGCCACTCGCGCGTCGGCCCTGGACTCCTTCTGCATTGTGAAAATCACGGACATGGACAAAAAGGTGGAACACAAAATCGTGTCCGCCGAGGACTTCAAAACCCTGGAAGCCGAAATCAAGACCGAAGCGTCCCTCTTCCCCAAGGCCGAAGAACTGGCCAAAAAGGAATGGAAGGCCGATGAAGGCAACAAATCAATCCCCTTCCCCGGCCGGCTGGGCCCCCGCAAAATCGACGTCGTCGCCCGCGAAACCGTCCGGGAAAAAGCCGACAAGAAACTGGAGGCCCTCACGGCGTCGGAAGATCGCCGCCAAGTCGAGCCGAAAAAAGGCGGCAAGATGACGGACGCCGAAAAGAAGCAAGCCGACGCCAAGGCCGAAAAGGAAAAGGATTTGCAAAAGGCCTACGATGCCGTGAAAACCAAGATCGCCGAGCTCGTGACCAAGGCCCAGGAAGCCAAGGCCAAGGCCGATGAGGCCGCCAAACCCAAAAGCGCCGAAGCCGCCCCCTGAACCAATCGACTCCCTGAAAGAGGGACACGGGCATGGCCAAATACCTCTTGCTGGTGCTCGGCGCCGTGCTCGTCAATAATTTTGTATTGAGCCGGTTTCTCGGCATTTGCCCTTTTCTGGGCGTTTCCAAGCAACTCTCAACCGCGTTGGGGATGAGCGGCGCCGTCATTTTCGTCATGACCCTCGGCTCGGGCGTCACCTGGGGCATCCAGCATGCCATCCTGGATCCGCTGGGGGTGGGCTATCTTCAAACCCTCGTCTTCATCCTGATCATCGCCGCGTTCGTCCAATTCGTCGAACTGGTGCTGAAAAAGTCAGCGCCCACCCTGCACAAGGCGCTGGGCATTTTCCTGCCCCTGATCACCACCAACTGCGCCGTGCTCGGCGTGGCGGTGCTCAACATCCAGTTGAAGCTGAACCTGCTGGAAAGCATGCTCTTCGGATTCGGCGGCGCCGCCGGATTCGGCCTGGCCCTGGTGATCTTCGCCGGGATCCGCGAAAAGCTCGACCGCGCCAATCCGCCCCGCCCCTTCCAGGGAACCGCCCTCGCCCTGGTCACCGCCGGCTTATTGAGCCTGGCCTTCATGGGCTTTGCCAATCTGGTGAAATCCTGACATGTTAAACACTCTTCTCGTGCCTGTTTTAGTGATCGGATTGGCCGGATTCCTGTGCGGACTCCTGCTCGCCATTGCCGCCCGGTTCCTGCACGTGTTCGAGGACCCCCGCATCGAAAAGGTCACCAGCCTGCTGCCCGGCGCCAACTGCGGCGGCTGCGGCTACGCCGGCTGCGCCGATTACGCCAGGGCCATCGTCGAAAAAGGGGCGCCCCCCAACCTCTGCCGCCCCTGCTCCGCCGCCGGCGCCAGGGACATCGCCGCCCTCCTGGGCGTCGAGGCCAAGGCCGCCGAAAAGATGGTGGCCCTCGTCCTCTGCAACGGCGGCGACGTGCGGTCCCGCCGGTCCTTCCTCTACAACGGACTCGCCGAATGCGTCTCCGCCGACATGCTTTCCGGCGGCGGAAAAACCTGCCGCTACGGCTGCCTCGGCTACGGCAATTGCGCCCGTGTCTGCCCCGTCGGCGCGATCCAGACCGGCGCCCACAACCTCGCCGTGGTCGACCCCGGGCGATGCATCAGCTGCGGCCTCTGTGTCAAAGCCTGCCCCCGCAACCTGATCCGGCTCGTCCCCGCCTCCCATTCCGTCCACATCCTCTGCCGCAACCGCGATCGCGGCGTCATGACCCGCAAAGCCTGCGACGTCGGCTGCATCGCCTGCCAGAAGTGCGTCAAGGCCGCCACCGGCCAGGGCCTCCACATGGAAGGCAACCTCGCGGTCGTCGACTACACCCTCCCGCTGTCCCCCGAGCTCGTCGGCGTCTGCCCCCAGAAAACCATCCACCAGCGCCCCGCGGGGCCCCTGCCATGAAAACCATCAAAGCCCCGTTCAAACTCCCCAACACGCTGCACCTCCACTACCACAAGGAGGCCACCGCCGCGCTGGCGCTGGAAGTCATGCCCGCACCCGCCGTGGTGCAAATCCCCATGTCCCAGCACCTCGGCGCCCCCTCCAGGCCCATCGTCGCCCGGGGCGACTCCGTGGGGCTGGGCCAGCCGATCGCCGAGCCCGTCGGCGCCGTCTCCGCCTGGGCTCACGCCTCCGTCTCCGGCGTGGTCAAATCCATCGGTGAAGGCCTCTCGACCAGCGGCCGGCCCACCACCTTCATCGAGCTCGAAAACGACGGCCTGGACCGGCCCGGATCAACCCTCCAACCGCGGCCCGACTGGGCCTCCGCCGACGGGAAATCCCTCATTCCCCTCATCGCCGCCGCCGGCATCGTCGGCATGGGCGGCGCCGGCTTCCCCACGCATATCAAAATCAGCCCCCCCGCCGGCCGGATCATCGACACCCTCATCGTGAACGGCGCGGAATGCGAACCCTTCCTGACCGCCGATCAGCGGCTCATGATGGAAAAAGCCGACCTCATCTGGAACGGCATCCAGATTCTCCGCCACATCCTGGGCGGCCCCCGCATCCGGGTGGCGATCGAGGACGACAAACCCGAGGCCATCCGCGCCATGGAAAAAGCCATGGCCCGGGCCGACGGCGATGTGGAAATCGTCTCGCTCCCCGCGGCCTATCCCATGGGCGCGGAAAAACAGCTCATCCTCTCCGTGCTCGGCCGGGAAATTCCCTCCGGCGGACTCCCCGCCGACGTCGGCGCGCTGGTCGAGAATGTCGCCACCTGCGCGGCCGTCTACGAGGCCATCGTGCTCGGCCAGCCCGTCACGCAGCGCGTCGTCACCGTCACCGGGCCGCTCATCCGGCGGCCCGCCAATATCCTGGCCCGCATCGGAACGACGCTCGCCGACCTCATCGCCTTCTGCGGCGGCTTGACCGGACAGTCCGGCAAGCTCATCTGCGGCGGGCCCATGATGGGCGTTGCCCAGATCGGCGCCGACGTGCCGATGGGCAAAACCACCTCGGGCCTTCTCGCCCTGCCCCGCGAGTCCGTCCGGCTTTTCGACAGCATGCCCTGCATCTCCTGCAACCGCTGCGTCCGCGCCTGCCCCATGAGCCTCCTGCCCTGCACCATCACCTCGGCGGTGGAAGCCGACCAGCTCGAGACCGTCGAAGCCCTCCACACGCTCGACTGCATCGAATGCGGATGCTGCTCCTACGTCTGCCCGTCCCGCCGGCCCATGGTCCAGCTCATGCGCCAGGGCAAAGCCCGGGTACAGCTCGCCCGGCGGCAGAAACAGGAACAGGAAAAAGCCAAAGGCAAACAAGGATAACCCATGGCCGACCCCACCGCCCCCCTCTGGATGCTCAGCTCCTCCCCGCACGCCCACGAAGGCTCCTCCGTGCGCCGGATCATGATCGATGTGCTGATCGCCCTGCTCCCCGCCTTCGCCGTGGCCGTGGCGGTCTTCGGCCTCGACGCGATCCGCCTCGTCACCGTCTGCGTGGCCTCCTGCCTGCTGGCGGAGTTCGGCGCGCGCAAACTCATGGGGCGCAACGCGGGAATCGACGATTTCAGCGCCGCGGTGACGGGCGTCTTGCTGGCGTTCAACCTGCCGCCGGCCCTGCCCACCTGGATGGCGGTCCTCGGGTCGGTCTTTGCCATCGTCGTCGTCAAGCAGCTCTTCGGCGGCATCGGCTACAACATTTTCAACCCCGCCCTCTGCGCCCGGGTCTTCCTGCTCATCTCCTTCCCCGTGGCCATGACCACCTGGGCCCCGTGGGATGCCGTGACCACCGCCACCCCGCTCGGGGCGTGGAAAACCGCCTGGGCCGCCGGCGCGGCGCCCGCCCATTTCGCCGCCACCTATCCCCTCGGCAGCCTCTTCCTGGGCAACCAGCTCGGCAGCCTCGGTGAAGTGTCGGAACTCGCCCTTCTGCTCGGCGGCCTCTACCTGCTGGCCCGCCGCGTGATCTACTGGGAAATCCCCGTCTTCTACCTCGCCACCGTGGCCGGGTTCGCCGCCATCCTGTACGCCATCGACCCCGTCACCAACCTCAGCCCCCTCTACCACCTCGCCACCGGCGGCCTCTTCCTCGGCGCCTTTTTCATGGCCACGGACATGGTCACCTCCCCGGTCACCCGGGTTGGCCAGATGGTGTACGGCGTCGGACTCGGCCTGCTCACGCTCGTCATCCGCCGCTGGGGCGGCTACCCCGAAGGCGTCAGCTTCGCCATCCTCATCCTGAACGCCTTCAGCCCGCTGATCGACAAATTCATCCAGCCCCGCACCTTCGGACACGCCAAGAAGAAACCCGCCTAACGGAGATCCCGCCGTGAAAGAACTCATCAAGCTGGTCTTTGTGATGACCCTCGTCTCCCTGATCTCCGGGGTGCTCCTCGCGGTCACACACGTCTACACCCAGGAGCCCATCCGCCAGACCGAACAGCGCCAGCTGTTCGACACGCTCCGCCAGGTGCTCCCGCCCGGCGAGGGCGATCCCGTTCCGCTCGTCTTCACCAACGCCGCGGGCCAGGTCACCACCTTCTATGTGACCCGCCGGAACGGCGCCCTCGCGGGCGTCGCCTTCGCCTGCGTGTCGGCCCACGGCTACGGCGGGCCCGTCGAAGCCCTCCTCGGACTGGACGCCACCGGGACCCTCCGCGGACTGGAAATCGTCCGGATGAACGAAACACCCGGCCTGGGCTCCAAGATCGGCGCCCCGGCTTTCCGGGCCCAATTCACCGGCAAGCCACTGGAAGGCTCCGTCTGGAAAGTCCGCAAGGACGGCGGCCCCATCGACGCCATCGCCGGCGCCACCATTTCATCCCGCGCCCTCTGCGACGCCGTCTCGCAGGGCCTCGCCCGCTACCAGGAATACAAGTCGGCCATCGCTGCGGCGGCCGCAGCCGCCCCGGCCCGGGAGACGCCATGACCTTTTTTTCGGAAGTGCTCCGCGGACTGTGGAAGGAAAACCCCACCTTCCGGATCGTGCTCGGCATGTGCCCCACCCTCGCGGTGACCACCTCGCTCCAGAACGGGCTCGGCATGGGCGTGGCCACCCTCTTCGTGCTCATCGGCTCGAACGTGCTGATTTCGCTGGTGCGGAACGTCATTCCCGACAAGGTCCGGATTCCCTGCTACATCGTGATCGCGGCCACGCTGGTGACCATGGTGGACCTGCTCATGAAAGCCTACACCCCCGCGCTCAGCAAGAGCCTCGGCATCTTCATCCCGCTCATCGTGGTCAACTGCATCATCCTCGGCCGCGCCGAGGCCTATGCCTCCAAGAACCCGCCCCTGATGTCGCTCGCGGACGGGCTCGGCATGGGGCTCGGATTCACGCTGTCGCTTTCCGTGATCTCCACGGTGCGGGAATTGCTCGGCAACGGCTCGATCACCGTCTGGGGCAGCCTCGCGTGGAACCTCAAGGATTACACGTCCATCCTCCTGGTGACCCTGCCGCCCGGCGGTTTCATCACCCTCGGCTGCCTGCTCGCGGCCATGAATAAATATGAAATCCGGCTCGCCGAACGCCAGGGCCGGTCGTACAGCCCCGCCCGGCCCGCCAACTGCCGCCAATGCGTGATCGGCTGCTGGAACCCGGACGGCCCCGCCAAGCCCGGCGCTTAACCCCCCCCGGAGACGCCATGCCCACACCCGCCCTTCGCGACGATGCCCTCGCCATCTGGCGGGCCGGCGTGCAGGCCGTTCAACCGGCTGTCTTTATGCCTGACGCCGTCCGGGCGCTCGACCTGTCCCGCCCGGGCGCACTCGTCGTGGTCGGCGCGGGCAAGGCCGGCGCCGCCATGGTCCAGGCGCTCGAAGCCGCCCTGGGCCCCGAGAAGCTGGCGGCCCGGCGCGTCCGGGGCGTCGTCAACGTCATCGACTCCTTCGCCGACGAAGCCCGGCCCGGCATCCGACTTCACGCCGCCCGGCCCGAAGGGGACCCGCTTCCGACCCCCGCCGGCGTCGCCGGCAGCGAGGCCATGCTCGACCTGGTCCGGACGCTGGGGCCCGACGACACCGTGATCGCCCTGATTTCCGGAGGCGCCTCCGCGCTGCTTCCGCTGCCGGTCGCCGGCGTGACGCTGGCGGAAAAGCGGGAGGCCACCACGCTCCTCAGCAAAGCCGGCGCCACCATCGGCGAACTCAACACCGTGCGCAAGCACCTGTCGCGCATCAAAGGCGGACACCTCGCCGCCGCCTCCCACGCGGGGCAATGGATCAGCCTGATTTTGAGCGACGTCATCGGCAACCCCCTCGACGTGATCGCCTCCGGCCCCACGGTCCCCGATCCCACCACCTATGCCGATGCGCTCGCCGTAATCGCCCGGTTCCGGCTTGAAGAACGCCTGCCCGCCCCGGTGATGCGGCATTTGCGGCGAGGCCTTCAGGGACTGGAACCCGAGACCCCGAAAACGCTGCCGCCCGCCATCGTGAATCGCATCGTGGCCGACAACGCCCTCGCCTTGCAGGCCGCCGCCGGTCACGCCCGGCGCCTGGGATATGCGGTGGACATTCTCCCGGATCCCATCCAGGGCGAAAGCCGCGAGGCCGGGAAGAAAATGGCCCGGCTGATCCTGGAACGCCGGACTCCGGCAACCGGGAAACCCCGCTGCCTGCTGGCGGGCGGAGAACCCATTGTGTCGCGCGTGGCGCCGGGCGGAAAAGGCGGCCGCAATCAGGAATTCGCGCTGGGCGCGTTGATGGAAACGACGGGAACGGGCTTCGCCAACTGCTGCCTGCTGGCGGCCGGCACGGATGGCGAGGACGGCCCCACCGATGCCGCCGGCGCCTTTTACGATGAACCCCTACGACTGGCCGCCCGCGCCCGCGGACTCGATCCTGCGGCCTATTTTCTCACCAGCCGCTCCTACGATTTCTTCGCCCGAACCGGCGGCCTTCTGAAAACCGGCCCCACCGGCACCAATGTCATGGACCTGGTGGTGGCGCTGGTCGCCCCGTAAGACAGGAATTCCGTTCCACAAACGCCAATAAAACTATGGGCTTGGCACGGGAACAACCAACCCACCCCACTGACTAATCGCAGAGGCACCCGTGCATCAGATTGGGCGCATCTGCAATTAGTTGCTCGTCTTCTGTTAGTGGGTGAGGCGGGTTACGAGGCGCTGGAAAATGGCCTGCTTTTACGTAGAGGGCGTTTCTTTGGGAACCCTATTCGCGCGCCGCCCGAGAGTGCCCAACAGGGCCGAGGGCGCGCGAAGGCAACGTCGTTGCGGCGTTTCGATCAGCGGACATGCACGAGCTGATTTTGAGGCGCAGCAGGGGGACGGCGGGTTGACGTGGGCTCGTGCCCCGGCAACCCTAGCCGGAACCCTGATCCGCCCCAAAGCAGCCGGGCATGAACGCCGAAACGCCGCAACAGCATCGGGCCATGACAGGCCTAGGCCTCGCAACTAATCGCAGCTGCGCCTCATCAGGGTTCCACCGCCCTTCCACGCTTGCGTTCCGCCGCGCTTTTTGCGACATTCCCCGCTTGCCAAACATCCAGGCCAGGAGTGATGCCCATGAAAATTGAAACCGGACTTTTCCCCCACATGGTCGTTCAGCGGAACCGGAAAAACGTGAGCGAGGCGAATTTCACCGGCACCTGCGCCACCCCCGGCCCCCTCCTCGCCACCGTACGCCGCGGCAAGACCGTGGTCCCGGGCTTTTCCGCCCGCCCCGTGGGCCAGGCGGCGCGCGGACGGATGACCGGCTGCCTCAAGGGCCTCCCCGCCGGCGGACCCTACGCCCTTGAGCTCCGGGCCGGCGCCGATACCCTCGCCATCCCGGATGTGCTGGTGGGCGATGTCTGGCTGCTGGGCGGCCAGTCCAACATGCAGGGCTGCGGATTGTTCCCGAAAAAGAGACTCCCCGCCAACCCGCAGGTGCGCGCCTTCTTCATGGACGACCGCTGGGCCGTGGCCAAGGACCCCATCCACAACATGTGGGCCTGCGTGGACCCGGTGCATATCGACCTCTGCGGCGCCCGGCCGGCCAAGCCGCCGGCCGACTGGGGCGTCTGCCCCGGCCCCGCCTTCGGCCTCGACATGCATACGCGCACCGGCGTGCCGCAGGGCCTGATCGCCTGCGCCCACGGCGGCACGTCCATGACCCAGTGGGACCCCAAGCGCAAGGGCGAGGGCGGCAAGAGCCTCTATGGCGCGCTGGTCCGTCGGCTTGTGAAGAACGGCGGACGCGTGGCTGGCCTGATCTGGTACCAGGGCTGCAGCGACGCCAACGCCCAGGCCGCGCCGCTCTACACCAAGCGCATGCAGGAACTCGTGGCCGCCCTGCGCCGCGACTGCGGCGACAAGGCGCTGCCCGTGGCGATCGTCCAGATCGCGCGCGTCATCGGATGGGGCCCCGGAACCGCCGCGCCCTGGAACTCCATCCAGGACCAGGAGCGGCGCCTGCCGCTGGCCATCAAGAATCTGGCCACCGTACCGGCCATCGACCTGCCGCTCGACGACGGCGTCCACATCAGCGGCGCCGGCCACACCGTCCTGGGCGCGCGCCTGGCCCAGGCCATGCAGAACCTGCGGGGCGACCGCAAGGCGGGCCCGCCCCCCATCGCACTCAAGAAAACCTCCATCGAAGCCATGCGCGGCCTGGGCGTGGCCGTGGTGGAATTCGAGAACGTGATCGGCAAGCTCTGCTCCGGCAGCCGCCCGACCGGCTTCTCGATCGGCGGGCCGTCCGGCGCCACCAACCATTTCGACCTCCAGCTCGACGGCCCTTGCGTGCGCGTGCGCAGCAACCTGTCGTCGCACATGCTGAAAGAAGCGGTGGTCCATTACGGATACGGCACCGATCCCGTGTGTAATATCGTGGACGAGGGCGGCCGGTCGCTGCCCGTGCTCGGCCCGATCCGCCTGGGCACGCCGCGGGCGGTCACGCCGTTCGTGCAGAAGCTCCGCGTAAGCGCCTTCCAGCCCGGCGCCGGCAACCTGAAAAAACTCGCCCTCCCCGCCTCCCTCGACTCGCTGGGTCTGGCCACGCGCGCCTTCCCCACCGTCTTCTGCGACCTGCATCCGGAAATCGCGCAGCACGGCGGCCGGGACGAGGTCGTCTGGTATGCCTGCCGTTTCTCCTGCCCGGAGACCATGAAACTGGGGCTCCTGTTCGGCTACGACGGGCCAGTCAAGGTCTGGGTGGACGATAAAGCGGTTTTTCACGATCCGGCCGGCAACAACCCCGCCACCCCGGACAAAGGCAAGGCGGTTATGCAGGCCGCACCAGGCGAGCACGAGGTGATGATCGCGCTGGGCACCAACAAGGGCGCGGCCTGGGGCGTGCATCTATGCTTCGAGCGGCTGGATGTCACCCGGGCCCAGCTCCTCAAGGGGCCGGAGCATATTGTGCTGCCCACGGTGTTGGGGTAAACGAGGGGTCCGAGTTCAGGAGTTAGAGTACAGGTTCAGGAGAATGATAAATGGCAAAGATTACGTTTCTCGGGGCGGGCAGCACGGTGTTCGCGAAAAATGTGCTGGGCGACTGCATGTGCGCGGAACCCCTCAAAGGGTCCACCATTGCGCTGTATGACGTCGACGCCGGGCGCCTGGAAGACTCCGAGCGGATGCTCCAGAACATCAACGGCCAGCTCAAGGCGGGGATGACGATCAAGCCCTACCTCGGCGTGGCGCAGCGCAAGGCCGCCCTGAAGGGCGCCACGTATGTGGTCAACGCCGTCCAGATCGGCGGGTACAAGCCCTCGACCGTGATCGACTTCGAGATCCCCAAGAAATACAAGCTGCGCCAGACCATCGGCGACACGCTCGGCATCGGCGGCATTTTCCGGACCCTGCGCACAGTGCCCGTGCTGCTGGACTTTGCCCGGGACATGGAAAAGGTCTGCCCCGACGCCGTGATGATGAACTACTCGAATCCCATGTGCATGAACATGATGGGGCTCCTGCGCGGCTCGTCCATCCGGGCCGTCGGCCTGTGCCACAGCGTGGACGGCTGCGCGCCGACCCTGCTGAACCATTTCGGCATGAAGCCGAAAAAGCTCCAGTGGAAGGTGGCCGGCATCAATCACCAGGGCTGGCTGCTCGAGATCCGCGACGGCGACCGGGACCTGTATCCCGCGATCAAGGCGGCGTACCGGAAGGCCGCCGCCCAGGGCACCCTGCCCCGCGGGGACCTCGTGCGGCTTGAGCTCATGAACCGCTTCGGCTACTATATTACCGAATCCAGCGAGCACAGCTCGGAATACACGCCCTGGTTCATCAAGCAGCGCTACCCCAAGCTGATCCAGGAGTTCAACATTCCCCTGGACGAATATCCGCGCCGGTGCGTGGCCCAGATCGCGCACTGGAAGAAGATGCGCCATGAGCTGGTGAACAACCGGAATTTGACGCACACCCGCTCCTGGGAATACGCCTCCTACATGATGGAGGCCATGGAGACCAACCAGCCGTATAAATTCGGCGGCAACGTGATGAACACCGGCCTGATCACCAACCTGCCGGCCAAGGCGTGCGTCGAAGTGCCCTGCATCGCCGACCGCAGCGGCATCACGCCCTGCTTCATCGGGGACCTGCCTGAGCCATGCGCCGCGCTGAACCGCACGAACATCAACCCCCAGATCCTCACCGTCGAAGCCCTGCTGACCGGCAAGAAGGATCTCGTCTACCAGGCGGCCCTGCTCGACCCGCACACCTCCGCCGAACTCTCGATCGCGGACACGATCAGCCTGTGCGACGATCTCTTCAAGGCCCACGGGAAGATGATCCCGACACTGAAATAACCCCATGACTAAAAAAAACGATATTGCCAAGCTCGACAAGAACTTCGCCCCCGTCGAAGTGGCGGACAATCTGAAATGGTATGACATCCGCAGCCTGGGCGTCGAGGGCCAGGGCTGGCGCGACACGGAGAGCCCCTTTGACCGGCTGCCTGCCCGCGCCAAGAGCCTCGTCCGGACGCCGGTCTGGGACCTGTCGTGCCATTCGGCCGGGCTGTGCGTGCGGTTCATGACCGACTCGCCCTCCCTCTCCGCCCGCTGGACCCTGCGCCAGGCCAACCTGGCCATGAACCACATGCCCGCCTCGGGCATGAGCGGCCTGGACCTCTACGCCAAGCTCAAGGGGAAATGGGTCTGGGCCGGCGTGGGCATTCCCAACGCCCAGACGACCCGTGTGTTGCTCGGCTCGAATTACTCGCCCGGCCTGCGGGAGTACATGCTCTACCTGCCGCTCTACAACGGCGTCACCTCCGTCGAAATCGGAATCGAGGCCAAGGCCAGCCTGACCCCGGCCCCCCGCCGCTCCGCCAAAAAAGCCGCCGGGTTTGTGATTTATGGCACCTCCATCACCCAGGGCGGCTGTGCCTGCCGCTCCGGCATGGGGTATCCGGAACTGCTGGCCCGCGCGCTGAACTGCCATTCCGTCAACCTCGGCTTTTCGGGAAACGGCCCGATGGAAATCGAGTTGATCCGCCTCATGACCGAGCTGAATCCCACGGTTTATATTTTGGATTGCCTGCCCAACATGAGTCCGGCGGCCGTGCGGGAACGGACCGAACCGGCCGTGCACGCCTTGCGGGCGGCCCATCCCGAAACACCCATCGTGCTGGTTGAAAACATCACCTATCAGCGTGCCCCGGTCCAAATCGCCGGCATGGCCGGTTACGAAGGAAAAAACATGGAGCTGCAGGCCGCCTGGAAACGCCTGCGCAAAGCCCGCGTCAGCGGTTTGTTCTATGTGTCCGGAGCCAAATTGCTGGGCGCCGATAACCTGGGGACCGTGGACGGAACCCATCCCACGGATGTCGGTTTCATGCGCATTGCCAACGCCCTGGAACCCGTTGTCCGGAAGATTATTTCAGGCTCCCGCTGATTTTGTCGGGTTATCCTACATCTTTTTCTTGCCTGTTTTTTCCGGTTTTGGCATAGTCCTGTTTAACTCTTCAAGGACTATGCCATGAAACAAAAACTGTCACGCGCGCTCAAACCGGCTATCCGCCGTTCTTCCACCTCCCTCCAGATCACCTGGCCCAACGGCGTTGCCGTGACGTTTTCCCTCGATCATGGACAGGTGCTGGGAATCCGGAATGTCCTTGCTAACAAAATCCCGCTCCGGAATCCGGGAAAACTCTGGCGCCCCCTCTTCAACACGCCCACCGGCATTCACTACTCCCGCTTTGAATTCGCCGGCCTCCGCGCCGCGACCGACGGCACCGTGACCCTCTCCGCCACCGCCATCGGCACCGCCGGCGGCATCCAGGAGGAACAGGACGAATACCTGGGCGACATCATCAACCTCGCCCTCCCCGACACCCCCGTGCGCGACCACTTCGAGTGGGAGCTCAAGCCCAGCGCCCTGACCCTCGATGGCCATGACTTCGCCGGTTTCTCCTACCGCTACCGCTACCTCGGCAAACAGGGCCGCCAGATCTACCGCCTCTTCGACGATGCCACCTGGGAAATCGGCGGACACGTGGCCGGCAACACCCTCCTCCTCCAGGGCGAGGTCAATCCGCCCGCCACGGAACTGAAGAAGGACCAGTTCTTCACCACCGCCTGCAACTACTACGGCGCCGAAATGACCGCGTTCATGACCGAGCCCAAGCGCGTCTCCTTCCAGCGCCTGCCCCGCATCGGCACCCTCCAGGCCTTCGACTTCCTGGCCCACAAGAAAGGCGCCCTCCTGGGCCTGTTCACGCCCGTCGAGGAAGTGCTCAGCGTCCTCCAGAAAGCCGTCGGCGAGGATGCCCTGCACATCATGGACGAGTTGCGCCGCCCGCTCTCCGACTCCTTCGAATCCCATCCCAAGCATATCCTCTTCCACGCGCCCGAACCCGCCGCCTGGTCCCGCGAAGACCAGCGCAACCTCTGGGCCCGCGCCTACGACTTCGTCCACGACGGCGTCCGCCGCCGCTACCGCGTGAAACCCTCGCCCGTCCAGCCGCGCATCTGGATCCCGCAGGTCAGCACCAACACCTTCACCCTCGACGGCCAGACCTACCCCCGCGAGAAAAACCTGTTTGCCTTCGCCGACCGCCGCATGGACATCTGGGCCGACATGGGCGTCAAGGAAATCTGCCTCCACTCCATCTGGCACAGCGACTACACCGAGGACCGCCTCACCTTCAAGGACCAGTCCGGCATGCACGGCGGACTCGCCGTCGGCAGCATCTGCAACGTTCGCGTCCACGAAGTCGCCCCGCTCTGGGGCGGCACCGAGGCCCTCGCCTACTTTGTCCAGAAGGCCCACGCCCGCGGCATCCAGGTCCAGGTCTGGTGGGCCAGCCATCTCTCCCGGCGCGCCCCCATCTTCAAGGAGCGGCCTGACTTCATGCTCATGGCCCGCGACGGCCTGCCCAACGGCGGCGGCTTCGGCCACCAGAGCCTGATCACCGTGGACCTCAACAACAAGGACTGCTTCGCCTGGATGCTCGACAAGCTCGTCACCCTCCACAAGCAGACCGGGTTTGACGGCCTCTTCCACGACTCCTACGGCAACATGACCTTCCTGCCCATGCACTACGCCGACCCGCTCCGCCGCGGCCAGCAGGACGCCTACGCCCGCTTCGTCCACCACCTCCAGCAGGCCGGCGTCAAAACCTTCACCGTGGAAGGCATCGGCCCCCTCGGCGTCGGCCACTTCGGCATGAACCTGCTGCCCAAGTCCGGCAAGCTGACCAAGGGCTACCAGTGCGCGCTGAACTGGTGGCTCGGGCAGGAAGACATGATCTACGGCCTCAACATGGGCATCAGCGCAAACCAGTGGACGGACTTCGAGCCGGGGCCCCAGGAATTCTCCTTCCGCTGCCTGGCCGCCGGCGGCCGCTTCGGCATGACCGGGTACGACGCCGATCGCACCGAACGCTGGACCGGCTGGATGAAGGACCTGAACCTCATCCACGGCCAGTTCTCCCCCCTCACCGGCCGGCGCACCCTGCTGCCGGATGATCGCGGCGCCCTCTGGCAGGAAAAAAAGAACACCCTTCTGTTTGCTTTCCGCCCGTTCACTCAAATCGTGAAACCCGGAACCCGCGTCGTCCAGATCGGACCCGCCGGGGAAACCGAAATCGTCGTCACCGGCGGTCAATTCCTCACCCAACCCTGGACCGTGTACCGCCTCTAAAGAACCCGCTCCCTATGCGCAGGCTCCTCCTCATCCTCGCCGGCATGACGGCACTAGGCACGGCCCTGGCCCAGGACCCCGAGCCGGCCGGTCCGGTCCGGCTTTGGGTCCCTCAGGTTTCCGGCATGGAAATCAGCCGCACGCTCAACCTGGCCAAGGGGACCAGTCTCCCGCACTGGAACTACCAGCCCCTGCTGACGCTGAAAAACCCGATGCCGGACCGCGCTAACGAGGGCGGCATCCTGAGCCTGGACACCTGGTCGCACAACGAGAACCAGACGTTTGACTTCATGCTCTGGCGCCACAACTACTCCCAGGGCGACAACTACCTGATCGACGCCAAACTGGAGTACATGGGCGACGGCCATTCCACCACGGGGAATGCCAACAGCGCACTCTACGCCGCCATCACCGAATCCGACACCGCCCTCTTCCGGGGCGTAGTCGAAGCGTGGGATCCCGCCACCGGCGAACTGACCTACCAGCCCGGCGCCAGGGCCGACACGCTCGGCAGCGGCCGCCCGCTCATCAACCTGAACCCTGCCAAGTGGATCGTCGTCACCAACGCCTACACCTTCCACCCCGGCGGCGCCATTCTCGGCTGGGGCGGCACCACTCGCGCCGCCAACGCCGCGTGGACACCCGACGTGGTCGGCCGCTACTTCGCCCTCGACGAACCCGACGAATACGTGCCCGGCGGGGACACGGTCCGGCGCTGGTTCCTCATCACCGCCTGCAGCACCGACAGCAACGGCGTCCGGCGCCTCAGCTTCCAGCGCCACTGGTGGGGCGCCAAGGACGGCCAGGGCCTCGGCCGGCTCTATCATTCGAACCTCTACACCCCGGACGAGAGCGCGCCCCGCTTCCTGCGCGCCATCATCGCCCCGGGCATCAACGTTTACGACGTCTCCGAGGGCGTGCAGTCGCCCCACGTCAACTCCAACGGCTGCCCCCGCCGGATCCGCCTGGCGCCGTCCCCCTTCGCCGGCACCGCCGTCGACTTCGCGCCCGGCGATCCCGTGGAACAGGCGGTCGGCCCCGACCCGTTCAAGCCCGTCTCTTTCCGGAGCTGGCTGTGGGATGCCGTGCCGGGCCTCTTTCCCGCGCCGATTTTCGACATCGCCAACCAGGGCGTGAGCCGTCATGCCGTGCTCACGGTCGAGGGCGGAAGCGGATCCCTGGCCGCCGATCGAACCAACCGGATCGATCATGCCCCCCCCTGGAACATGATGCTCAACTTCTCGGCCGCCTCGAAGATCGGGCTCGTGTTCGGCGGCGACACCGCCCACGCTGCCCTTCTATTCGCCCAGCCCAACCTGGCCGATGGCTTCCCCCAGACGATCCGCTGGAACGGCCTGCTGCCCCGCACCCTGGGCGTGAACACGGCCGGCGCCTTGACCGTCTCCGGAGTCATGCCGCTCAACCTGGCGGGCGGGACGATCACCGGAACGGCCGGCCTTTCCGCCACCCCAACACCGGCGCGCAACCGGCGCGGCCTCCGGATCGGCGTCGAGCCGGGCGCCGCCCGCCTCTCCGTTGTTTTCCCGGAACAGGAACACGATGCCGCCTATGCCGTGCGCGTCCGCCCCTCCTGGCTTGCCGAAACCGCCGTAACCCAACAGACGGAAAAGGGATTCACCGTGGAATTCGACCGGCCGGCCGGCCCGGGGGGCGCCGTGGATTGGGCGCTGGTGCGGTGAGGAAGTAACGAGTGGTTAGGGGCGAGTGGCAAGTGAAGGAAAAGAGATGAAAACGAAAAACGTATGCCGAATGACATTGACTATCGCGGTGATGGGTTCCCTTAGCCTGGCGGCGCTGGCGCAGGCGCCCGTCATCAAGGGGCCCCTCACCAACGTGACCGCCCTCGGCGCGGCCCCCGCCTATGCCCTCGACCAGTTCGGGCCCGTCGGCACGCCCCAGCAGGCCGACGCCACCTTCTCCAACGCCTCGGCCCAGCTCATCGCCGCCGGCGGCGGGCTGCTCGTCATTCCCGCCGCCGCCCCCAAAAACTGGCGCCCGAAAAACGACACCCAGGGCGTCTGGCTGAATCCCGCGCCGCCCGCCCCCTCCAACAAGGGCTGGGGTCGCGGGCCGGGCGTGACCGTGATCGACTACCGCACCGGCACGCTCAAGGTCACCCCGCCCCAGGTCAGCGGCCTCGAAATCGAACGCACCATGAACCTGCCAAGAGGCCAGAGCCTGCCGCACTGGGACTACCAGCCCATGATCAAGATGAACAACGTCGTGCTGAACGGCGCCAACAGCTACCGCGACTGGCTCCAGGAAGACGTCCAGGCCGGCAAGGCCCAGCGCTTCTACGTCCGCACCATCCGCGGCCTCTTCCCCGGCGCCTTCATGAACTCCGGCGACTGGGGGACCATCCAGCGGCTCTACGTCCAGTCCCTCGGCTACGACAAGGAAAAGCAGATGTGGTATTTCCTCGCCGACACCGACATCGACATTCACAAGGGCGCGCTGATCCACAACAAGAACCACGTCAACGTGCTGCGCATGGACACCTGGTCGCACAACGAAAACCAGACCTTCGACGTCATGGTCTGGCGCCACAACTACTCCCAGGGCGACAACTACCTGTACGACGCCCGCTTCACCTACATGGGCGACGTGCACTCCACCGCCGGCGACGAAAACGGCGTCCTCTACGCCGCCTTTGTGAAAAGCGATGTCAACGGCTTCCGCGGCCAGGTCGACGCCTGGAACCCCGACACCCGGGAATTAAAATACAAAGCCGCCGCCAAGGCCGACACCCTCGGCTCGGGCCGGCCCCTCATCAACCTCAACCCCGCCAAGTGGATCACCAACGGCGTGGTCCGCATCGTGCGGCCGGGTTCGTGGTCCGACCATTCCGTCACCCGTGTGATCAATCCGGTCTTCCAGGGAAAAACATACCCCACCACCGTGGTCACCAATAATCTCGACATCCCGTCCCTCCAAATCGGCGGACTGATCCGCTTCTCCGCCGACGCGGCCGTCACCGCGGACGCCGTGGGCCGCTACTTCTGCGTGGACGATCCCGGGGAATATGTGCCCGGCGGCTCCAAGATCCGGCGCTGGTACCTGATTGACCGCGTGACCCTCAACCCGGACGGCACCAAGGACATCCAGATCGTCCGCCACTGGTGGGGCGCCAAGGCGGCCGGCTCGCCGACCCTCTATAAGCCCGAAAGCTACACCTTCGACGGGCAGGACCGTCCGCTGGCCTACATCATCGCCCCCGGCGTCAATGTCTACGATGTCTCGGATGGCGTCGAATCCCCGCAGGTCAACGTCAACGGCTCCAAAAAAATTCTTCGGCTGGCGCCCGCCCCCTTCACCGGAACGCCTTTTGATTTTGCCACCAACGATGCGATCGAGCAGGCGATCGGCCCCGACCCCTTCAAGCCCACCTCCTTCCGGAGCTGGCTCTGGGACGCGGTGCCCGGCGTCTTTCCCGCCCCCGTGTTCGACGTCGCCAACCACGGCGTCATGCGGCACGCGGTCATGACCGTGGCCGGCGGCACGGGCGATGGCGAGAAAGATTCCGCCAGCCGGTCCGACCGGAGCCCGCCCTGGGACAACCTCTTCTTTTTCAAAGCCGCCAGCCAGAACGGCATCGTCTTTGCCGGCGACACGGCCCAGTCCGCCATCCTCTTCGCCCAGCCGAACGGCCGGGCCCAGCCCATCACCTGGCTCTACGGCAACGACAAAAAAGAGGCCTCCCTCACCGTCTCGCCTCTGGATGGCTCCATGACCTTCACTGGAAACGGCCTGACGGTGCCCGGCGGCCTCTCTGGCGTCGGCGGACTCTCGGCCACCGCCACCCGCGCGGCCAACCTGCGCGGCATCGCCGTGCCGGTCAAGGCCGGCGAAACGACCCTGACGGTCCCCTTCCCGAATCCGGAAAGCGACGCCCAGTACGCCGTCTTCGTCCAACTCAGCTGGCTCTCCCGCCAGGCGGTGACGGAGCAGACCGAAAAAGGATTCACCGTGACCTTTGAAACCCCGCCCGCCAAGGATGAAAAATTGCATTGGCTGCTCGTCAGATAGTGGCTAGTGTTTAGGGGCTAGTGGCTAGGGGTGAGGGGTTAACAAACGAGAAATGATGGAGGTCCAGGGTGAGTCCATCTGCGGTCAAGTGTTATCAGGACTTAACAGTTTGGCAGAAATCGATGACGTTGACGACCCACGTATACAAGTTGACGGAGGCCTTTCTGAAAAGCGAACAGTTCGGGTTAACAAGTCAAATGCGCCGGGCGGCCGTCTCTATTCCCTCGAATATCGCAGAGGGGCAGTCTAGGAATTCAACTGGTGAGTTTCGTCAGTTTCTGGGAATTTCCAAAGGGAGCCTGGCTGAACTGGAAACTCAAATTGAAGTGGCGTTGCGACTGACCTATTTGCAGGAAGCTCAAGTGATTGAAGTTCGCTCATTGTGTGTTGAAATTTCCAAAATGCTGGCGGGCCTTTCCCGCTCCCTCGCTAACCACTAACCCCTAGCCACTAACCACTAACCCCTAGCCACTAACCACTATGCACTACCGCCTCTCCGTTGGCAACGCCACCTGCGCGATCCCCGGCTTTACCAACGCCCACATTCAGGCCGCTGTCGACCGCTGCGCCCTCCTGGGCGGCGGCACGGTCGAGCTCTCCAAGGGGGTCTTCCGCATGGCCGACTCCCTGCACCTGCGAACGGGCGTTGCCGTGCGCGGCCAGGGCGAGGGAACCGTGCTTCTGAAAAACCCCATGAAAACCGCCCGCCTCACCAGCTTCCTGGGCTACGGCCACCGCGACCTGGAAGTGGACAAGCCCGGCCTCTTCAAGCCCGGCGAGGGCGTGCTCATCCGCGACAACAACGCCTTCGGCTTCTACACCACCGTCGCCACGCTCGTGCGCCGGGAAGGCGATGTGTGGATCACCAACCGGCCGCACCACCATGACTACCTCGCTGCCAACGGCGGCGTGGTGGAGACGCTCTTCCCCATTGTCTCCGCCGAAGGGATCGCCGACGCGGTGCTCGAGAACATTCGCATCGAAGGCAATCGCCGCCACAATCCCGTGGTGTCCAACGGCTGCCGCGCCTGCGCCTTTCTCGCGCTGAATGCCGACCGCATCACCGTCCGCGGCGTGACCGTGCGCGATTTCAACGGCGACGGATTCGGGTTCCAGACCTGCGACCACTTCCTGGCCGAGGACTGCCGGGTTGAAACCTGCACGGGAAACGGCTTCCATCCCGGCAGCGGCAGCAATCACTTCATCATGCGCCGCTGCACGGCCCGGAACAACAAAGGCTGCGGCCTGTTTTACTGCCTCCGCGTCCGGCACGGCCTCCTGGAGGACAGCCTGTTCGAAAAGAACGGATCCTTCGGCATCTCCGTCGGCGAGCGCGACACCGACAGCATCAACCGGAACCTGACCATCCGGCTGAACGGAGGGGCCGGGGTTTACATCCGCCCCTGCCTCCGCGCCAACGCCGCGCACCGGACCACCATCGAAGGGTGCACGCTGGAGCGCAATGCCTCGGGGAAAAACGAAGCGGATGCCGAAATCATTCTACAAGGCGAAACCAACGGGCTCCGCGTGATCGGCAACACGATCCGCTGCCGCCCCGGCAAGCCCGGCATCCTGATCCGCAAAGGCACTCCGCCCTGCGTGCTCAAGGACAACCGCATCCTTTCCACGGCCAGGCACGCCGTGCTCGATCAACGGCTCGCGTCTCGCTGAACGGCAGCCCCTCCAGCTGGGTGTACGACAAAATTCTGACGGCCACAAAAACAGGCCGCTTTGCATCGTGACAAACCTGCTGGTTACCCGTGTGGGCGTGCCCGCTGTGGCGAAAAAAGCCCATGAACCCGAGTTTCCTTCCTTGAATGCCAATATAACTGTGGGCTTGTAACGGAAACCAGAATCGCGCGCTGCCCGAAGCGAGCGACAGCGAGTCGGGCGCGCGAGGCGCTTGGGCGTGCGGCGTTTCGATCAGGCGGACCATGACGAGGTGATTTTGCGATGATGGCGAGTGACGGCGGGGTGAGCTGGGCTCGTGCCCGCGAACCCCTAGCCGGAAAACGCCAGCGCGCAAAAGCACCTGTCAGGGGACGCCCGAAACGCCGCA
>CAMDGM010000049.1 GCA_945898015.1 PVC group bacterium | reverse complement strand
CGAGGAGACGTAGAATGGTGGTCTCGGCTCCTCTAGCCGAAGCCCCTCAGCGCGGAAAAGCGGCCGCCAGATGACGGCCGGAACGCCGCCCCCAGCACAACCGACAGCACAACCAAGCTTACAAGTGCCATAACTCAGAGATGCGCCCTTGCCGATGCCGGAGGGGTGAAAACGCTTTCTTTTCGTTTCGGCTCTTCGTATGATGAAAGACAGCCATGACCCCCTTTGTCCATCTTCACGTTCACACCCAGTACAGCCTTCTGGACGGCGCCTGCCGGATTGGCGACCTGGTCAAAGCGGCGGCGGCCCAGGAGGTCAAGGCCGTGGCCATGACCGACCACGGCGTGATGTGCGGCGCCGTGGATTTCTACAAGCAATGCCAGGCGCAGAAGGTGCGCCCCCTGATCGGGTGCGAAACCTACCTCGCCAAGGAGACGTGCCGCGAGAAGCGGGCGGAGTCCCAGGGCAATCCCAACTTCCACCTCGTGCTTCTGGCGCGGAACACCGAGGGCTACCACAACCTGGCCCGCCTGAACACGCTGGCGCACCTGGAAGGGTTCTACTACAAGCCCCGCATTGACAAGGAGCTGCTCGCCCGTTACAGCAAGGGCCTGATCGGGCTTGGCGCCTGCCTGCAGGGGGAGGTCTCCCAGCGGCTTCTCGCCGACGACATGCCCGGCGCCATCCAGGCGGCCGGCGCCTATTCCGAGATCTTCGGCCCCGGTGGTTTTTACCTCGAGTTCATGGACCACGGCATCCCGGAGCAGCGCAAGGTGAATCGCGCCCTGGGTGAACTGGCCCGCAAGACGGGCCTTCCGATCGTGGCCACCAATGACGTGCATTACCTGAAACGCGAGCATGCCGGGGCCCACGAGGTGC
This sequence comes from PVC group bacterium, assembly GCA_945898015.1. Classification (GTDB taxonomy): domain Bacteria; phylum Verrucomicrobiota; class Kiritimatiellia; order CAIKKV01; family CAIKKV01; genus CAIKKV01. The sequence continues at coordinate 21,728 of CAMDGM010000049.1, read as the reverse complement.
TGCTCTGCCTCCAGACGCAGACGGTCCTGAGCGATCCCGAGCGCATGCGGTACCCGAGCCCGGAATTTTATCTCAAGACCGGCGAGGAGATGCTCCGCCTTTCGGCTGAATTTCCGGACGCCGTGCCCCGGACGGTGGAAGTGGCCGAACAGTGCGACGTGACGATCGAATTCGGGAAGCTTCATTTCCCGGAGTATCACCCGCCGGACGGCTTGACCCAGGCGCCGTACATCACGCGGCTGTGCCGCGAGGGGATGAAGCGGCTGTACGGCGTGGCGGATGCGGACCGGCCCGCGAACGACCGGGAGAAAGAGGTGGTGGAGCGGTTCCACCTCGAGCTGGGGGTGATCGAAAAGACCGGCTTCCTGAATTATTTCCTCGTGGTATGGGATTACGTGGACTTCGCCAAAAAGCGGGGTATTCCCGTAGGCCCGGGCCGCGGGTCCGGCTGCGGCAGCCTGATTGCGTATGTGATGGGCATCACGGCCGTGGACCCCCTGCGCTACAAGCTCATCTTCGAACGGTTTCTCAATCCCGAGCGGGTGAGTCCGCCCGATTTCGACATCGACTTCTGCCAGTCCCGCCGGGGCGAGGTCATTGAGTATGTGAAGCAGAAATACGGGCGCGATCATTTCGCCCAGATCATTACCTTCGGCTCGCTGGGGGCCAAAACCTGCATCCGGGACATCGGGCGCGTGCTGGAGATTCCGCTGCCCAATTGCGACAAGCTCGCCAAGATGGTGCCGGAAGATCCCAAGATGACGCTGGAAAAGGCGTTGGCGGAGAATGCGGACTTCAAGGCCGCCTACCAGAAAGATCCCGACTGCAAGCGGATCCTTGACTACGCCTTCGTGCTGGAGGGGCTCTACCGCAATCCCGGCGTGCACGCCGCCGGCGTGGTGATCGGGGAGGGCCCCCTCATCGACATCCTGCCGCTCGGCCGGGACAAGGAAGGCGAGCCCGTCACCCAGTATCCCATGGATCCGGTGGGCGAAATCGGCCTCCTGAAAATGGATTTTCTGGGGCTCAAAACACTCACGGTCATCAAGGAAACGGTTGAAATCGTTCACGCCAGCCGGGGCGTGACGGTGGATATCGATCACCTGCCGCTCGACGACAAGCCCACTTTTGACCTCCTGAACAGCGGCCGGACGGTCGGCATCTTCCAGCTTGAATCCGGCGGGATGCAGAACCTGATCCGGGAAATCGGCATCGACAACATCGAGGATCTGATCGCCGTGATCGCGTTGTACCGGCCCGGGCCCATGGAGATGCTTCCGGATTATATTGCCCGCAAAACCGGCAAGGCCAAGGTCACGTACGATCACCCGCTGCTGGAGCCGGTCCTCAAGGACACCTATGGCGTGATGGTTTACCAGGAGCAGGTTCAGAAAGCCGCCAACGTGCTGGCGGGCTATTCGCTGGGCGCTGCGGATGTCCTGCGCCGCGCCATGGGGAAGAAGAAAAAAGAGGAGATGGCCAAGCAACGCGATGCCTTTGTGGCGGGTTGCATGAAGATCAACCAGATTCCCCATGAGCAGGCTGGGCCTATTTTCGACAATATAGAGAAGTTTGCCGGTTACGGCTTCAACAAGGCGCATTCCGCCGGTTACGGGGTGGTGGCGTACCAGACCGCCTACCTGAAAGCCAATTATCCGGCCGAGTTCATGTGCGCCCTGATCTCCTGCGAATTCGGGAACTTCGACAAGATGGCCGTCTTCATCAGCGAGGCCGTTGAAATCGGGCTGACGGTCAACCCCCCCGATGTGAACGCCAGCGGCGTGCGTTTCTGTCCGGAGGGGGAGCGCGGCATCCGGTTCGGGCTGGCCGGCATCAAGAACGTGGGCGAGGGCGCCGTGGAGGCGCTGGTGGCCGAGCGCGTGAAGAGCGGGCCGTACGCCGGGCTCGCCGATTTTTGTTCGCGGGTGGACACGCAGGCCGTGAACCGGAAGGTGATGGAAAGCCTGATCCGGTGCGGCGCCTTCGATTCCCTGGGCGCCCACCGGGCCCGCCTGTTCAACGGGCTCGACAATGCCCTGGGCCGGGCGCTTGCGCTCCAGCGGGACCGGCGGTCCGGTCAGGGCAATCTGTTTGAGGCGCTTGCGGTACCGGGCGCCAAGGCCGCGTCCGGCGCCGAGGAGTTGCCCGACTGTCCGCCCTGGGATACCGGGCTCCTCCTGGCGGGCGAAAAGGAATTGATGGGGGTTTACATGACCGGCCACCCCCTGGGCGAGCATGAGCTGACCCTGCGTCCGTACCAGGTTGCCACGGCGGTCGAACTGGCCGCGGCGGCAGACGGCACGGCCTCCCGCATTGTCGGCATCCTGTCCCGCATCGAGCAGAAAATCACGAAAAAGAAAGATGCCATGGCCGTGCTCCTGCTCGAGACCTTTGACGGCAGCATGGAGGTGGTTGTCTTTCCCGAGGCGTACCAGACCTATAAGTCCGTGCTGGCGCAGGACCAGCCCTATCTGATTTGCGGCACCCTCAATAAGCGGGATGAAAAATTCTCCTTCTGGGCCAACGAGATCTATCCGGCGGCGGACCTGCCCAAGCTCTTCGCAAAAAGCGTGACGCTGAGGCTTCCCGCCGCCTCCCTGGATGAAGCCCGGCTGAAGGCGCTTCGGGACTGTCTCAAGCGGCACCCGGGGCCGGCCGCGGTGAGTTTGGAGCTCGTCTTTCCGGGAGACGCCACGGTCCTGGTGGAGTGCGAGGACGCCTTGAAGGTGAGTCCCGATCCGGCGTTCTTTGACGATCTGGCGCCCTGGACGGACAAAAAAGGCATCCGAATTGCCGCGAACAGTCGTCTTTCATTGAAGGCCAATGGCCGCGGCGAGCGCCGCGATTGGTCGCGATTCCGGGAGAAGCACGCATGAGTCAGGCCGCTGTTTTGTCGACGGATCAATGGATGCTCCGGGCCAAGGGGGGCCAGGAATACGGCCCGGTTTCCTTCGATGTGCTCCGGGCCTGGGCCGCCCAGAACCGGTTCACGGCCGGGTACGAGATTTCCAATAACCAGCGGGATTGGCAGTCGGTTGAAAAGGTTCCCGAGCTTGGGATGGACTGGTTCGTGGAGCCCGGCGACGGCAGCCGGTACGGACCCTTTCATCCCCTGGCCTTGCTGGATTATATCCGGGAAGGCGCGGTGCCTCCGGAAACCCGGGTCATTCACAAGGCCAATGGCGGCGAGGCCAAGGCCTATCAGGTCTTGCTGGAAGCGTTTGTGGACGCCATTGACCAGACGGCGGAGGCGCAGGGGGAGTTGATCCGCCAGGTTCAGGTGCTGCAGGAGCGGCTGGAGGAGCGGGATCGGTGGTTTTCCGAAGAGAATCGGCAGATTCAGGAGGAGCGCGAGAAGCGGCAGGAGGCGGAACGCGAGTGCCGCCGCCTGGAGAAGCAGGGGACGTTGACGGCCGAGCTTCAGGCCCGCCTGGCACAGGCCGAGTCGGATCTCGGCCCGGCCCGGAAGGACGCCGAGTCCGAACGCCGGATCCGGCTGGAGACGGTTTCCCGGCTGGAGGCGGAGCTGTGCGCCGTCCGCGCCGCAGGGGATCAGCGACTTCGCGACGCCGAGGAGCGACTGCAGGCGCTCCGGGCGAGCGCCGAGGCCGCGCAGCAGTCCTATGACCGGCGGCAGGCGGAATTTGACGCCTTGAAGGCCGAGGACGCCGCCCGGCAGCAGGAGCTGGCGCAGGCCCGGGAGAGCGGGTCGAGACAGCGGCAGGATGTTGAAGAACGCTTGAAGAAGGCGGAAAGCCAGGCCTCTGAGGCCGCCGCCGCCGCGAGCCGGGCGGAGGCGGAACTGGCCGTGATCCGGGGTCGGCAGGAGCGGGAGCGCCAGGCCCATGAATCCGAGAAAGATGAACTGGTCGACCGCGCCGTGTCCAAGGTCCGCCAGGAAGCGGAGGAGCTGAGCGCCTCCCTGGCGCAGCAGCGCGAAGCGGCGGAGGCGCTGAGCCGGGAGGTTGCCGTCCAGCGTTCCGAAAATGTCATCCTCCGCGACCGGCTGGAATCGGTCAAGGCTGATGTGGAAGAGGCGGCTCGCACGGATCGCGAACTGGTGCAGCTTCGCCAGGCGGCCGCCGCGTTGACCCGCCGTGCGGCTGAACTGGAGGGAGAGCGGGAGCGGGCCCGGGCGGAACAGGCGGCCGCCCACCGCGAGTTGGAATTTGAACGCGGACGGGTGAGGCTGTTGGAGGTGCGGGTGGCGGAGCGGGCGGATTGGCGGCCGCTCCGGGAGGACCGGGAGGAGCCGCGCCGGCGGGCCGGGGTGGAAAACGGAACGCGTCCGGCCTGGGCTTCGGGGCCCGTGGTGGAGGTGCCGGCGTCCGGCCCCGCGGGCGAGGCTCGTGCGCCGGCGGACGGGATCCGGATGCCGCCGCCGAGGAAGCCGGGCTCCCTGGCCGGCCTGGAAGCGCAGGCCCAGGCGGAATTGAAGGCGTGGCAGGAAAAGAAGCAGGCTCCGCCCAAGGCCGATCCCGCTCCTAAAAACAAAAGCTGGATACCCTGGAAATAAGCATGAGCCAAAACGAAGACAAACGCGCGGCTGACGGTGAACCGGAACAGGACGAGTGGCGCGAGCCCGTTGAACCGGACGAGCGGGACGATCGGGATTTTGAGGAGGAGGAACCGTCGCCCCGGCTCCGGCGCAAGCGTCCCCGCCGGGAACGCGCGGTGGTGCTGTTTGCCGATCAGGCCGGCTCCATCATCCGGTCGGGCGATGAGGCGCTGGATGAGGACTCGCTGCCCGTGCTCAACGCCTTCCGCCAGTTCCTGGACGCGGAGCGCCGGCGCGCCAAGCGGCAGATGCTGCTGCTGATTGCCGGATTTGTGGTGGTGCTGGCGAGCCTGGCCGGGGGCGGGGGCTGGTATATCTGGCATGTCCTCCGGCGAGTGGAGACCGGGATGGAGTCCGATAAGGTCCGGTCCGAGGAGGACCGCCTGGTTGTGATTTCCAACCTTCAGAATGTGGCGCGGGCGGCCGTGACGTTGAAAAAAGACGTTCTCGACACCCGGAAAACCTCGGCGGTGCTCCAGGACCAGGTGGCGGAACAATCCGGGGAGCTGTCCAAGCTTCTCGACACAATCACTACGCTGGAGATTCAGAATTCGAAACTCCAGCGCTCGATGCGGAAGCTGGATGTCGTGCGCGAAGGGGGGGCGTTCCGGCCGGCGCTGGAACCGGCGATGCCGGCGGAACCGCCGGCCCTGGGGGTCGACTCCGGGGTTGCCGGGGCCCTGCCGCCGCCGGCGGTCTCGACGTTGCCGCCCGTTGATCCGGCTCCGGTTTCCGGCAGCCCGATGCCGGGCGGCGTGCCGTTTCGGATGGCGTTGCCCCGTCCCTGATCAGGCGTGCCGGGGATAGCTTTCCACAATCCAGCGCGAGAGTTCCTTGTCCGGCGTTTCCACGACCGCCCGGGTGATGATGAACGAGGTCTGGTTCGTGTTGCGCGCGATCAGCTTGAGGCCGTGCTGGATATCGGCAAATTTTTCCGAGCACAATTCCGGGATGGATTTGCCGGTGCCGATGCTCACGTCCAGCATGGCGCTGACGGCCTCGGAGTCGAAGACCAGCGTGAGCCCGTGTTCCTGGGCGAAGCCCTCGGAGAAGCGGTCCAGCTCGGCCTTCAGGTTCTCCATGTGGAGGGAGTAACCTTGCTTGAGCAGGCGGTTGAGCGCCTGGCGCGGGTTGGCCAGCGTGTCCGTGGTCACCTCGAAGGAGACGATGGAGGTGGAGGGCAGTTCGTATTTGAACTCCCGGAACAGGCGCTCCAGGATGGTCATCAGGCCGCGCGCCCCGGTTTTTTCGGCGGTGGCGCGTTCGGCAATTTCCCGGATCGCTTCGCGCGACAGGCTGAACTCGATCCCGTAGCCCCGGAAGTCGGACTTGTACTGCTTCAGGATGCTGCCTTCAGAGGTGGTGAGAATGGCTTCCAGATCATCCACGTTGAGCGGATCGCACACCACCCGCACGGGCAGCCGGCCGATGAATTCGGGCTCGAAGCCGTAGGCGATGAAGTCCGGGGTCTGGACCAGCCTCAGGAAATCCGCCTCCGCGTGCTCGCCTTTGTGGGCATTGAAGCCGATGGCCGTGTTGCCGACCCGGCGGCGGATGATGTCGGGCAGGGAGTCGAAGGCGCCGCTGACGATGAACAGGATGTGGCGGGTGTTGAGGGTGCGCTTGCCGGGCGGGCGGCCTTTCTGCATTTCCATCATGGCCTGCATCTGGCCGATCAAGTCAGATTGGCTGAACAGGTTGACATCCGTGTCCTCCATGAGCTTGAGGAGGTTGATCTGGACGCCCCGGCCCGAGACATCGCGTGTGCCGGCGGTGGTCTGGGAGGCGATTTTGTCGATCTCGTCGATGTAGACGATGCCGTAACGGGCCAGATCGGTGTTGCCGTTGGCGGCTTTCACGAGGTCGCGGACGACATCCTCCGCGTCGCATCCGACGTAGCCGGTTTCGGAGAACTTGGTGGCGTCGGCCTTGACAAAGGGAACCCCGATCAACCGGGAGAGGCAGCGCATGAGATAGGTTTTTCCCACGCCCGTGGGGCCGAGCAGGATGACGTTCTGCTTGATGTAATCGGAGTCCAGGACCGCGGGGTCATCCAGGCATTGGCGCACGTGGTTGAAGTGGTCGCACACGGCCACGGAGAGGACCTTCTTGGCCTCGCCCTGGCCGATGACGAAGCGGTCGAGATGTTCGCGCACCTCCCGGGGGGTTGAGTGAAAGGCGCGGATCTTGTCCAGGGTTTTACGGGTCTCGTCGTCTTCGGCGGCGGCGGGCGGAGTTCCGGGCGGCGGGTGGGGGGCGTGGGGCGGCTCGCTGGCGAAGGCCATGTTGGCCTGTTTGAGCAGGTCGCGGAGCTGGTCCTGCAGGGCTTCGGCGGAGTCGGGCGCGCCCGGTTCGGTTTTCGGCTGTTTTTTTTCGGTATCGTCCATGGCAGGTCCGTGTAGGGTTGTGAAGCGGAATGGGTGAGGTGCCCTCTATTGTAGGCTGTCTGACATGGCGAAACAAGCCGGCAATAGGAAAAGACTCGGTTTCGAGACCTGTTTTTCCTTGTGCCCGCCGGTGGGGGCGCGGTATGGTACGAACCGGAGGATTTTCACATGGATAACGACTGGAAAAACGAACTGGGCTCCTTCCTCAAGGAGAAGCGCAAAGACAAGAAGGAAGAGCGCCAACTCGAGTTGGAGGCGTTTATCCGGGATGTGGTGATGCCCGCCTTCCAGGAGCTGAAAGCGGAGCTTGAAAAGCATGGCCGCCTTGTTGTGAGCCGCGACACGCCCATCTCCGCGTCCATTAAGGTGACGCACCAGGCCGAGGAGGAGATCACCTACTCGATCCAAGCCCGGTCGTTTTCGGACCGGACTGTTCCCTATCCGTCCGTTCGGTTCCGGGAGCGGCGCGGCGTCCGGTATGTGGCCACGGAGGGCACGTTCGGGTCGGCGGCCCAGTCGATTTCGGTGGCGGACGTGGCGAAAGCGGATGTGATTCGCAATTTCCTTTCTTACTACATGCGCCATTCCCGGGAAGGCTGAGCATGAACCGCATACGCGTGGCGAGGTTTTTCTCCGTGCTGCTGGCGGCTGGCCTGCTGGCGGGCTGCGGATCCAAGGATCCGGACGTGCTCCTGGAGCAGGGGGTGCGGGCTTATGGGACGGGACACTACCGCACGGCGGCCCGGGCGCTGGAGAAGGCGGTCCGCCTGGAGCCGCGCCATGCGCAGGCCCAGCTCTGGTGTGGAGTGGCGTTGTGGAAAGCCGGCCACGGCGAGCAGGCGGTCCTGCATTTCCTGATGGCCGCCCAGCTGGAGCCCGGCAATCCGATGCCGCTTGAATATGCCGCCCTTGTCCAGGCGGAACGGGGCGAATGGCCGGACGTGGCGAAGCGGCTCAACGAGGCGTTCCGCCGCATGCCCGATTCCCCCCGCATTCTCAATGCCATGGGCGTGGCGTCTGCCATGCGGGGCAATGCGGCGGCCGCCCATGCGCAATTGGCCCAGGCCCGGCGGCTGAGTCCGCAATACGCCCCCATCGTGTTCAACGAAGCCGTTCTGGCCCGCGATGCGCTGAAGGCGCCCGAGGAGGCCCGGCGCCTCTTCGAACGTTATCTGGAGATGGCGCCCGACGGGGACAAGGCGGAATCCGCCCGCCAGGCCCTGGAAGCCCTCAGCCCGGCTCCCGCGCCGGCTCCCACGGCGGCGCGGCCGGTCCGGAAGCTGACCAACGACCGGGCCGGCGGCCTGATGAAACAGGCCCATGCCGCGATTCAGCGCAAGGATTTTGATGAGGCCGCCGTCCGGCTGCTGGAGGCGGTGGAGGCGAGTCCGGGGTCCCCGGAGGCCCTGTGGGAACTGGCGCGCCTGTACGATGTCAGCTCCGCCCAACCGGCCCGGGCCACAGAGACATATCGCGCTTTTATCCGCGGCTTTGCCGATGATCCCCGGGCCGCCGAGGCGCGTCTCCGGGTCAACGCCCTGGCCGGCCGGCGGATCGAGAGTCCCGCCACGCCTGCGTCGCCCCCGCCCGGAACCCTGTCCGGCGGCGAGCTGGTCTTCCGGAAACCGGAGCTTCGCAATCCCAAGGAGGCCCGGGCCGCCCTGCAGTTGGGCATTCCCTTCTTTCAGCGGCAGGACTGGGATCGCGCCCAGTTTTATTTCAAGCGGGTCATCGAGGCGGACGACAGCCTGCCCGAGGGATTTTATTATCTCGGCCTGGTGTATTGTTATAAACACGATTACGAGCATGCCCGGCAGTTGCTCCAGAACGCCCTGTCCAAACGGCCGGAGTGGTCCGATGCCCGGTGCATGCTGGCCCGCGTTTATATGCAGCAGAAGCTGGGGATCAAGGCAGTCGAGCATTTGAACGAGATTCTGAAAACCGACCCGTCCTACGCCGACGCGTATTATGAGCTGGGCAGCTATTACCGCGGGACCTCGTCCCGCAAGTCGCAGGTCCGCACCTGGTACAGCCGGTACCTCCAATTGGCCCCGAAGGGGCAATACGCCCCGCAGGTCAGCACGTGGCTGGCCGCCAACCCCTAACCGCGCGGATCTGCCGCCATGCCCGTCCTCTCCAAACGGATTCTCGATGACATCCGGAGCCGTTGCGACATCGTCGATGTGATCGGCGGCGTGGTCCGGCTTCATAAGGCCGGCGCCACGTTCAAGGGGCTTTGCCCCTTTCACCAGGAGAAGACGCCCTCGTTCAACGTCAATCCCGGCAAGCAGATTTTCCACTGTTTCGGGTGTGGCGTCGGCGGCGACGTGTTTGCCTTTGTCATGAAACGCGAGGGGCTCGACTTCATGGGCTCGGTGCGCGTGCTGGCGCAGAAGGCGGGGGTGACGCTTGAGTTTGAGGCGGGTGCCGGCGGCCCGGAGCGCGCCGAGCGCGAGCGGCTTTATGCCATTCATGCCGAACTGGCCAAGGAGTATCACCGGCTGCTGCTGTCGGACAGCCGGGCGGACCCGGCCCGGCGTTACCTGGCGGGGCGCGATCTGGGCGCGGAGGTGATCGAGAGTTTCCAGATCGGGTATGCGCCGGAGAGCTGGGATTTCGTGGTGGCGTGGGCGCGGGAGAAAAATTTTCCGGCGGAACAGCTTCTGGCCGCGGGCCTGGTGGCCCAGTCGGAGAAGCCCGAATCCAAAGGCCGGCTTTACGACCGGTTCCGGAACCGGATCATGTTCCCCATCTGTGACGAGCAGGGGCGCGTGGTGGCTTTCAGCGGGCGGATCCTGATCGCGGATCCCAAGGCGGCCAAGTATGTGAACAGTCCGGAGACGCCTATTTTCCGGAAGAGCAACCTCCTGTTCGCCCTGAACAAGGCCCGGCCCGCGATCGTCGAGTCCCGGACTGCGGTGGTGTGCGAGGGCCAGATTGACGTGATCCGCTGTCATGCGGCCGGGTTCTCGAATGCGGTGGCGTCGCAAGGCACGGCGTTCACCGATCATCATGCCCGGATTATCCGGCGCTTTGCGGACCGCGTGGTGCTGGTGTTCGATCCCGACACCGCGGGCCAGAATGCGGCGCTGAAGACCAGCCTGCTGTTCACGGAGGCGGGGCTCGATGTGCAGGTGGCGCGGCTTCCGGACGGGAAGGATCCCGACCTGTTTATCCGGGAGAACGGGCGGGCGGGGTTTGAAAAAGTGCTGGCCGGGGCCCGGCATGCCCTCGATTTCCTGGTCGAGATTCACAGCGTCCGGGAGGACGTGAAAACGTCATCGGGGTTGCGGCGGGTCGAGCAGGCGGGCTTCGAGATGGTGCTTCGCATGCCGGGCATGGTGGAGCGCCAGTCGCTGCTGCAGCGGCTGGCCCAGCGGCTTGGCGTCAGCCCCCAGGCGGTGCGGGCCGATTTTGACGCATATGAATCCCGGGAACGGGCGCGGATCCTGCGCCCGGCGGAGCCGGAGGCCGGACCGGACCCGCCGGCGGCGGTTCCGCCGCCTCCGCCGGAAGAGGCGATGCTGCTCGAGCATCTGGCGGCGGATCCGGAGCTGATGCCGCTGGCGGACGCCTATGCCCCGCCGGTGTTGTTCCTCCATCCGCTATGCCGGCATGTGCTCGCCTCCATGATGACGTCCCGCCGGGCCGGCGAGGACTGGATGGCCTCGCTGACGGCCCGGGCGGGGCGGGGGGACGGGCTGATGGAGCTGGCCACCGCGATTCAGATGGCGCCCTCCAAGGCCGGGAAGCATGAATTTTCGCGCGAGGATGCCGTCAAGGCGTTGATTCTCCGCCTGTGGACGCGATACTTGAAGGCGCGCAAGTCGGACCTGCAACGGCAGGCCGCGGTGGGGGCCGAGGTGGATCCCCGGTTTTACCAGTTGACGGGCGACATCAAGGCCCTTCACAACTGGGATGAGGGGCTGGCCATCATTGAGGCGCATCTGGACGAGCTGGGCGGGCAGAAGGGCTCCTGAGCCCGGCTCAGTCTTTTTTGGCGCAGGAATAGCGGTAAACCCGGAACCCCTTGGCGGTGAAAAGCACTTCGAAATCCGTTTTTTCTTCGGCCGGCGGCTCGAACGGATCGACGCGTGTGAAGCGCGGATCGTCGTGAACGACGCTGTGGATGTGAGTGAAATAGGACTCGTGATCCGTGGCGATGTGGATCGCGCCGCCCGGCTGGAGGGCGCGGTGGATCAGCGTCAGGAATTCCGGCTGGACGATCCGGCGGCGGTGGTGTTTGCGTTTGGGCCAGGGATCAGGGAAGAACAGGTAAAAGGCGCGGACGGAATTCCGGGGAAGCAGGTATTCCAGGGCGTAGTTGGTGTCCGTGTGAAGCAGGCGGATGTGGGTGAGGCCCGCCCGTTCCGCCCGGGTGCGCACCTTTTGCAGTCGGCCGACCTGGATGTCCGAGCCGAGCAGGTTGATGTCGGGGTGGGCGGCCGCGTGGGCGAGAAGGAAGCGGCCCTTGCCGCAGCCCAGATCCACCTCCACGGGAGCGTGCCGGCCGAACAGGGATTCGAGGCTGAGCGGCGAGGGGAGGTTGTCGGGGGTGAAAATCACTGGCGCCGCTACCCGCCGAAGAGGTTTTTCAATCGGGCGAAGAAGCTGGATCCGACCGCATCCATGGACTCTTCGATATAATTCAGCGCGAAAAGCTGGAACTTGGCGGCTCCGATTTCGGGTGAATATTTGCGACAGGCCTTGATCAGGCCGGCCTTGCCGGCGTCGAGCAGGAGGTTGAGCTTTTCGGGGGCCCCGTCCGGAGCCCGTTTCCGGGCCAGGTTCGTCATCAGGGGGGTGAAGGCGCGGACCATGCGGTGCTTGGCCTCCCAATCGCCCATTTTGCAGGCCCGGATTTCAGATTCTGAAAATTTATTTTCCGGCTGGCCATCGGTGTGGTGGCTCATTCCGTGAAGCGGGATTTTCATGGCGGTCCCTCTTGGTTGGTGAACGGATTCAATCTATCAGGCGGGCACGGCCACGGCAAGGATCAAAGCCGTTGGCGGGCGCGTGTCCGTCCGGCAGGCGAAATAGGATTGCCCGCCACGGTTTCGCATCGTATAAGACAGCATGACCGCCGTCTTTTCCAGCACGCCGGGGGGGTTATGCGACCGAATATTCTCTTTATCATGAGCGACGACCATGCCGCGCACGCGATCAGCGCTTATGGCAGCCGGATCAACCGGACGCCCCACATTGACCGGCTCGCCCGGGAGGGTGTGCGGCTGACCCACTGTTATTGCACCAATGCGCTCTGCACGCCCAGCCGCGCCACGATCCTCACGGGGCAATACGGCCATGTCACGGGTGTGCGCGAGTGGCAGCCGCTCGACAACCGCCGGCCGGTCCAGCTTCAGAAATTGCTCCAGGCGGCGGGCTATTCGACGGCTATTTTTGGTAAATGGCATCTCGGGCACGGCGTAACCAACCATGTGGACCGGGTCGACAACCGGGGACCGGGCGCCGTGCCGGCCGATCCGGCGGGCTTCGATTACTGGTCGCTGCTGCCGGGGCATGGGCGCTATCACAATCCGGAACTGATCACGCCGACGGGGCGTGCGGTCGTGCCGGGGTATATCAGCGACATCATTACGGACCAGGCGCTGGAGTGGCTTGAACGCCGCCCGGCTCCCGAGAAGCCTTTTTTCCTCTGTGTGCATCACAAAGCGCCTCACCGGAATTGGGAGCCGGGCGAACGCTACAAGCACCTCTACGCCGACGACGAGATCGCCCAACCGGAAACATTCGATGACGACTACGCGGGGCGTCCGGCCGCCGCGGCCGCCAAGATGCGGATCCTGGGCGACCTCACTCCAAATGATGTCAAGGGCGTCCCGCCGCCCGACCTCGCCGGGCCGGCGTTGAAGAATTGGTACTACCAGCGATACATCAAGGATTACCTGCGGTGCGTCGCCAGCGTGGATGCGTCGGTGGAACGGCTGCTCGACTACCTCGACAAGACCGGCCAGGCCCGCCACACGATCGTGGTCTACACCAGCGACCAGGGCTTCTTCCTGGGCGATCACGGGTGGTATGACAAGCGGCTGATTTACGAGCACGCCGTGCGCATGCCGTTCCTGATGCGGTATCCCGACGAGATCCCGGGCGGCACCGTCCGCGAGGGTCTGCTGACCAACCTCGACTTCGCGCCGACCCTGCTGGATTATGCTGGCATCCCGGCGCCAGCCGCGATGCAGGGCGTGTCCGGCCGCGCGATGCTCCGCGGCATGCCGCCGCCGGACTGGCAGCAGTCCTTCTATTACCGCTACTGGGACCACGGCGGCCACCACGTCTGCGCCCACTACGGGCTGCGCACGCCGACCCACAAACTGGTGTATTACCATCCGGCGGATGTCACCTGGGACGGGGTGGCGAACCCGGAGCCCCGGCTGACCCCCTATTGGGAACTTTACGACCTCGTCCACGATCCGAACGAGTTGCACAATGCGTATGGCGACCCTGCCCAGGCGTCGCACCTGGCGCGCCTTCACGGCGAACTGGACCGCCTGCAGCGTCACTATGGCGACACGCCGCTCCATGCCGGGTTCACCGGGTGAGCTCCTGGCGCGCCGGGCGGGTGCGGCCAGGGGCAGGATTAAAGCCGTTGGCGGGCGGGGATCAGTGATTGGGCGATGGTCAGGCTCCCGATAAACAGGAAGCCGGCGGCATAGATGGCGAGGAACGGGCTGACGACGAATTTGGAGGCCAGGAGGTAGATCGAGAGCGTGTGGCAGCAGTAGGCGCCGAGCAACACTTCCAGGACTCCCAGCCAGGGCATCCGGACCCGGTAGACTTTGATTTCGCGCCCGCCGCGCTTGGGGGTGCGCACGAATTCGCTTTCCCGGCCGATCATCGCTTCCACGATGGCCCGGGAATTCGACAAGGCTAACCCCACGCCGACGACCATCATCAGGGGCATCAGGAGCAGGCGGCGGCGCCAGTTGGGCGAGGCCTTGAACTGGCCCACGCTATACATGGTGGTGGGCGCCAGGATGGACAGGATCAGCGGAATGGCCAGGATGGCGTAGAGGAGCCCGCCAGTCTTGAAATCGCGGGTCAGGGACAGTACGGGAAGCGAAAGCAGGGACAGGATGAGCATCAGCGGATGCACCATATAGCCGGTCATGTGCAGGAACGCCTGGATTTTCTTGAAGGGCGAGACGTTCGCCCGGACCAGTTGGGGAAACAGTTTGATGATGGTCTGGATGGAGCCCTTGGCCCAGCGGAATTGTTGGCTGCGGAAGGCGTTGACGTCCTCCGGTAGCTCCGCCTCGACGACCACATCCGGAAGGTAAAGGGCTTCCCAGCCCTTGAACTGGACCCGGTAGGAGAGGTCCAAGTCCTCGGTCAGGGTGTCCCAGGACCAGCCGCCGCCCGCCACGATGGCTTCCCGGCGCCAGATGCCCGCGGTTCCGTTGAAATTCAGGAACAGCCCGCTTCCGCTCCGGGCGGGCTGTTCGACCAGAAAGTGGCCGTCGATGCCGATGGCTTGCGCGAGCGTCAGCAGGGATTGGCGGCGGTTCAGGTGTCCCCAGCGGGCCTGCGCAAACCCCAGGCGGGCATTCGTCAGGAAAAAGGGAACCACCTGGAACAGGAAGGTGGGGGGCGGAACGAAGTCGGCATCGAAAACCGCGATCAGTTCGCCGCGCGCCTGGTTCAGGCCGGCCTCGAGGGCGCCTGCCTTGAATCCGGTCCGGTGCCGGCGGCGGACGATCTGGATGTCGTGGCCGTGTGCTTTAAGCTCGGCTGCGATCCGGTCGATCAGCCCCACCGTTTCGTCCGTGGAGTCGTCCAGGACCTGGATTTCGTGTTTTCCCGCCGGGTAGCGCATGGCGCAGGCGGCCCTCAGGGCTCGTTCCGCCACATTGACTTCGTTATAGACGGCAATCTGGGTGGTGATGACCGGCAGGGCGGGATCGTTTTCAGGGTTGGCCGCGAGAGGGCCTCGGGCTTTGAGCGCCTTTTCGGCATGAATCCAGCCGAGGCGGGACAGGTAGAGCATGATGTAGCAGTTCAACCCGTAAATCATCAAGCCGAGGTTGGCGGCTCCATAGACGGTGAAAAATAGGACAATCGCCAGCGTACGCATGTGAACTCCCGTGAACCGAAAAAATCAGGGCTGAATTGTGTCATTCGCGGCGGACGGTGTCAATCTGGTAGTGGACCCAGTTTTCATGGGTTTCAAGCCATCGTTCTTGACGCTGTATAGGCGTATTCCTTATAGTCAGAACAATCAGGGCTTTATACAAAACAATGGTTGCTTTCCCTCATTCCAGGAGTCGGTTGTGAAAATAAGTTCAGGCTTGTTAGGGGTGGCGATTTTGGCTTGTCTGGTCGGGCCAGTAGTTTTGGGTCACGCAGAAGTTTTCGGGGATACCCTGGCGGGTCGGGTGCCGGGCAAGCCGCTCCTGATTGCGCCGGCGCCGGGCGCCGTGATTCCGTTTACGAACCGGGTGGTGTTTTCCTGGTTTCCCGCGAAACGGGCGTTGAGGTATACGGTGTTTGTGGGCCAGGATGGAAAACCGTTTACGAATGTCTTGGTCCGGGGGGCGGCCAAGACCAATCTGGTGGTGGACGCCCAGTTCCGGGCGGGGACTTATACTTGGATGGCGATGGCCTGGAATACGAACGGCGCGGGCCCGTGGTCCACCACCGTGACGTTCCGGGTGCAGGAGCGGATGATGAGCCCGGGCGGCGGCGAACGGTTGGCGGAGACGAATCCGCCGGTGTTCCGGTGGGAAAACACGCCGGGCGCTTCATTTTACCAGGCGAAGATTGAAGTTTATCAAGCGTCGGACGATGCCAGGAGCACGACGAACGGCCGGTATCAGCTCTTTTATCAGGGCGGGGCGATGCGGGACGGGTCGGGCAACTGGGCGCCGACCGGCCGGGTGTTCAGCCCGGCCTCGTATCGGTGGCAGGTGCGGGAGAAAATACGCGGCGCGTGGGCACCCTGGTCGAAGCCTGCCTCGTTCCGGATTGCCGTGCCGAGTCCCGCCAAGCCGGTGGAGCCTCATGCCGGGGCCGTGACGGGGAAGCGGCCCACCTTCGAATGGGTGGCCGGGCCCAATCCGCTGAATGTCCTGTTCCAGATCCGAGTGTGGAAGAACGGTGCGGTGCGGGGCATTTTCACGGGGATGCCCGCCTCTCCCTTTACGATACCGGTGGGGTATGATTTGCTGGATACCGGCAACATGACTTGGCAGATTCGGGCATATGAGCAGCGTTTCCTCGGGGATATCCCCCGGTTCGGCCCATGGTCCCCGTTGGTTCCGTTCACGGTAAAAGTGAACTGACGAAAAGTGGCGTTTTCGGGTTTCGTTCATGGAGGTTGGGCAGAAGGAGGCGGCATGAACCTGTGGTCGAGGCGGTGCGTAATCGGACTGGCGGCGGGGATGACGGCGGGCCTGATGGCGGTCGCCGGGCCCGTGGAAGACGGCAAGGCGGCTTACGAGAAAAAAGAGTTCAATGCCGCCTATGAGGCCTTTTCAAAAGCGTTCAGGGATAATCCCGATAGCGCCGAAGCCGCCATGGGGCTCGGCCTGTCGGCCCAGGCGCTCGGCTTTTACGATCGCTCCCAGTTCGCCTTCGAACGCGTGCTGACGCTCGAGCCCGGCAACCAGGCCGCGCGCCTGGAGTTGGGCCGGACCTATCAGGACCTTGGCTTTTTCGAACTGGCCCGGCAGGAATATCTGCGCGTGCTCGACGCCCGGCCGCCAGAGCCCATCCGCGCGAGGATCCAGCAGGACCTGGACCGGCTCGGAGAGGGTCCATCGCGCCTGGTGTGGTCCGGCAAGGCCTCGATCGAGGCGCTGTACGACAGCAATGTCCGGTTCGGGCCCTCGAAGGATTTCGTGGACACCCGGGTTGGCGCGCTTCGCGTGGCGGATGAATCGAAAGCCAAGTCCGCTTACGGCTCGGCGGCGTCTGTTTCCCTGGATACGCTGGCCGATGTGGGCGCGCCGGGTGGCTGGGCGGGGACGGCCGGGGGCGGCGCCTATGTGGAAAGCCTGTCCGGCGCCCACCAGTATGCGGCTCAGGATTTCAATCTGTATGCCGGCGCCCGCCTGTTGCAGACGACCTGGCTGCTGGATCTTCCGGTTCGGGCCCGGCACTACCGGATGGACTGGGATTCGATGGTGACGATCGGGGGGGTTAATCCGGTCTGGGTTTGGGCGCCGAGCATGGCCTGGCGCGGGTATACGGCGGCGGGCCTGGAGCTCCGGAATTATGACGACAATCCCCGGGACAGCCAGTATGCCAGCCTGACTGAAACGATTCGCCGGTCCTTCGGCTCGGTTCCCGGAAACAGCCTGACGGCTTCGGCGGGGGTGTTCCGGGAGAACGCCGACCTGGGCGGGTATGACAACGACGGATGGGAGCTGACCGTGCGGGGTGACAAAGCCCTGCCGTGGGCCCTGGCCGTCTCGGCCGGCGCGTCTTACCGGTGGCAGAGTTATGACGAGGTGCTCTTTCCGCTTTTGCAGGATGAGGCGCGCGAGGACCGCCAATGGAACGGTTCAGTCGGCCTGACGAAAGCGTTTTCGCCGCGGTGCTCGATGGAATTGGCCTGGTTAATTGAGCGGACGGCGTCGAATTTCGATCTGTATTCCTATCGCCGGCAGGAAGTCCGGCTTGGCGCCACGGTGTGGTTTTAAGGAAAGGGAAGCACCATGAACGTGTTCGTGTCGATTGTTCTTGCCCTGGTCGCCTCGGTTGCCACGGCCGCTGAACCGGCTGGGAAAACCTTTTCGGTGCAGGGTTCGGTTTCAGCCCAGGCGCCGACGGCTCCGGTCCGGACCCTCGAGATCAAAGGTCCGGTGTTCATGCAGGATGCGATCCGGACCGCGCCCGATTCGAAGATGCAGGTCCTGTTTGCCGATGACACGGTTTTCTCGCAGGGTCCCAATATGGAAGTGGTGATCGACGAGTTCGTGTACGACCCCGTGAACACCAAGAACAATGCGTTCAAGGCCCGGGTGGAGCGGGGGGTGTTCCGCACGGTTTCGGGAAAAATCAACGACCTGAATCCCGACAAGTTCGAGATCAAGACCGGGCGCGCCACCATCGGCATCCGGGGTTGCGGCGTCAGTGCCCGGATGGATGACCGGCGTGACGAGATCACCATCGATTACGTCCGCACGGGGCGGGTCGTGGTGGTGACGCCGTTTGGCGGCAAGCCGATGGAGTTCCGCGAGCCGGGCCTGGTGGTGATCGAGAACGGCGGCCGGGTGCGCAAGCAACGGTTCGATCCGGCCCGGTTTGTGATGAACCTGGGCGATACGACCCCGAACGATACGGGCCGGAAAACCGGACCGGATTCGGCGCCCGGCGGGGGCTTCAAGCGGGATGCGGATGTCATTCAGGAGGAGTTGGTGACGCTGACCCAACCGCCGGCTCCGGCTCCGTCGCCTCAGCCGCCGCCGGATGACCCGGATCCTCCTCCTCCTCCCCCTCCGCCACCCTGGCCCGTGATTCAGGGCCAGTTCGACGGGTTTGCCATGAACCAGTGGGATTCGATCTTGAATATCAATCCTCTGGACGTGGAGGCGATGGATCCGCTTCATGCGACCGCGAATTTCAATATGATCGTGGATTCGGAGCAGGCCAGTCCGATTCAGGCGGGCGGAACGCTGTATGGGGTTCCGCTGTCGGTCATGATTATGCCCGGCTATCCCGTCCAGGCCTTCGGCCTGGGGGATCCCAATGCCACGGTCACCGGGACCCGGCTGACCGCCGAGACGTTCCAGGCGTTGCTGACGGGGCCGAATTACGACATCACCATGATCATTCAACGCGGCAGCCCGGAGTCGGATTGGTACAAGGCGTGGTGGGGTATGGACAAGAAGGACACGCCGGCCCGGATGCGGGATGGCCAGCTCCTGCCCTGGAAGGCGTGCCAAGGGTTTGCGGTGCTGGGCAACACGTTTACGGCTGCCGAGACGGCGGACCTGAAAAACGGGGCGACGTCCTTCCTTCTGGTGCAGGATGGCGCCGGCTGGGCGGCCGGCCTGGGGCATTACCAGTGGTATAGTCCCGCCGGACCGGCGGAGTCCCAGAATTTCACGCTGAGCGGCGCGCCGGTCGGAACCGAGGTGCGGATCGGGGGCGGGCAGGATTCCTGGAGCACCCAGTTGCAGCTTCAGCATACCGGAGTGTCCGCCACGCCGGTGCAGTGCGATGTTTCGGTGCAGGGAACGCTGCTGGATAACGACTCCAAGTTCACCGCGACGGTCACCCCGACGGTGAACACGCTGATGATCAACGGCCGTGATTTTCAAGGCCCCCCTAACCGCACGTATGCGGCGACCCGGCTGGTGGGGAGCAAGCTGCCCGGCGCGCAGCCCTCCGGCCTGATCGGGTCCGTGACGGTGAGCGGCGGAACCTATTCTCCGACCGGCTCCGGAAGTTACGAGATGAACCTGCATTTTGGAACCGATTTGAAGCCGCGTTCCGCGGTCCTGTCTCATTAGTAACGGGGTAGGCCTGGGAAGGGTGAGGGTGCGATGAAGGCATGGCAGGCGATGGCGGCCGGCGGGCTGGGCCTGGCCGCCGGGTTATCCCTCATGATCCTGGAGCACCAGGTTGATTTCGTCCAGGCGGTCTACGCCCAGGGCTTTGACCGGTTCATGACCCGGTTTCCCCGCGAAAAGCCGATGACTTCCGTGGTGGTGGCTGAAATCGACGAGGCCAGCCTCCGGGAGCTGGGGCAATGGCCCTGGCCGCGCTGTCACCTGGCGACACTCCTTCGGCGGCTGGCGGACGACGGCGCCTCAGCCGTCGCGTTTGACGTGTTGTTCCCGGAGCCGGATCGCTCCTCGCCGGCCCGCGTGTTGCCCGAATGGAAGCGCTTGGGTGTGGTGGATGCCGGGGCCCTGTCCGGTGTCACCGTAGATTATGACGCCGATTTCGCCGGCGCCCTGGCCGGCCTGCCTTGTGTGCTGGGCTGTTCGCTGGAGCCGGGGGCGGGTGGGGCAGCCGCGATCGAAGGCTATCGGCAGCGCCTGTTCGAGACCGTGTTCGACCCCGCCGATGCCGGGCGCGCGAGACGGGTGCTTCCGGGCGCGCGGGGAATTGTGGCGTCGCTGCCGGAGTTGAATCGCGCGGCGGCGGGCGTGGCTTTCCTGAACACGACCCCGGATCCGGACCGGATCATCCGGCGCACGCCGATGGTCAAGGAGGTGGGCGGCGTTCTGTATCCGGCGCTGTCCCTGGAAACGGCACGCGTGGCGCTGGGCGCCCGCGGCGTGAAGGTGGTGTATGACCGGTCGGGGCAGGGTGTGGATGCCGTGGCGTTTTCAAAGATGCAACAGGCGGCCACCGATCCGACCGGCCGGCTCATCCTGAATTTCCGGTCCGGGCCCTATCGCCGCGTGTCGGTGGCGGACATCATTGCGGGCCGGACGCCGACCGGTTTGTTCAAGGACAAGATTGTGCTGATCGGGGCTTCGGCGGCCGGCCTGCGGGATTTGGTGGCGATTCCGGGCGACGCGGAATTTCCGGGCGTGGAGGTGCATGCCACGGCCATTGACAACCTGCTGCGGGGCGACCCGTACCGCGAGGCGGCCTGGACGCCCATGGCGTGCCTGGCGGCGGCTTTTTTCGGAGGCCTGCTGGTGATCTGGGCCACGGCCACGCGTCGGTTCAGCGCGTCGCTGATGATCCTTCTGGCGCTGCTGGCGTGCGGGCTGGAGCTGTCCGTGCTGGCGGCGATCCGGTGGCGGCTGGTGGTGCCGCCGGTGCCGTGCGCGGTGGCCTGGCTGGCGGCCTATCTGGCGGCGGCGGGGGTGCGGTTCCGGGGGGAGGAGAAGGGGCGGAAACAGGTGCGCGCCCTGTTTGGCTCGATGGTTTCGGGCCAGGTGCTGGAGTTTCTGGAGCGGCATCCCGAGTCCGTTTCGCTGTCCGGTCGCCGGTGCGAGGTGACGTGCCTGTTCACCGATGTGGCGGGCTTTACGCCGATTGCGGAGCGGTTGGATCCGGAGACGCTGTCGCGCATGATGAACGCCTACCTGACTCCCATGACGGATATCATTCTGGCGGAGGGCGGGTTTGTGAACAAGTATATTGGCGATGCGATCATGGCCGTGTGGGGGGTTCCCTATGCCCAGCCGGACCATGCGGCGCGCGCCTGCCGGGCCGCGTTGGCGTGCCAGCGGGAGCTGGAGAAGTTGCGGCCCCGGCTCAAGGAGGAGTTCGGGGCGGAAATTTTCATGAGAATCGGGGTGGAAAGCGGCGAGGTGACGGCCGGCAATATGGGCTCGGCCCGCCGATTTGAATACACCGTCATGGGCGACACGGTGAACCGGGCCAACCGCTTCGAGGGTCAGTGCAAGGAGTTCCATGTGGGCATCCTGATCGGGGAGCGAACGCGGGCTGCCGCCGGCGAGTCCTTTGTGACGCGCTCCCTGGGCTGTGTCACGGTCAAGGGCAAAAGCCAGGCGGTGGAGGTGTTCGAGCTGGTGTCGTGACCGGTGAGAGTTGTAAAGGGAGTGTTGGACTTCGGTTCCCGCAATTGCCCGTGGGCTGTTCTTGGGGAAGCCCTCTTTGCAACTGCCTGAAAAACCGGGGAATGTCCTTCTCGATAAGGATTGAATCACAAGGCTATTGTGCTACGCTCGAAACACTTCTGATCACTAGTGTCCGGTTAAAAACCCCGGTAAACACGGTTGATTCTGCGTGCCGTGTGATTCCGAAGTCGGTTGGTTTTCGGCAAACACCTGTAGAATGGGGGTTTTCTCGAATAAAGTAACGCTCAAAATCTGTAGAATGGCGTACGG
>CAMDGM010000048.1 GCA_945898015.1 PVC group bacterium | reverse complement strand
GGCGTGGGCTCGTGCCCCGACGCCTCCAGCCGGAAGGCGGATCCGCCCGAAAGCGGCCGGCCATTTGCGCCCGAAACGACGCAGGCCGCTCAACCCACCCGCCGGACAGCCACGATGCGGCGGCGACGGCGCGCCGCCCTCCATTCAATCGGCAGGCCTCCTACAGCACGGAGATGGAAAGGCATGACTCCGTCGAGACGCCGCACGCAGTGCGGCGCTACACAACCCCGTGCGTAAACCCTATAGTCGGGCTTTTCACGGCAGCCGTCTCGCGCGACGCCCGAAACGCCGCATGCCGCTCAACCCACCCGCCGGATAGCCACGATACGGCTCGACGGAGTCTCGCCCTGCGATTGCTTACCCGGCGGGATGCAACTCGATCCGGCAGGAGAGCCCGTTCAAATCCCACTCGCCGCCCTCGACCGCCGGAAGGTCGGGCACAAATTCACAGGCCACGCAGAGCGTCTCCTGCCTGACGTACTCGGCGTGGGCCTCAAACGCACGGCGCACCTTGGGATCCGCCGAGCAGCGCAGCCGGATGCGCGTGGTCACGGTCAGGTCCGCCGCTTTGCGCATGGTCTGGACCTTGTTGACAAATTCACGGGCCAGCCCCTCCAGCACCAAAGCCTCGTTCAACTTGGTCTCCAGACCCACCAGGATTCCGTTTTCCGACGCCACCACCAGGCCCGGCAAAGGAATGTGCTCGATCACGACATCCCCGGCTTCCAACACAAACGGCTCGCCGTCAATGTCGATAGACGCGGTCCGTCCGGCGGCCAGGTTTTCCAGCGCCTCCGGCCCCAGCTTCTGGAGCGCGGGCATGGCCTTCTTCACCTTCGGGCCCAGCCTCGGACCCAGCCGGCTAAACTGGGGTTTACACTTCAGGGAAGCCAGCGTGTCCTCGCGATCAGCAAAGACCACTTCCTTGACGTTCAATTCGTCGCCCAGCAGATCCTGAAGCCCGGCCAGCGCCTCCACAACAGCCTTGCGGCGGCACACCACGTGAAGCCGGGCCAGCGGCTGGCGCACCTTCAGATCGTGCTCCGCCCGCAACTGGCGGCCCATTTTGACCACCGTCATGGCCCAGGCCATCTTCTCCTCCAATGCCGCATCCCGGCCGGCCTCGTCGGCCACCGGGAAGTCACACAGGTGCACGGACTCGGGCATGGCGTCCGTCCGGAGCGCCCGGAACAGGGTTTCGCTGAGGAACGGGATGAACGGCGCGGCCACCTTGGAAAGCTCCAGCAGGCAGTGGTACAGCGTCCGGTAGGCGTGAATCTTATCGGCATCGTCCTGGCTCTTCCAGAACCGGCGCCGGCTCCGCCGGATGTACCAGTTGGTCAGGTCCTCGATGAACTGCACGAACGGCCGCACGGCCTTCTGCAACTCATAGGCGTCCATGGCCGCCGTCACATCGCGGATCAAGGTGTTGAGCGAACTCAGCATCCAGCGATCCAGCAGATGGGGACTGCCCGTGGCGGGCCGGCCGTCCGGCACCCACTTGTCGATCTCCGCGTAGGTGACGAAAAAGCTGTATGAATTCCAGAGCGGGATCAGGATTTCCCGCATGACCTGCTTGACCCCCTCTTCGGAAAACCGCAGATCCTCCCCCCGCACGACCGGCGAGCCCAGCAGATACAGGCGCAGGGCATCGGCGCCGGTGACGTTCACCACCGTCATCGGATCGGGATAATTCTTCAGCCGCTTGCTCATCTTGCGGCCGTCCTCGGCCAGGACAAGCCCGTTGACGATGACATTCCGGAATGCGGGCCGGTCGAACAGAGCCGTGGACAACACGGTGAGCGTATAAAACCAGCCACGGGTCTGATCGAGCCCCTCGGCGATGAAATCGGCCGGGAAATGCCCCTCGAAATGGGCCTTGTTTTCGAAGGGATAATGAGCCTGCGCGTACGGCATGGCGCCGCTCTCGAACCAGCAGTCCAGCACCTCGGGAATCCGCTTCAGCGTGCCCTTGCCAGACGGCGCCGGGATCTCGAGCCGGTCGATGAAATGCTTGTGCAGATCGGTCACCTTTTCGCCGGTCAGCTTTTCGAGTTCGGCGATGGAGCCGATGCAGACCCGCTCGGAACCGTCCTCGTTCTGCCAGATCGGAAGCGGCGTGCCCCAATAGCGGTTGCGGGAGATGGCCCAGTCGCGCGCCTGCTCGAGCCAGCGGCCGAAGCGGCCGTCGCGCAGATGGTCCGGCACCCAGCCCACCTGGCGGTTGGCCGCCAGCATGCGCTCGCGGAGGGACTCGGCCTTCACAAACCACGTGGAGATGCTCCGGTAAAGCAGCGGGGTGTCGCAGCGCCAGCAATGCGGATAACTATGCTGGATGGTGCCCTGGTGAACCAGCTTGCCCTCGGCCTTCAGCCGCTTGATGATGGCGGGGTCGGCCTTCTTCACCTCCTGGCCCACATAATCGGCGACCTCGGCCGTGAACCGCCCCTCCTCGTCCATGGGACAGACCGCCGGCACGCCTTCCTTCTGGCCGATCCGATGATCGTCCTCGCCAAACCCGGGCGCCATGTGCACGATGCCGGTGCCGTCGGTGGTGGAAACGAAATCGGCGGGCACCACGCGGAAGGCGCCCTGCGTCTTCAAGTCCTTGAAATAGGGGAATAGCGGCTCGTAATGCAGCCCGACAAGCGCCGAGCCCGGCATCGCCTCCAGGAGCGTGTAGAGATCGTCCTTCTTGTAGTAAGCCGCCAGGCGTTCCTCGGCGAGGATATACTCATCGGCGCCATCGCGGATCCGCACATACTTGATCTCCGGCCCCACCGCCAGCGCCAGGTTGGACGGCAGGGTCCACGGCGTGGTGGTCCAGGCCAGGATGTAGGTGTTGGGCCGGCCCTCCACCTTGAACCGGATCGTGATGGCCGGATCCTGGACGTCCTGGTAGCCCTGGTTCGTTTCGAAATTCGACAATGGCGTGGAACAGCGCGGGCAATAGGGCAAAATCTTGCTGCCCTCGTAGACCAGGCCCTTGTCCCACAAGGACTTGAACACCCACCAGATGGACTCCATGTACGAGGGGTCCATGGTCTTGTAGTCATGATCGAAATCCACCCAGCGTCCCATGCGGGTGACGATCTCGCGCCATTCGCGGGTGTAGCGCAGCACGATGCTGCGGCACTTTTCGTTGAAGACGCCCACGCCGAGCTTTTCGATGTCGCGCTTGCCGCTGACCTTGATCGCCTGCTCGACCTCGTATTCCACGGGCAGGCCGTGGCAATCCCAGCCGAAGCGGCGTTCCACATAGGCCCCGCGCATGGCCTGATAACGGGGCACCACATCCTTGATGGTGCCCGCCAGCAGGTGGCCGTAATGGGGCAGGCCGGTGGCGAACGGCGGTCCGTCGTAGAAGACAAATTCACGCCCGCCGCGCCGCTGCTCCACGGACCGGACGAACGTATTGTGCTCTTTCCAAAATGCCAGCACCTCCTGCTCGAGGGCCGGAAAATCCATTTTACGGGGGGCGGACTTGAACATGCTCATTTTCTCCCGAACGTCTGCTCCACAACCTTGCGGAACCCCGCGGGTCCCTTCTTGAGTTCGCGCGAACCCCGCGTGATCTTGCACAGGCTGATGCCCAGCTCTTCCGCAATATGCCGCTGGGACTGCCCCTCGTGAAGCAGCTTGATAAGCCGCCAGCGCAGGGCAATCTTCTCCAATTCACGCGGAGTCAGGATGGCCTGGATGAAGTCCGCCGCCGTCCCGGCATCCTCGAGCCGGGAAAAAGCCGCCGCCAACTCATCGATCATGATCTCGCGTTCGGACTGGGTCACGGTCCTGGCTCCTGAATGCTGGCGGCCTGGGCAAATACTGCCAGTCGTGGTGATCAAGGGGGTCTGCCACATGGAGCGGGTGACGGGAATCGAACCCGTGTGACCAGCTTGGAAGGCTGGAGCTTTACCACTAAGCAACACCCGCGAAAGACAAGTAAATGCTCGGTTTATACTGCCCGCTCGGGGCCCGTTTGTCAAGGCCAAGACAACGTCTGGAAAATCGGTGTTGACACCCGCGCCCGATTACCGTTTGATCTGTCGAATTTCAGACCCCTCCCTCAACACGGAAAGCGATCTATGAGCACCTCCCATGACTTGCGGATTGGCGTGATCGGCGCGGGCGGCCGCGGCGGCCTGGCGAGCCTGGCCCATCAGCCCGAAAACGGCGTGCGCCTCGTCGCCGGCTGCGACATTATGGACGACACGCTGGCGAAGTTCAGGACAAAATTCGGTCCCGACTGCTTCACCACCACCGACTACCGCAAGTTGCTCGAACTCGAGCTGGACGCCGTCTTCATCACCTCGCCCGACTTCCTGCACGAGGAGCACGCCATCGCCGCGCTCGAGGCCGGCAAGTCGGTCTATCTCGAAAAGCCCATGGCCATCACCATCGAAGGCTGCGACCGCATCCTGCAAACGGCCATGCGGTGCGGCAAGAAGCTCTACCTGGGCCACAACATGCGGCACATGACCATCATCCAGAAGATGAAGGAGCTGATCGCCAAGGGCGCCATCGGCGAGGTGAAAGCGGGCTGGTGCCGCCATTTCGTGGCGTACGGCTGCGACGCCTATTTCAAGGACTGGCATGCCGATCGCTCCAAAACCACCAGCCTCCTGCTCCAGAAGGCCGCGCACGACATCGATGTCCTTCACTGGCTCTGCAAAGGCTATACGACCCGGGTGGTCGGCATGGGCGGGCTCACGCTCTATGACCGGATCCAGGACCGGCACAGCCCCGCCGAGCGGGGCGATGCCTCCTGGTCCGAGGACAACTGGCCGCCGCTTTCCCAGAAAGGGCTGAACCCCGTCATCGATGTGGAAGACCTCAGCATGATGCTGATGAACCTGGACAACGGCGTCATGGCCTCCTACCAGCAATGTCACTACACCCCGGATGCCTGGCGGAATTTCACCATCATCGGCACCGAGGGCCGCCTCGAGAATTTCGGGGATATCCCCGGTTCTTCCGTGGTTCGGCTTTGGAACCGGCGCGCCCGCTACAACCCCTACGGCGACGAACAGCATTTCATCCCCCAGAGCACCGGCAGCCACGGCGGCGCCGATCCCCGCATCGTTGCCGAATTCATTGCCTACCTCCAGGGCGAAACCCGGATCAAGACATCCCCCATCGCCGCGCGCTACAGCGTGGCGGCCGGCTGCCTCGCCGCCCACTCCTTGCGAAACGGCTCCATCCCCATGGACGTGCCACCCCTCCCGGCCGATCTGCTCCGCCATTTCAGCGCCGACTCGGAATAAGCCATTCCACCCGGTCCGCCCGGGTCCCGCCCGGAGCTGTTCCATTTCCGAATTCATCGAATTCGACACCTTACAGGTGTACGAAACTCCCGACATACAACAAGGGGGGATCTTTGGCATAATACAAACACTTAGTTACGTTCAAACCACAAGAGGTCCTGAATGAAAAGCAACGGTTCAAGCTCGGTGCGTTTTTGGGCAGCCTGTCTCGTGCTCGTTTCCGGCATCATGTCGAACATGGTCGTTGCCGATGACCAACCCACCCATGAATCGGTGACGCTCATCAAGGTGTGGCTGGATTCCAGCGGAAACGTCCTTTCCACCCCACCGACCTTGTCAAAGACCATAACCCTGACGGCAACGGCTGCCGAAGCCTGGCTGAAAATCATTTATCCGGCCGGCGACACCACCCACCCCATTCTAACCTCCGCCGTGCTGAAGCCCCACGACGCCGGATCATCCTGGCCGGACGAAGTCAGCGCCACCTTCAACAGCACTTCCAGCGTCACCGCGAACTCCACCAAGGACCTGTCCAACGTGGTCCTGTTATTCGCGGACGGAAGTAAGCAGAAATTTGACAGCCTCTCCGGCTACTCGCGCACCTTCTCCGGAACCGGCGCTAACGCTGGGAAAACAGTTGTCGGCCTCTGGATCAAATCGGGCAATAACGCCAGCGGCGACGGGCCCGGGTATGGCAGTTATATCGGCCGGGCCTTGATGATCGCCCATGAAGTTTCCTACACCGTCACTGAAACCGGACTTCCGGACGACTGGACCTGCAGTTCAGGCCTCGGCACGTTCAGGAGTCGTGGCGACAGCGATTCGCATACGGTCAAGAACAAAGCAACCCTAAGCCAGACGCCCTCCGTGACCCTGGTCAAAACCGCCGGCACCGCCCTGGACGGCGAAGTCTACTCGATGAACGGCGCGCATATCGTGACCTACACCTACGCCGTCAGCAACACCGGCTATACCTGGCTCAAAAACCTGGCCGTGACCGACAACAAGCTCGGCGCCATCGGAACCGTGGCCGGCCCCCTCGCCCCCGGCGCCTCGGCGGTTTTGACCACGAATGTGACGATCTCCACGTCCGTGACCAACATGGGCTCCGTGACGGCCACGCCTTGCACGTCATCAGGAGCCTCCATTTCCGGCCAATCGAATGTCTCCGACGCCGACCCGGCGGTCGTGACCGTGCTGGCTCCCTTCAACCACGAGTCCGTCACGATCGTCAAGGAGTGGTATGACGCCAACGACGACCTGCTCTCCCCTCCCCCCAACCTTTCAACCTCGGTCACCATTACCGTCACCGCCACCGACGGCAAGTCCTGGGTAACGATCGTCTATCCCGTGGGCGATACCGCCCATCCCATCATCTCCTCCACCATTCTAAAACCCGATGGCTCCGGCGCCTCCTGGCCCAGCAATGTCACCGCCACGTTCACCAGCACGACAAACGTCACGGCCACCTCGACCAAGGATCTTTCCAACGTGGTGCTGAAATTCGCCGACGGCACCGAGCAGAAGTTCGACAGCCTGACCGGTTATTCTCAAACGTTCGCGGGGACGGGCGCCAACACCGGAAAAGAAATCGTGGGCATCTGGATTAAATCGGGCGACAACGCGAGCGGCGACGGCCCGGGATTCGGCTCCTATTTCGCCCGGATCTTGTTGATCCCTTCGGCCAGCTCCTACACGGTGACGGAAAGCGCCCTGCCCGAAGGGTGGACGAACATGACCGGCCTCGGCGTGTTCACCAACCTGAGCGGCAGCGATACGCATATCGTGAAAAACCAGATCAATCCCGCGCTCGTCCCCTATGTCCACCTGATCAAGACGGCGGGCACGGCCCCGGATGGCGAAGTTTACACGCTGGACGCCGCCGGTTCCGTGACGTACAAGTTCCTCGTACAGAACGTGGGCGACACCTGGCTCAAGAACCTCATTATCAACGACGACAAACTGGGTTATATCGGCACTGTCGCCGGCCCCTTGGCCCCCTCGGCATCGACGACCCTCACCCAAACAGTCACCATCTCCGCCGATGTGATCAATATGGGCTCCGTCATCGCCACGCCCTGCCTGTCCAATGGGAATCTCATCCCGGGACGTGACTCCGTCAGCGATACCGACGATGCCGCCGTGCGTTTAAAGGTTCTTTCTGAACTCGGTGACTTCGTCTGGCTGGACGCCAACGGAGACGGCCTGCAAGACGCCGGCGAAGCGGGTGTTGCGGCCATCCCCGTTCAACTGTGCGATGGCAGCGGAACCGCACTGGGCCCGACCACCACCACGGACGCCACCGGCGCCTACCGGTTCTCGAACCTCTTGCCAGGGACCTACTCGGTTCAATTCACGGCGCCTGAAGGCTACGTGTTGAGTTCGTCCCACGAAGGCGACAACGATGCCATCGACAGCGATGCGAGCCCGGCCACGGCTCGGACGCCTGCCGTGACACTGACTGAAGGCACCACCAACCTGACCTTGGATGCCGGAATCTGGCGGCCTCAACCGGCGGTGAATGTGATCAAAACGGCGGGAACCGCTCCGGATGGCGGCGTCTACACCATCACCGGCGCGGCCAATGTGGTCTACACCTATGTCGTCACGAACAGCGGCAACACCTGGCTCAAAAACGTGACCGTCACCGACGACAAAATCGGCGTCATCGGCACCGTTGACGGACGGATCGCCCCCGGCACCATCGCAACCCTGACCAAAACAACCTGGGTGTCGGAAAGCGTAACGAATCTGGCCACGGTGTCCGGCACTCCGGAAACGCCGCTCAACGACCAGGAAGACGTTTTCGCCAGCGATCCCGCCGTGGTGGTGGTGGAGCATTTGGAATTGGCCTCCCTGGGTGATCGCGTCTGGGTTGACGCGAATCAGAACGGCATCCAGGACGAGGGCGAACTCGGCCTGATCGACGTTACCGTCACCCTTCTGGATACAGAAGGAGCAACGGTAGCGTCGACCGTCACGGATCAAGAAGGCGGCTACCTCTTCGCCGATCTGGAACCGGGCAGCTATCGCGTCCAATTTTCGCTTCCCTCCACAAACTGGCATTTTGTCGCCGCCAACCAGGGCGCCAATGCCTCCGCCGACAGCGACGCGAATCCCGCCGACGGACGGACACCCGTCATCACGCTCACCAGCGGCCAGCATGATCTGAGCTGGGACGCCGGCGTCATCGGCGGCCTGCCGCCGGGCTTCTGCAGCAAGATGACCGTGGGCGAAAACTTCAACGCCTTGATTTTCGGAAACTTCACGGCCCTCGGCATAGGTGCCGACACGGAAGGGCGTCTGGCTGTCGCCGGGAATGCCACCCTCCCCCCCGGCTACAGCGTGGGCCTGACGGTCATGGGCAAGGATATCCCCCCCGTCAACGGAGCGGCGGACATGCTGATCGTCGGCGGCAACCTCGACGAGACTGGCAATTACGCGGACGCGAACGGAAACGTGGTGTACGGCGGAACGTACACCGGCCCAGTCAGGACATACGGCAGCAACAAAACCGTGCGGGTGAATCCGGTGACTTTAGACGATAACGGCAACGTACCCCGCGACGGCAGTGGCTACTCATTCGCCAACATTCACACCCAGTTGTGCCTGGCCAGCGCCATGATCGCCTCCATGGACGACCGCGGGGTGGAATCCATGGAACTGGACAAAACGGACAACAACATCTCCTTCGTCGGCAACGACCCCAACCTGAACGTATTCAACGTCGACGCCTCGGTCTGGAGCTTATCGGGCGGCGCCATATGGATTACCGCACCGGAGTACAGCACCGTGGTGTTCAACATCCACGGAACTTCGGTGGTGTTGGACCAGGGGCACATATGGCTTTCAGGTGTGACCAACGACCGCGTCCTGTTCAACTACGCTGACGCGACCAACATCAACGTCTCAGGCATCATTCATGAAGGATCGGTTCTGGCGCCTCGGGCCGGTGGCCATTTCAGCGGCGGCGCCTTCGAAGGCTTCGGCTTTTTCGGCGGATCGGTGGAAACGTCAAATGGCTTCGAGTTCCATCACTTCCCCTTCCGCGGCAACATCTGCACCGAGGCGGAAGCCAGCCCGGCCATCAAGCTGATGACGACCGCGGGCGACGCCGCGGACGGCACCGTGTTGACCGTGTTGGGCGGTTCGGATGTCACCGCGTCCTATAAGATCACCAACACCGGCAATACCTGGCTGGACCAGGTGCAGGTCACCGACACGCTTCTGGGCTCGATCGGCTCGCTCGATTACCGCCTGGGTCCCGGCGAGAGCGCCACCCTGACCGTCCTGTTGTCGAATATCACGTCCGACACCGTTCTCCACGGAACCGCGACCGGTCGCCCGATCCGGGCCGACGGCACGCGCTGGAATGGCTACACGGACGCCTCCAGCACGGACAGCGCCTCCATCAAGATCGGATCCCCCTCCGCCGTCAGCGATGAAGCCTCTAACGCCTGGCAGCGCGCCGACTTCGCCGTCACGGATATCGTGTTTGTCGACCCGCCGACCCTGACCGGCGAAGTCTTCTCCGTGCGGGTCACCGTGGACAATCACGGCGAACTGGCCGCCGATGGCGGCCGGTTGTCCCTCTATCTGTCCAAGCCCACGTACGCGACCGCCGGGGAACTCGGCATCGCTTCAAAAAGCGTGGGGATCCTGAGGCCGGGCGAATCCAAGACCCTGACATTCCAGAACCTGACCGCCGGCGCCGCTGTGGGAACCCAGCATTTACGCGCCTACGTGGACAGCCTCGACAGCGTGCGAGAATGGAGCGAAGGGGACAACCAGCTCGCCACCGTATACAGCTTGAACCCCATCTCGCTCAATATCGCCATCGCTCCGCCCTACGGAGTGGAACTGTCCTGGAACAGCTTCGAAGGCCAAAAATACACCTTGTATCGGTGTACGGACCTGAGCAAAGGCTTCCTGCTGTTCAAATCGCATATCGAGGCCACGCCGCCGACCAACACCTACCTCGATGTCGAAACGTCCGACCTGCGCTTCTACCGGCTCATGGTGGAACAGGAATAACGATCGATTCATCGCTTGTATAGTCGCGTCTGAAGAACCGAATAGGTTTCTTTATAGTTTAACCTTTTCTAAGGGAGGGGCTTATGTCTTATCGTTTCTGGATGATGAGAGGTTCGGCGTGGGCTATCGCGGTCGCCCTTTTGACAACCGCCAACTTGGCGCAAGCCGGTTTGGAACTCACAAAAGAGATTGTGGGAAACCTGACGCAAGTGCCATCCGGGCAATCGTTCACCTATCGATTAAGTTATCGCGCCGCGAGCACCACAACAAATTTTTACAATGTCGTCCTGACCGACGTGCTGCCCCCGGAATTAAGCTACATCTCGTCCCAAGGCACCGCCCACACGACGAACATCACCTACACCACGGGAACACGGACACTGCGCGTGGGCTTCGTCAATCCTCTGCTCGCAGGAAGTACGGGGCAAATCGACTTGAACGTGATGTTCAAGAAAGGCTCCACCCCCAACGGCATCATCGCCACCAATCAGGCGGTTCTGACCGCCACGAATGAACCGACTCTGACCACCCCGCCCGTCATGATTCGGGCCGCCGCCACCAACACCGTAGTGGCCGCAAAATCGCTCGTGAATCCCAGCGTCCCGCTCGACCAGAACATCACCTACACCGTCAGCGCCACCACCCCGACCGATGTCGGATCCCTGTCCATGACCAACATCACGCTGATCGACTCGCTGCCCGCCGGATCGGTGTTTGTCAGCGCGACAAGCGGCGGACTCTACGATTCACTTCTCCACACCGTCACGTGGTCCGTCCCCGACATCGTTCCCGGCACCGCCAATTCACAATCCCGTTCCCTCACGGTTCGTTATCCCACCCCAGTCTTCAGCCTGGCCAACAAGGTGACCAATGTCGTCCAGGTGATCGGAACCCCGCTGGGAGGAGCGCCGATCAATCGCTTTGCCGCCGTGACCAACACCATCGTGGCGCCCACGGCCGCCTCAACGTTCACCAAAGATGTGGACGGCAGCTATGTCTATCAGGACAAGCCCATTTCCAAAACCTACTCCTTCAACAGCGTCAAAAACACCGGCAACACCACGCTCGGCAACGTGGTGGTGACCGACACCATCCCAGCCCAGGTGTGGGTGACCGATTTCTATTCGGGCGCCTACTCCGGCAGTCCCAGCGGACTCGGCACCGGCATCGTGGTCCAGTACAAAACGAATCTGCGAGGCTGGACGACGGCCCCGGGAAGTCCCTTCACGGGTTCGTCCTCCATTCGCGTCGCCGTGTCCGCACTCGGCCTTGCTGGAAACGAAACGATTACGGACCTTCGCTGGTCCTTTGGGGACCTTCCCGCAACCTATCAGATCACCTCTCTCAAATTCACCGGAAACATTCTACCTGTCGACCGAAATGGAAACGCCGTCATCACCGGCCAAACCATCCATAACGACGGGACCATGAGCTACACCGACTTCAACGGACCCCAGACCAAGACCGACCCCGGCGACATCACCGTGCTCAGCCCGCGACCGGTGCTCCAGCTGGAAAAAGGCCTGGTGACCGGTTCGACCATCGCCCATGGAACCGTCGGCTCATTTTACGTGCGCATCCGGAACATCGTCTATGGCGCCGAACCTTTGATCAACCCCGTCTTGGCGGACCTGCTACCCGCCTACCTGACTTACCAACCAGGCTCCATGTCGATCTATCGCAAACCCGCCGGCGCGCCAGACCCGGTGTTCGAGACCGTCAACAATTTTAAAGGAACCGGGCAGACCTTGTTGCGTTGGGGCTGGACAAATGCCTCCGCCTATTCCATTCCCACCAACGATTACATCGAAATTCGCTTTCAGGCCCTTGAAGCCACGGGAACCCTCTATGGGAGCAAAGCCAACATCGCCACGCTGGTCGGTTGGGGCAACGCCTCGATGGACTCGAGCTCAACTTCGATCGGCACCGACAATTCCGATCTGGATGGCGATGGCCTTTCGCCCGAACCCTCCTTTTACAAGACATTCTCCTGGACCGTCCCCAGCGATGTTTCGATGGACTCTCAAAAATGGGTTCAAGGCACTTTGAACAATATCTGGACCCGTTACCCGGAGGCGTCATCGGTCCCGGGAGGCCGGGCCGATTACCGGCTCGTGGTGCGGAACACCGGCAACGTGCCCCAGAAGGATGTGGTGGTGGATGACATCCTCCCGTTCATCGGAGACGGGGGCGTCATCGACCTGTCGCCGCGGCTGTCGGAGTGGCGTCCCAACCTGGCGGGCCCGGTTCAGGCGCCCACCAACGTGGTGGTCTATTACAGCACCGCCAATAACCCCACGCGTCTTGACTTCGTTTCCTCAGGCCCCGCCGGTTCCACGCCGGCCAACTGGTCCACCAACCCGCCCGGCAACATCACACGCGTCCGCGCCCTCCGGTTCGTCTTCCAGAACTATGCGCTTCAACCCCAGCAGTCGATCGAATTGCTCTGGCCCATGCGCGTGCCGGTCGGCGCCCCCACGGGCAACGAAATTGCCTGGAACTCCTTTGGGTATTACGCCACGCGAACCGACTCGAGCACGCTTCTCTTGGCGGCAGAGCCTCTGAAAGTGGGCATCCAGACCGTCATGGACACCAACTCTGCCTACGGCGACCGGGTCTGGTTCGACGCCAACAAGGACGGCATCCAGCAGGCGGACGAACGCGGCGTCAACGGAATCCGGGTCGATCTGTGGCAGGACAGCGGCCCTCAGTCCGTTCCCGACGGCATCATCGACACCAACACGGACGTATTCATCGGCTGGACCATCACCGGAGACGACCAGGACAACAATGCCGGTTATTATCTATTCCCGAATTTGGCGCCGGGCAGTTACTATGCGAAATTCGCCATTCCCGATCCCTATGTCGTCACCACCCGCCATGCCGGATCCGATTCCTCATTCGATTCGGACATCGATCCCGTCACCCACTTCACCCCCATTACAGCGTTGGCTGACAAACACAAGCTCTTCGTCGGCAACCTGCCATTTTCCTACACCAGCGTGCACTTGAACGACTTGTTTGCCGAATTTGGCGAAATCTCCGAAGCGCTGGTCATCACGGATATCGAGACGGGACGTTCGAAAGGTTACGGATACGTGACCATGCCGGATTTAGAATCGGCCAACCAAGCCTGCCAGCACCTCAATGGCGCCGAAGTCGAAGGCCGGGCCCTTGTCGTAACGGAAGCGATCCCGGATCGCAATATGACGTTTGACGCCGGCATCTGGCTGCCCCCCTACGGCTTGACGCTCACCAAAACAGCCGGATCCGCGCCCCAGGACGACGTCTGCTGGACCAATCCCGGCCAGACCGTGGCGTACACCTACACGATCGTCAACACAGGCTTGCTGGCGCTCATCGAACTGGATCTGTCCGACGATGTGCTCGGGCCCATCACCAACATCACAGGTCCTCTGGCTCCCGGCGGCTCACGGGTAATCACCGCCTTCATGACCAACGTCCAGTCGGATGTGACGAACACCGCCACCGTGCTGGCCAGACCGGCCGACTCCAACAGTCGCGAAGTCTCCGGAGCACCCCAGGCCTTCGCGCAGGATGACGCGGTCGTCAAGCTCTTCGCGGCCATCGGGGATCGCGTGTGGGAAGATTACGACGCCGACGGCATTCAAGATTCCGGCGAACCGGGAGTGGCCAACGTTACCGTCACCTTATATGATGCCCTGGATCAGGCGACCGCCACAAAGACCACCGCCGCCGACGGTTCCTACTCGTTTCAAAACCTTTTCCCGGCCGATTACCGGGTCGGATTCCAACTCCCGGCCGGATACCGGTTCAGCCCGATCCATCAGGGCGGAAACGCCGCAAACGACAGCGACGCCGACATCACCAACGGACTGGCGGCCTTCACCACCCTGTTGAGCGGAGAAAACGACACCTCCTGGGACGCCGGCCTTTACCGCCTGGCCGCGATCGGCGATCTTGCCTGGATCGACACGAACCTCAACGGCATTCAGGATGCGGGCGAACCCGGTCTGGCTGACATGACGATCCGCCTGCTGGACGGATCCGGTTCGACGCTGGCCTCCACCAACACCGACAGCACCGGCCACTATCGATTTTCCAACCTGATGCCGGGCGTGGTCGCCATTGAATTCGTCCCTCCGTCAGGCTTCGTGTTCACGGCCATGGACAAGGGCGGAAATGAAAACCGGGATAGCGACGCTTCGCCCACGACCGGACGCACAACGCTCACCACACTCATCAGCGGCGAAGAAGACCTGTCCTGGGATGCGGGGCTCTTGGCGCCAGCCCCTTCCATCGGAATCGTAAAAACCGCCGGAAGCGCGGCTGACGGCGTGGCGTTCATCGCTGAGTGCGGAAGCGATGTGGTCTATACCTACGTCATCACCAACACCGGCAACACCTATCTCAAGCCTGTCACGGTCACCGACAATGTGCTGGGCTCCATCGGCACACTGGCGCAACCCCTCGCCCCCGGCGCTTCCGCCACCCTCACGGCAACGGCGTTTCACCTGATGACCAACACCCACAACATCGCCACCGTGACGGCGACTCCCTCCGATGCCTACGGCCGGTCTTTAGCCGATGCCATCACCGATCAGGACGATGCCGATGTGACCGTCTCGGGCGTGTTCGGTGCCAGCCGGGTCTGGTTGGACAACAACCGGAATGGCATTCAAGAACCGGGCGAACCGGGCATTCCGGATGTAACCGTTATCCTGTGCGATGCGGCCAGCAACGAAGTGAAACGCACCGCCACCGACGGATCCGGCAACTATAGCTTCGGAGAAATCGCATCCGGCTCCTACACCCTGGCCTTCGTCGCCCCAGCCCATTACTATTTCACCTTGGCCAATCAGGGCGCGGACGACACCCAGGACAGCGATCCAGACCCCCTGACCGGGCGAACCGGCGCCATTATTGTCACCGGCGGATCGACACAAGTCGGCTGGGATGCGGGTCTCTACCGGGCTCAACCCGCCATTTCGCTCACGAAGACCGCCGGAAGCGCGCCGGATGGAGAAACCCTGATTGTCTACGGCCACAGCAACGTCACCTACACCTACTCCATCAAGAACACGGGCGAAACGCATCTGAGCAACCTGCTGCTGTCCGATGACAAATTAGGCGCGATCGGAACCCGGGCCGGACCGCTGGCGCCGGGGGCAATGACCACGTTCACCGTGACACTGACGAATCTCGCCTCGAGCGTCACCAATGTCGCCACCGTCACCGCCACCCCCACCGACGACGCCGGGAGCGAACTTCTGAATGTGCCGACCGTGACCAACAACGATGATGCCGTGGTGCTGGTTTTGCCGCGTGCCACACTGTCAGGCATAGTCTGGATCGATGCCTACCGCGACGGTCTCCGGACTCCTTCCGAACCCGGCCTGCTCGGCGTCACCGTCACGCTGCTGGATTCCACCCAGACCGGCATCGCCACAAACCGAACCGACGCGAATGGCGCGTATCATTTTGCCGACATCCTTCCGGGGGTTTATCAGGTTCACGTGCTCCTCCCTTCGACCAATTGGCATTTCACCACGCAGGATGCCGGCTCCAACGACTCCACCGACAGCGATGTGACGCCCGATTCGGGCCTGACCGAGCCGATCCCCCTGGCCAGCGGCGAAAACGCAACCGGATGGGATGCCGGCGTCTACGGCGGATTGCCCCCGGGCTTCTGCGACCGCATGACAATGGGGCAAACCTTCAATGCCATAATCGCCGGCGACTTCGAGGCCAGCGGCGGCGATACGGAAGGTCGGCTCGCCATTGGCGGAAACGCCCGGTTCTTGTTCGGCTACAGTGTCGGATTTGCCTCGGTGGGCGAACCCATCGCACCGGCATCCCCGGAAACCGACCGCCTCATCGTGGGCAACGACTTGTACGACGGCAGTTTCGGCGTCAACGGGAATATCGTCTTTGGCGGAACCCGTTACGGCCCTACCCGCTATATGACGGGCAACACGTTACGCGCCATCACACCGGTCACATTCACGCCAGACGGCAATGTGCCTGACGACGGCAGCGGCATGAGCCTGTCTGATATGAACAGCCGCCTCCGCCTCGCCAGCGCCATGATCGGCAGCATGGATGACCACGGTCTCACGAACGTCTTTCAGGATACCTGGACGCTGACCCTTCAAGGCGCCGACCCGGTGTTGAACGTCTTCAACGTGCAGGCCGCCGACTGGAACGGCGCCTCTAAAGAAAACCGGATCGCGGCTCCGGCCGGCAGCACGGTCATCGTCAATATTCACGGTTCGACCATCACCCTGACAAACGGATCGATCGTTCTTGCGGGTGTTTCCCCCAACCACGTGCTCTACAACTACGTTGACGCGACGACCGTCTCCAGCGCCAGTTTCATCCATCAGGGCGCCGTCCTCGCTCCTTATGCCAACGCGCATCTGACGGGTGGCGGGATCAACGGGTTTTCATTTTTCGGAGGCTCGGTCAACACCTCCATCGGATTCGAATTTCACAACTTCCCGTTCCGAGGAACCATCTGCACGGAAGCAGCCGATCTGCCCATGATTGCCCTGGAACTGACGGCGGGTTCGGCACCCGACGGAACCGTTTTAACGCTCCCACCGGGCACCGACGTTCCCCTGACTTATCGCATAACCAATACCGGGAAAACCTGGCTGTCTGACGTCACGGTTGACGACCGCGAGGGGGGCATGATCGGCGCCTTGATTGATCCTCTTGCGCCTGGAGAAAGCGCTATTTTGACTCGTCTTGCAACCGCGCCGCCCACAAACTGGACCTTCTTTGCGTCAGCCTCCGGCATTCCGATCAGCGACACCGGCGAACGCTCGTCCGAGTTCACAGACGTGTCCGCTACCGATATTGCTTCCGTGCGGATGACGCCTGCCGATGACGCGGAAGGCGGCGGAGCGGTCGAGCCTTCTACCGATACCGCTCGAGCCGATCTTGCCGTAACCGGCGTCGACTTCATCGTCAAGCCGACACTCACCGGAGACGTCTTTTCTGTCCGCATCACGATCAACAACCATGGCGAACTCGATACCGATGCCGGCAAACTCAGCCTCTACCTCTCGGAACCAGGCGCCGTCACGTCAGGCACGCCCGCGTGGGTTACGATCGACGCCGGATGGCTTGCGGCAGGCGAATCGAAATTCTTCATCGTCAACCATCTGGTCGCCGGTAATGTACAAGGAACGCATCATTTGCGCGCCTTCGTGGACAGCCTCAACTCGGTTAAGGAATGGAGCGACGGAGACAACCAACTCGCCATCACCTACGCATTAAACCCCATCTATATGGGCATCGCCGCCAAGCCGGAAGGAATCGCATTGAGCTGGAACAGTTTCTGGGGGCAGAACTACTCCCTGTATCGGAGCACGAATATGACAGTGGGTTTCCAATTGTACAGGGAGCACATCGAGGCCACTCCGCCCACCAATCTGTTCCTTGACGTGGCACCCGTCGGGATGTCGTTCTACCGGCTCATGGTGGAGCAACCCTGACAGCAGGCTTTAAACCTTGAACACCGCGCCGGCAAAGAAATAGGGCGGCATCTTCTCCACCACCAGACGATTGCCGCGGGCGGCGATCGGATGGGTGCCCTTGACCGCCAGCGGCACCAGGGCCGCCTCGGCTGGCAGGCCCAGCGCCTTGAAGTCGACGGTCACATCACCCGTGGCCGGTTCGTCGGACAGGTTAGCCACGGTCACCAGAATCGATCCATTCTTCGCCTGATACACGACGGGATGCAAGGCGCCCTGCCAGGTGGCCACCGCACTGTCACCCGTGGCCGGATTGAAACACCGCACCGGATCCGCACCCAACCCGCGCCACAAATTCCACAGGGCGTGCAGGTACGCGCTCACCTCGGAGAAAGGCTTGCCCGGCTCCATGAACGGATGGGCCGAGTAGCCCATGCCCGCGGCAAAACCGGCGGCGCGCTGGCTCGAAAAGACCGCGCGATCTCCCGAGTTCCCCGCGATCAAGTTGATTCCGCATCCGCCTTGCATGGCAAAGCTGGCGCTCTTTTCAGGGACCGACAGGAGGCCCGCATGCATGACCGAAAATTCGCCGCATACCACGGAATCGAATAAAGCCTGAGAAAGATAGGTCTGCACCGAGCTGTGCGCGATCATGACGCCCTGATCCCCCACCCGGTTCCGCATGGCGCGCGCGAACATGAAATAATCATACGCCGAAAAATGCATGGCCGATGTTTTGCAGAACCCCATGGCGGCGGGCGTGGCCCAATCCATATAAACCCCGTCCCAGTCCTTTTTCAGAAAACGCTCGAAGAAATCGCTGTACATCGAGTACCGTTCGATCCCCCGGCAATACAGCAGGACCCGCATGCCGCGCTCGTGCGCACGATCGACAAAGGCTTTCAGCCACTCCGGATCGAACGCCTTGTATTCCGCGCAGGGTTCGCCGTTACTGCCGCCGTTCGTCATCCAGAACTGGTGGATGATCATCAGGTTACAGCCCAGAGCGGCCGCCTCCTCGACACGGTCCAGGGACGGATTTTCCTTGGCCAGTTGCACATCCTGGTAAAACGTCTGCCGGACCGGCACACTGCACCAGGGCCAATCCTGAGTTCCGCGCACATACGGATACATGACATGACAAATCCGCGCTGCCAGACTGTTGTTGGCCAGCGCGCGATCCGCACCCGAGCCGCTTTCCCGCCGGGCTGACCCGCACAGCAGCGCCCAGCGATTCCGGTAAAAGAAGGGGGCCTGAAGGGTCTGCTCGCCGTCCTCGCGAAGGCTCCAAACCACGTTCCAGTTTTTTCCCTCCACTCCGGCCGAGGACTTCGTCTTCCCCACCAACCCGGATCCGAACGATGTGGAGTCTTCCAGCACGAATTCCACGCGATTCGAATAGTAACGCGACTCGGACCATCCCAGATCCGCCCCGAGCAACGGCATCAGATGGGGCTTTTCAACCCGCTCGTCACGCGTCAGGCCGACTTTCGTCTCGCTGAGAATATGAACCGTGGTCACATCCTGCTTGGGATAGGGATCACGGGTGATCGCATTACCCCGGAACTGGCGCACGCCGTCCAGCGCCGCGGAAAAGCCCAATTCGGCGCGGCGAATGATACACGACTTGCCTTCCCCGAGTGTCACGGAAAACTCGCAGAAAATAATGCCTTCCCGGAAGACTTCAAACCGCTGCTCAGCCACAAACAAATCCCCAAGCTTGCTCCGGGTCGTAAAGATCACCGTCTGGTCATCTTCCCGGAGGAAGGTCGCCTCCGCGGGAAACTCCGCCAGACTGATCCGCCGGTCCGCCAGGGTCAGCGTCAAATTCGGCGCCGGCGTTTTACCCAGCAAGGAGTGAACGGCCTGACGGGTCTTAAGGGTGCAGGCGGTTAGCTGCGCGCCCTTCGACAAGTCCCACTCAAAATCCGCGCCGGCTGTTTCAATTCGGATCAGGTTCTCTTTTTTGACTAATTTCAACATACCGGACTCCTTTGTATAAAGAATGTCGCGTGATCCTATCACCGCCGTTCCTTCTCCGCAACGATTTGCTTGCCTCGGATTTAACCGGAACCGTCAAGCCCGACCTAACCCAAACACATCACGCGGAGGCCCGTATTTCATTTGACTTTTCCCCGCCCGCCGCCTATATTTCCTCTTCTTTTCATCTAAAAGATACCCCCTTCGTCTATCGGTTAGGACAACAGGTTCTCAACCTGTGAAGAGGAGTTCGACTCTCCTAGGGGGTGCCAGTATCCATATTGGCTTCAAACATAAATACACGTATCAAGCCCACGTTCTTAAGCTCGGTTTGACGATAATTGGCGCTCAGTCGTTTCAAGGCCGCATTGATCACGGCCCATTCCTCCGGTGAGTTCCTGCGAGCGATGATGACCCAAAGCCGGGGGTAACGAGATGACAATTTTGTCACTTGCTTGTCGGAAACCGTGTTGATCCACGCAAAATCAATCTTCGTGTTGTTTTTGGAAACGGCCAACAGCGGCATGGGGTCCGCTTGCGACGCGGCATAGAAGTACGCTCTATTCCGCCAATGCCGTTCAATAACAACCCCGTCCCCCGGGACCGCGTTTACCTGGATATGCCGAACAACATCATTCAAGGGCGTATAAGGTCGGGTGAGCGGCGTTCGCAATGAAAAAAATGAAACCGAAACAAGCATCATGATCGACACGACGCCAAACATCCACTTTGACGCCGCAACACGATCCATCAAACCTGAAACCCAAACACACCAAAGCGGCACGACGAAAATCAAATACGGCACATGCCATAGCGGCATGACGTTCCGCGAAAAAAAGTAGACGGCAACGAGCGGGGAAACGATAGCCGTGGTGACAAAAGCCAAGCCAACGAAAGACCTTTTTTGATGGCTGGTTTTGCGCCATTGATTAATCGCAACCAGTAGCCACAATCCAATCACCATCAGAAGGCTGAATGCCCCGCATGCCAGCAATTCTGCAAATTCGGCAACGCTTTGAAAACCCGGAACCCGGAGATG
The DNA here is from genome assembly GCA_945898015.1 of PVC group bacterium. Lineage (GTDB taxonomy): Bacteria > Verrucomicrobiota > Kiritimatiellia > CAIKKV01 > CAIKKV01 > CAIKKV01. The sequence continues at coordinate 2,239 of CAMDGM010000048.1, read as the reverse complement.
ATTAACCTGACTGCTACTAAATACGGGCTGAACGATGGGGATCGGCAAGACAAGAACGAACAAGAGCAGCCCCGCCGCCAGAAATGGCTTCCACGCAAGCCGGTAATATTTGAAACCCACGATAAACAGATAATGCGCCATGGGCACAAATATCCCATGGAAGTGAAACCAGACCCCCGCCGCAGTGACACACCCATAAACCGGCCACAAGTGATACCGCTTCCCGAAAATCATTCTCACCATCAAATAACTGCTAGCCGCGCTGGTTAATTCAAGCCACGCGTAACTTCTTGCCTCTTGTGCATACCGCATGGTGATCACATGGAAAATCAACAAGAGTGCCGCCACCCACGCCGCCCTTCTGGAAAACAAACAACGGCTTGTTTCATATACAAAAGGGATGCAGGCCGTCGCAGCCAAAGCCGACAACGATCGCATCGCCGTTTCCGTGTCTCCAAAAAGCTTCATCCACCCATGCAAAACGACATAATACAGCCACATGTTGGCTTCATAATGACGCAAAGTCACCCACATTTCCCGCCAATCACGTGCGATCATCCAGGAAGCAGCCTCGTCGTGCCAAAACCCCGCATGACCGATTCGATAAAAAAAACAACAGGCGCCAAACACCATTAACAGCACAACCGCGATGACATCCCGTTTCACAAAGGGTTCATCGACTATACGGGGTTGTTCCCGAAAATCGTCCGTGTGTCCATTTTCGCCATTACTCATACAAACCCATCCCCGCTGTTATTGGGGCCAGTGTACTCTATCCAATTAATATATTGAAATTGCAAATTCGAGAACGTTGTGCGATAACAAAACCAAGTTATTATCAACTGTGGCGGGCTCAGGAATGTATCTGGACTATTACGGGCTAAAGGAATTTCCGTTCAATATCACGCCGGATCCCCGCTATTTATTCCTTTCCCGCCACCACCGTGAAGCCTTTGATCACCTTTTATACGGCATTTCGTCCCGCAAAGGGTTCATCGAGCTAACCGGGGAAGTCGGGTCCGGCAAGACAACCCTATGCCGGGCGGTGCTCAGTCACCTGGGCGACTCGGTTCGAACCGCCCTGATCCTCAACCCCTTCCTGACGGAAACACAGCTTCTCCGGGCCATTCTCCAGGATTTTGGCCTCACTCCGGCCGGGCGGGACAAACTCGCCTACACCAACCAGCTCAACACGTTCCTGTTGGAACAGAATCGTGCCGGAATCAATGTGGCGCTCATCATTGATGAAGCCCAGAATCTCTCGGTCGAGCTCCTTGAACAAATCCGCCTGTTATCCAATTTGGAAACCGATCAGCACAAGCTCCTCCAGATTGTCCTGGCCGGCCAACCCGAACTGCGGGAACTGCTCAAGCAACCTCAACTGCGCCAACTACGCCAGCGAATCCTGGTCCGCTTTCATCTTCCCCCCCTGGACGAGGACGACACCGCCCGGTATATCACCCACCGGCTGATGACAGCGGGAGCGGAAGACCGGGTCCAGTTTGAACCTGACGCCGTTCACCTCCTGTTTCAGCATTCCGGCGGAGTGCCCCGCCTCATCAACGCGCTTAGCGACCACGCCCTGCTGGCAGGATACGTCCTGCGATGCACCCGCATCGACACCCGATGCGTCACCATGTCCATAAAACAGATGGAAGGACAATAACATGAGCCTCATTCAGGACGCCTTGAAACGTCAACATGACGAGATGAACAAAAAAGCGGCGGCTGACTCTCCAGCCACGTCCGCGCCGCCCACCCCGGCCACCACACTGCCCTCCTCCATCTCCATGCCCCGGATCCCCTTGCGCAAAGAGGCGTCAAAAGCCGAAGCTCCGCCAGCACCGCCGCCGGTTGAGCCGGATCTTCACGCCAACGAGCCCGAGTCCGAGAAAAAAAACTATCATCTCGTGTTGTTGGCCGCCATCGGTCTTTGCCTTGCCATTGGAGTCGGGGCCTTCTTCGAATGGCCGTTCATCCGTGGCCTGTTCAAAGCGTCCTCGCCCGTTTCCCCTCCCGCAACCACCGTTACCCCCAAGCCCGACCCCGCTCCCGTTTCTTCCAACAAACCGCCACTTCCTAAACCCGTAGACGTGGTGGCAAAATCCAATCCGCCCCCTCCTGTCATCATAGTCCCCGTCACGCCGGCGCCCACGTCTGAGCCCGTCCGTTTGCCGATCGTTAGCACCCCCCCCCCGATCGACCCCCCGCGTATCGTGCAACCCGTTTCCTGGCCCCC
>CAMDGM010000047.1 GCA_945898015.1 PVC group bacterium | reverse complement strand
CCGCTCAGAGATCCGGGCTCCAAGCGCCTCTCTATCTGCATGTGTTTGCTTTTCATCCAGTATAGAAAAGCAAATTAGGGCGGATTTGTCTACAAAAAAGTGTTCCCCTTGTAAAATGGCCTTATTCGCTGGCAAAGGAAAAGACCATGATCCGCTGGGGATGCCGGTTTCGCAGGCGCGCGCCCCCCCGCCCTTGCGCGGGCGGGGCCATGGACCGGGTTAGCGGATCTTGTTGGCCGCGCGGCGTTTTTTGATGATGTCTTCGGCGATCGAGAACGGCACGGCCTCGTAGTGCTCGAACGTCATGGTGAATGAGGCGCGGCCCTGGGTGAGGGTGCGCACGGTGTTCGAGTAGCCGAACATTTCGCTGAGCGGTACCATGCCCCGAATCACCTTGTCGTTTCCCTGCTGGTCCATGGATTCGATGCGGCCGCGCCGCTGACAGATGGATCCGGAGACGGCGCCCATGAAATCCTCGGGCGTGACCACTTCCACCGACATCACCGGCTCCAGCAGGACCGGATGGGCCTGTAGGAAAAGCTGGCGCATGCAGACTCGGGCCGCTTCGACGAAGGCGAAATCGCTCGAATCCACATCATGATAGGAGCCATCGAAGACGGATACGCGCATGTCCACGACAGGATATCCGGCGAACGGGCCGCGTTCCATGGCCTTGATGATGCCCTTTTCAACCGAGGAGATGTATTCCGTGGGGATGCGGCCGCCGACGACGTCATTGACAAACTCAAATCCGGAACCCGGGGGCTGGGGTTCCAGGCGCAACCAGACGTGGCCGTATTGGCCGCGGCCACCGCTTTGCTTGACGTGCTTGTACTGGCCTTCGGTGGAGGGGGTGGTGGCGGTTTCGCGGTAGGCCACCTCGGGGGCGGCCACCTTCGATGCCACGTTGAACTCGCGGCGCAGGCGGTCCACGATGATTTCGAGATGGAGTTCGCCCATGCCGGAGATGACCGTTTCAGCCGTTTCGTCGTCGTGGCTGACGATAAACGTGGGATCCTCTTCGGAGAGATGGTGGAGGCCGGCGTCGAGCTTCTCCTCGTCCTGACGGCTTTCGGGCGCGATGCTGATGGAGATAACAGGTGCCGGGAATTCGATGTTTTCCAGGACTACGGGGTGGTCGGCATCGCAGATGGTGTCGCCGGTGCGGGTTTTCTGCAGGCCGATGACCGCCACGATGTCGCCGCAGCGGGCTTCCTCGATCGGCTCCTGCCGGTTGGCATGCATGCGCAACAGGCGTCCCACGCGCTGGGAGGAGTCCTGGGTGCTGTTCAGGACCGTGGTGCCGGACTTGATGGTGCCCGAGTAGATGCGGATATAGGTCAGCTTGCCCATGTGGCGGTCGGACATGATTTTAAAGGCCAGCGCGGAGAAATGTTCTTTTTCGTCGGCCCTGCGGGTCAGTTCCTTGCCGTCGTAGGTGCCCGAGACAGGCGGCACGTCGAGGGGGGACGGGAGATAAAGGTTCACGCCATCCAGCAGGTTATGGATGCCCTTGTTCTTGAATCCGGCCCCGCAGAAGACCGGAATCACACGGCGGGCGATCGTGGCCTTTCGGATGATGCCGAGGATCTCGTCGCGGGTGAGTTCTTCCCCGCCCAGGAACTTCTCCAGCAGGGTGTCGTCCTGCTCGGCGCATTTCTCGACGAGGTTGGCGCGCCACTGGCGGGCGGTGTCGAGCAGGTCGGCGGGGATTTCCTTCTCCTGCATCGGGTTTTTTGGGTCTTCGCTGTAATATATCGCCTTCATGTCGATCAGGTCGACGAGGCCGGCGAATTTCTCCTCCTGGCCGATCGGGATGACCACGGGCACGGCGTTAGCGGCGAGAGAGGACTGTATTTCGCTGAGAACGCCATAGAAATCGGCGCCGGTCCGGTCCATCTTGTTGATGAACGCCAGCTTGGGCACTTCATACTTTTCGCTCTGACGCCAGACTTGTTCGGACTGGGGTTGCACCCCGCCGACCGCGCAGAACAGGGCAATGGCGCCGTCGAGCACGCGCAGACTGCGCTCCACCTCGGCGGTGAAGTCCACGTGTCCGGGAGTGTCGATCAGGCTGATCTGGTGATCTTTCCAGGTGAGGGTGGTGGCGGCGGAGGTGATCGTGATGCCGCGCTCCTGCTCCTGGACCATCCAGTCCATGGTGGCGGCGCCGTCGTGAACCTCGCCGATCTTGTAGGTTTTTCCCGAGAAAAAGAGAATGCGTTCGCTCAGCGTGGTTTTGCCGGCGTCGATGTGGGCCATGATCCCGATGTTGCGCACATGGGAAAGGGGCGTCTGATTGTCCATAATTATCAAATCCTCCGAAACGAAAAGGGTTTAATAGTGCCTTTTATTTCGTCCTGGATCAAGGAAAATGATTCGGTTTTTTTATTTCTTCGGCCTTTCCCGTCTGGTATCATATCGGGATGAACACACCGATATCCATTCGCAATGCCGGCTTCGGGGATGCCGAGGCCATTTTCAGGCTGATCAAATCGTATCCGGATGAACTGCTGGCCCGTCCGGTGAGCGATATTGTGCAGAACATCGACCGGTTCATGGTGGCGGAACGCGAGGGGGAGGTGGTGGGAGCCGCCGCCTGGGCGGTGCTGCCGGAAATCGGCAAGGCCATGCAACCCTCCGTGGAGATCAAGTCGGTGGCTGTCAAGAAGGCGCTCAAGGGACGCGGCATCGGCACCCGACTTGTGGAGGCGGTGATTGAGCGGATCCGGGAGTTCAAGCCAGCCCAGATCATCGTGCTCACCTTCACGCCGGACTTTTTTGCCCGGCAGGGTTTTGTAAAGGTGGCCAAGGAGAAAATGATGCACAAGCTTTACATGGGGTGTGTGAACTGCGTGAAATACGACAATCCGTTCACGTGCCCGGAAATTGCCATGGCGCTCCTGCTGGAGAACCGGGAATGAAAAAGGGACTGGTGGTAATACTGTTGTTCGCTGTATTCCTCGCCGGCGGGTTTTGGGCTCTGCAAGGGGCGGTGAACCGGCGTTTGGCTCAGGCGCTTCCCGAAGCCGGTCGCGCCACGGGTGTCCCCATGCAGGCCTCCGAGCTGGGGCTCAGCCTCTGGCGCGGCGCGCTAGACGTGGGAAATCTCAGGGTCGGGAATCCTCCGGGGTTTTCCGAGTCCAACCTGTTGACGCTCGCCCAGGGCCATGTCTCGTTACGTTATCTTCCCCTCTTTCGCCGTTGTGTGCGGTTCGACGATGTGATGGTGCGCGATGCGGATCTGACGATTATCCGGTCTTCCGATGGACGGGTTAATGTGAAGCGGTCTGATCGCGCTGGCGGGGAGGGCAAGGTGGAGTCCGGCCCGGGCCAGAAACCCTCCGACGGATCCGGAGAAACGGGAGCCACTCCGCCTCCCAAAAAATGGCCGCATGTGGCGGTTGACCGGCTGCGGGCGAATCTATGCGTCCGGTTTGTGGATCATGCGTCCGAGGCGGGTGACACGCTTTTACGGTTGCAGGTGAGCTCAACCGGATTGGCCACCTATGGGGATTCGGCGGATGAATCCGCCTGGGGGACGTTGTCGGCGGAGGGCCGTGTGGAAGCGCGGGGTCGCGAGGCGCCCCTCCGGCTGACGGCCCGGATTGCGCCTGTGGGGAATCTGCAAGCCCCCACGTTCAAGATGAACGCGACGATTACGGGTTTGGATGATGAGATGGTACGGTCTCTGTTGGGGGGTAAGAATGTCGGAGTCCGGGGCGAGGCCGAGCGGGTGGAGATCGAATTGTTCTGTGAGGAGGGGCGGTTTGACGAGTCCCGGTCGAGGCTCCAGGTGACGTTGAAACACGTGAAGATGGGCGGCCGGACGGCGCCCAGGCTGACGTTGACCATTCCCGTTCATGGGACGGTGGAGAAACCCAAGCTGAGGCTGGAGCAGGCCCTGTTCGGAGCCATGGCGCAGTTGCTGGCCGCGCCGCCGGAGGAAAGAGGGCCGGGTTCGGCGGAGACGCCAAAACAGCACAAGAAAAACGCCGATTTGGGCGAGGCTTTGTCGAAAGGTCTGGAATCGTTGTTGAAGGCGAATCCGTGAGAAGAGGGGCGTTCGTTATTGCTTGAAAGAGAGATCGTTCAGGGAGTGAAGCATGAAGCGTGGTGCTGAGAGCAGGGTCAATTTGGATATGTCGGGGTTTCAAGGCCTTGGCGAGCACGAGGCCCGGATTCGGCTTGAACGGGAGGGGGCGAACGAGATTCCGGCCCAGAAGAAGCGGGGCATTGCGGCCATCGCCATTGACGTTGTTCGTGAACCTATGTTTCTCATGTTGCTGGCGGCTGGCGGGCTTTACCTGGCCATGGGAGAGCCTGTCGACGCCTTGATGCTGCTGGGTTTTGTTTTCATTGTCATGGCCATCACGATTGTTCAGGAGAGGCGAACCGAGCGCGCGCTGGATGCGCTGCGGGACCTGTCCAGCCCGCGCGCCCTGGTTATCCGGGACGGCGTCCACCGGCGTATCCCGGGTCGGGAGGTGGTCCGGGGCGACATGGTTGTTCTGGCGGAGGGGGACCGGGTTCCGGCCGATGCTATTCTGCGGCGCGCGGTCAATCTTTCCGCGGATGAATCGCTGCTCACCGGCGAATCGGTGCCGGTGCGGAAAGCGCCGGTGGCGGAAGCGCAGTCGCTTGACCGGCCCGGGGGCGATGACCTTCCGTCGGTGTTTTCCGGATCGCTTATTACCGCCGGCCAGGGAATTGCCGAAGTCGTCAGCACCGGGCTCCTGACGGAACTGGGAAAGATCGGGAAAGCGTTGCAGCAGGTGGAAGCGGAGCCGACGTTGTTGCAGAAAGAGACCGCCCGGATGGTTCGTCTGTTTGCGCTCATCGGGGTGGCGGCGTGCGGGGTGGTTATTTTTGTCTACGCGCTCACGCGGGGCGGTGGCGGAGCGGTTTGGAAGGAGGGCTTTCTCGCCGGCATTGCGATGGCGATGGCCATTCTGCCCGAGGAGTTTCCGGTGGTGCTGACGGTTTTCCTTGCGCTCGGGGCCTGGCGCATTTCCCGCAGCAACGTGCTGACGCGGCAGATGCCGGCCATCGAGACGCTGGGCGCCGCGACGGTGTTGTGCGTGGACAAGACCGGCACGCTCACGCTCAACCAGATGACGCTGCGGCGCTTGGTGGCCGACGGGGTGTCCGTTGACCTGGCGAAGACCGACACGGACCTGGCCGAGGCGGTGCACGGGTTGATCGAGCAGGCGATCCTGGCGAGCCGGCGCGACCCTTTTGATCCCATGGAACGCGCGCTGCATGCGGCGGGAGAGCGGCTTCGCAAGGAGCCCGAGCATATTCACCCGGACTGGTCGCTGGTGCGCGAGTATCCCCTTTCCCCGGCGTTGCTGGCGGTCAGCCAGGCCTGGCACACGGGAAGCGGCGAGGTGTTGAGGATCGCTTCCAAAGGCGCCCCGGAGGCGATCGCGGATTTGTGTCATTTTTCCGCCGAGCAGCGGCAGTCCCTGATGCGGGACGTGACACGACTGGCGTCCGAGGGACTTCGGGTGCTGGCCGTGGCGCATGGAAGCTGCCCGGCACCGGACCTGCCGGAGGACCATCATGGATTGGATCTTCAATTCGTGGGGTTGCTCGGGCTCGAAGATCCACTCCGTCCGACGGTTCCCGGGGCCGTGGCCGAATGCCGGGAAGCCGGAATCCGGGTGATTATGATTACGGGCGATTACCCGGCCACGGCCCAGAGCATGGCCCGGCAGGCGGGCCTTTCAACGTCGGACGAGGTGATTACCGGACCGGAGTTGGAGCGGATGCCCGATGGGGAATTGGCCGCTCGGATCAAGGTGGTGCATGTGTTTGCCCGCGTGGTTCCGGAGCAGAAGCTGCGCATTGTCCAGGCGCTCAAGGCCAACGGGGAAGTGGTGGCCATGACGGGAGACGGGGTCAATGACGCGCCGGCGCTGAAGGCGGCCCATATCGGCATTGCCATGGGGGGGCGCGGCACGGACGTCGCCCGGGAAGCGGCCTCGTTGGTGCTGTTGGACGATGACTTTTCCTCCATTGTCGCGGCCATCCGGCTGGGCCGGCGGATTTACGACAACATCAAGAAGGCCATCGCGTTCATCCTGACGGTTCACGTGCCGATCGCGGGGCTTTCCATGCTTCCCGTGTTTCTGCTGGACTGGCCGCTGCTGTTGTTGCCGGTTCACATTGTGTTTTTGGAGCTGATCATCGATCCTTCCTGCTCGCTTATTTTCGAGGCGGAAGACGCGGAGGCCAATGTCATGAAGCGGCCGCCCAGGAATCCCTCCGAGCGCCTCTTTTCGATGAGGTCGGTTGGGGTGGCGTTGCTTCAGGGGGTTAGCGTGCTGGCCGCCTGTGTGGGCGTGTTGTTTGCGGCGCGGGTCAGTCACACGCCGGACGCGGCGCGGGCGCTGATGTTCGCGACCTTGGTGGTGTCGTCGCTGTTCGTCATCTTGGTCAACCGGTCGTGGACACGAAGCCTGGTTGCCATGTGTCGCGTCCCCAACCAGGCGCTTCGCTGGGTTATCGGAGGGGGTATTTTGTTTCTGGCGCTGGTTCTTTATGTGCCCGGGGCGCAGCGAATGTTCCATTTTGCGCCGTTGCACGCGGGTGATCTACTGGTGAGTCTGGTGGTGGGCGCGGGCAGTGTCTTGTGGTTTGAAGGGGTCAAGTGGCTTCGCCCGGCGCGGGCGACAATCTAGGGCTCAGCTTATAGCGCCACGTGGGTTTGCCCTGTTTCGCCGGCGTGCTGGATGAGCAGGGCCACGCGCGAGGCGCGGAGCACATCGGCCGTGCAAAGGCCGCCCGGCTGGGGGTGGCCTTCGATTTCGGCGAGGAAGGCCTTCAGGTAGCCGGCCGGATTTCCGGCCGCCGCTTCCGGATACACGGGCTCCTTGCTCCCGTTTTTGGCGAGCATCAGCTTCCGTTGCGTTTCGACCAGCTCCAGGATGCCCTCGCGGCCGAAAAAGGTGATGCGCCAGTATTGCGGGAGGCTGTAGCCCATGCTGTCCGGCGTGAAATAGGAGACTTCGCCCATGACGCCGGCCCCGTTTTCCAGGGTGGCCATGAATTGGCCGGCGTCGTGCATGAAGGGGACGTCCGTGGCGAAGGCGTTCCAGCTCCGGGCCGCCTCCAGGCGCGCGAACGGGATGCCGGTGATCCAGGGGATCGCATCGAAGGCGTGGATGCCGATGTCATTCAGGGTGCCGCCGTGCTTGCCGGGCTCAAAATACCAGGCCGGCCGGCTTGCGCGCATGAGCGGGTGTTCGGCCGTGAACACGATGCCGTGGACGGAGCCGATGGCGCCGCCGCGGATCAGTTCATGCGCTTTCCGGGCCAACCCGCCGTCGCGCAGATCCAGTTGCAGGCTGACCTGAAGCTTGTTTTTTGCAGCCAGCGCCTCGATCTGGTCGAGTTCCGCCAGTGCGGTGCAGAGCGGTTTGTCCGCGATGACATGCTTGCCGTGTTTGAGGGCCTCGATGGCGATGGCGCCGCGTTTGCCGTAATAATCGCCGATCGCCACGGCATCGCAGCCGCTGTCGGCCAGCATCCTGGCATAGGAGTCATGTGTGATGGCGACCACGCCGGTTTTGGCGAGCTCGGCGCGGGTGGCGGGGTCTTCTTCGCAGGCGGCGACGATCTGTACGCCGGGCGTCTGTTGGGCGTAGGTGTAAAGTGAAAAAATGTGGCCATGCCGAAATCCCATGAACGCCAGCTTGATCATGAACCAATCTCCTTGTAGGGGGTGTCTTGTGGGGTATACCGGAACGGGGTTGAAAAATCACGGTAAAAAAAGAATCGCCCGGGGCGTGCGTCCTGCTAGAATGAAACGGTGTAAGGGTCAAACGGAAGGATATGTCATGAGCAAGCAAGCGGTTCAACAGGCGATTGCCCGGCTGAAAACCGAGATTAACGCGCTCGACGTCAGCCAGGCCGGGGTCAAGAAACGGGTCAGCGCCTTGGTCCGCGATCTCGAGCGGCAGCTGGAGCATGCGGACGAGGTCGACCACGGCCCCATGATCGAGCGCCTCACCGATGCGGTTGACCTGTTCGAGGCCGAGCACCCGACGATCACCGGTATTCTGAACGGCATTGCCACGTCCCTGAGCAACATGGGGATCTAGCCGGCTGCCTGTCTGTTTTCCCAGTCCTGCCCTGTTATGCGGTCCTCCCGGGCCGGGCCGGCGTCCGGTGCTGGGCCAGGAGCCAGCCGAGAACGGCCGGATTGGCGTAGGCCGGGGCCCAGGAATTGTGGCCGACCCCGGGATATTCCGTGTAGCCCGGGCGCCCGCCTGCCTTCTGGAGTGCCGCCACCATGGCCCGGCTGCGGAAGGGGATTACGGCTTCGTCCAGCGCCCCGTGAAAGGCCCAGAGCGGCACATTTTTGAACCGGTTGGCCAGACGGGAATCGCCGCCGCCGCAGATCGGAATGGCGGCGGCAAAGAGGCCGGGTCGGCGCTGGAGCAGATCCCAGGTGCCGAAGCCGCCCATGGAGAGGCCGGTCAGATACACCCGGTCCGGATCCACGGCTTCCTCCTGCATCAGTTTCTCGAGAAGGCCGAGGACCAGTTTCATGGGGGCCGACGGCCGGGCCGGCATCGTATGGCTCCGGGTGTTCCAGGGGGCGTCCACCCACGTCTGTTCGGCCGGGCATTGCGGGGCCGCCAGGAACAGCGCCTCGCCCAGGGCGGCCGCGCCGGTGAGGAGGGGCTGTACGCCGTGCACGAGCTGGGATTGGTTGTCGGAGCCCCTTTCGCCGGCCCCGTGCAGGAACAGGATGAGCGGGCGGCGCGCGCCAGTTTTGGAGGGGGGCGGCCGGTGGAGGCGGTAGGGGAGCGTGCGGCTCTTGGCGTCGGAGAAGGCAAGCGCCTTCAGGGAGTGTGCGGCGGGGGATTTAGAAGAGGCGGAGGACATCGGACCATTTCCTTTTGGGTTCGGGTTTATCGAGCGAGCGGAACAGGGTTTGGGCGAGTTTCTGGTGGCGGTCGTATTCGGGGTACTGACGTTCCATGCTGCGGAAGCGGGCCGTGTGGTGCCACTGGCGGCTGCCCCGGGTCTCGGCGCCCAGCGAGGCATGCAGGCGTTCGTGGAACACGATGAACGCCACAAAATCGCGCGGGACGCGCGTATCGTCGAGCAGGGGATGGATGCGGATGAGCCCGGGGTCCCGGTGGTAGGAGCCGTAGGCGATGTGGCGGCGGGTCCGGCCGCGGGGGCGTCCGGCGCTTCGGCCCCAGGTGATGCGGCAGGGGCAGGGTCCCGGGAAAAACGACGTGTTTACGTCGTCGAGTATGGCCTGGAGATCGTGGAAGTTGCCGGCGGATCGGAGCGTGGCCGCCGGAACGGGGCGGCTTTCCCGGGGGGTGGTCTGGAGAAAGGCGCAGACCGCCCTCCAGTCCGCGCGACGGTGGGAGATGAGAAAACGCTTCAGAGCCCGGAGCGTTTCCGGCGGGGCCTGAAGGAGGCAGGCATGGGCACGCAATTCGCTGCCGCCTTCCGGTTTTTGGCGCAGGCGGATCAGGGAGATGCGGTTATGGGTGATCACCACGGAAACGGGGTGGTCCAGGCCGGACGAGAGGTAGTCTGCTAATTCCCGGGCCGATAACTGCAGTCGTTCGGGCGGGAGCGGGTCGGCGTTCATGCAGGTGTTTCCCGTTGCGGCCTGATAAAAGGGTTAATAAAATTGCGTGGTGATGGCACGGGCCGCTTCGACGGCATACGTGTTTGCCTTGAGATACAGACGTGAAAGGCTGTACAGGGCCGATAGCGCGGTGGAAAGAATCAACAGGATGACGAGGCTAAGTGCCGCATTTTTTCGCCACCGGGCCAGACTATCGTAAAGAGTTGAAAGGGCCAGAGCGGATGCGATGGCGATAAAGGGAAGGGAATAGAATTGCTGGTAGGCGTGGATTCGAGCCGCGCGCGAGAAGACCGCACAATAGATTATGGAGCCCAGTCCCATGGCCAAGACGAAGACATCGGTGTCAGACAGGCGCTGTCGCCGGATTAGCCGGATTCCGGCCCAAAGGGTCCATCCGAAGGCCAGCAACCAGGGGATGCCGGCATAGAATCGGCACCCGTGCCGGGCGATTTTGGTGAAGTTCTTAAGCCAAAAAGCCGGGAGAGAGGTCTCTTCAGGCCCCAACCAATGCCGTACCGCCGTCTCTTGGCTGGGAAGCCATTGCCAGTGGTTGGCCCAGAGCAACTGCCCGCCCACCAACGCCAGGGATCCCAAGAGAACGGTGCCGGAGACGGGCAGGAAGAGGTGGCGGGCCTTGGGGGTGAGCACGATAGAAAAACACAGGATGAACACCAGCGCGGCCAGAGCGGCATGCCACGAGGAGAAAGCCGTCAGCATCCAGGCCAGGGAGATCGGGATCAGCCACTTGAGACTGGCCGCCTCCCGCCATTTCAGGTTCAGGGAAGAAAAAATGCCGAGTTCCAAAAAAAGGAGTCCGGGAACTTCATGGTTCGGCATTTTCCCGAAGTAGACGCTCATCGGAACCGTGGCAAAAACAAAAGCAGCCCATAGATACGGCAGGACGGCTCCACCTGTCAGCATTTTTGCGAGCCGCAGGAAGATGAGAAAGGTGAGGATGTGCAGGAGGGCCATGCTGGCCCGGGCGACCAGTGGCGTGTCGGCGCCTGTCACACGAAAGACACCGGCCAAATATAAGCTGATAAAGGGCGGATGATGAAGATAGGGTTTTAACGCTTGGGATTGTCTTGGCAGGAAAAAATCCTGCCCTTTTGTTTCTTCAAGGCCCCGAAGAAGATGAGTCTTCGCGGTGGCAGAAAACCAGGCGCCATTGTCATCGTGAAGAAATTGCCAGGGAGTGGCAATGCGGATGGCTAGAAGAAGGAGAAAAACGACGAAAAGGGCGAGGGGGATCCATGAAGCCCAAGAACTCCTTGCGGTGGCGTCAGACCTGACCGTTTTGCTTTCCGAAGGAAGATCCATGCGGGTAACTCCAGTTGCGAGTTATGGTAAGTGAACCCTGAGGGAGAAGAAAGAAATTCATTTGAGAAATTGTAATAAATGGAATGGTGTGCTTATATAGGGGCATCGTTTTTTGGAAATGATATAAGGTGACACGCGCAAAGATGAGCATGGGCTTTAAACTTTTTATCGTTGGTTATATGATTGGCCTGCCTGTTTTTCTTTGGGCCGGTCCGCCGCCCGGTTATCGGCTTATATGGAGTGATGAATTTAATGGGGCGACACTCGATACGAAGAAATGGAACCGTTATACATCGCCTAAACGGGATGGCATCAATACGAAAGAGGCCATCAAGGTTGTTGATGGCCGGCTTGAAATATCGACCTACACATCGAATTCCGTTAATTATACGGGGATGATGTCGACGGATTTCTGGTTTAATTTCCGGTATGGATATATTGAAGCCCGGGTCAAATTCGGCGACACCAAAGGGATGTGGTCGTCCTTTTGGTTGTTCACGGACAGAGTGGGGAAGTACATTTATAATCCCGCTCTTTCGGGCATGGAAATAGACATCTTTGAGCATCGGGGCGTGGACGCGGGCGGGCATCCGATCAAGGAACGCATTGGACGTGGGTTGAATTGGAATGGATATGGACCGTATCGGACCATTTTGTATCAAGTCACATCGGACGTGGGCGTGGATGAAGGATACCACACGTTTGGCATGAAGTGGACTCCTCAGCTATATTCATACTCGATTGACAAGTCTGAACCGTGGACGATTTTTGTCCCCACGTCGGCCCGGAATGAACGTATTATGTTAAGCTCTGAGATTGTAAACGCGTACGGTTGGTGTGGCCGCCCCCCTCGTGGAGGATATGGGTCGCTGGAAGACACCCAGACGAAATTCAAGGTGGACTATGTCCGGGTTTATCAAAAGCCGCCGGTCATTAATTCGTTGACGAACATGATCCTCCGCGGCGAGACGGCGGCGTGGTGTATTCCGTTTAGTGTAGAAGATGTGGAGACCGAGCCGTGGCTTATCACGGTCAGCGCCAGCATCACCAACAATTCATCTTTTATAACGAATATGGTGATCACGGACGGGGCCAATCCTTGGATGAGTAAAGACATCGGGTATGTGTCGACGACAACCAGCACGCACGTGAGCGGATCGTTCATTACGCTCGTTGGGGCTGGAGAAGGATTTGGCGGGCGAGAAGATGCCGGCCGGTTCTTGAGTCAGCCTTTGGTGGGAGACGGGGACATACAAGTGGTTGTTGATCGCATGGAAAACACGAACAACGAAGCAACGGCTGGAATCATGGTGCGGTCGGAGAATACGAAAACGGCGAAGAATGTTTATTTGTATGTGACGCCAGAGGGCATGGTGGTTTTTCAGCACCGGTCTTCAGCGGGCGGAAAGACCTATCAAGGGGGCACGATCATCACGACAGAGTTCCCTGTCCGATTGAGGCTTGAACGTAAAGGCGACGTGTTTATTGCGTCCGCAAAACGCAATAAATGGGGCAAATGGAAGCTGTTGTGCAGGAAAGAGATAGCGCTGGGAAACGCCCAGGCCGGATTGGCGGTTTCCAGTCACAAGCCCGACGTCTTTTGCAATACGTTATTCCGGTCGTTGTCCGGGTCTCTTTTGACGGGCGGGGAGCGGCTACTGGTTGTTTGTCCGACGGTCGAAGGTTCTGGCGAGGTTTCTGTTGATGTCACGGCCCGAGATGAGTGGCTGGAGGCAACCCAATCCTTCAGTATTGCGAAATAAGGGTAGGCGCGGTGGCGAGGGGGCTCTGTGACACCGTTCGAATCACGGCCTGAGAACAGGGCGCTGCCCGGACCCACGGGATGCGGAGTTTCCCTCCCCCGCGATCCCGTGGAGCGCCCTTCTGTGTCCGTGGTCATTCCCACATTCAACCGTTCCCCCATGGTGCCGGCATCGATCCGGAGTGTTCTGGGTCAGACCGTGGCAACAGGGGTGGAGACGATCGTGGTCGACGATGGGTCGACGGATGACACCGTCTCTGTTCTGGCGAGCGAGTTTGGGGATCGCGTCAGGGTGATCGGCCAGGCGAACCGGGGGGCGTCCGAAGCCCGCAATGCAGGAGTCCGGGAAGCCCGGGGGGAATGGGTTGCGTTCAACGATTCCGATGATGTCTGGGCTCCGGACAAGTTGGAAAAACAGTTTCGCTTTCTCGACGCTCATCCGGATATCGGGCTGCTTTGTGGGAACGGAATCGATCTGACCTCGGGCGCCCGCGTGATTTCGCCCCGGCGGGCCCGGCAATTGGCGTGCGAGGGGGGGGCCTCCCTGGGGGAGATGCTGATACATAGTTATGTCAGGACTCCGACGCTTATGGTCCGACGAGACCTGTTCCTGGAAATCGGCGGGTTTGATCGATCCTTGCCGGTATGCGAAGACTCCGATTTTTTTATGCGCGCCCTTTTGACGCACCCGGCCGCCTTTCTGGATGAACCCTTGTTTTCGATGGGGCGGACCGACGACCACCTTGGGAAAAACAGCGAACGGCGATGCGAATGCGCCATCCGCTCTCTTGAACAGCTTGTTGCCCAAGGCACAGGCGTGGTGGACCGGGTTGGAGTCCAGCGATTGAACAAAAGTCTAGCCTATCGCTATTATCGCCTGGGTCGGGCGTATGAGAAGAGCGGAAAAAGGGGCGAGGCGGAGAAAGCTTTTTCCGTGGCGGTGGCCAAGCAGCCGTATTATGGACGCGCCATTTTTTCTTTGTGGCGCCGAAGGCTGGCGCGGGCATGGTAAGAACAGGACGTGATTTTTCCGTGGCGCTTGCAAGGTGGCGCGGGAATCGGTAGGATGAACCCCATTAATACCCGATAATGAGGCAGGTCAAGCATGAGCGAGCACACATGGATTGCGATCCTGGATTATGGATCCCAGTATTCTCAATTGATTGCACGCCGAATTCGGGAGATGCATGTTTACTCCGAATTGGTGAAGTACAACATCTCCGCCAAGGATCTGGCGGCGCGCAAGCCTGCCGGCATTATTCTTTCGGGCGGGCCGGCCAGCGTGCTGGAGGAGAACGCTCCGCTGTGCGATCCGGCCATTTACGACCTGGGCATTCCCGTGCTGGGAATTTGTTATGGTATGCAGATGACCGGCCAGTTGCTGGGCGGTGCGGTGCGCAAAGGGAAGGCGCGGGAATATGGGCTCGCCCGCGTCACCGTGGTCGATTCGGACCCCCTGTTTGCGGGACTCCCCGGCGAATTGGATGTCTGGATGAGTCATGGCGATCAGGTGGATACGATGCCAGCGGGTTTTGCTGTGGCGGCCCGGACGGGCACCTGCCCCGTGGCGGCGATGGTCTGCCGGTCCCGGCGTATTTATGGCCTGCAATTTCATCCGGAAGTGGTGCATACGCCTCACGGCACGGAAATTCTGAAACGGTTCGTGTTTTCTGTGTGCACGTGCCGGGCCGACTGGGAGATGACCCGCTTTATCGAGGAGAGCGTCGCTAAAATCCGCGCCACCGTGGGCTCGGGCCAAGTGATCTGCGGGCTGAGCGGGGGTGTGGATTCTTCCATTGTGGCGGCATTGATTCACCGGGCTATCGGCAAGCAGTTGCATTGTATTTTCGTGGACAATGGGCTGTTGCGGTCCGGCGAGGCAGCGCAAGTGGAGGAGACGTTCGGGAAGGCGTTCGGCATGGATCTGCGCACGGTTCACGCCGGGCCCCTGTTTCTGGACGGCTTGAAGGGCGTCACGGATCCCGAGAAAAAGCGCAAGATCATCGGGCGGATTTTTATTGAGGTTTTCGCGGAGGAAGCCCGCAAGCTGGGCGAGGTGAATTTCCTGGCACAGGGCACCTTGTATCCGGACGTGATCGAAAGTTTTTCGCCTCTGGGCGGGCCGTCAGTCACCATCAAAAGCCATCACAATGTGGGGGGGCTGCCCAAGGACCTCAAATTCAAACTCATTGAGCCGATCCGGGAATTATTCAAGGACGAGGTGCGGGAACTGGGTCGGAAATTGGGCTTGCCGGACCGGATTGTCAATCGCCAGCCGTTCCCGGGGCCCGGCTTGGCGGTGCGGGTGCTGGGCGAGGTAACGCCGGAGCGTGTGGCCTTGTTGCAGCAGGCGGACCTGCGGGTTCAGGAAGAGATGGAGAAACTGGAGAATTACCACACGATCTGGCAGTCTTTTGCGGTGCTTTTGCCGGTGCAGTCTGTGGGCGTTATGGGAGACGGCCGGACGTATGAAAACGTGGCGGCCCTTCGAATCGTGGAAAGCCAGGACGGGATGACGGCGGACTGGGCGCGGATTCCCTATGAGGTGCTGGCGGCCCTATCCAATCGGATCATCAACGAGGTCGCCGGCATCAATCGGGTGGTGTATGACATCAGTTCAAAGCCCCCGGCGACGATTGAATGGGAATAACCCAACGGGTGAGGTCTCATGAAAGCGGTTTTTACCGTGCTGGTCACCGGTGCGAGTGGATTGCTGGGTACCGCTGTGATCCGGCGGTTGAAGGGGGACGGGCTGGCGGTGGTGGGCCTTTGCGGCAAGCATGTATCCCCGGGGTTGATTCCGGTGGATCTGATGCAGCGGGACGCCGTGCTCGATCTGGCCCGGCTGGAGTGGGATGCGCTGGTCAATTGTGCGGCGTTCCGAAGTCCTGATTTCTGTGAACAGGCCCGGGCGCCGGCCCGTGTATTGAATGCGCAAATGCCCGGATGGCTGGCCCGGATGGCGGAAGCCCGGCGGGCGCCCTTTGTGCATATTTCCACCGACTACGTTTTCCCCGGCACGCATCCGCCCTATCACGAGGAGTCGGTGACGGGACCGGTGAATTTTTATGGCGAAACCAAAGTGGAGTCCGAGACGGCGGTCCGGGACGCGCATTCCGCAGCCCTGATTCTTCGTATTCCGGCGTTATATGGATGTCCGGGTTCGCCGGTTGTTTCCCCGCTTTTGCAGGAGGGACTCGAGGCGGCGATGGGGTGTGATCCGTTGACCCTGGATGATGGGATTGTCCGGTATCCGACCTTTGTGGATGACGTGGCGGCGGTGATTGCCCAGGCGATTCCGCGGCGGTTGAGCGGGATTCTGCACGTCAGCGCCGGGGAATCGGCCACCCGGTATGCCTGGGCCTGCCGGCTTTGCGGTTGGCTGGGACGGGATCCGGCTCGGCTCAGTCCGGGAGCGCCCGCCGCCAACCGGCCCGCGCGCCGGCCCGTGGACTCCCATTTGTCGACGGTTAAGCTGGAGCGGCTCGGGTTTCCGGTCCCGCGTCCGTTCAGCGACGTGGTGCCGGGATTGTTGAAAGAAGCGGGTCTCTAGTTGAATTGCATCCGCGGCTTCGATACAATGGGAAGCACTAGGAATGATAAGTGCGCAGACAGGGGTTGAATTGTAAGCGATGAGCAAGCCGTTGAACAATTGGGAGCGGATGTTGCAGGTCTTGGTGGCATTCAAAGCGCACCATGGAAATTGCGATGTTCCCGCAAATTTTGTGGATGATCCTGCCTTGGGTCGATGGGTGGCGGTGCAACGGTACCGGCGCAAAATGAAACGGTTGTCGGATCAGCAGGTGCAAGGCCTGGACAAGGTCGGGTTCATTTGGGCCCCGGGCGATTCCGCCTGGCAGAGGGGGCTCGAGATGCTCCTGGATTTCAAAAGCCGGTACGGGAATTGCGATGTTCCGGCCCAGTGTACCACGCACCCCAATCTGGGCAGTTGGGTGGCCAATCAGCGGCACCGTAAAAAGACGGGCAAGCTTTCGCCGACCCGCATCCAGAGCCTGGAAGCAGCCGGATTAAAGTGGTTTATATATGGGATGGATGGGGAAAAAAGGAAGCCCAAAGAACAGGCTGAGGCATCGCCGCTACGCAAACGCCAGGCTGAAGAAATACCCGAAAACCGCATTTATAATCTCGGGCATGATTTGTTTATTCAATTTGAGGGACAGGGTCCAGTCCCCCGGGAATTGGTCCAGTATGCCAAGGTGCATGGCGGCGATTATCCGCCCTTCATTCCGCTTCCTTCGGTGCCCACCCGGTTTGTCATGAACAGCGACGGGTTCGGCCGCGAGCGCATCATCAAGTGGGTGGGAAAAGGCCGCCTGAACGAAGAGGTCCTCGATTATGTCCGGGAAAACGGTTGCCTTCCCCCCCGCAAGTGAGTTTTACAGGGCGGCGTGTTTTTCGGCAATGACGGTGGCCAGGCGATCCAACGCTTCAAAATCCTTTTGCTTGGGATAGCCCCGCGCCAGGACGGGATCGAGTAATTCCACTTTCAGATTGCCCAGCGAGCCCGCGAGATGCTCCACCATTTTCGTGGACCATCCGTAGGAGCCGATCACCCCGGCAAACCGCAACTTGGGGCGCAGGGCGTTCGTGATCATGGCCGCATTGGCCACGGCCGGGTGGGGGCCCACCAGGACCGCGCAGGAGCCCAGGATGACCGTGGCGGCATCCACTAGCGATTCGGCCAGTTTGCCGATATCCGCGACCGACAGGTCGAACGGCATGGCGGTGACCCCGCGCAGGGTCAGGGCTTCCACCAGGTGATGGACCATGACTTCGGTGCTGCCGTGCATGGAGACATACGGGATCACACATTGATTCTTGCAGGTTTCGGACGCCCAGTCCCGGTAGGCGTCCACGATAAAGGCGGGCCGGCCATAGACAGGGCCATGGCTGGGCCCGATGATGTCGATGGGAAGGCCTTGTATTTTTTCGAGATTTTTCCGGATTTGGAGGCGGAACGGCATCATGATTTCAGCAAAATACCGGCGGGCCGCCTCATGCACACGCCATTCGTCTGTGGCATATAGGTCGGTGGTGGCCAGGTGGGAGCCGAAGAAATCGCAAGAGAACAGAACTTTGTCTTCCGGCAGCCAGGTGCTCATGGTTTCCGGCCAATGCACCCACGGGGTGTGGATGAAATGCAAGGTTTTGTCGCCCAGCGACAGGGTTTCGCCGTCCGCCATGGTCCGGATCCGGGCTTCGTCGATGGACAGGTGGTCCACGAGCATGCTTTTGGCCTTGGGGGAACAGAGGAGCACGGCCTGGGGCCAGCGACGGAGCACCTCGGGAATGGCACCGGAGTGATCCTGTTCGACGTGATGGGCCACGACGTAGTCGAGTTTTTCTACGCCGGTGAGATTGGCGAAGAATTCGTCGGCCAGGAGGGGGTCGACGGAATCGAGAAGCACCGTTTTTTCGGATCCCCGGACGAGATAGGCGTTATAGCTGGTTCCGTCGGGCAGAGGAATCAGGGAATCGAAGAGGCGGCGGTTCCAGTGGTTCACGCCAACGGCGTGAACCCGGTCGCGGATGAATCGTTGACTCATGGTTTTTATCCTTTTGCTTATTACCCTTTGAAATTATGGCATGCGGGCAATCGGCGTGCAATCCGATTCCCCGAATCCGATTCCCCGAATTCTGGAATCCTCGGTTGACAAGGGTCGGGGGGGTGGCTTATCTTATGGGGCCTCTTTGATCCGGGTCGCTAGCTCAGTTGGTAGAGCACATGACTTTTAATCATGTGGTCGCGGGTTCGACTCCCGCGCGACCCACTATTCCCCACCCGCCGGATTCAGGCAAAGCCGGCTTCCTCGATTCGCGCGGCGTAGCCGCCGGTGGACGTGGCGATTTCGTGGAGTTTGTAAAACAGCCCTTTCCGGGCCATCAATTGTTCGTAGGAGCCGTCTTCGGCCAGACGGCCCTCGTCCATGACGAGGATCCGGTCCGCCGTGCGGATGGTGCTGAGCCGATGGGCGATGATAAACGAGGTGCGCCCGCGAAACAGTCCGGTCAGGGCTTGTTGCACGAGCATTTCGGATTCCGGATCGAGCGCGGACGTCGCCTCGTCCAGCAGCACAAACCGGCGATTCATCAGCATGCAGCGGGCGATGGCCAGCCTCTGGCGCTGTCCGCCTGAAATCTGATTCCCGCCTTCCCCCACGCGATGATTGAGCCGGTCTGGAAACGCCTCGACAAAAGGCCAGGCCTGGGCCCGCTTGAGGGCGTCTGTCATTTCCGCCTCCGTGGCGGTTTCCCGGGCGAAGCGGAGATTGGCGGCGATGGAGGTGTCGAAGAGATAAGGGTCCTGCAAGACCACGCCGAAGAGGGCGCGGTAGGGGCGCAGGGGAAGGTCGCGGATATCGACATCATCGAGGCGGACGGCCCCGGAAAGGGGGTCATAGAAGCGCATCAGCAGGTTCAGCAGGGTGGATTTTCCGCTGCCGCTCCGGCCCACGAGCGCGACGGTCTGGCCGGGGGACACGGTAAAGGAGACGTCGTGGAGCACGGGCTTCCCGGTGTCGTAGGCGAAGGAAAGATGGTCGAGGGCGAGGGTGCCGGCCAGGGGGTCGGGGAGGCGGGCGCCGGGTTTTTCGGCGAGTGAGCACGGGGTGTCGAGAATGGTGAACAGTTGGTCGAAGGCGGTCTTGGCGCTCATGAACTGGCCGTACATGTTCGTGAGCATCTGCATCATGCCGATCAGCGTGCCCTGATAGCCCATAAAGGCCACCAGCACACCGATGCTGACCCGTCCGGCTTCCTGGATGACGATCATGGCGCCACCGACGATGACCAGGGCGGTGATGGTATAGCTGAGCCCTTCCGTGACGAACCCGAGTTTCATGGACTCCAGAATGGCCTCCATGCCTTTCCGCATGGCGGGCCAGAGCTGGCGGTCGAATTCGGTTTGGACCATGTCCTCCATGGCGGAGGCCTGGATGGTTTTGACACCCCGCAGCTTGTCCATGATCAGCTCCACGATGCGCATGCCGGCTTCGTTGGCCTCCCGTGTTTTTTGGTAGATTCGCTTGGAGAGCCCCCTCGCGGTGAACACATAGCCGGCTGCGCCGGCCAGGATGACCAGCGTCAGCGGGACGCTCAGGTAGAGGCAGAAGCCCAGGCTGAAGAGCATGCCCACGATATAGGTGGTCAGGTTTTGGAAGACCGAGGTCAGGAACGAACCGAGCACATTGATGGAGTTGCCAAAGACGCGTTCGTAGAGAAAGCCGCTGGGGTACTGGCTGTGGAAGCTGAGGGACAGGTGCTGGAGCTGGTGGAAGCTGAGCCGGCGCAACTCGCGCACGATGGATTGCTGGACATGGTAAACGCGGCGCATGGCCAGGTACCAGAAGGTCATACGAATCAGCATGGCGAGCAGGAACAGTCCGGCCGCGCCCAGAATCAGCCCCAGCCGGCCGGAGGGAATACCCTTGTCGATCACATACTTGGGGAATAGCGGCACCACTGCCACGGCCAGGCCGACCCCGGCCACCAGGAGGGCGGCGATGAACAGGCTCCATTTGTAAGGAGCCAGAAGGGGGACGAATCGCGTCGCCACCTCCCGCCAGCCGTATTCGCGCACCTCCACGATAGAGGGGCCCGAGGGGTTGTGTGTATCGGAGGGCATGGGTTGGATCAATGGTCGTGGGCGGCGGGGTCGGCGTCAGGCTTGGGGGGGAAAAGAGCGACAAGAAGTCTCAAGCCGGTGTAGTAAATGGTCAGCACGATGGCGATGCCGATGACGCAAATGCCGGAGATTTCAAGTCCGGCCCGGAATGCGGCGCCGGGCTCGGTTCCGTCATGCTTCAGGAACCGGTTGGCGGGGACGCCCTGGACGGCGACGGGCTGGGAGGGTTGGTCGGTGTTGTCATTCATAAGGGACTCCGCCTTGTTAACTCAACAGGGAGATGATCAGGCAGCCGACCACGATCGATCCGATCTGGCCGGCCACGTTGGCGCCCACGGCGGGCATGAGGATGATGTTGCCCGGATCTTCCTGCTGGGCCATTTTCTGCACCACGCGGGCGGACATTGGAAAGGCCGACAGGCCGGCCGCGCCGATCATGGGGTTCAGTTTGTGGCGCAGGAACAGGTTGAGGAATTTGGCGAAGAGCACGCCGGCGGCCGTGTCGAAGATGAAGGCGATCAGGCCGAAGGCGAGGATCAGGATGGTCTGGGGCTGCAGGAAGGTGTCGGCCCGCATGGTGGCGCCGACGGTGAGGCCCAGAAACAGGGTGACGACATTGGAGATTTCGTTTTGAGCGGATTTGGAGAGGCGGTCCACGCAGCCGGAGACCCGCAACAAGTTGCCGAGCATCAGGGGCCCCACCAGGACCATGCCCTTGGGAAGCAGGAGTCCGGTGAGCACGATGATCAGGACGGGAAAGAGGATCATGACCGTTTTTGAAACTTGCGCGTTATAATCCGATTCCATGCGGATTTTGCGCTCCCGGGAGGAGGTCAGCAACCGGATCACCGGCGGCTGGATGATGGGAACCAGGGACATGTAGGAGTAGGCGGCCACGGCGATGGGTGCGAGCCAGTTGGTGGCGAACATCTTGGCCACATAGATGGAGGTCGGCCCGTCCGCGGCGCCGATGATGCCGATGGAGGCCGCTTCGCCGACCGAGAAAAAGCCGGGCTTGAAGTAGTTCACGCCCAGCGCCATCAGCATGGCACCGAAGATGCCCAGGCAAGGGGGGCCCCCGAAGAAAAGGGTCACCGGCTGCTTGAGCACGATGGCAAAGTCGATCATGGCTCCGATGCCGATGAAGATCAGGATAGGGAACAGTTCCGTTTCAATGCCCACCCGGTAAAGCAGGGTCAGGAACCCGTGTTCGCCAACCGCGTTGGAGCCCGGGAAATTGGCCATCAGGCAGCCGGCTCCGATGGGCAGGAGGAGGAGCGGTTCGTAATCTTTTTTGATGGCCAGCCACAGGAGCAACAGTCCAATGGCGACCATGGCGTACTCCCGGATGGTCCCGATCACTAGGAGATCCTGTAAAAAATTAAGAGACATAGCGCTCCTTGCTCAGTTTTTCCGTGACGGTTCTTTGGAATCGTGTGGCGGGCATTATACCAGCGGCGGGACGATTGGCAAGCGCAGGCTAGGCGATGATTCGCGCCTGATCCACGCCGACGGGGGCGCCGGAGAGGGTTTCGGGCCTGTCGTTTTTCCACGCCACCCGAACCGCTCCATCGGGGGTGGCGAGGGTCGCATCGGCGGGCGTGCGGGACCCCGCAAAGACGGGCGAACAGACAACGGACCCGTTCCCGTCAAGCCGGGCATTCCAGAGCCGCATCTGCGTCCAGGGCAGGTACTGGCTGTTCTGGGCGCTGCGGTGATCGCCGCCGGACTTGTCGATTTCGCGTTTGGCGATGATGGCGGCCTCGCTTTCGGCCCAGGCATCGAAATAGGAGGCCTGGTTGAATCGCAAGGTGCAGAAGGTCAGGACGCGGGCCAGATAGTTGGTATGCCACAGCATCGGGCCGGGCAGGTCCGCCCAGTGGGCGCCGAGCATGTGATACATCCGGCGTTTGCCGTGGTAGGCATGCTGGTAGCCCCAGCCCATGACTCCGGCGTGGTCGTAGCGCTCCTGCAGGAGCCAGTCGCCGAACCGCTTGACGGTGGCCAGAATCCGGGCGTCTTCGTGGGGCGCGAGCTCCAGGTAGTCCATCAGTCCGCCGATGGCCATGAGCCCCATCCAGGGCTTGGTGATGTAGGCCCCCCAGCCGTGGATGCCCGAGCCGCCGCCCTGATCGCCAAAGCTGCCATCAGGACGCTGGGAGTCGATGACATCCTGCGCGGCATCGCGGGCGAATTTCAGGTAGTGGGTGTCGGCAAAATAGCGGTACAGCAACATTTGGCCGCGAATGAAGCAGGCATCCCGGCCCACGCACATCCGGGGCCAGGAGTTTTTGTGCGTCCAGTGGGCGGAGTCGATGACCGATTGGGCGGTGCGGAGCAGATAGTCATCGCCGGTTTCCAGGAAGCCGGCCACCAGCACGTGGATGCGCTCCATGGGCACGGAGAAGGCATGCGGGGGATAGCCGTGCATGCGGACCCGGCAGGCGGCATGATCCACCGCCACGTCGGCGAAATGGTAGGCTGAGCGGAGAGCGCCGAGGATCAGGTCGGCCCGCCCGTTGCGCCAGCCGGTCAGGAACATGCCGTAGCCGATTTCACCTTCCCAGCCGGGCTCCATCTTGTCCAGGTTCGCCGTGGAGCCGTGCCGGGGGATGGCGCCATCTTCAAATCCACGTTGGAACTGGGTGTTCACGGTCGAGTTGGCGGTGAAGTCCAGATCGGCATCATACACGTTGAAGACCGGCAGCAGGGAGGCGGTTGTCAATTCTTCGCACAACCCGTACCACCAGTTGGGGGCGATGTACCGGGCGACACCGGGCGCGGCGAGGGGGTTGAGGCTGAAGGAAAAGGAGAGCGTGCGGGCCATGCCGCGGGGGATGATTTGCTGCTCCGCGCGGAAGATATAGGAGTCGCCCAGCCGGTCCCGGGCGCAGACGCCGCCGAACAACTCCATGCCGAGATAGGGCTGCCAGACCAGGAACCCGAATTTTTCCTGGAAGGACAGGGCGCCGGGTTTTTCGGGCGTGGCCAGGCG
>CAMDGM010000046.1 GCA_945898015.1 PVC group bacterium | reverse complement strand
GTGTAGCGCCGCACTGAGTGCGGCGGACGCCCGCCCATTTGCGATGAAAACAGAATAATACCGGCGGAGGACCGCCGGCTCCATCAGGATGGGTTGAGATTGTAGGGCGCTGCTCCGTCAGCGCCGCATTGTGGCTGTCCAGCGGGTGGTTGAGCGGCCTGCGGCGTTTCGGGCGTCCCCTGACGGGTGCTTTTGCGCGCTAAGGGCTTCAGGCTGGATGGGCCGGGCCTTTGGGCCACGTCCCATCGCCTTCAGCCCTTATCCTCGCAAAATCACCTCGTCATGGTCCGCCTGATCGAAACGCCGCAAGCCTGAACGCCATCGCGCGCCCGGCCCCCTCGCGGGGTGCCTCGGGCGGCGCGCGATTTTGGTTCCCGTGCCAAGCCCGCAGGGGGATGGAGCTCGGGGTTGTGTAGCGCCGCACTCAGTGCGGCGGAGGCCGGCTAATTAAATGGAGGGCGGCGCGCCGCCCTCCATCGCTTCGCGTCATGCTTCTCTTTTTCGTGTATTCCGCGTGTTTCGTAGTTACCTCCGTCATCCCAAGCGCAGTCGAGGGATCTCGGGCGATAAGCCAGCTTGCCAGGAGCCGGTTATTTCAAAATGCACATCGATGTGCTTTTTAGTTGACGGGTTTTTGCGATTTTCGTATCGTTTTATTCGTGGAGAACGGACGATGAGCCCAAAACCCATTCGCAAACAGGATGTCGCCCGGGCGTGCGGGGTGAATGTGACGACTGTCACGCTCGCCTTGAACAATCACCCCCGTGTGGCGGAACGCACGCGGCTGCGCATTCAGGCGGAGGCCAGCCGGCTTGGTTACCTTGCCAACCATGCGGCCCTCCAGTTGGTGAAGAGCCGTTTCGGGCGGACCCGGCAGGGCATGGATCGGATCGGGTTTGTGCTGTTGGGTCCTCAGGAACCGCTCCGTGGCGCCTATACCGCATTTATGGTGGGTATTGAGCAGGAGGTTTCGGCCCATGGCGGCACCTTGCTCTTTGTCCGCGAAACGCCAGCCCGGCCGCGCCCCCGGTTTGTTGAATTGGCCCGCTCCGGCGCCGTGGACGGCCTGGCGCTGGTGGGGGCGGTGGACGAGCCGGCGTTGCTTCAGGCGCAACGGACGGGCCTGCCGTTTGTCGTGTTGGGCGATCACCACGGAACAACCCCCGTCCACCAGGTGACAGCGGATTTTCCGGCCATGGGCCGGCTGGCGGTCCGGCACCTGGTGGAACAGGGTCATCGCCGAATCGGCTTTCTCGGCGCCACGATGCAGTACGTCTATCAGCGGGAAATCCGGGATGGCGCGAAGGCGGCGCTGGCGGAGGCCGGGCTGCCGGTCGGCGAGACCTGGGTCCGGTCGCACGGCGTGGACGATGATGTGATCACGCCCCTGCATCGCATGCTCGCGTTGCGGCCGCGGCCCACGGCTCTGATTCTGGGCGAACCCAATGTGGCGGCCCATCTGCTGGATTTGCTGAAAGCCTGCGGGCTCAAGGTGCCAGCCGATATCAGCCTGGCGACCTGCGAGGAGAGCGACTCCCAGCCGGTGATGGCCGGGGTCACGTATGTCGATGCGTCGATGGCGGCGGTGGGCACGGCCGGGGCCGCGCTGTTGCGGGAGGTGGCGGGGGAGTCTGGAGGACCGGCCCGGCGGGTGTTGACCGCGCCGCGTCTGGTGGAAGGTGGAAGCGTGAGGAAGCAAAAGGAGACGGCACGATGAGAATCCAATGGATGAGCCTGGTGGTGATCGGAGCGATGGGGGTGTTTTTTCCCGCGCCGGCCAGCGGCGGCGAGATTGTGGCTTCGAATTATGTGTCCGTCGGGTACGGCTTTAATGGGGGATGGAAGACCAACGAAACGGGAAGCGCCAACATTCCCACAACGGCGCCCAATCCCGTCAACACGTTTTTTACGGTGGGGGATTTCACGTTTAGAATCGCCCTGGCCGGTTCGCTTTTCAGTTCAGCGGGCCCCCAGTTTGGCAACCGTATTTTACAGGATGGTAGCAGCGGCGGGCAGAACGCCGGTTCTTCCAATAGCGTGGTCCTGGTCACGGCGCAATACAGCGGGACGAACCTCGCGTATGCCAATTATTTTCATCTGAACATCGATCAGATCTCAATTTATGCCCACAAGCACCCGGCGGTTGGCGCCACCAATGAGATCTGGTGGGCCGAGACAACCGCGGGCCGCGAAAATGTGTCGCCGTCGGTCTTCTTGTCCGAGTCTGTGAATGGCAATCTGACTTCCGTGTATAAGCGGGTTTCCTGGAATCCGCCCGACACGCCCTCCCAGGACGCTTTCGCCATGACGCGGACTTTCTGTCTTCCGCAGGATCGCGAGTTCGGCGTGGATGGCTTCGAAATCGTTTGCAATGCCCAGCTTGAAAGGCGTCCGACGCCTCGCGAGTCGACGGTTCCGATTGCCTCAAGTTCCGTTTTTTCCATCGGGTACGGATGGAATTCGGGGTGGAAGACCAACGAAACGGCCGGCGCCAACAGTCCGACAATCGCACCCAGCCCAGGCGCGAAATTCAGCATGGGCGATTTCCAGCTCACGATTTCGGCCGCCGCCTCGCAATACGGCTCCCAGGGCCCCGATTTCGTGAACCGGGTTCTGACAGCCGGGACTTCGAGCGGGTATTCGAAGGATGGGGCTTTTACGGTTGCGGCGGTCTATACGGGCAAATTGGCCAACGCCCGCACGGCATTTAGATTGAATATCGACCGGATCTCGATCTATGCGGGCGGCACGAACAACGTCATCAGCACGACCAATGCCGTCTGGGTCGAGACCACGTCGGGAAATGCCGCCACCTCGCCGCCCGCCGCCACCCTTGCCGGGAAGTATTTGTACGGAAATAGCCTGGGTAGCTCCTTCTATTACACACAACTGAATTGGAACCCCGGCGAAAAAAGCGTCTCTTTCGATGGGGCCACCAACCTGACCCGGACCTTTATTCTGCCCCAGGCGCCGGCTCCGTATATCGCGATTGACGGGTTCGAGATTGTCGGCAGCGCGGAGGTGGTGAATCCGATTGTCGGGACTCTGGTCGTGATCCGGTAAGGCGATTTCGGGCCGCTTGCCTTCACCGGTTCTTGATCGTAATCTTAACCCCACTCTCACACGGTCGGGGGTAGGCATAAGCGTGAGGAAGCAAAAGGGATAACCCCGGGTTCAAGGAGAACAGGCGCATGTGTACATTATGCCGTTGGCTCAGTCTGGTGTTGTTTCCGCTGGCCGTGTCGGCTGCCGACGTGACGTTGGTGCGTGACGGGAAACCGGTCGGCCGCATCTACTATACCCCGGCGGCGCCGGCGTCGGTCGATCCGAAGGCCAAGCTGGTCAAGAGCGCTGTGGAAGATCCCCTGGCCCAGGCCGTCGCCGACCTGAATTACCATATCAAGAAGATGTCCGGCGCCGAACTTGAAGTGGTCTGCGCCGACAAAACGGACGGGGTGAAGGGGCCGGCCCTTGTGCTGGGCGAGCTGGCGGTCAAGCTGGGCGCAACTCCGCAGAAGACCTCGCGGTCGAAAGAGGGCTTCCGCATTCTGGTGAAAGACGACCTGATCCTCATCGGCGGCGAGAGTAACGACGGAGCGGTCTTCGGTGTCTATGACCTGCTCGAACGGTTGGGCTGCGATTGGGTCATGCCGGGCGAGATTGGCGAGATTATTCCCCCGATGCCGACCATTCGCGTCGCGGCGATGGACGAGTCGCAGGCGCCGGACTTCGCCAGGCGGCAATTCTCGTATCGGGGGTATCGCACCGCCGAGCATCCGGTGAAGCCCGGGGAGAGCGAGCGGTTTGCGCTCTGGATGCGCCGGCAGAAGAGCGGCCGCTATTCCTCGTTCGAGTTCGACACCGCCGGGCACGTGTGGGACGCCTTCATCAAGCGCCACGCGGCGGAGTTCGACAAAGATCCGGCCATGCTGGCCTTGCGCCAGGACAAGACCGGCCAGCTCAAGCGCCTGGGCCCGCAGCTGGAGAGCACGCATCCGCGTGTCGTGGAGCTCTTTGTCCAGGATATTAAGGAGGCCTACGCGAAGAAGATTCAGGCGGGCGTCTGGACGAAAGAGACGGCCGCCGGCTTCGGCATTGGCCCGGCGGATGGGCTGGGCTACTCGATGTCCCCCGAGTCGCTGGCCGCGGGATCCGGGAAGCTGGATCCCATCGTGGGCGAGCTGAACCGCACGGACGAGCTGATTTTGCTGGCGAACCGGATACTGGAACAGGTGCATAAGGACTACCCCAACGCCTATGTGGGGTTTTATTCCTATTCGACCCACGCCGGCTATCCCTACCGGTATACGCCCGATCCCAAGGTGGTGCAGATTTTCGCGCCCATCAACTTCTCCCGTTTCCATAGCGTGATGGACACCAATTCGCCTTCTCAGCAGATATATCGCCAGGTTGTCGAGAAGTGGGGCGAACTGGCCCGCAAGCAAGGCAATCCGCTGGTGTATCGCGGCTACAGCTGGAACCTGGCCGACAACCTGCTCCCCTACACCAAGGTCCGGATCTGGGGGGAGGAGCTCCCGTTTTACAAGAAACAGGGAATGCTCGGCCTGAACGTCGAGGGCACAAAAATGTGGTCCGTGATGGGCGCCAGCGACTACGTGTTCATGAAGCTGGCGTGGAACACCCGGCAGGATTGGCGGACGCTCTTGCGGCGGTTCTGCGAAAAGTCATATGGCGGCGGGGCGGAGGCCATGGAGAAGTACCACCTGGCGTTGATTGACCGGCAGCATGGGGCGGGCCAGGAGGCCGGCTCCTATCATGCCTTCCCCCTGATGTACGATGCGACGTGGGTGGCCGGGGCGCTGGCGTTGATCGATCAGGCGTCGGCCGCCGCCCGAACCGATAACGACCGGACCCGCATCGGGTTCGTGCGGCACAATGTCGAGGCCCTGGCGCTCTACCTGGCCTACTTCCAGGCCACGCAGGAGTTCGATTTTGCCGAGGTCAAGAAGCGCTACACGGCGATGCGGGAGCATTGGGAGAAGGCCTACGCGCAGAACAGCGACCTGGTGGCCAACGAGGCGCCGGCGTATATGACCCGCTTCCTGTCCAAGTTCGTTGACGAGGGGCTGACGTTCAGCTCGGCGCCTTACCGGATCGTGGGACGGATACCCGACGAGTTGCTGACACGGTTTGACGAAAAGGTGATCGGCCACGGCGAGGGCTATGAGTACGAGCAGCCGGCCACCGACGATTCCGGCTGGCAGAAGACCCGCACCTATTCGTCCACCTGGTCCGCTCAGGGGCTGGCCGCGGGCCATCGCGCAGGCGCCGTGTGGTATCGCTACCGGTTTACGCTGCCGGTTGAGTTGAAGGGCCAGTCGGTCGGTCTGTTCGCGGGCGGCTTCGAGGATGAGCTGCGCGTGTGGATCAACGGGCAGCTTGTGGGCACGAGCGGCCAGCGCTTTTCCAATCCCGCCGAGTTCGATCTGACCGACGGCCTGAAGCCGGGCGCGGAGAATGTGCTGGCCCTGCAGGTGATCCGCAACTCGGCGGCCAACGAAATCGGGCTGGGGGGCATTCTGCGGCCCTGTTTCCTGTTTACCGGGCCGCGCCTTGAACTGAAGGCGCCCGGCCCCCAGGTTGAGCTTCGGCGCGTTCTGCCCGGGGGAGAGTTGGGAGGTCTGGAATGAGGGGTTCAGGCATAATCAATTATACAGGTGTGTTGTCGGTCGCGGCCTTGATCGGTCTTGGGCTTCCGATGGGCCCGGCCTTTGGCGGCGAGGCCGCGGACCTGTTGTTTTTCGCCTTCAACGAGGCCGGGCCGAGCCGGGCGGAGACGGTTCCCGTGGAATTCGTTGACAATCTCGCCGCCCGGACGGAGGGCCTGGACCTGACCCGCGTGCAGGCCGTGGCGTGGTCCGACGTGTTCAAGGCCCGCGCCCGTCCGGCGTGGGTGACCGTGCAGGTCACGATGGGCTCGCGGATCGAACTGCTGGCTCTTTTCGTGGACACGAAGGGCGTCGTTCGCCTGGCCGCGCGCCGGCCGGCCTCGACCTTGTTTGACGCGCGGATGGACCAGGGGCAGCCCGGGTCCGGCGAGGCGCTCGTCAACGCCTGGCGGGAGCTGGCGGCGGATGTCTACTGGGCGCGCCAGCGTCAGCCGGCCGGCGCCGGGGGGGACCCCATCCGCCTGGGCGTGATAAAAGGGGATCTGATGCCCGGATCGGCCTGGGCGATTGAGACGATGGCGCTGGCGGCGTTGGCGATGGACGGCCGTCCGGCTGTTCCGGCTGAGCCGGCGGATCTTGTGATCCGGGCCAGCCGGAACGTGGTCTACGATCTCTCTGTGGAGGGGCCGACGCCCTGCCTGAAACGGTCCGTGCGGCAGGAGGATCTCTTTCCCGCGCTTCGGATGACCTTGCGCCAGCGCCTGATCTGGGGGCCGGCGGTGTCGGATGCGCATCTGGCGGACCCCGCCTGGGAGCCCGTGGCGGTGGCGGGCTTTTCCACGAGCCAGGTTGCGGTGACGGTGGCGGGGGCGTTGTCGGCCTTCTCGGCGGCAGACGGCCGGCCGTGCGCTCCGGAGAAGAACCTGTCGGTGACCTCCGCGATTCCGGAGGCGCTGCGGGCCGCGGTGGCGGCACCGGCCGAGCTGCCGGCCTCGGCGTTGCTGGGGCCCCTCGTGTTTGGTAAAAAAACCCTGCTGCTGACGCGGTCCCGTCAGGCGCTATTTCTTGACGCGCGCGGCGCCGTGGCTGGAGAGCACCTCTTTCCGGACCGTCTGCACGACGCCGTGCCGGTCTGCGAGGGCGGCCAGTTGAAGGAGCTGGTGCTGATCGATGCGGCCGGGGGGGTCTGGACCTGGGCGCCGGGGGTGGATTCGCCGGTCCGGCGGATCGACTTGCGGCTCCGGCCGAACGGGCCGCTTGTGTTTGTCCCTCATTTTATCTTTGATTGGAACAGTGCGCAGGCGAATGCGGACGAGGAGTCGGGCGGCGTGGTGGCGGCGGGCCCCCAGCTCCTGATCGGCACCACAGACGGATTCCTGATTCACATGCCGTATCCGATCCGGGGGACGCCATGACCCAAATTTATGTGAAGAACAGCACCACGGAGGCACGGAAACACGGAGAAGACCAAGGACACGGAGATTCGAAAACGGCGATGGGGCCGTCCAGAGCTCCGGCTCCATCGCCGTTTTCTCAACCTCTTCTTGGAGAAAGATGAGACTCCTCTTCCTCAATAAAGAACGTCGAGCGAATGCGCGCAGGACGCGTTCGACAGGGTGTTCGTCTTGTTTGTCAAACGGCGGCCAGGAACGCGGACTGAAGCCATTCGCGAGTCTCCGTGCTGTTTCCGCCTCCGTGCCTTCGTGGCTCCGTGGTGAATCCAGGATTGGCAAGCGGGTTTGTGTCACACTCAGGAGGCTGGGAAGATGCTAACCGAAACAGCGCTCACCGAGCAGATCATTGGCGCCGCGATCGACGTGCACAGGCATTGGGGTCCTGGCTTGTACGAAGAAATCTACGAAAAGAGCCTGTATCACGAATTGCGTCTTCGCCAGGTGCCGTTTGAAAATCAAATCGGCTTGCCCATGATCTACAAGGGCGAACGAGTGGGCAATGACTTGCGGCTCGATCTTATTGTGGACGGGAAAGTGGTCGTTGAGCTGAAGGCTGTCAAGGAATTGGAGCCGATCCACGAAGCGCAACTGCTAACCTACATGAAGCTGACCGCATGTAGGGTTGGGTTGCTGATCAATTTTAATGTCCCTGTCCTCAAGCAGGGAATCAAACGGATGGTGTTATGAAGAGTTCGCGCCTCTGTGTCCTGATCGCGGCATGGATCGCCACCGCTGCGGCGGCGGAGAATCCCTTTGGGTCGATGATGAAGGACGGGGGGAAAGACGCACTCGACGCCTTGCTTGACGATCCATCCGCCGCGGCCAAAAGTGATCTGGCCCTGATCCGCGTGAGCCATCTGATGGAATTGGAGGAGTGGCCGGGCGTGCGCCCCGTAGCGGTGAAGGATCAGGATAAGAAAACCAACTATGCGTGGTCCGCCGTGGCGGAGCCGGGCTACGATTCGCTCAAATCGTTCTGCAGCCGGGCCCGACACACCGTGACGCCCGTGTCGGGTGCGCCCCTCCGCTCAACCGTCACGCCGCCCGAGGCGGGGTCCTACCGGGTTTGGCTGTGCTACGTGGCGGTCCCGGGCAAGGCGTATCCGTTGAAGCTGACGCTGGGGACGAATACGGTTGTGTTTAATGAGACGGCGTTGTCGGGGACCGAGTCCGGGCTGGAGCAGGAACAGGCGCGCCCGATCTGCTTTGAGACGGAGCATGAACGGATTGCGCCGCCGTCGAAACCGACGTTCCTCTGGGAATGCCGGGACGTCGAATTGGCGGCGGCTCCGCTGGCCGTGACGTTGGAAGCGTCGCCCGGCGCGGTGCGCGTGGACGCGTTGTTCCTGACGCGCAGCCGGGATTTCCGGCCGAGCAAAACCTCCGACCGCGAGGCCAACACTCTGGGCCGCACCTGTCTGCGCTTCCGGGTCGTCGGGGGGCCGGCCACGGGGCTTTATCAGTTTTCAGACAAGCTGATGTATCATTGGCGCCATTTTCTTTTCGGCGTTGAAAATCCACTCTGGTACTCGCATTTGGAACGCGAGATCGAAGGCGTCACCGTCTACGGGGATGACCGGGGAAAGCCGGTGCCGGCCGGGACGTGGAGCCGGTGGCGGGAGGCGGGCGGCGCGCTGCTGAGCGCGGGAACCTATGTGACCGGGACCATCAACTGCCCGGACGCGAAGAATGTCGGGATGATTGAAGCGCAGATCGCCTGGTATCCCCATGAGGCGGCAGTGGTCAAGACGATCCAGGTCCCGGTCGCGGCCGGCGCTCCGGGCGGGACTTATCTCGTGCCGGTGTACCTGCCCTCGGTGCCCCTGCCCAAGGGGTGGGGGATGCGGTCGGCGGATTGGCTGGCGCGGTTCCGTCCCGCCGTGGAGGTGGATCGGGAGCACCTGTCGCTTGTCGAGCAGCTTGGGCTGCCGGATGGACCGCTCCCCTATAAGGTGATGCTGACCTCCGGGGGCAGTAACCCCGATCCCGCCAGCGCGGAGGCGACGGCGGCGATGCTGCGGAAGCTGGGGCTTTCGCACGCCAATCTACCCAAAGCCGCCCTGGCCAAGGTCGGCATGCGGCAGGAGTTTTTCACCCACCACAATGACCTGATGTATGCCGCCAAGACCCACTGTCCTTGCGATCCGCTTTTGGGGCGAAAATTTGCGGCCTATTTCCGTGGCGTGGCGGATAACGCGGTCCGAGCCGGCTGGCGGGTGGAGGATGTGACGCTGGCCAAGTTCGGCGATGAGATCGGCTCGATCCGGACGCCGGACCACGTGAACCGGTGCTCCGACTGCCGGGCGCATTTCCACGACTACCTGGCGAGCCGCTGGGGCGGGCCGGAATTTTTCGGCGAAACAAACTGGGATTGCGTGGACCAGATGCCGGTCCGTGGGGGCGACGGGCTGTATGAGCGCCGGCTCTTTTATGCGTCGAGCCGGTTCCGGGCCGACTTCACCGCCGACTTTTACCGGACCGCGACCGAGCAGATCACGAACAGCCTTCCGCGCTGCCGGACGTATTGCAACTTCTCGCCGCATCCCGTGATCATGGGCGGCTCCATGAATGACTCCGAGTGGTTCAATCTGACGCGCCGCGGCGGCACGACGCTGGCGTGGGGGGAGGACTGGGCCTCTCAATTCAGCTGGGGCTTCTGGATGGGCCGGCAGATTGTGTCGTATTACGCCGCCTGGGTCGAGTGCGCGGCGCGGGGGACGGGCCACGGGGGCGGCTTTTATGCCGTGGGCGGGGGCGCCCATCAGCAGCTCTCGTGTATCGCGCACGGGCTGGATACCGTGGTGCTCTACAACTATGGCCCCGAGTATGCCGGGACGGAGATCGGCAATTGCTGGTCGGAGTCGGATCGCGCCGGGTATGCCGACATAGCCTCGGGTCTCCATGCCCTGGGCGCGGCGGACACGATCATCGCCGAAGGCCGGCGCGAACTGCCGGCCGTGGGATTGTTTTATAACCGCGATTACGAGATCTGGTCGCCGGAGACATCGCGGCTCATGCAGACGGACCGGGTCGGCCTGTTCGTGGCCCTGGAGCATGCGGGCTTGCCGGTGGCGATCGTGCTCGACGAGGATCTCGCGGCAAAAGAACAGCCTTATAAAGCCATCTACCTGAATGGGTTTAACTTGAGCGCGGAAGCGTTGAATTCACTGTCCAACTATGTGGCTGCCGGCGGCGTGGTGGTGGCCTCGGCGGGCGTCGGGACGCGTGACCGGTTCAACGGGCCGCGGCCTGATGGGGTGTTCGGGATCCGCGCCACGGTGGTGGGCTTGACGGAGGGGGGGTCCTCGCCGAACGACGTGGGGGATCACAAGCCGCTTGGTACGGTCACGCTGGACGTGGCCGGCGGCGGGAAGTTAGTCTGGCCGGTTATCGGGGTGAAAGCCAAGCTCGAGCCGCAGGAAGGCGTGGAGGTGGAAACGCTGGGCCGGTTCGAGGACGGCAGCCCGGCCGTGGTCCGCCGGCGCCTGGGCAAGGGGTCGGTCACCGTGTACGGCGTGTCGCCGGGCATTCTTTACCGAGCGCGAGCGCCGCGGGACGCGGCGGGGGTGGAATATAACGCCTACAAGCCGGAAGACGCCGCGTTCATTGCCGCTCCGGCGCGCGAGGCCGCCGGCCGGCGCGAGCATTGCTTCTCCCTGCCGCTGGTCGAAACGCGCCGGTTCGACCATGCCGAGGGAACGGCCATTACGCTGAACAATTTCTATTTTCAGCCGATGACCCATGGCGAACTGGAGGTTCATTGGCCGGCCAACCGCCCGCTCACCGAGGTGCGCGCGGCGCTTGGGGGGACGTTAAAGTGGACGCGGGACGGGGACTGGGTCAGGATGCCGGTGGCGCTGACCGGAGCTGTTGAGGTAGTCGTGCTGCGCTAAGTTGAACAGGGAGCGTTTATGCCGAAGTGGGATGCGGAAGTCATTGTATTGGGAGATAAGACAATCGGGACGATCCACGACCGATTGTTCGGCCAGTTCATCGAGCTGGCCGGCCGTTGTATCAATAATGGGCTTTACGATCCGGCCAGCCCGCGGGCGCGCGCCGACGGCGTCCGCACGGATGTCCTGGACGCGCTCCGGGAGCTGCGGCCGAGCTTTCTGCGCTATCCCGGCGGCTGCGGGCTTTCCTATTTCGATTGGCAGGAGCTGGTGGGTCCGGTGGCGGAGCGGCCCCGGGCCAAGCTGTTCCGGTCGTCGAACGTCCCTCAATCCACCGCCTTTGGCATACCCGAGGCGTGGAGCCTATGCCGGGAGCTGGGCGCGGAGCTGTATCTGACCGTCAACGCGCACTCGCAATCGCCGGAAGATGCCGCCAATCTGGTGGAGTATCTGAACTCCACCACGCCGACCAAGTATGCCGACCTGCGCCGGGCCCATGGCCGCGAGGAGCCGTATGGCGTGAAGCTGTTCGGACTGGGCAACGAGATCTACGGCAATTGGCAGGCGGGCCAGAAGACGGCCGCCGAGTACGCCGCGTGGTGCGCGGAGGCGATCCTCCAGATGAAACGGGTGGACCCCTCGATCCGGGTGGTTGTCTGCGGGCTGGGCCGGCCGGATCCGGAGTGGGACCGCACGGTGCTGTTCCGGCTGATCGGGCTGGCGGACATGATCAGCCTGCACAATTATTTCGGCCGGCCGGTATTCGCGGACAATATGGCCGCCAGCCGCATTGCCGACCAGATGCTGAACGCCACTCACGTGCTGATCGATGAGGCGATGGACATTCCGCTGGGCGTGCATTCCCGCGCGCATCGCGAGCTGGGCGGCCTGCCGGTCGTGGCCCGGCGGCCGGGGATTGCCTTTGATGAATGGAATGTCTGGTATCGCACGGGCCATGACCCGCTTAAAGACGTGGAGGAGATTTACAATTATACCGACGCGTTGACCGTGGCCTCCCTGATGCATGTCATTTTGAGAAACGCCAAAACGATCGACATGGCCTGCATCTCTCTGGCGGTCAACACCATTGCGAGCATCTACACCGACCTCACCCGCTCGGTGCGGCAGACCATCTGGTATCCGCAACAGCTCCTCCACGACGCCCATTCCGGCCGCGTGTTGCAGACCGTGGTGGACGGGCCGACCTTCAAAGCGAAACACGAACGCTTTTTCTGCGGGATCGTCAATCCGGAGAAGGCCAAGGATGAGACGCTGCCCAGTCTCGTTCATTTCGACGACGTCGCGGCGCTCGATGTGGTCGCCAGCGTGGACGAGGCGGGCCGGAAACTGACGCTATCCATGGTCCAGAAGCTGCCGGACCGCCCGTTGACGATTCGCCTGGACCTGCACGGGTTGATGCCGGCGGGGCCGGAGATGATCCTGCGCCGGCTGACCGGCGGCGAGAATGTGCTGGCCGAAAACACCCTCGACCAGCCGAATCGGGTGGGGATTGAAACGAAGCGGGTGCCGCTGGCCACCACGATTACCTTGCCGCCTGCGAGTTTGACGGTTCTTGAAATGGAGTTAAAATGAAACTTAGCGCATCGCAACCGGTGACGATTCTGGCGGATCGGATAGATCGCCGTTACATTCCCCATGTGGCTCACTTCCCGGGCGGGCTGCTGCGTCTCGATATTGGCATCGGACCGGACAACAATTTTACACCCGGCGCGCCGTACCACTCCTACGACGGCGGCAAGACCTGGATGGCGGTGGACAAGCTGTGCCCGCGGATCGAATGGAACACGGTGTTGAGCGACGGCTCGTATTATGAAGTGGATGACTACTGGTTCCAGGATTCGGACCAGCCCGGCTGGTACTGGAGCAATGGCGGGTTTTCCACCGGCGAGCGTGAGTTCCGACATGACTACGTTCGCCTGCACGCGCCCAGCGTGGTTCCGTGCACGTTGAGGTCCAAGCGCCAGTTTGGCCAGCCTCAGGAGCCCTGGTTCGAGCTCATCAACCTGGCCAACCATCACCGGGCGGTGTCGCTGGACTCCGTGATGATGGGCGGGGCCGTCCTGACCAGCGTGGTGGAGCTGGAGTCGCCCCGGCACCTGGTGGCGCCCGGCTACGTTCACCACCGGGATTACAAGAAGAGCGTGGTGATGCTGTTCGAGTCGCGGGATGGCGGGCGCACGTGGGAAGAGGGCCCGCTCATCATGGCGCCGGCTGACACCCCGGAGGGCGCCGACGAAACGGCGTTGGTGCGGCTGGAGAATGGCGATCTGTACGCGATGGCGCGGACCGGTTCGCTGCTCTTGCAGACCTGGTCGTCCGATCTGGGGAAGACGTGGGCGGCGCCGGAGCCGGTCCGGCTCGCGGATACGGGCGAGTATATCACCGGCGTGTGGCCGATCGTGCGGCGGTTGAAGGCCGGGGGGCTCGTGTGCAGCTACGGGCGGCCCAAGTCCACGTTCATGTCCATCGCGCAGGCGAATGCCTTCGACTACGTGGCGGAGCATTACGGGCACTGCGGCAAGTTCGTGATGGTCGATCCCTCCGGCACGGGCCGGGAGTGGCAGGGCCGGATTGACCTGCACGCGATGGAGACGGAGCTGCAGGCCTTGATGGGGGTGCCGGAAAACCAGCGCCTGCGCGTGCAGGCGGACACCAACGTCCGCGACAGCAATTCGTGGGAATACCTGTCGCTCAACGAGGTGGAGAAGGATGTTCTGATGGTCACGTATGACGTGCAGCGGTTCCGGGAGAACTGGAACAGCCATCCCGTGCAAGGGGTCCGCATGGTGCGGATCCGGGTGGAGCGATGAGCCCTGCCCGCCGCCTCAGGATGCCGTCACACCGACAGGAGAACGACGATGACCGATCTTGATCTGACGCCTTTTCTCGCCCGGGGTTTTGGCGAGAAGAGTGACCGACTCATTGCCAACATTAAAGTTGAGGGAATCGACAAATACCATACGCTTTCGCAGATCCGGCTCGCCCCGGAAACAGCCGGCTTTCTCTATGGAGCATTCACACCCCTGACGGTCACGTACCACCGGGGGAGCCGGCCCCGGCTGGAGAAAATCGTCGCGGAGGTTCTGTCCGGGGTGGAGAGTTCGCCGCGAGCCCAGGTGCTGGCCCTGCTGGAGTGGACCGCCCAAGTCATCCGGCACGCCATGCATGTGAAGGGGGAAACACCCGTAGACCGGGCGCTTTCGGAAGAGGCGCTGCTGGACAGCGGCTGGGGCTATTGCAATGAGAAGGCCCGGATATTGGTGTCGTTGGCCCAGATCGCGGGGTATCCCGGGAGAATGGTCAGCATCTATCATTCGACGGGCATTCACGGCCACATGGTCAGCGAAATCCATGTGGAGGGCGAGTGGGCCATGGCGGACCCCACGTTCGCGGTGGTTGTCCCCAAAAACAAGGGAAGATGGGCCTCTGCCAAAGACCTGAGCTGGGAGGCAAGCCTGAATTCAACGACGGACGAGGTCTATCGCGCGGGCATCCTCAAAATGGACCGACTTCACGGGCCGGGGATGAATGTGCCGGACAGTATATTAGTGAGAGATCGCCCGTGTCGGATGTTCGCCCAGATTGGCATTTCAAATTATCCCATTTTCTCGTTCCCCAAAGGTTAAGGAGTTCACGATGAGAAGACTGCTGTCCGTAGTGGGACTGACTCTGGTGGTCGCCACGGTCGTTCACGGCGCGTCGCCTTCGTTTCGGGATACCTCCTCGCCGCCGGGCTGGACGAATGTGAAAGGCCAGGCCGAGGCGGGGGCGGTGCTCCAGGCTAAGGGAGGCGCTCCGCTGACTCTTCAGACGACGGAGCCGAGCTCCCTGCCGGTGGAGGCGATATTCCGGTTCCGGGTTGCCTCGGGGGATGCGGTCACGGTTATGGCGGTGGGGGAGGAGAAAGGCGCCAAGCCTTTTCTGGAAAGCGCGTTCAGGATGGGGATCAACAATCAAGCCGACGTCACCGCGCTATCCTCGGGGCTGCCCATGGCGACGGAAGCCGTCTCCGTCCGTGGCTGGGGCACTCTAGATAAGAAAGGCGGGCGAATCACGTACCAGTGGCGGTTCCCCAAAGTGAAAAATCTCTGGGATGACCGCGATGGCGCTGAAATCGGATCGGCTTACTCGTTGCTGACCCCATTCGAGGAAAAGACGTTCACGCTTCGCGTAGCGATAACCCCCCTGACGCGCCAGATCTGGCTGGACGACCGGCTCGTGGCGGAAGACCGGGTTGCCACGACGAATCAGCCGCGCTGGGTCGTGCAGCTTGCTAAAACGGCGAAGGTGGTGTCGGCCGAGTTTGCCACGCCGGCCGTTCAGGATCGGTTTCTGCCGTTGCCGCTCGAGCGGTACAGTCATGCCCAACGCGCCCAGGCGGCGAACCCCGAGTGCGCCGTGACCGAGCTTCAGTCCGTTCCCGTGCGGGGTCCCAAAGCCGGCATGCCGGATATCAATCTCGGTGATTCGCTCTACCGTTACCGCCTCACGCATGGCAGCGGGCCTAATGCCGGGTATGTGAACGGTCCGGTTGCCTGGCCCGGCTCATTCAACGTCGATCCCGCCCTGTTGACCTTCCGGGTTCCGTACCGGAATTATCAAAACGTGTGGCTGCTGGCGTGGGTGGAGGATCGTCCGAACACGGTGGCCAAGGGGACCCTTCGCTTTTTCCGGCCGGACGCGGGCTATCCCGCTAGCACCGATTTTGAAATCTCAAGCGAGGCCATTCGCCAGGGACTCGTCACCAAGCTGGCGCTGAAGAATGCGGACAGAAAGCCGCTGTACCTGATCAAGGCGCCCGTGAACACCGCCGGCGTGTATGGCCTGCGCGACATGGCCGACCAGTTTCTGGAGTTCGAGCTCAGCAAGCCGGTGTCGCTGTCGCGCAGTTATCCCGACCCGATCTATTACGGGTTTCATCCCGCGGGACTTCCCAGCTCGATTCATGTTGTGGGGATCACGCTGGAGGAAGCCCCGTTCGGCTTCCAGGTGGATCCGAAGCAGACCCATTTTGTATTTGAACGGCCCGAGAAGCCGGTCATCACGGTCTGCGTGACCAACACCTCGGCGAAGGCCTTTGAGGCCGAGGTTCGGGCGGCGTCGACCAGTTATGCTGGCGTCGAAAAATGTGTGGTTAAGGGTCGGGCTCGCATTGAGCCGGGTCAATCGGGAAACGTGACGTTGACCTTTGACGTGAAAACGCTGGGCTGGCATGGATTGAATGTGGACGTGGCGGCCGCGGGGATTACGCGCGCGGCGGCGTTGAGTTTGGTCCTGCTGCCGCCCAACACCCGCACGTATGGGCAGGCCCCGAACGAGACGCGGTTCGGCATCTGGGAGCTGAGCGGCCATTACGCCGCGTTGCTGGCCGGCGATTTTGCCGAAAACGAAAAGACGCTGGCGATGTATCGCAAGC
Organism: PVC group bacterium; assembly: GCA_945898015.1. Taxonomy (GTDB): domain Bacteria; phylum Verrucomicrobiota; class Kiritimatiellia; order CAIKKV01; family CAIKKV01; genus CAIKKV01. Next base: position 9,222 of record CAMDGM010000046.1, on the reverse strand, counting down.
TCGGGCTGCGGCGGACCGGCCTTCATGAATCGTTCGTCAATGCCGACATGCTCAAGCGGTTGGACTTTCTGCCGAACGGACCGCACACGGTCGGGAATCGATTCAGCAACACGGTTCAGCCGGATGGGTCCGTGAATGCCACGGCCATGGTCGCTGCGGTTGACCGAGAAGTGGCGAATGTCGCCTCGAATTTCACGAAGACCTCGTATTTCTATGGGGGAGAGTGGGGCATCAGCGAGGCGCTCCAATATGCGGCCTGGCCGGCCTATACGGGCGAGGGCGACCGGGACCTGACACCGGAAGAGCGGGTGAAGGTGGATCGTCACGTTAAAATCTTTTCGGCCATCGGCAAGGGCGCGCGGGAGCAGCGGCCCGAAACCAAGCTGGTGCTGCAATGGGGCGCCCCCCTCGGCACCATCGCCTATCTGCTGGGCGGCATGTCCAGAGATTTTGTTGACATGTTCGGCATGGATGCGCCGCAGTTTGAGCTGCTGCCGGAGATCTCGAACGTGACCGGATCGATCAACCTGCTTTGGGCGCTGCGCCAGAAGGCGGCGAAGCTGGGCTGGCCGCGTCTGCCGATTGCCTGGTGCGAAGGGCCGTTCTTCCCGACCCAGCCGGGGGCGCTGACTGAACCCGAACAGGCGGCCTACCAGATCCGCTACACGCTGCTGGCTCTGGCGTATGGCGTCGAGCAGTACGAGGCTGGCATCGTTCCTCAGGATGCGGGGAATTACTACGGCGCCGAGCACTATGGCGCCGGCATCTTTCATCGCCGGCCGCTGGAGAATCCGAAGCCGGCCGTGGCCGCCGTGGCTACCGCCACCGCCATGCTCTGCGGCGCCGATGTGGTGGGACCCGTGGACACCGGAGGCTTGACCACCTACTGCCTGGCGTTCCGGCGGGCCACGGATAAGGCCATGATCTACGCCCTGTGGCGGGTCAACGGCGCGGGCGACGCGACGATCACGGTCGGCGGGAGCAAGCCCGTGATCACCGATTCGATGGGCAATCCGACGGATTGCCCCGTCAAGGACGGCGCCATTACCGTGACGCTTTCCAGTTTGCCGGTCTGGCTGACTGGTGCAGGCGAGCTTTCCGGATTCACCCTGGCCGCGCCGCAGTATAGCGAGGTCCCGGCTCCCGTCACGCGGACGCTGGCGCCGTTCACGGCAGATCAGTGGGTTTACGACGGATCGGGTGACAAGGCCTATGCGAGCAACCATTTCGCGATCCGGCGGGTTACGGATCCGAACTTGAAGGCCGAGTTTGGACAGGGCGAGACGGGGCATGCCGATGCGGTGGCGGTCACGCTCCCCATTGAGCCGGGCGATCGTCCGATGGCCACGCGCTACGGGCAGCTGAAGCTGAAGAAGCCGGTCGCAATACCCGGCAAGGCACACGCGCTCGGCGTCTGGATCAAGGGTAACTCCTCGTGGGGTCGGGTGGTCTACCAGTGCCGCGACGCCAAGGGCGAGGTCTGGACCTCTGTGGGGACCAAGGACGACTGGAACTGCGACGACACGCACGCGTGGTCCTATGCTAGCTTCGAGGGTTGGCGGTATGTGCGCTTCCCCCTGCCCGGCAGCAAGCCCTGGGACGGCGTGCGCGACCTGGAAACCACCTGGTGGGGGTCGCATGGCGGCGATGGAATCGTTGATCTGCCGCTGACGCTGGAGAAGATCATCGTCGAAGCGCGCAACGAAGTGCCGGTGCTGGGCGAGATGAAGCTTGTGGCCGAGCGGAGCTACAAGCTGGCGGGACTGGTCGCAGAGTATGAGTCGGAGGAGAACGCCACGGAGGCCGCCGTGGCGGCCAATACGCTCCGCATGCCGCAAGCCCAGTGGGCCGTTCCGACGGACAACCCGATCGCCAAGTTGGCCACCGAGGGGGCAGGGCCCGCGCCCGCGATCAAGCAGTTCGTCGAGCCGTCACACTGGAACGACGGCCGAAATATGATCATCCGATTCGACGCCGATCCGGCGCTGACCTATAACCTGTATCTCAGCCGGTTTGCGGATGGCCGCGGCGCCGATCTTCTGGTCAAGGGCGTGAAGGACAGTCAAACGGTCACGGGCCTTCGGCCCGAGATGAAGATGGTCATGTTCCTGACCGCCGTGAATGGCGAGAAGAAAGAATCGAAACCCTCGGCGGCCTTCGAGCTGATCACGCACGACAACTTCGCGGAAAAGTAACCGCGTCAATAAGGAAACGGACACGATGCCAATCAAGTGGGCCCAGGAATCCTCGGACCGGCGGGACGACCCGGTCAGCGGTGCGCGGATCATTCAGCTGACCAGCGCGGCGGCGATCAGCAACAACATCTACGGCGAGCAGCCGTACACCTCGCCTGACGGGACGCGGATCATCATCGCGCGCTGTCAGGATTTCTGCTGGGACACGGAGGGCTCCCTGCTTGTGCACGATCTGGACCGGCTGCGGATCACGATGGTGGTGCGGCGGATGAAAGGCGTGCGGAATGTGTTCAACGCCGCCTGGAGCGGGTTGCTGCATTACTGGACGCCCGAGCGGAAGCTGATGCAGCTCTCGCTGATGACGCTGGAGCAGAAGGAGCTGTATGACGAAGAGGATGAGGGCGCCTCGCTGCCGGGGGATGGCGGCGGCAGCTCAGTCTCCCCGGATCAGCGGTACATGATCTGGATGGCGCCGCGGTTGAAAGGCCGGGGGGCGCCGGTGTTCCAGATCATCCGGTTCGACCTCCAGAAGAAAATCCGCGAGGTGATTTTCGAGCATCCCGAGATCGCCAACCCGCATCTGCAGTTCAATCCCGTTCACGGGAAGCAGATCCTGGTGCAGAACAATGTCGGCGTGCGGCTGAAGCGGGACGGTTCGACGGATGCCTACAAGACGGCCGGCTGCAAGCTGTTCGTGATTGACGCGAACGGCCGGAACCAGCGCTATGTGCCGGCGGGCCCCCCCATTACTCGCGGGATCACGGGGCACGAGTGTTTCGTGGCCGACACGGGGCGGGTCCTGTTCTCGGCGGGCTGGGTGCATCACAGCGACTACGACTGGCGGCACGACCCGCTGCATCCGGGCGGCAATCTGTTCACGGCGCGGCCGGGCGAGCGGAAGCCGAGATTGTTCGAGGCGCCGGAGCACAAGTTCAACCATGTGTGCGCCTCGCGGTGCGGGCGGTATTTCGTGGCGGATTCGCACACCGGCGCGGGTGGCTTCGAGAACGGCCGGTTCAAGCCGGTGGCGCTGGTGATCGGCAACCTGGAGACCGGCAAGTACCGGACCCTGGTGGAGAACACCGAAGGCTCGAGCGGCGGCAACCAGTGCACGCATACGCATCCCTATTTGACCGCGGACAACCGCCGGGTGATCTATAATGCCGATCCGTCCGGAGTCCCACAGGTGTTTGCGGCGAAAATTCCGCCCGCATTCCTGGCGAGTTTGGATTGAGACCATTCGGGCGTCAACGAAACGACTGAAAGCAGGGTAACATGTGGACAAAGGCTTCGTGGTACGACGAGGCGCGCCGTGACGGTGAGCGCGATCGCGAGCAGATTCGGAAAAAGGCCGATTACCGGCTTGAGCTTTACGAGAAGGATCTTTCGGGGAAAAGTCGGGCGGAAGTCGGACGGATTCTTGAAAAATCAAACCAGGACCGGCTGAACGCTGTCCCGGATCTGACGCGGTATCCCGAGTTGCGCGGCATGCGCGAGCTGGTGGAGGCCGGCTGGCGGGGGGGCCGGGATGGCGCCGGATTGACGGAGGAGCAGGCGGCTGCGGCTGCGGATGGCGGATTTTATCATCACCGGCATATCGCTTCCGGGCGCAAATCGCCCACGGGTTGCAGCTACGTCTATTTTCCCCACAGCGACGTCGGGCCGATCCTGGCCAACAACCTCGACTCCTCCCCGCAGGAGCCGTTTGCGCCGCCGGCCTGGCCGGCCGTCAACGAACATCTGATTGTTCGGGGCGTGTCCTCCGGGGTGTTTAACGACGAGGAATCGCCCGAGATTTTCCCGGTCCCGGTGTTTAGATTGCTGGGGCGGTACTGCCGGAGCACGGCGGAAGCTGTGGAGCTGCTGACGCGGTACAACTATTTCTGGGGACCGGGCAACCTGATCGTGATTGACCGCGGCCAGGATGTGGCCATGATCGAGAAAAGCGCCTGTCGCATCGGCATTCGGCGGAGTTCCGACGGGTTTGGCCTGATCACCGCCATGACCGCGGAAGATCCGGCCATGAACGCCTATCTGGCGGACCGCCGCGCCAGTTCGCTGAAAACGCGTCAGTTGCCTCCGGATTGCGATGATGCGTTCTATTGGCGCGGCTCCGACCAGCGGCGGGCGTTGATGAATGAACTGCTCGACGAAGGCCGGAAAACCCCGACGCTGGAGAAACTGCGGCAGATTATTCAGTTTCGTGATCCCCGGCGCGGATTGGTCTGTTATAATGGCGAGCTACTGCCCGGCGGTAGCCCGCTGGAGCACACGATTTGCACCACCCTCTGGCTGCTTCGGGAGGGTCGCGCCCAGTGGTGGGCGCTGGAAGGCGACACGCCCAGCTTCGAGAACCGTAAAGAAGACGTGATCTACACGGATGTGTTGCGATGGGATTGAAAACAGGACGGGAAGAGGTGGATGTCATGCCGGATACAACGGCTCAGATCATCGTGTTGGGCGGGAAGACGGTGGGCCGGGTGCATGACGGGCTGTTTGGCCAGTTCATCGAACTGGCCGGCCGCTGCATCAATAACGGGCTGTTTGATCCCGCCAGTTCCCGGGCGCGCGCCGACGGAGTCCGCACGGACGTTCTGGACGCGCTCCGGGAGTTGCGTCCGGGCTTTCTGCGATATCCCGGCGGCTGTGCGGCCTCCTATTTTGATTGGCAGGAGCTGGTGGGCCCGGTCGCGGACCGGCCGCGGGCCAAGCTTTTCCGGAGGATGAATGTGCCGCAGTCCACCGCCTTCGGCATTCCCGAGGCCTGGAATCTGTGCCGGGAGCTGGGCGCGCAGCTTTACCTGACGGTCAACGCGCACTCGCAAACGCCGGAGGATGCCGCCAACCTGGTGGAGTACCTGAACGCCACCACGCCGACCCAGTACGCCGATTTGCGGCGGGCGCATGGCCGCGAGGAGCCGTATGGCGTGAAGCTGTTCGGGCTGGGCAACGAGATTTACGGCAATTGGCAGGTGGGGCAGAAGACGGCCGCCGAATACGCCGTGTGGTGCGCGGAGGCGATCCTCCAGATGAAGCGGGTGGATCCCTCGATCCGGGTGGTCGTCTGCGGGCTGGGCCGGCCGGATCCGGAATGGGATCGCACCGTGCTGTTCCGGCTGATCGGGCAGGCGGACATGATCAGCATGCACAACTATTTCGGCCGGCCGGTGTTTGCCGATTCAATGGCCGCCAGCCGCATCTGCGAGCAATATATTGCCGCCGCCAATCAGCTGATTGACGAGGCGATGGATATTCCGCTGGGCGTTCATTCCCGCGCGCATCGCGAGCTCGGCGGCCTGCCCGTGGTCAGCCGGCGTCCGGGGATCGCGTTTGACGAGTGGAACGTCTGGTACCGGACGGGGCATGATTCGATCCGGGACCTGGAGGAGATCTACAACTATACCGACGCCTTGACGGTGGCCTCATTGCTTCACGTGGTTCTTCGAAATGCCAAATCGATCGACCTGTCCTGCATCTCCCTGGCGGTCAACACCCTGGGGAGCCTTTTCACCGACCGTGACCGCCTGGTGCGGCAGACCATCTGGTATCCGCAGCAACTGATGCGGGACACGCATGCGGGCCGCGTGGTGGAGACGGTGGTGGACGGTCCTGTGTTCAAGGCCAAACACGAGCGGTTCTTCTGCGGCATTGTGGATCCGGAGAAGGCGAAGGACGAGACGCGCCCCAGCCTGGTGCATTTTGACGACGTCGAGGCGCTCGATGTGGTCGCCACCGTGGACGACGCGCGCCGGAAGTTGACGCTTTCCATCGTCCAGAAATTGGCCGACCGTCCCCTGACGGTGCAACTGGACCTGCACGGGCTGGCGCCTGTGGGGAAGGAGATGACCCTGCGCCGTCTGACTGGCGGGGAAGATCGTCTGGCTGAAAACACCCTCGACCACCCGAACCGGGTCGGGCTTGACGTGAAGCGGGTGCCGCTGTCCACCACGATCACCCTGCCACCCGCGAGCCTGACGGTTCTGGAAATGGAGATCAGGACGTGAAGCTCTGGATTTAAAGAAAGATTCGGAAACCGGGAAAGGGACAATATGAAGATGACAGGCAAGCTGATGAGGTTGAGTACAGCCGTTGGGGCCGCCGTTGTGCTGGCGGCGGGGAACACGAGCGCCGCGCAGGTGCGCCTGGCGGAGAAGGGCGAGGCGATGTGTGTGATCGTCGCTCCGGTCGGGTGGACCAATGAGGTGAAGGATTTGCCGCCCGAACTGCCATTGAAGGCGGTCCAAATGCTGCAAGAGCGCCGTACGATCTTCCGCGAGTCGATCAAGGATCTGGCGCTTTACCTGGGCAAGATGAGCGGGAGCCAGGTCGAGATCGTCGAAGGGCTGCCGGCCAGGGAGAAGCGGCTTCCGGTCTACATCGGGAGCGAAGCCCAGAAGGTCTTCGGGCCGGTGGGCGTCACGAAGGCCGGCCTGTTCGGGTTTCGCGTCGTGGCCACCGAACGCCGCGGGATCGGGCTGTACGGCGAGACGGAGGTCGGGACGAGCTACGCGGTCTACGAACTGCTGCACCAGTTGGGCTGCCGCTGGTTCATGCCCACGGATTTGGGTGAAGTGGTGCCGGACGTGCCGACCTTGACGGTTCCGGTGATGGACGAGAAGATCGTCCCGGCCACGATCTGGCGGTGGAAGTATAGCGGCGGGGCCGATTTCAACCGGCGCAACCGGCTGAATGGCGAACAGGGTCCGGTGGTCTGGCTGGTCCAGGGCGACGGGTCGTTCGAGCATTTCTTTACCAAGAATGACCGCGAGGCCCACCCGGAGTGGTCGCACGCGGGGGCCCTGCGCCTGATTCATCCCGATGTGGCCGAGCATATCGCCACGCAGATCATCGCCCAACTGGACCAGGCGTACGAGCCGATGCGCAAGTTCGGACTGAGGCCCGGCTACTCGATTGTGCCGAGCGACGGCCAGGTGCCCACCGAGGACCCGATGGCCCGTCCCTACGATCCCGAACCCCGCGTCTGGGAGCAGGCGGCGGGCCGCTGGTCGGTGACGGACCGATGCATGGCGATGCACAAGCGAATCGCCGACCGGGTCCGCGCGAAATATCCCGATGTTGCGTTCGGGGATCAGGCCTATGTGAACAAGAGCCTGCCGCCAGCCAAGCAGCCGGTGCCCGCCGACTTCCGGATCGTGATCTGCCCGATCGACTTCAACCGGCACTATCCGATGAACTGGACCAACCATCCGAACCAAACCGCGCTGCGGGACCTGGTGCAGGGCTGGAACAAGACGGGCGCCCGGATCAATGCCTACTGGTACGGCATCAACCTGGCCGAGCTCAGCGCGCCGTGTCCGTTCATCGCCAAGTGGAGCCACGACATCGCGTTCCTGCTCCAGAACAAGCTCGACGAGTGGGGGCCCGAGTACATGAACGGCTGGGAGTCGATGATGCCGGGCTACTACCTGTCGATCCGCATGACTTTCCATGCGCAGGAAAAGCCCGAGGATATCCTTGCCGAGCTGTGGCCGACGTTCTATGGCGCGGCGGCCGAACCGATGCGCCGCTATTGGATGGGAGTCGATCAGGCGTACCTGGACGCCAACGAGAACGCGGGCAGCCCCTTCGGCTACCTGAAGATCTTCACGCCCGAGGTGATGGGCGCCGCTCGGACGAATATCAACACCGCGCTGGCGGTGTGCCGCACGCCCATGGAGTACCGGCGGGTGACGCTCATCGACGAGTCGTTCAGCCTGTTCGAGCTTTACATGCAGATGCGCCGCGACTGGGCCGCAGGCAAGCTGGTCAACCTGGCGGAGGACTATGAGTCCTGGCGCTGGGGGGTCCGGAACATGCAGCGGATGTATCACGTGCCGGTCAGCGGGGGTCGCTACATCGCGGGCGCATACTCGCCCGATGGGTATATTCAAGGACGCCACGGGAACCCGTCCTGGAGCGATGCGTTCGTCAGCCTCGGCTACAAGGACGGTTCGCGGATGGAGCGTGAGTACGCCCGGCACGGCAAGCCGATGCTCGAGTGGAAGTGGAAGCATAACCCGGGCGCCGAAACCGACTCGCTGCCGTGGACGGCGCCCGGTTTCAACGACAAGGACTGGCCGGTCACGCAGGTGGCACGCGACACCTGGTCGTCGCTGGGGCATCATTTCGCCCTGACGGACGCGCCCTCGGGGCGCTCCGGCCGGATGGCGTACCGGGCCTCGCAGCAGTTTCCCGCTCCGCCAGTGGGCAAGAAGATCTTCCTGTGGATCGGCTCGACCGACGGCAGCGCGAAGGTTTTCGTGAACGGGGTCCCGGTGAAATTTGTCACGCCGGACAAGGGTGAGGGCAAGGACGCCTTCAGCGGGTACTGTCAGCCGGCGCAGTTTGACGTCACCGAAGCCCTGAAGGCCGGCGCCAACCAGTTCACGATCCTTTGCGAGCGCACGTCCCTGAACGAACTGGGCACCGGCGGGCTGATGGGGCCGGTGGTGGTGTATCGCGAGAAGTGAGCGGAAAGACGGGGAAGGCGGCGGTTGACCCTTACCCGTGTCGGATGGGCCGGAAGCGGATGCGGGTGGGGCGGTCGGCCGCGTCGCCGAGCAGTTTACGGCGTTGTTCGTGATAGTCCTGGTAGTTGCCCTCGAACCAGGTGACCTTGCTGTCGCCTTCGAAGGCGAGGATATGGGTGGCGACGCGGTCCAGGAACCAGCGGTCATGGCTGATGACCATGGCGCAGCCGCCGAACCCGAGAATGGCTTCCTCGAGCGAGCGGAGCGTGCTGACGTCCAGATCGTTCGTGGGCTCGTCCAGCAGGAGCAGGTTGCCGCCGCTTTTGAGCAGCTTGGCGAGGTGCACGCGGTTGCGTTCGCCGCCTGATAGCTGGCCGACCCGCTTCTGCTGTTCGGCGCCCTTGAAGTTGAAGCGGCTGCAGTAGGCGCGGCCGTTCATGTCGCGGCCGGCCAGGCTGACGGTCTCTGATCCGCCGGTGATTTCCTCGTAGACGGTGTGGGCGGGGTCCAGGGAATCCCGGGACTGGTCCACCATGGAGACCACCACGGTTGAGCCG
>CAMDGM010000045.1 GCA_945898015.1 PVC group bacterium | reverse complement strand
CGGTCTCGAATCCGGGCCGTGTATTCCCTAGTCGACTCTTTACTCATTATCATGCCTACATTCTTTGGGTGTCGTCATTTTGACGCAACGGCTATATTCGTCGCTCATGCGCCCACTCTCTTCGGTGTCAATAATTGTGACGCAACGCGGGGGCCGGTGAAGGGGCGCATCTCTCGCTTTCCTTTCCCCCGGGCTTTCGCTATGCTCCCTGCCGTGTCTGAAAAAACCGCCAGCCCCGTTCCCTCCGCTCCGCCCGTCCGCGCCTGGACGCTGGCGCTGGTGCTCGCCGTCTTCGCGGCCGGACTCCTTTGCATCATGCCCGATTTCCAGGCCTATTTTTTCGGGGACGAGCACTTCTACACCGACAGCGCCATCCGCATGCATGAGACCGGCAACCTGCTCACCCCCGCCTACGCCGACGGCTCCCCCCGGTTCAACAAGCCGGTCCTCTCCTACTGGATGATCCTCGCCGGCTTCCGCGCCTTCGGCATCTCCGTGCTCACCTCCCGCCTCGCCTCGCTCCTCGCCGGGCTCGGCATCCTCCTCCTCGCCTTTCGCCTCTCCCGCCGCCTGTTCACCGCCCCCGCCATCGCCTTCACCACCGTGCTGATCCTGGCGGCCAACCTCGACCTGATCACCGCTTCCATGCGGGCCACGCCGGATGTGTTTCTCACCCTGTTCGCCCTGCTCGGCCTCTCCGGGTTCGCCGGCCTGCTGCTCGATGACCGCCCCCGCCCCGGCGACGCCTGGTGCGCCTATGTCGGCGCCGGCCTGGCCGTCGCCTCAAAAGGCATGCTGGGCATTCTCCTCCTCGCCTTTGCGTTCCTGTTCGCGCTGGCCCGGCGCAACCGGGCTGCCAAACTTCGAGCCCTGTGGCAGCCCCTGCCCATGCTGGTCGGCCTGGCGCTGGCCCTGGCCTGGTTCGTGGCCGTCTATGTCAAATATGGCGATCTCGCGGTCCAGGGATTCCTGCAGGACCAGGTGGGGAACCGGGTTTCCAGTTCCGCCCGACAGGTGGCCGGAAACCTGTCCAGCTATTCGCTGGGCCTCCTCTTTTCGTTCTTCCCCTGGTCGCTCCTCCTGGTAGCCGGCCTGATCGTCAACCGCCCGGCCCTGAAACGCACAGTGACGAGCCAGGCGCCCGCCTTTCTCTTCATCCTCGCCTGGTACGCGCTCCTGCTGCTCGTCTTCTCCCCGGCCAACCTCACCCGCACCCGCTACCTGCTCCCCTCGTTCCCGCTTCTCGCCGCCGCCGCCGCCGCGTTGCTGGTCGCCGCCTTCGATCATCCGGCCCTTGAGCGCATCGCCCGGAAAATACTCCAGTCCGTCATCGTCCTGCTCGTGCCCCTGGCGTTGATTCTGGGTCTCATGGCCGACGCCCTGATCAAGCCCCGCCTCGGATTCGCCGCCGCAGGGCTCCTCCTGCTCGCCGGCGGCCTGTTCGCGGGCCTGCGTCACGCCAGCCGGGACCGCCTGCGGGTCCTGTTCGCGCTCGCGACCTTCGTCATCCTGTGGGATTTCCAATTCCTCGTCCGGCCGGCATTTCCCTCCTCTCCCGCCTACGCCATGACCCGCGTCCTGCAGGACGCCGGCGCCAAACGCGCTTTCTATCCCCGCCCGCAACCCACGATGACGCCGGACCAGCTCGCGCACTACAAGGAAAAATACGCCAGCCAGATCCGGCTCGTCTCCGGCGGCACGATCCGGGTCGACCGGCTGGAGCTCCCCGCCTACCTCGCCCGGGAAACCACCCGCCTGCCCATGATCTGCGTCGGCGACGACGTCCGGCTCTTTCCCTCCAACCGCTTCTCCGCCATCCGCTCGGGCGCCATCTACAAAGCGGACATTGGCCCGGCCGATATCCGCCGCATCCTCGCCGCGCCCGACAAGCCGGCGGCGCTGGACTCGCTCTTCATCCCGTTTTATGTTGTTTTCCCCACTCGCCCACCGGATGCTTCTGCGATCGGCCCCCGCCACGCGGAAGAGCCGGCGGCCCCGCCCGATGACGAAGACGCCGATGAAAGGAGCCCCGCCCCATGACGACCAACGCCGTTCCCGAAGTGGCCGCCGAACATCTGATTGACCGGCTGGTAGAAGCCTGTTCCCGCCTCTCCCTTCATGACGCCGGGCCCCGCCTTCTCCTGGCGGCCGTCGCCTACGGCGCCCTGCTGGTGCTCCTGCGCCTCGGGCAGGGGCGTTCGCTGGTGCGGCGCCTGTCCCTCCCGATCAACCTGCTCGGCCTCGCCTGCATCATCCGGTCTTTGCTCGGCGACAGCCTGGCGCTGATTCACCCCGAAATACCCCGGGCCTTCACTGCGGCCGTGGTGTTCTTCACCATCTTCCTGACATTGCGGATCACGGAAATCGGCGTGCTCGACTTCCTCTTCATCCGGCAGGGCCGGAAACCCGTGCCCGTCGTGTTGCGCGATATCGCGCGGTTCGTCCTCTCCGCCGTCTTTCTCGCCTTCATCGTCAAGGCCTTCTTCCCCGGCATCAACTTCAACGTGCTGGCCGTCTCCTCCATCATCGTGGGCTACGTCCTCGGCAATGCCACCCAGGATACGCTCGGCAATCTGGCCGCCGGCCTCGCCCTCAACTCGGAGGACTCCTTCTCCATCGGCGACTGGATTTCCGTGGGCCCGCTCATCGGCAAAGTCACGGACATCACCTGGCGTTCAACGCGGCTTCAAACCAAGAATCTGGAGGACATCATTGTCCCCAACTCCACGTTGTCGAAGGAAATTGTCATCAACTTCTCCCGCCCCACCCCGGAGCTCCGCATCAAGGTCGACATCGGCATCGGTTACGAAACACCACCCAACCTCGTGCGCCAAATGTTCCTCGACGCCGTGCGCGACGTGCCGGGCATCGATGCCGAACCCGCGCCCAAAGTCCGCCTGGTCAATTACGCCGACTTTGCGGTGGTCTATGAAATCCTCTTCTACGTCCACGATTACGCCAAAATGGACGACATCCGCGCCGACCTCATGAACCTCATCTGGTACCGCCTGAGCCGCGCCGGGATCGCCATCCCCTATCCCATCCGCGATGTCCGCGCCCGGCATATCACCCGCGAGGACGATCTCGCCCGGGAACACGACCGCCTCCAGCGCACCGCACGCCTCATCGCCGGCGTGGACCTGTTCGCGACCTTGTCCGGCGAAGAACGCCTGACCCTGGCCGCCGGTTGCCGGTCCCGGATCTTCGCCGCCGGGGAGAACGTCGTCCGCCAGGGCGAGCCCGGCCATTCGCTGTTCTTCATCGAGTCCGGCCGGGTCGGCGTGTTCGTCGATCAACCGGGCCGGGCCCGGGTCTCCGTCGGCGAGCTGGGGCCGGGGCAGTTCTTTGGAGAACGATCCCTGCTCACCGGGGAAGGCCGCTCGGCCACCATCACCGCCCTGGGGGACGCCATGGTCATGGAGCTGGATAAGGCCTCTTTCGCCAGTGTCTTGCAGGCCAAGCCGGACATGGCCGAATACCTGGGACGGGTGCTCGCGAACCGCGACCAGGTGCGGGGGGAAATCGCGGCCGGCGCGGGCGCGGCCCCCGGCAGCGACAGCGCCGAAACACAAAAAGGACGTCAGTTCATGTTACGTATTTTGAAATTCTTCGGGCTGTCCGCAGCCCAACCCAACGAAAGTAAGTCCTGATATGAGCATCTTTGAAATCATCATGCTGGTGTGCTTCGGAGCCGCGTGGCCGTTTGCGCTCCGCAAGTCATGGCGCTCCCGCCAAAACGGCGGGAAGAGCCTGGGGTTCCTGGTGATCGTCCTGATCGGCTACCTGTCGGGCGTCACCCACAAAGTGCTTCACAGCCGCGATCCCGTGACCTTCCTATACGCGCTCAATGCCGCCATGGTGGCTGCGGACATCGTGCTCTATTACCGCAACCGCCGCCTGATGCGCCATCACGGCTAAAACCAGAAGTCGCAGCGGATGCCGAGCCCCACGCTTTCGGAATAATTGCCTTCCACGGTCAGCGTGAACTGCTCGGAGGGCTCTAATTCCAGGCCCACATTAATGGCAGGATTCAGCACATCCCAATCGCTGTCCGGCCCGAGGCCCGAGACGTCGAGCTTGGAATTCATGACGCCAACCCGCGCAAACGGCTTCACCATGCCGTACCCCGCAGCCCGGATCACGCCCTGCCCCAGAATCCTGGTGTAGGTGCCGTTCTCCGTCACGCCCGCCTCTTTGAAGTCCACGTCACCCCGATGCACGCTACCGAACAGACCCAGGTCCAGCGGAATCATCAAATCCTCCGCGCGCACCATCCAGAAGGTGCCGCCCAGACCGACCGTACCCGAGCCGTCCGCCTTGTAATCGGCCCATTCCGCCGACTGCAGGCCGACATCCACAAACACATCGAACCAGCGTGCGTCCCGCACCTGCAACCGCACGCCATAATAGTCGAACGAAAGATCCTCATTCGCCACGTTGTTGTCGATCCGCGTCTCGTAAAAGCCGCCCAGCGCCAGCCCCGCCCGATCCTGCGCCGCCGCGGTTCCCGCCAGGCCGAACGCCAGGCCCGCCATCAAAACAAACCCAAATGTCATCCGCTTCATGATGTTCCCTTTCTATAAATGACGATCAACGCCCCAGCCACGACCGCGTGGCGACCTTGCGGATTTCCTTCTCGTTGGCCCAGTCGAGGATCCCGGTCCGCAGATTCTTCAGATTCATCGTGAACTTGTAATACACATCGGTCTTGCTCCCGACCTGCTGCTCGATCTGGGCCAGGTTGGCGGTCAGGATGTACTCCGCTCCGGATTGCGTACCCATCGGCACGGCCTTCGCCGGATCCACCAGCCCGCTCTCCTTCTGGGCGTTGAACTCATCCAGCGCCGACTGGTCCGTGGTGCGGTCGATAAAGCTGAACTTGCCCGACTGGATCAGCTTGGTCCGGATCGAATCCGTGAGCGACTCCGTGTCAATATGCTGCAAGGTCTTGTTCTTGACCTTGTCCACCAGCAGCACCGGCTTGCGGGCCGTCGACGCGGCGCGCACCCCGGGATCCGCCAGAAGCGAATCCACCATCGTGGCCGCGATCTGCTGCAGATCGGACGATCCGAAATCCGTGCTCAGCGGCTCGGCCGACGTCGCATCGCCATACTGGACCTTGGTTCCCATGCAACCGGCCGTCAGCACCAGCGCGCCCGCGATCACCACCATCCCGATTCCCGTGACTCTTTTCATGGCTCTCGTCCTCTCCAACCCCGCTTCCGGGGATCAGTTGCGAATATTCACCTTGAACGCCTTCACCTCCGGACCCGGGGCCACCCCCTGCACCGTCCGTGTTTCGTTGCCGTGCAGCACCACCGGGGTCCAGGCGTCGGTATCCGGATTGACTTCCAGGCCGGCGTCATTGAACCAGGCGAATTTATATTGAAACTGAAGCGTACCCTCGTATTTGGACGTCAACGTGAGGCTCGCCTTGAGCAGATCGCCCGCGTATTCATGGCGCACATCCACCACTTGGATGTGACGAGCCAGCTTCGTGTTATTGACGATCACCGCCCGACTCAACTCCGACGTCCCGTCCGGGGCCGTGGTCATCACGCCCACCACTTCCGTGCCGGATGTCTTCTGGATACACCCTGAAACTCCGGCCAGGCAGGCCGCCACTCCCGCGCCCAACGCCATTCCCTTGATACGCCTGTGCATATGAACCTCCGTATTTAACACCTTCTTGGACGCCGGAAGCACGAAACCATTCAATCCGTTCCCAGCATATGCCCCCCGCCAGCAGGGTCAATCCCAAAATGGACCTCAGGGCCGCCCATCCGCTCCAAATGCCACAGCCCGCGCCGTCAACCGCCCGCCGGAACGCACGGCCCACACAATGGTGCGCCCGCCGGGCTTGATCTCCACGTCGCAGACCACCCGGGCACCCGTGCCCCGATGCGTCAACGTTATCACCTGGTGACCCGGAGGGCAGGCGGTCCGCATGATCTGCGCGGCCTGCGGCAAGGTCGTCCAGCTCCGCAGATCCGCCCGTTCGGAAATCAAACTGTACAGGCTCATGATGATCGTCAGAATATCCGCCTCACCCCCGCGGGCCAGGCTCGGGACCATCGCCTTGGCGGTCGCGCGAACCACCTGACGGGTCAGGATGGCGGGCATCCGCTCCCGTAACGCCCGGGCCGCCAGGGCGTTCAAGTCACAGATCAGCGCCGTGTCGCCCGCCGCGCCCGAGTCCAGCTGCACGGTCACGGCCTGTGCAAACTCCCGCACGCGCGGATAAACCGGCAGGGCGATCGACGTCCACCCCCCCGACCCGAACAACGGAATGAACACCGAAAACTCACGCCGGGCGGGCAGGAACCCGTCCTCGAAAAAGACAATCACCTCGCCCTGCCCGGGCGGCACACGCCGGGGAACCGCCTCGGGCCATCGGGCGCGGAACGCCGCAGACTCCTCCTCCATGCCCAGCGTCTCGGCCAGCCGCCGCACATCGGCGCGGACATAGGGATTGGCCGGCTCGATCTCCGCCGCCTTCTTGTAATCAATGTAGGCCCCGCCAGGATCGTCCAACATCTCCCGCACCACCGCCGACATGTAAAACGTATAGGCATTCTGGAACGAATCCTTCACGCGGCCCGCCACGGCGTCCAGCCTGGCATACAGGGTGTTCAAATCGCCTGACTGGACCTCGGGGATGCCCTCCCGCCTCGCCCGATCCTGCGCCTCGGCCACCTCCAGGGCCCGGCGCTTGAGCGCCTCGGCCTGCTGGGCCGAGGCCAGGCGCACCTCCACACCCGCGCCTTCCACATCACCGGCAAACAGGTAATTCAACGCCTGTTCGTGATGCAGCATGACGCGCTCATACCCATCCCCCGAATAGGGAATCGCGTTGTCGTTGATCATCAGGGCCGATGTTTTCCCCGCCATGTCGGACACGCTGACCACGGCCCGGCCATCCATTTCCCGCACCGCCGCGATCGACTCCTCATAAGCGGCGCGACTGGCCGCCCAATCGCCCTGGATCTGGGCGAGCCGCCCCTGCTCCATCCGGTAGAGGATCCGGTCCCGCCCCAGGATCCGGCGTCCGAACACGTTTCCGGTTTCCACCGTCTGGCCCTGCTCCATCCGCCGGATCAGGGGCGCCGTCTGGGTGGGATAGGGATTGAAGAGGCTGCTCGTGGCACAACCGGAAAACAGGCAGAGGAGCACGGCCGCCGCGCGCCGGATAGTCCCTGAACCTGCTTGGCCCCGCCTTGTCATAGTCATCAATCCCCCGACAAGCCTCCGGTTTTCATTTTCGCTTCTGATGCAGGCCCTTCCGCTCAGGTCGTCGGCCTGCTCTTGTTTTCTCTTTCGGCGGGACGGGATACTGAACCACCGTCTCCGGCACTTCACACGGAAATTTTTTCCAGGAAATCCACTTGCGAATGAACTGCCGGTTGTGCGTCACATCCTCAAACCGGCTATTCAGCGTCACCGATCGGTCATACGGCGCGGTATCCGGCCCGCCATGCCGGCAAATGGCGCGCGGAAAGGGCGCATGATCCGTCAGCACGCGGCGGATATGCTTGTAGCCCCGGCCCAACGGCAGGTGACAAAGCTCGGCCAGCCGGGTGAACCGCACGTGGCAGTCGGTCGCATACTGCATATCCTCGGCGCCCAGGTCCTTGCCCGTCCGCCGGAGATACTCCAGCCGTTTGGCGCGCATATAGGCGGCCATCTCCGGCGATTCATAATGCCCTTCGGTGACCCACAAGGTGCGATCCGGACCGATCCAGCGCAGGCCAATGCGGCGGAAACATTTCTCCACCGCCACCGCCTGGCCGGAGGTGTCTGCCCAGATCTGATTCACCCGCGACCAGTTATGCAACGTGTAGCGCTCATACAGCGCGGCCAACTCGCGGACATTGCCCGCGAACCGCAGCAGCGGCACCGGCCCGATCGGCCAGGTGTCCTCGATCGGCTCGTCCAGCAGCACGCTGCACGAGACGCCGCAGAGCAAGGCCACCCCTTTCTCGTTTCCCACGCCCCAGCTCTCGATATAGCCCGTGCGCGGCTTGCGAAGCGCCAGCGGCGGGCGGTCCGCCTTGAGCTGCCGCAACAGGGCGTGCGGCGGGGGCG
This sequence comes from PVC group bacterium, assembly GCA_945898015.1. Classification (GTDB taxonomy): domain Bacteria; phylum Verrucomicrobiota; class Kiritimatiellia; order CAIKKV01; family CAIKKV01; genus CAIKKV01. Next base: position 19,470 of record CAMDGM010000045.1, on the reverse strand, counting down.
GCCGCCAGCGGTAGCGGACCGGCGCCGGCGGCGGCAAGCTCTCCGAACTCTGCCCGCCGATCACGCCATCCGGCCCATCGAACATCACGCCCGAACAATGCCCCGGCTCGCCGCAAACCTGATGGCGCCAATACCAATCCTCGATGTGCTGGCGGAAGCAAACATAACTGTAAACCGCCGCCTCGGGCAGGGTACACGCCGAGCCTTCGGCCAGGCCCCGCAATTCATCGAGCTTCTCCGGATAAAGGTCCTCGAGCTCCGGATACCGGCCATAATCCGGCGGCGTCTCCAGCCGCGCCATCACCTCGCGGGCGAGCCCGGTCCGGGACATCGCCCCCAGGGTGGCCTTGAGATAACGTCCGCGTAGGGCGGCGGCGGTGCGGGCCCGTAGTTCCTGCCGGCCCAACGCCTTCCCCTGCGCCACCCCCTCATCAAAAGGGATAACCGGAATAATGTCGATCTTCGCCATATCCTATCTCAGGATCAACGTGTCGGCCACATCCAGGTCGACCGTAAAGACCACCGTGCCGCCGGCCTTTTCAGCCTTGACGGGATTGCCGCTCGCCAGCGTGGCGGATGCGCCCGGCACCGGAATGTTAACCGTCAGCGTCAGCCCCTTCACGGGCTTGCCGCTCCAATTCTCCAGCACCAGCGCCACCCCGGACTTGGCCTCGATCACCGAACACGCCACCAGCTTTTCGCTCACCACCACCGGACGAACCAGCCCCGCGGCGGGCGCACCCACCAGGCTGCCCACGTTCCAGTCATAGGCCACCGGCAGGAAATGGGCCATCGCCTCTTCGCTGGACCCCCGGTCCAGAGGCTTCACCGGCGTGGCCGGGAAGAAATAGCTCAGCCCGGGCAGGAAGGCGCAGATCGTGACCTCGCCTTTGCCGACCGGTCGGCGGGCGATGGCGGGCGAGCCGTCGGCGAACGTTCCGCCGATCTTCGCATCGGCGGCCGGCTTGAATTTGCCGATCACCCCGAACACGGGGAACGTCGCGACCGGGTCCGCCAGCGTGACCTCCCCGAGCGGCTTGACGAAGCGCAAATCCTGCTTGATGAAATGCACCTGCTCGGCATCCGGCTTGACGAGTTCGCCGGGCTCCACGCCCAGAAGCTCGCGCAGGACCTTGTTCGGCTGGTTGCGCTCATCGAACATCCCGGCTCCCGCCGTGGCGAACAGCTTGCCGCCGGCCTTCACCCAGTCCGCCAGCTTCACGGAGGCCGCCTGACTGACATGATTGTCGGTCAGGTACAGCACGCGGTATTTCCCCAGCGTGCCGTCGGCCGCGTCCTGTTCAACCACAAAATCCAGAGGCACCTGCTGCCCCAGAATGGCAATGTACAGGGCCCGCTTGGCGGCGCCGAAACTCGGCGTGTTGTCCCGCCAGATATCCCCCGTCTCGCTGAACCACAGGGCCGCCTCCGCCGGCCGCCGCGCCCCCGTCTGGATGATGTCCTCGTACAAACCCAGCTCCCGGATGCCGCGAAGCACCTCGGCATACATCTCCTTGCCGGTGACATGGTTCTCGGTGTACGCCGCCCAGACCGGCTCGAACTCGAACAGGTTCAGCATCGTCGCCCCATGCCCGAGGGCATTGTGCCAAAGCCGCCGCCACATCGACGGCACGTTGCCGGGGCTGTGCGGCATGACGTAATACATGATCTTGCGCTCCGGTTTACCGCGCTGCCCTGCGCGAAACAGGTCGAGATTGATGGCGTTCATCTGGGGCGAGCCGACCGGCACCTGCCAGATGTAATCCTCGCTCCACGGCAAGGTCAGGCCGCCCTCACGGAAACAGGTCACCCATTTGAAGACTTCTCCCAGATAGGTGTACTCGCCACCGCCATGGTGCGGAGAAAAATTCGCCCCGACCTGGACATTGGGAAGCAGCTTGCGCAGCAGGTCCGTCTGCTCCTTGATGGTCTGGATGCCATACGCATACAGGTAGCGATGCGCCCAGTAATAGAGACCGGGCTTGGACGTCTTGAGCGCCGCGGCCGCCGCGGCGTTCTTCAAATTCGCCGGGTAGACAATTTTCACCCAATCCCCGCCCGCCGCCGGATCCACGTCGTCGGCTTTCGCGCCCTGCGCTTTGAGAAACGCGACAAACCCCGCGCTGGCCGTGGCGGCCGCCGGCTCGGGCAGGCTGATCTCGTCGCCCAGGCTCATGATCAAATGGGCCTTGCGATCCGCCTCGCTCATCTTGTCGCCATACGTCTCCTGCATTTTGGCCATCGACAGCGCGCGGCAATCCGCCTCGATGCCCACCCCGTTGACGGGCTGGTTCAGCCCAAAGAAATCAAAAAACTCCTTCGACATCCCGCCCACGGCGCTGATCCGGGTTTGCTGGATTTTCTTGCCGTGCGCCGGCAGGCTCTTGAGGTAATCGAATAGCTCCCGGGTCGCCTCGTCCGGGGTCTGGAACTTGCCGCTATACCGGGCATCGGCCCAGCTCACCAGCGGCAGGGCGCCGCTGGCGGAAAAGGTCCGAACCGACCGGATCTGTCCGGCGGCATTCTTCACGCCGAACTCCAGCTTGCACGGGCCGCTGGCCGTGAACCCCCACTGGCCGTCGTTCAGCGTGTCCATCGTGCCGCCCACGTCGATCCACTCCGTCGTCTTGCCGGCCTCAACGTCGGCGGTCACCGGCTTCCAGTTGCGCAGATGCACCCAATACGGCGAATGCTGCTGCATGGGGCCGCCCGTGAACTCGAGGCTCTTGACGGTCACCTTGGCGGCGCCGGCGTTGTTCACCTTCATGAACACATCGCCCGCCTGCGTGAGCATGCCATCGAGCGGCAGATACCCCTCCTTCTCAATGCGCAATTTAACCTGCGCTTCGTCCCTCGTCAGCATCACCAGGTCCACGTTGCGCCGGGCCTGCGGGGCGGGCTGCGGGCCGGCCATCAGCGTGATTTTCGCCAGTCCGGGCTTCAACTCCACCGCCGCGTCATGCCCTTCCCAGACGATGTTCTCCACCGCGCCCCACGACCAGGCCTCCTCGTCCTTGAGCTTGGTGCCAAACGCCCAGATCTTGACGTTCTTGCGGGCGCCGTACAGACGGTCGAGCAGCGTCTTGCTGTTTTGTTCCACCTTGACCTTGAACTGCGTCTCGAACCGGTATGTCGCCTCGTAGCGAGCCAGGACCAGGTATTTTCCGGCCTCCTTGACATTGACGGTGATGGTGGCGACGGACGCCGGATCACAGGTTTCCGGTGCGCCGAGAAACCCTTTGCGACTGAGAAAGGTGTTGGCAAAGGTGGCGGCGTAATAGTTCTGCCCCCAATAACCGGCCTTCCAGCCCGGCACCGGACCGGACGACCCCTTGGCCGAACCGGGCTGCTCCACGGTAAATTCCTCGGCTTCGCAGAAAATAGTGCCATCCGGCGCCGGATCCACCGCCACGTTTTTCCCGCGGAATGCGGATGCCGCCCGGGCCCGCGCTTCACCCTCGACATCCGCTCGCGCCATGGAAACCAGGGCGACAAGCGCCATCCCCACCACCATCATCCGTGTCTGTTTCATCGTTTTTCCTGATTAGGGAGCCCGTGGGCCGCCCATCATTTTCAAAATCTCGTCGATTTTCCACGCCCCCTCGGCGTGGACCATCTTCCCCTCGCGGGTCACCGTCACCGACTGCGCGGGATCCGGGCGGCTATCGTTGGCGGCCATGGCGCGGCCAATTTCCACAAACGCCAGCAGCGTGTTCTGCAACCGCTCCGCTTCCGGCTCCTCTTCCGCAGACACGGAAAGAACGGCCGCCACCTGGCCCCCTTTTTCCCCCAACGTCAGACACAAGCTGCCAGCCTTCCGCAGCATCGAAATCTGGGGCAGCAGGCCCTGCATCTCGGGGCCGAACGCCCGGCCCGCGAGCAGGAAAATCGCCCCCGCGCCACTCTTCCGATCCGCCAGCGCGGGAAAGGCCGAAAGCGCCAGAGGCGCGGTTTTTCGGTCCAGCACATCCAACCCGCGCCGCACGCCGTCCACCGCCAGCGCCGTCACAATCCGACCGTCCGCGACCACGGCATGAAAGGGAATTCCCTGTCCGGTGGAACGGTTATAGATCGTATGCGTTCCATACGCCTGCCCCGTGAACCCGCCTGCCTCGCGCCAGGCCTGGAGCCGGGCGGCCGAGGCCGGCTCGGGATCGATGACCGCCACCGCATCCAGCCGGCCCGTGCTCACGGTGTAAAAGGTCACCCCCCGAAGATCCCGCCGGGGATCCAGCCCGAAGCGGGTTGTGAAATCCGCCAGCTGGGGAGAATCCGCCACTTGAGGATGGGCCATCAAGGACCGGCCCACGGCCAGGCCTTTCAGCCCGCTCATGTCCACGTGCAGGATCCAGACGGCCGACGTCGGCACCACGGACGGATTAAACCCGTCGGCGCGAGCCACGCCCGAAAGAGCCAGAAGAACCGCCAGCGCCCGAGCTGTCATCTTGATCATACGCATGCCACTTCCATTTAATTATCGCGCCGCCCACACCATCCCGCGCCGCAGAATCTCGCGGGCCTCGGGAACCTCGAAGTCCTTCGCCACGTGGCCGAGGGACGTATAAAACACCCGGCCCTGCCCCCACTGCCGCTTCCACACCACGGGCATCACGGTGCCCTTGATCCACGGCGTGCCATACTGGTCGGAGAAGGTTGTGGTGGCCAGCACCTGGTTGCCCGGATCCGTGTGCATGTAATATTGCTCGGACTTCATCGCGAAGTCTTTCAAATCCTTCGTGATCGGGTCCTGATGATTGATGATATTGACCGTGTAGTCCACAATCCCGCCCGGATGCGACACCCACTGGCCACCGGTCATGAACTGGTAACTCGTATTCTGGCGGAACGCATCGCACATTCCCCCGTGCCACCCCGCCAGGCCCACCCCGGAAGCCACGGCATCCATCAGCCCCTTTTCCTGCTCAGCCGTGATCTGGCCCATGGTCCAGCACGGCACCACCAGGCTCAGCGCCTTCATCTTCTCGGCGTCTTTGTAGACCTCCATGTTGTCATGGACCTCCACCTCAAACCCCGCCGCCCGCAACAGCTCGCCCGCAATGTCGGTCGTCTGCTTGGGTTCATGTCCATTCCATCCACCCCACACCACCAATGCCTTTTTCATATACGCCATCCTTCGTGATGAATCGTTGTCTTACTTATAACCCGGCAAAAACGCCTTCTCCGCCTTGAACAGCTCCTCGGTCATCGCCTTGATCTCCGCCGGACAGCACACCGCCGCCGTCAGGGGGTCGAGCATGAGCGCGTGGGCCGCCGCCGCCTTCGACTTCTCCATGCAGGCCGTGGCCGCCAGATCAAAAAAGCGCATGTTCCAATCGCACAGCGCCGCGCATTGGGCCGGCAAACGGCCGACATGCGTTGGGGTGATCCCGTTGCGATCCACCAGGCAGGGCACCTCCACCACGCCATCCTGCGGCAGGTTGTCGATCAGCCCCCGGTTGGCCACGTTGCCATAAATCACGAACGGCGCATGGGTTTCCATCGCCTGGATGATGAACCCGGCATACTCCCAGCTCCGGTGGAGCGAAATCGGTTTGCTCCCCGCCACCAGCTCGCGCCGCCGCTGATCGTTCGCCTGGCGCCATTTCGGCCAGTGGGTGGCATAAAACCGGCTTTCCCCCAGGTACTTTTCGCGGCAGTAGGTCTTGATCAGGTCCTTGCGCTTGCGATAATATGGCAGGTATTCGCTGTCGTGCCCGCTCGACTCCGTGCAGTAATACCCGAAGTGCATCATGAGATCGAGCCGCACCTTGTCCTTCTCGTCAAAACCCTTCTCCTCCAGCACGCGCCGCTTGAGCCGGGGATACAGGTCCTTGCCCTTGTGCGAAAGCTCCGTGAACCACGCCAGGTGATTGACGCCCGCGCAGGTCCACCGCAATTCCTCGTAGGGAACCCCCGTCCAGCCCGCCAGGGTGTGGCTCGCGCCTTGCACGCTGTGACACAGGCCCACCACCTTGGCGGAGCTCGAGCGCGCCGCCGCCAGGCACAGGATACTCATGGGATTCGTGTAGTTCAACACCCAGGCCTGGGGACATAGCGCCTCGATGTCGCGCAGCACCGCGAGGAACACCGGAACCGTTCGCAGGGCCTTGAACAGCCCGCCCGGACCGGTCGTGTCGCCAATGCACTGGTCCACACCGTATTTCATCGGAATATCGTTATCATAGGCCACGCAGTCCACGCCGCTGACCTCGATGCAATTGATGATGTAATGCGCGCCCTTGAGGACCTTGCGGCGGTCCACCGTGGCGGTAATGGTCCACGCCTTGCCCGCCGCTTCCGCGATCTTGCGGCACAGCTTTTCCGCCAGGTCCAGCCGCGTGGTGTCCACATCCACCAGCGCCAGCTCCCCCTTGTCCGCGCCGGGAATCTGCAGGATATCGGTGAACAAAGCCTGCAAAAACGCGCTGCCCGCGCCCAGGAACACCACTTTCAAGGGCCGCGTGACCTGATCCTGAACCCCGAGTTGGCGGGCCCGCTGCATCGAAATTTTCCGTTCCGGCGAAAAATCAGGCAACCCCACGGCCAGCACGGAGCCGCCGGACCCGCTGATAAACCGAACGGCCAGGAGGTGCGCCCCCTCGTCCAGCGAAACACGGAAGCTGTGGTCGCTGCGGGTCACCGGGCTGCTCACGTTGCCCGAGGTCAGCGTATCGCCAAGCTTCTTGCCGTCCACCCAGGCCTCGAACCACCAGTCGGCCCCCAGGCCCACGAGAAATTCGCCGGCCTTGGGCGCCGTGAAGGGAATAAACACATACGCGCCGCGGCCGTCCTGGGTGCCGCCTATCGCGGGGGCGAGATCACCCGCGCCCTGGGCGTTCGCCCGGACAACCTGGGGCTTCAAGCATTTGCCGCCCACCGTCATCGTGCCGGGACACGCGGTCGTCGCGCCAGGTTGAACGCGGGCCGCCGACTGAGCCACCGGCCCGAATACCGTCCATTTTTTTGAAAACTCCAGCACGCCCTGCCGGCTGTGCTCGGAATGGCCCAGGTCTTTTTCTTTGACACTCATGCTTGGTCTCCTGAATTAAAGAAGGGTATACTATCGCATCTTCCCCCCACCGAGTCCAGCCCCGCGCACTCAGGAAATCCCGTTGCTTAAAGGCCGGCATGTTGTATAGTGTCCGCCATACCCCGGCACGCCGCCGGGCTTGTCCTCTCAAACCGGAGAACGCACCATGTCCAAGTCCAACGACAACAAGCGGGAAACGAAGAAAACCCCTCTGAAAACACTGGCTGAAAAACGGCAGGCCAAACGCGATAAAAAAGCCAAGGGCACCTAAGCCCGGCCCGCACGCGATACCCTTTCAGCCGCCTCCCAAAGGAACTGCGAACTATGCCCGGCAAGCCCTTCACGCAGGACGACCTGCTTCGCCTCAAACCCCGCCACGACTCCTTTGTCGGCATCGACTCCGACGGCTGCGTGTTCGACTCCATGGAAGCCAAGCAGAAACTCTGCTTCCACGGTCTGATCTGCGAGGTCTGGGACCTCCAGAAAATCGAAAAATACGTGCGCGAATCCGCCGAATTCGTGAACCTCTATTCCAAATGGCGCGGCCAGAACCGCTTCCCCGATCTCGTCATCGCCATGGACCTGCTCCGCGACCGCCCCGAAGTCCAGGCGTCCGGCGTGACGCTGCCCGATTTCACCCAGACCCGGAAGTGGATCGAGACCTGCCGCGAACTCGGCAACCCCGCCCTCGAAAAACTCGTCGCCGAAACAAAAGACCCCGAGCTGGCCAGCCTGCTGCGCTGGAGCAAAGCGGTCAACGCCGCCGTGGCCGAGAAATGCAGCCGGTTCGACCCCTTCCCCTTTGCCCTCGAAGGCCTCCGGAAAATCGCCCGGCATTCCGACGCCATCTGCGTCTCCCAAACCCCCACCGAAGCCCTCATGCGGGAATGGACGGAATCCAAGCTCCTGCCCTATGTCGAACTCATCGCCGGCCAGGAGCTGGGCACCAAGACGGACCACCTCCGGATGGCCGCCGGCGGCAAATACGATCCCGCGCGCATCCTCATGATCGGTGACGCGCCGGGCGACCTCAAGGCCGCGCGCGACATCCACTGCCTCTTCTTTCCCATCAACCCGGGGAAGGAAAACGCCTCCTGGCAGCGGTTCTGCCAGGAAGCCTACGACACGTTTTTGGAAGGCCGGTATGCGGGTGCATACGAGGCCGAGTTGATCAAGGAATTCGAAGCCCTCCTCCCGGACACCCCGCCATGGAAACGCTGAAACAACCCCTGACCCTCTCCGAAATCCCCGCCGCCGTGAACGACGCCCTCGGCTCGGTGCCTTTCGTGGACGTCCACACGCACACCTTCGACGCGGCCTTCGGCTCCCTGCTGCTCTGGGGCCTGGACGAGCTGCTCACCTACCACTACCTGGCCGCCGAACTGTTCCGCGCCCGCCGCGACCTCTCCTACGATGCCTACTGGGCCATGTCCAAGACCGCGCAGGCGGACCTCATCTGGCAGGAGCTGTTCATCCAGCGCAGCCCCCTCTCCGAAGCCTGCCGCGGCGTGCTGACCGTGCTGTCCAAGCTGGGCCTGGATTCCAACACCGCCGACCTGGCTCCCTTGCGCGCCTGGTTCAAGACCCAGACGCCGCAGGGCTACATCAACACCGTGCTCAAGCTCGCCGGCGTGCGCAAGCTCTACATGACCAACGATCCGCTCGACCCGCTCGAGCGGCCGGTGTGGGAAAAGGGCTTTGACCGCGACCCCCGCTTCGAAGGCGTTCTGCGGCTCGACAGCGCCCTCATGAACTGGCCCGCGCCCGTGCCCGGCCTGAAAGCCCTGGGCTATGACGTCGAGGAGGCCCTGTCCGGCCGCACCCTCGCCGAAATCCGGCGCTACCTCAACGACTGGTGCGCCCGGATCCGCGCGCGCTACACGGCCATCAGCCTGCCGCCCACCTTCCGCTATCCCAGCCAGGACTCCGCGGTAACCCTCCTCCTGGCCAAGTGCGTGTTCCCGGTCTGCCGCGAGCGCGGCATCCCCTCCGCCATGATGATCGGCGTCAAAAAACTGGTCAACCCCCACCTCCGGCTCGCCGGCGATTCGGTGGGCAAATCGGAAATCGAGACCGTGGAGAAAATCGCCCTCGATTTCCCCGACGTCCGCTTCTGGATTACCATGCTCGCCCGCGAGAACATGCACGAGCTATGCATTGCCGCCCGCAAGTTCGGCAACGTGATACCCTTCGGCTGCTGGTGGTTCCTCAACAACCCCAGCCTCATCGAGGAGATCACCGCCATGCGCCTCGAAACGCTGGGCCTCTCCTTCGTGCCCCAGCATTCCGACGCCCGCGTGCTCGACCAGCTCATCTATAAATGGGACCATTCGCGCCGCGTCATCGGGCCCGTCCTGGCCCGCAAATACGCCGACCTCGCCGCCACGGGCTGGCAGGTCACCGGCGCCGCCATCCGGCGGGACGTGGAAGCGCTTCTGGGTCGGGAGGTCCTGTAACCGGCGCCCACGACGGCGTCAGCGAGGCCGGACGCGATGACGGGTCAATTCCAGCTCTACACGGGTGACGGCAAAGGGAAGACCACGGCGGCACTCGGCCTGGCGCTGCGCGCGGCCGGCGCCGGCCTGAAAATCTATCTCGGCCAGTTCATCAAAAAACCCGACACGTCCGAGGCCGCGGCGCTGCGCGCCCGGTTCGCCGATTGCGTCACGCACGAGATCTACGGCCCCGCCCATTTTATCCGGTCCGCCCCCACGCCGGGGGAAATCACCGTCGCGACCCGCGGACTGGCCGCGCTCCGCGCGGCCCTGACCGGCGGCCGCTACCAGCTGGTAATCGGCGACGAGGCGGTCTCCGCTCTGGCCGCCGGCCTACTGGCGGAAGCGGATCTGCTGGCGCTGGCCGACGCCCGCCCGCCCGACGTAGAACTGCTCCTCACGGGCCGCGGCGCCGGCCGCGCACTTCTGGACCGGGCCGATCTGGTGACGGAGATGCGCGCGATCAAGCACTATCACACACGCGGACTTCCCGCCCGGCGGGGCATCGAGTATTAGACAGGAGCCTTCATGATCACCATCACCTGCGCAAAGGGCCAGACCCGAACCGTGGCGCCCTATACCACGGCCGGCCGCGTCTTGGCCGATTCCGAGGAGGCCCGGGCCGGCACGCTCATCGGCGCCTTCGTCAATCATGAGGCCGTATCGCTCGACTATGAAGTGCCGTGCGACAGCACCGTCTGCCCCCTCACCACCAGGGACCCCGACGGCTGGCGGATGTACGAACGCTCGGTGAGCTTCCTGCTGGCCAAGGCGATCCAGGAAGCGGCGCCCGGCGCGCTCTTCTCGCTCGACTACGCGATGGGCCCCGGCATCTACTGCTCGTTCCGCGCGGCGGTGGACGCCGAGCCCGGCATGCCGCGGGCCCTGCTGGCCAAGGTGACGGCCCTCATGCGGCGCGACGTGGCCGCCAACCTGCCCATCCGGCGCCGCCGCATGGCCTTCAACCAGGCGGTCCGGCACTTCCGGGACGCCGGCCAGCTCGACACGGTGGAACTGCTCGAATACCACAACCCGCCCTACCTGGTCATCTACTCCTGCGGGGCCTCCTCCATTCTCCCCCAGGGCCCCCTCATGCCCTCCACCGGCCACCTCGGCTTCTTCCGCCTCGAGGAGTATCCCCCCGGCTTCGTGCTCCAGCTCCCCGATCCCGACCACCCGCTCGGCGAGCCCCCGCCGTTCGTGGACCAGCCCCATCTCTTCCGCATTTTCCAGGAGCACAAGCAATGGGGCCGCATTCTCGGGCTCAACACCGCCGGCCGGCTGAACGCCCTCACCGCGTCCGGCGGCATCGGCGATTTCATCAAAATCTCCGAATCGCTCCACGAACGCAAGGTGGCCGATATTGCCGATGAAATCGCCCGCCGCCGCAGCCGGGTGGTGCTGGTGGCCGGCCCCTCCTCCGCCGGAAAAACCACCTTCTCCAAGCGGCTCGCCATCCAGCTGCGCGTCTGCGGCCTCCACCCCATCAATATCGAAATGGACAACTATTTCAAGGACCAGAACCTCAACACCCCCCTCGCCCCCGACGGCAAGCCCGACTTCGAGCACATCGAGGCGCTCGACCTGGACCTGTTCAACCGGCAGATGCTGGACCTGGTCGCCGGCCGCGAGATCCAGCCGCCGCACTTCAACTTCGAAACCAAGCGGCAGGAGCTCACCGGCTCCCGGATCCGGCTCGACGCCACCCAGGTGCTGATTGTGGAGGGGATCCACGGCCTCAACCCCCGGCTCACCGGCATGATGCCCGAGGCCAGCAAATTCCGGGTCTACGTGAACGCGCTGTCCCAGCTCAGCCTGGACGCCACGAACCGCCTCTCCACCACCGACAACCGGCTGATCCGGCGCATGGTCCGGGACGCCCGCTTCCGCGGCCACTCCGCCTTGCGCACGCTGCGCATGTGGCCCTCCGTCCGGCGCGGGGAAAAGGCCTGGGTCTTTCCCTTCCAGCAGCACGCCGACGCCACCTTCAACTCCGCGCTCGACTACGAGCTGGCCGTGCTCAAGTCTTTCGTGGAGCCCCTCCTGCTGGGCGTGAAGCCCACGGAGCCGGAATACTCGGCCGCCCGCCGCCTGAGCTGGCAGCTCAAGAACTTCCTCGCCGTTCCGGACCGCGACGTGCCGCCCACCTCGCTTCTGCGCGAGTATATCGGCAACAGCACCTTCGCCTACTGAGGGATCCACCATGCCGCGCCGCCCTTCTCCAGCCCCCCGCTCCCCCGCGCCCCACCGGATCGCGCCCGCCTGTTTTTCCAACGCCGGCCTCTACGCCGGCCTGACCGCCGGCCCGCCGGCCGGACTCCGCGAAAAGAGCGAGAACTGGACCGACTACCCCTGGTCGGAACGCCACCTCCAATGCGTCTGGTTCGACCCCGCCTACCGGCCCGCCGCCCTGACCACCGCCACCGGCGAACCGGTGACCGTGGAGGAGCCCGGCATGTGGAACCAGGAGGCCGGGCCGGACTTCGTCAACGCCACGCTCCGGATCGGCGGCCCGGCCGGCCGCGTGCTCAAGGGCGACGTCGAGGTGCACGTGCGGCCGGCGGACTGGCGCCGGCACGGGCACGAAGCCGATCCGCGCTACCGGAACGTGGTGGCGCACGTCACCTATTTCCCCGGCCCCCTGCCGGACGGGCTCCTGCCGCCGGGGGCCGTGGCCCTGGCCCTCCGCGAAGGCCTGGCCCGGAACCGGGGCTTCGCGTTCGACCTGATCGACGTGGCCTCCTACCCCTGGCCGGTCCGGGCCGTCACCCCCCCCTGCGCGGCCCTTTTCCGCGGCATGACGCCGGAGGAGCTGGCCGGATTTCTGGACTCCGCGGGCGAGCGGCGCATGCAGCTCAAGGCCGCGCGCATGCTGGCCACCGCGGAGGAACGGGACCGGGAGCAGATGCTCTACGAGGAGATCCTTTCGGCCCTGGGCTACAAACACAACCGCATGCCGTTCCGCCTCCTCGCCCGGCGGGTGCCCGTCCAGACCCTCCGGCAATACGCGAAAGGCGACACCCTGCGGGCGTATGCCCTGCTGGCCGGCGTGTCCGGCCTCCTGCCGGATCGCCCGAACGCGGCCTGGGACGAGGAGACCCGGCGCTTCATCCGAAAGGTGTGGGATGCCTGGTGGAAGCTGCAGGAGCAGTGGGGCGACCACGCGCTCAGCCGCAAGGAATGGCGGCTCGCCGGCGTGCGGCCTGTGAATCATCCGCTGCGGCGGCTTATGGCGGCGGCGGTGCTCGCCTCGGACCGGACCAGCCTTTCCGCGAAATTGATTTCCTTCGTGGACCCTGAACACGACCGGTTTCTGGAGCGCCTGACAAAAGCCTTCGCCGAGACACCGGCGGACGCCTACTGGAGCCACCGGCTGGGCCTGATGGCCAAGCGGCGGGAAACGCCCGTAGCCCTCATCGGCGAGGAGCGGGCCACGGCCATCGTGGTGAATGTGGCCATTCCCTTCCTGGCCGCCGAAGGGCACCTGGGGCCCGCGCACCAGGCCCTGCTGCGGGCCCTGCCCCCGGAACACGACAACAGCCTGATCCGCACCACCGCCCGGTTATTGCTGGGCCGGGATCATAATCCCGCCCTCTACCGGGGCGCCTTGCGGCAGCAGGGGCTGATCCAGCTCTTCCAGGATTTCTGTCTGCTCGACCGCTCCCGCTGCCAGACCTGCCCCCTCCCGGCCGCGATCCGGGAGTCATAAGAACACCTGGCTCGGCCTCTAAGGCAACACCACGCGTCCGCGGACCGGCTTGACCGGCTTGCCGTTCACCGTCATCCGCGTCAACCCGGCCACAGGCGGCAGGTGCAGAATCACGTGCGGCGGCGCCTCCCGGAACGCCGGCTTCCACTCCACGGCCAGCGTTTTTCCGTCGCGGGACACGGTCGTTCGTAAGGTGACCGGCCCATATTCCGTAGGCATGGCATCAAAGCGGCAGGCCTTGCCCGGCTTGAGCCAGGCCGCCGGCATGAGCCGCAACAGGTGCAGGTCGCCTTCCCGAAGCTGGTCATCGATCACCGCCAGCCGCGCCGCGTAAAGCGCAAAGGGCGCCGTGAACACGGTACCCGTCACGCCCCCGCGCGTCTCGCACGAGATCCGCGTCTTGCGCGACATGCCGCCCGCGAAGATGCTGTACATCCCCTCCAGGTATCGACCGCGGTCGCCCGCCTGCCAGCTGTGCATCAGGTTCCACGAGTAGCACGGCTCGCAGCTCGACATCTCGTGATCCAGCACCGGCACCTGCCAGCAATTCGAATCGCGCCGGTAAAACGCCTGAGCCGGGCCCTCCCGGAACCACGCCACCATGTCGCGCATCAGGGGATCGTCCTCCCGCATCAGGCCCGCAAACACCAGGAACAGGGACCCCCCGTCCAGCGTAAAGGCATGCCGGCGCTCATAGGTCTGCTCCCCGGAAAACGCGCTTGGAATAAACCGGCGCCGACGGCCGCGGGCATCCGTCCAGGTCGGCATGGTCCGGCACTTGGCGCGGAACGCCTTCAGGAAATCGGCCTTGTACGCCGCCGCCTCCCGGGCCACCTCCTCCGCCCGGGGATGACCCAGCCGCCGCAAGACGCGCACCGCCGCGCACATTCCCATATAATTCCAGCCATTCGACCACGTGGCCTGGATCTGGGTGCAGTTATCGCTCGCCACGCCCGCCGGCAGGACCCCCTCAACCCCGCCATGCCCCGTTTTCAGCCGCATTTCCCGGATCCAGTCGCAGGACTTGACCAGCGTCTCCGCCACGCTTTCGCCAAAGGCCCGGTCCCCCGACAGCAGCGCGTGCATGGCCAGGGTCCACAGCACCCCGCCGTTGTCGGAAATCCAGTCGATGGACTTATACAGGGCCGGCGTGCTCAGGAACCCGGGATGCGGCGTATAGGCCGCGCCCGGCGGCACCACCGTGCCCTGCTCCTCGCGGAAAATATCCAGCCAGGGCGTCACCGCCGCGTGATGGCCGAACAGGTCCATCATCATGATCAGGTCCATGGCCAGCGGCGTGGTCCAGAGGTTCGTGTACATCCACGAGCCGCTGATCTTGCAGACCTTGCCCGTGGCGGGGTTTTTTTCCGCCAGCATATGGCTGAACCGGACGCTCTTCCGGAGGATGTCGTTCACGTCCTCCTCCGGCGTCTCGAACACGGTCTTCGTGGCCGTGACCCGCTTCCAGAACCGCGCGGTCTCCGCCCGCGCCCGGTCGTACCCGAGCGCCAGCTCGGCATCGAAGGCGGCGCGATCGCAGGGCAGCAACGGGATCAGCACATCCACATGCGCGCCCGGGCGGACCGGGATGGGCAGATACAGGCGGTAATCCTTCTGCTTCTCCATGCCGGGCGTGAACCACTGAAAGCCCAGCAAGTCCTTCTGGCCCGCCGCCACGCCAAGCCGCACCCGCCCGTCCGGCTCCACAATCCGCAGCCCGGCGGCCGGCGTATACGCCGCCGCATCCGGGGCCAGGGCACGGGGATACACGTGCCGCCCGTTTTCGCGATGGGGCACCACATTGCGGCGGGCGCTCATGCTGGTGGAGAGATGCGGGTTCTGAATCACCAGGTTGAACCCGGTCGACTCTTCCAGCGGCAAGGCGGCGCAGCACTCATGAACACCCAGGCGAACCCAGGCGAACAAAGGCTCGGCCCCGTTCGCCACCGCCCCGCCGCCGGGAATGTGTGCAAACATCCGGAGGCGATGCATGAGCCCATCCTTGGGAATATCAGTCCAAAGCACGGGCGCGTCGCCCGGTTCCCACCCCTGGTTGCAGAGGTTGTCGTCGTGCGAGAGATACGCATACGACTCCGCCGAATCCACCCCGGGAAATTGGGCCGTGTAATTCGGGGCAAACGCAATCTGGGTCTCCTGCCCGGTCCACGCCTCGCCCCGGCGGTTCAGGTTGGGCAACGCCAGCAGCGTGCCGTTCCAAAGCACGTTGAAGCGGAAAAAGTGGTCCTTCCAGCTCAGCGTGGTGTAAATGCTCGGCAAATCCGACCACCATCGGGCCGCGGTTTCGAAATCAGCTTCCTGCACGATCTTGCTTTTCATAATACCTTCCTTTTTATCCACTCGTCCTACCAAGCCTGTGCCAACATCCTAACCCCGGTGATTGCCAGTAACCCGTACACGATCGCCGTGAAAACGCCGCCGCTCATTTTACGATTCAGCCAGGCGCCCACGGCCACCCCGAGGGCACACAGGGGAATCAGCCACACCTCCCATTTCAACGTGTGGAAGGTGATATAGCTTTTGTCACTCAACGCCCCGGCCAGGAAAAAGAACGGAATCTTGAGCGTGTTGAAGGTCAGGTAGTACCGCGCCGTCGTGCCCACAAAGACGCGCCGGTCCAGGCGGTGGGACAGAAAGTACATGCTCACAATCTGTCCGGCGGCATGCGCCAGCATGGTCGTGATGCCGCACGCCAGCCCGGCCGCCGTCCCGATCGCAAAGCCGGGCTTGCGCCCCTCGCCGGCCTCCTTCTTCGGGCCCCATACCGCCCAGGCCTTCAACCCGCAGAACAGCACCGACACCCCGCCCACGATGAATTTGAGCCAGCGTTCGCCATTCACATCGGGCCGGCCGAAAAACACGAGCAGGGCGCATCCGGCCATGATGCCGATCACCGTGCCTCCGGCGAGGCGCCAGAAACTGCGGGGATCCCACTCGCCGGGAAAATGCCGGAGCGTGAAGAGGTCGCACACGATCAGGATGGGCAGCATCATGGCCAGCGCCACGTTGGCGGGAAGCACCTGCATCATCAGGGGCGTCGCCAGAACCCCCAGCCCGCCCCCGAACCCGCCCTTGCTGAACCCCGTCAACAACACGGCCGACACCACCGCCGCCAGGTAAAGCGCCGGTGAACTCGTGATGACATCCGGAATCAGCCAAGCCGTGAAATCCATCCATCTCCCCTTTCCCGCATTGTGGAACGTCCTTTGCCGGCACGCAAGAAAATTGATCCCGCCTGTTCACTCCGGCCTTGCCGTTTGGACAGCCCTGTGTTTTCATAGGCCCCAGCTTGTGATCCTACTCTGAACAACAACAATCCGGAACCAACCGGGAGGAGAAGCCCTCGTGAAAATCCTGATCGTCACGGACATGGAAGGCGTGGCTGGCATCCTGAACCACGATGACTGGGTGCTGCCCACCGGCCGTTTTTACGACAAAGGCCAGCGCCTTCTGACCCTGGAGGTCAACGCCGCCATCGCCGGCCTGTTCGCGGGCGGCGTGAAAGAGGTGGTGATCGTGGACGCCCACGGCGCCGGCGGAATTGACCCCGAACTGCTCGACCCCCGCGCCCGCCTACTCCGGGGCTGGGGCCGCAACCCCTACCCGTTCGGCCTGGATTCCTCCTTCGACGGCTTCGGAGTCGTGGGCCAGCACGCCAAGGCCGGCACGCCCTTCTCCCACATTACCCACACCGGCTGGTTCAATGTGATCGATGTGTCGATCAACGGGTTCTCGGTCGGCGAGTACGGACAACTGGCCCTGTGCGCCATGGAATTGGGCGTGCCCAGCATTCTCGCCTGCGGCGAGGAGGCGTTTGCCGCCGAGGCCGAGGAATTCACGCCGGGCGTCATCACGGCCTCGGTGAAACAGGGCACCCTGCCCGACGGGCTCGACGATCTGGACCAGCACGAATACCGCAAGGCCAAGCTGGGCGCCCTCCACCTCTCTCCCGCCAAGGCGCGCCAGGTGATCCGCGCCGCCGCCCTGAAGGCCGCCCGAAAGCTCAAAGCCAAGCCGCGCTCGTTCCATTTCCCCGATATCGGCGCACCTTACAAGTCAGTGGCCCGGGTGCGGCGGGAAGGCGACCAGCCCGCCAAGACTCTGGAACGCCAGCACCCCACCAGCGTGATTGCGCTGCTAAATCAACGGTAAGACAAGGCGGCCGGCAGCGTAGACAGCGCAACGCCCTCCACTTCAGGCCCATCAGGGCCGCTGACACAAGGGATCAACCAGGCCCGCCTCGCGAAAGGCCGCCTGACGTTCCACGCACGTGGGACAGGCGCCACACGCGGGCGGCACCCCCCGGTAACACGACCACGTGTTCGAAAAATCCACGCCCAGCTGCGCGCCCAGCCGCACAATGTCCGCCTTCGAAAACGCCACAAACGGGGCCTGCACGCTCACCGGCCGGACCCGGTTCAGGGCCAGCACCGCATTGATCCGGTCGACAAATTCCGGCGTACAATCCCAATACCCGTAGCGGTCCTGCGCCTGGGCGCCATAAAACACATCCTGCGCATCCACGGCTTCGGCCTGCGCCGCCGCCAGGGACAGCAGCACCATGTTGCGATTAGGCACATAGGTGGGCGGCTGCACGAGTTGGGCAGCGGAAAGCGACGCCAGATCCGGCACCGGAATGGCATCGTCCGTGAGGGCTGACCGGCCCGCCGTCAATTCCTTGAAAAAGGAGATATCCACCACGCGATGCGAGGCGACTCCCGCCGCTGCGGCCTGAATGCGGGCCATGTCCAGCTCCCGGGCATGTTTCTGGCCATAATAAAAAGAGAGGGCGTGAAGGGTGCCCGAGCCCAGGCGGCGGCGCACCTCGTGCAGCAGCACGCTTGAATCCAACCCCCCGGAAAGCAACACCACCGCACTGTTCATGAAACGTGATCCGGGTTCGGTTTATGGCTCGTCTTCATCGGTTGACGCCGGCAGCGGCGCCAGTGTGCCTTCTTTCACAAGCTCGGCATCCGTTTTCGCGGTCAACGGAATGGGAAGCGGAGGAAGCCCCTGACGGATCAGCTCTTTCTGGTAATTCTGGAGGTGCGCCTGGATTTCGGCTTCCCGGATCACGTCGTCTTCGTTGTCGGCCTCATCCGCCGAATCCTCTTCGGGGACGGGAGTGCCCGGAAGCACAACCTGCGCGGCGGAATCATCCTCCGTGTCCTCCTCCTCCACCTGAACCACGTCCGGCGCCTGGGGCGGTGGGTCTGGATCCGAGTTGTCCGCATCATCGTCGTCCTCCGGCGGAGGCTCCCGGAACACCCCCAGCCGCTTCGCATCTTCCGCCCGCTTTTCACTTTCAATCTCGGCGCGCCGGATGGCGGCATACCGGGACTGGCGGCGGAGCCCGGCAAGAAGACCGGCCGTCGGGCCCGACGGCCGGACATCAGCAACCTGGACGGGCTTCTGGGGCGGCGGCGTCCCTATTTTGCCTTCGGAACCGGCCGGCGCCGCCACCGCGCCCGCCGTTTTCATAGACAGCCACTGCTCCTCCTGGCCCTTGCGGATTCGCGCGATCTCGGAGGACAGGTTGGCTTCCATTACTTCGTAATCATCCTCCTTCGCGCCCACGGAGAGCATGTAGACCTTATCCTTCTGCTTCTTGTCCACAAAACCCACCCGGATCCCGCCGCCTTCCTGCTGCATCATGGCTGTAAGCCGGACGTACGTGGCGAAGGAATCCTGGGGAACCACCGGCGCGCCGTCTTCGGCCGTTTCCGGAGCCGGCGGCAGGCCGAAAGGCTTCCGGTCTAAAATAACGCTATACCGGGCAAAATCCTCACCCGTCCCCTCCGAAGCCGACGCGGCGGCGGAAAGGAACAAAAGCCCGATGATCCAGCAGCAATTCATTTCATAACTTTAACACGCTTCGACCCGCCAAGCCAAGCGCGATCGGAAAAATGCCCGGGGCGGGATTCGAACCCGCACGACTTGCGTCAGGGGATTTTAAGTGTGTTGCCTTTGCCGCCTTGCCATCCCGGCAGCGGACTAAAAGTCCTCTGCGATGAAATGAACCTTGTACACCTACCGCTCCGTCTTGTAAAGATGCGAAACGTTCGTCTTGGTAATCGGTCAGTTATCGGGGGGCGGGGGGATGATTAGCGGTTGACCCATTCACGTGAGAGTGTCGCCGTAGGCGGGAACGGGGATGCTGAGAGGCCGCGAGGGACACCGGACCGAAACGGCCGACCAGGCGGTCGGCGCTATCCGCC
>CAMDGM010000044.1 GCA_945898015.1 PVC group bacterium | reverse complement strand
CGAGGAGACGTAGAATGGTGGTCTCGGCTCCTCTAGCCGAAGCCCCTCAGCGCGGAAAAGCGGCCGCCAGATGACGGCCGGAACGCCGCCCCCAGCACAACCGACAGCACAACCAAGCTTACAAGTGCCATAACTCAGAGATGCGCCCTCTCCGATGGCCAAGTTCCATTTCTTATTGCCCAGATCCATCGCGACCAATAGACTCTTCTCTTGCAGGGAGCGGAATCTCGACTGGACGGCGTACTGGAGGAATATATAATATCGGGACATACATAAAGGGGACACCGGATGAAACCTGGCAAGGACAACGCGAGCACACCACCCAACCCGGCCACGGACACCACCCCCGCCAAGCCGATCCTGAAAAAGCTCGCGGCCCCGACACCCCTCCGCCACCGCGTTCTGCCAGCCGTAACTCCCGTCCCCGACGAATCCGTCCCCGCCGCCACCCCGGTGGCGCATACCGACATCCCCGCAACCGCGGTTTCCACCACCCGCCAGCAGACGGCCCTGTCGATCACCCGCGAGATCCAGAAAAACCTGGCCCTCATGAAGAAAGCCTTCCTCCGCGTGGTCATGCTGCTCGGCCAGGTGCGCGACGAGAAGCTCTACGCGGAACTCGGCCACGCCACCATGGAGGACTATGCCGCCGTCCACTTCGGCTTCAAACGCTCCAGCCTGTCGATGTATCTCCGGGTTTACGACGGGTTGCGCCAAAACCACCCCGACGTGCTCAAGCCCGGAGCCAAGGTCAAGATCGCCGATCTCAACGACGCCGACGACCTGATCTGGATCGAAAAAGAGCTCGCGCATGAAAACCTGCCCGAAGCCAATAAAACCGCCCTGCAAGACCTGCAGGAGAAAGCGCTCGAGGGGACGCTGCGCCGTTCCGAGCTGCGCGCCTACAAGTCAAAAGGGAACAAGATCGCGGGAGGGAACCGGGCCTTTCTTGCGAAACTGCGCAGCCTGCGCACATACGGCGCCACGTTGGCCGGACTGCCCGAGGGCGTGATCGCGCACCTCCAAGCCGCCATCGACCTCTTCAAACCCGAGGTGGCGGACGTCAAACAGAAGGCCGTGAAAAAGGGCGCCAAATGACCTATGGCGGGAAATCAAACATACATTAACTTGTTGCTGCGCAACTAGTTACAAGCAAAACCAGCCGGCTGGACTGGCGGGGGGCAGCTTCCTGTGACCTGAATCAGTGTCCAAACACCAGCCGTTTGGTCTCCACACCGGCCAGCGCATCCAGCTTGGCCTGCAACGCCTTCACGGTCTTCACGTCATCCAGCATCTCAAGCAGGATCAGCCCATTCGGCGAGCAGAAGTCGGGCGACGCCTCGTGCAAGCCCAGGCGGGTCTTGATGTGACAGCCATATTGACTCAGGATCTGCTGGATCTTCGGCGCCTTCTTGACGCGATCCGTGATATGCACCGCCAGGATAATGTGGTTGTCCTTTTTCATAATGGCTCCTTTTCGTCCAGAATAAGCCGTTCCCTCAAACCGGTCAAACCTTAACCGGATAATCGGCAGAAAAAGGGCGCATCTCTGAATTTTGGCACGTTCTCTTTGCGATTGTGTTGTCGGTTGTGCTTCCATGAGGAAGCCCGTTCGGGAAAAGCAGGACATTCAACGGGCTGTTCTTGGGGAACCCGCTCAAGCAGCAGCCAGACAGCCACGATGCGGCGGCGACGGCGCGCCGCCCTCCATAAAACAGGCCGGCCGCCGCCGCACGCAGTGCGGCGCTACACAACCCCGGGCGCATCCCCCTAAACGGGCTTTTCACGGCAGCCGTCTCGCGCGCCGCCCGAGGCACCCCGCGAGGGGGCCGGGCGCGCGATGGCTCGGGAGGGCGCCGTTTCGATCAGGCGGACCATGGCGAGGCGATTTTTCGATGCTGGGGGCTGACGGCGAGGTGACTTGGATAATGGTCCAGGCACCTCCAGCCGGAAGCCCCCAGCGCGAAAAAGCGTCCGCCAGTGTCCGCCCGAAACGACGCACCTCGCTCAAGCAGCAGCCAGACAGCCACGATGCGGCGGCGACGGCGCGCCGCCCTCCATAAAACAGGCCGGCCGCCGCCGCACGCAGTGCGGCGCTACACAACCCCGGGCACCAACCCCCCTAAACGGGCTTTTACGGGCCATGACAGGCCTAGCCCTCGCAACTAATCGCAAATGCGCCCGCATAAAACGACGTTGACCGCCAGGCCGCCTTTGCCTCATTCTGACGGCCATGAACCGCACGCTCCACGCCGCGCTCGCCCTCGTCCTCGCCACCCTCGCCGGCTGCCGCAGCGTTCCGCCCACCCCGCCGGGCGCCCCTCCGCGGATGACCGTCACCATTGTCCAGGCCACCCGCTCCGCCCCCAACGACGCTGAACGCCGGATCTCCGCCCGCTCGGCCCAGCTCCTCGCCCGCGAACTCGCCGCCGTGGGGCTCACCGTGCGCCGCGCCACCGACGACGACGTGATCCGCGACGGCCTGCGCGATTCCGTAGCGCTCCTCGCCTACAATCCCGCGCCCCCCCCGGAGGAAGCCCGCCGCCTCGACGAGTTCGTGAACGCCGGCGGCCACCTTCTGGTTTTCTACTCCCAGGATCCCGCCCTCGCTGCCCTGCTCGGCTTCACGCTCGGCCCCTCCCGGCTCGCGCCGCCGGACGCCCCGTGGTCCGCATTCACATTCGCCTCCTCCCGCCCGGCCCTGGTTCCCGGGCGGATCGACCAAACCTCCCGCATCCTCCGCCCCGCCTATCCCGCCGGCGCCGGCGCCTCGGTCCTGGCCTGGTGGGACAACCCCGACGGCTCCGCCCCCTCACTGCCGGCCTGGTGTGGCTCCGACCGCGGCGCCTGGATGAGCCATGTGCTGCAAGATGGCGAATCCCGCTCCCGCCGGCGCCTGCTTCTCGGCCTGATCGCCCATTTCGATCCCCTCGCCTTGCGCACCGCCGCCTGGCAAGCCACGATGCGCGCCGCCGACGCACCCGAAAAAACACGCGCCAAACTGGCCCGCCTCTATCGCGCGGGCGATTACACCGGCGTGATTGAGGCGGAAGAAAAACGGGCGACCCAGCTCGCCACGGCCTACGCCCGCACCATTCCTTCCGCCGACGGCGAATTCCGCGCGGTCTGGAATCACTCGGGGCTCGGCCTGTATACCGGGCCCGATAGCTGGGACCGGACCGCCGCCTTGCTGGCCGACTGCGGAATGAACGCCGTGTTCCCCTTTGTCGCCCGGGCCGGCGTGGCCCTGTATCCCTCCGCCCGGCTCCCCCAGTCCGACGCGGGAAAAGCCGCCGGTGATCCCCTCGCGGCCTGTTGCGAGGCGGCCGAAAAATATGGGCTCGCCGTTCATGCCTGGAAAATCTGCTGGAACCTGGAAGGCTCCGCGCCGGCCCTGCTCGAAAAATTCCGCAAGGCCCGGCGGCTGCAGGTCAGCGACACCGGGGCCACGCTCGACTGGCTCTGCCCCTCGCGCGCCGAAAACGTGGAATGGGAGCTGGCCGCCATTGAAGAACTGGCCCGGCGCTACCCCATCCAGGGCGTTCACCTGGACTATATCCGGTTCCCCGACAAGCACGCCTGCTTCTGCCTGGCCTGCAAAACCGCGTTCGAAGCGGATGAGAAAATCAAAGTCGCGGCCTGGCCGAAAGGCGTGCTCACCCCGCCCCTGGCGGCGCGCTATGCCCGCTGGCGCGCGGGACAGATCAGCCGGTTCGTCCGGCTCGCCAGCCGCCGTCTCCGCGAAGCGCGACCCGGCGCCGAGCTGTCGGCCGCCGTCTACGGCTGGTATCCCGGCTGTGCGGACAGCCTGGGCCAGGATTGGGGAGAATGGCTGAAGCGGGGCGATGTGGCGTTTGTCTGTCCCATGAACTACACCGAAAACATATCGGAATTTACCGGCTGGTTGAAGGCCCAACGCCCCTACACGGCCAACGGCGCGCGACTGGTGCCGGGCATCGGGGTCACCTCCTCCACCTCCCGCCTGAGCGGGCGGCAGACCCTGGACCAGATCCAGGCCGCGCGCGCCAGCGGCGCGGCCGGGTTCATCCTCTTTGACCTCAACCGCACGCTGGAGCTGGACGTCCTGCCCCTGCTCCGCCTCGGCGCCACGGCGGATTAACCTCTCCGGCTTCACCCGGCCCAAAACCACGCCTACAGATTGCCCCTTCCGGCCATGCTGGCCTATAAACGATGCGGG
Source organism: PVC group bacterium (assembly GCA_945898015.1). Taxonomy (GTDB): domain Bacteria; phylum Verrucomicrobiota; class Kiritimatiellia; order CAIKKV01; family CAIKKV01; genus CAIKKV01. The sequence continues at coordinate 23,631 of CAMDGM010000044.1, read as the reverse complement.
ATGTCCCCCGCTGGGCGCGCGATGGCGGGTGCGGCGTTTCGATCAGGCGGACCACGACGAGGATCAGGATCAATGTGTCGACCTTGACTTTTCAGGAGGCCGTCTCCACAATCTGGCCTTTCCAACAGACTCTTCACACAGGAGAACAACGATGGCAAAGACACAACCGATCGCGGTGGGCATTCTGGGCTACGGACGCGCGGGCTGCGATATGCAGGCCGCTGAATTAAAAGGCCGGGAAGGCAAATTCCGCATCGCCGCCGTCTGCGATCTCATCCCCGCCCGCCGCGAAAAAGCCGCCGCCGAGCATGGCTGCAAAACCTACGCGCGTTACGAAGACATGCTCGCCGACCCCGAAATCGAGCTCATCAGCATCGCCTCCCGCTCCTGCGACCATTTCAAACACGCCATGCTGGCGCTCCGGGCCAACAAGCTCGTCTTCCAGGAAAAGCCGCTCTGCTCGACCTTTGCCGAAGCCAAAACGCTCCGCGCCGAAGCGGCCAAGCACCACGACGCGCTGTTCATGCGCCACAACCGCCGGTTCGAACCACTCTTCCAGCATATCCGCGAAATCATCGCCTCCGGCATTCTGGGCGACGTGTTCGAAATCAAGCTTCGCCGCAACAGTTACGCCCGCCGCGACGACTGGCAGACCCTGACCAAATTCGGCGGCGGCCAGCTCCTGAACTGGGGCCCCCACATCATCGACCACGCCCTGCGCTTCCTCAAAACGCCCCCGGTCAGCCTCTGGAGCGATCTCAAGCAGGTCGCCGCCGCCGGCAATTGCGAAGACCACCTCAAAATCGTCATGAAGAACGCCAAGGGCCTGGTGGTGGACCTGGAAATCAGCGGCGGCAGCGCCATCGGCGAACCCGAATACCTGATCTCCGGCACGAAAGGCGCCCTCAAGGCCTCCGGCAAGACCATCACGCTCCGGTACTGGGATCCCAAGGTCAAGCCCGTCAAGCGGGTCGCCTCCCCGGACACCCCGGAAGCCGGCTTCGGCAGCAAGGACAACCTGGCCTGGATCGAACAGGAAATCGAAACCAGCCCCAAGCTGAAATGCTCCATGACCTCGGTCTGGGATTACCTCTACGAGGCCGTCCGCAAAGGCAAGCACTACCCCATCACCCTCGACGAGGCGGTCGCCGTCATGGACATCATCTCGCGCGTCAAAAAGGGAACCCCGTTCGCCTCATAACCGCGCTCCGCCAAACCCGGGACAGATTCAAGGCTCGGTCGCCGTCAACGACACCAGCGACCAGGCCGGAAGTTCCAGTTCGGCTTGGCCATCCCGGACCGGAATCCGGCTCTCGGCAGCTGCGAGTTCCGTCGCCATAAGGCGGATGCCCTGTAGCTTCGCCAGGCGGACCGGCAGGCCGGAAATCGTGGCCTTCCGGGCGGCCCCCGTATTGGCAATGTGCAGCACCAGCGACGACGGGCTTGCGGGGTTGCTCGCCGGAGAAAAGGCCGCCACCAGCACGTCGGACCTGGATGCCTCCACGTCCCACGCCACTGCAGGCCGGGGCGTCTGGTGGACAAGCTGCTCCAGAAAACGGAACCGCGGCGTCTCATCCAGCGTCTCGCGCCCGGCTCCCGCACGATTCAACACGAGCAGGGGATAATCATTGGAATACTCCCACAACAACGCGCTCCGCGGACGGGCATGGGCCAGCACGTCCAGGATCATCTTGAGCTCCTGCACCGCATAATACGGGGTCCCCAGCTCGTGGGGCGCGCGCCATGCCCCGGGATCCCACCCGAGCTCGGTAACGTCCAGCGGCAGATCAAATCGCCGGGCCAGGGCCGACCACGCGCCATATTCCAGCGTTGACGCGCCGCCCCACGAATGGAACGCCACGGCGCCGATATAGGGAAGGCTGGCGGGATCGCTAAGCGCATAGACGCCATAACTTTCCGTGCCGCGCGGAGTCGCCACATCCGCCAGCAGGATTTTGGTCTTCAGCCCCAGCGCGGAAAACCGCTCCCCGAACCGGCGTATCATCTCCCGGTGTTGCTCGGCGGAAAACAGGACGCGTACGCCCGTCTCGGGTTCGTTGAAGGAAAACAGCACAGGCTCCACGCCGTACCGTTTTTTCAAATACACCAGATAGGTCCCCGCGCTTTCCATCACCTCGGGCCACTGGCTGGCCGCCACGGTCCGGCCCGACTCCCACCGGCCCCGGCGCGGCCCCTCATACATCCATTCCGGCAAATCCCAAACGGATATGCAAAGCGGCACCCCGCGTTTGGCCAGCAGGGCGGCCAGCTCGAACCGGCGGCGCAGCTCCGAGCCCGGCGTGTCACGGGCCTCAAACCGGGCCCAGTCCGGTTCGTCGGCAGACGCATTGTCGTTGTCCGGCTCCCACTCGAGCAAGGCCATTTCAATCCGGGCCCGAACCGGCTCCAACCGCGCCACCAAGGCCGTCGCCACCGGCCCTTCCAGCCCATACACAAAATTCCCGCCAAACCCCTCAAACCGGCCGCCGGGGTCGGCGGCGCCGACCGTGATCCGGACCGGCTCCCGATCCGGTTCGCCGGTCAACGTGAGGACCGCTTGCAGACGCACGGTCTCGCCCCGGGGCAGGCGAGGACCCTTCCCGAATGGAATCAACAGCGAATAGGCGGCCGAGCCCCACTCCCGATCATCCTGAAAGGTCGCGGCCCGGGGGCGGTCCAGCGTCAAGCCGATTCGAAAAGGCTCGGCGCGCACCGAAATCCGGTCCACCGCGGCGGCGCGGAAAAAACGGGGGTCCTTCCCGGGCTGATACACGGCGGGCGCCTGGACTTCGGCCACCGTCGACGTGCCCCGCCACAAGGCCAGCTGGGCTTCGGAAAAGACACGCCATGGAAATTGCATGACATAGCTGACGCCCTCGATCGCCAGATCCGACAACGCCGTAACCGCCAGGCTCACCTCCGCACCATTCGGCAAGAGGCGCACCCTCTGCTCATACCTCGCCTGCCCGCCGTTGTCGAGGGGGATGACCCCCGTCCACACCGAAACGCCATTGCTCTCCACCTCAAACGTCACGCCTGTGGCGGACCAGGGCGTCGAGGCGCCATAAAACGCCCACGCCGGGCCGGCAACCCGGATCTCCCCGCTCACGGCAACCGGATCCCCCTTGGTCGTCAAAAGGCAAAGACGGCCGGCCCCGTCAAAATGCGCGGCGGCCGGAAGCGCCGTTTCCAAAGGCAACCCGGCGGAGGACTCGCCCGCCCCGGCAGCACACACACCCCCGCCACCCAGAATCAGCGCCAACATGAACTGTACGGCCTGTTTCATTTTGCTGTCCGTCCTATTCCGCCCTGCTAAGCGGTCCTGTAAAAAACTCATTCCCGGATGGGCATAGTCAACGCCCAGCGTCCGCCGGTCAACACGGCCAGCTGGGCCAGGTAAACCGTCCACCCCGCGGCGATGGCCACCCCCAACCCCGGCAAGCCCGGCAGCCGATCCGCCAGCAAGCCCTGGACCACATGGATCACGGCAATCATGACCGCCATGCCGAACACCCCCATGGCAATCTGCCGCGAGGCGGAATAGAGGCTGTTCCGGGCCTCATACGCGCTGATCATGGTGACCATGGGGAACGTCGCCATGAAGCCCCCGATCTGCTGCTTGATCGCCACCAGGAAGACCACCACCAGCGCGATAATCGGCACTTTGATCCAGAACGGAAGGGGACTGCGATGGCGGGGTTCCGGGGGGACCGGGGAGAACCGGAACGCCACCACCCCGATCGCGAACACCGCGACTGCCGCCAGCCAGAAGGCCGGTTCGCTCCGGGGCAGGACCCGGTTAAGCACGCCGCCCAGCACGCAATAGCCGATCGCGCACCCGGCAATCACCGGCACCAGGGGATACTTGAACTTGTAGTAAAAAATTCGCACCGCCAGCGAGAAGAGAAGCAGCACCACCAGCCCGGTCACATGGGTGACGTCCACCCCGCGGCCGAGGGAAAGCGTCACACAGGTGAACGGCAACGGCAGGCCCAGCATGAACGCCTTCCAGGCCGGGCTCCTGAACCAGGCCACCAGGCTTGCCATGGCCGTCACCACCCCCATCAACACCCAGTCCCATGCCGTAAAATGAATCACTCGCGCTCCTTGATTGGGGCAGCCAAAAAAAACATCAATGCATGACAACCGCCACCGAACCAATGCCCGAACGCAGATAATTGAACTGCACATTCGGATGGTCGGCCAGCAGGGACATGGGCACCGCCGCATCCGCCAGGCGTTTGGAGATCATCAGGGCCGTCAGGCGCATGCCGAATGGATTGTCATGATGGCCCGGATGCCAGATCGACACCTTCTCCGCCTTCCACGTCTCGTACGGCCCCACCGTCATGGCTTCCGTAGGCACCAGCGTCACGTTTCCGCCCCCGGAGGTGCGGGCATTCTGCGTGATCGTCACCGGATGAAGCCGGACCCGCCGGGTCCTGAGCGCCCGGTATTCGGCGGGCGTGGGCGGATGCAGGCGGTACGCCCCTTCCCGCGGCAGCGGATCATTGAACGCCCAGTGCTTGACCTCCCCCTGCCCGCCCTGCATCAGCACGCAACGAACGGCCTCGTAGCTTTTGGTGTAGGCCGCGGGATTGCCGACCGGGAAATGCATATTTTCCGCAGGCATGCGAAGCGCCTTGTCCAGGCGGTTGAAACACAGCGCCTTGTCACACCGGGCAAACGACAGCGGATGACTTTCAGGCGCCGACTTTCCATTCAACACCCACTCGTCCATGCCCCAGAAATGGGCATGCTCCAGCTTGAGTCCGATGGCGTTCACGATCCGCGCCACCAGCGGCAGTTGCTCCGTGGGCCCGATGGGACCACAGATGCCGGCCGGCTTGCCGGGCGACGCCTGTTTCCAGGCGGAAATATATTCCAGCGCCTCGGCGGTGTAGAACTCCTCGACCGTATCGAATATTTTCACAGAAAACCCGGGCCGGGCCAGTTGCGGCAAATCCCGCGCCGTCAACCGGGCCGCATCAGCCAGGATGTCCGCGTCGAGGGTCGTATAATCCCACCATCCGGGGGCCAGCTTGCTAAGGGGGCGCGGCATCGTTGACAATCTCCTGAATAATCGACCTGAAAGGATGATTACCTTAGTGCCGGGACGATAGGCCGGTCAAGTCAATCCGCACTTGCGTTCAACCCCCTTTTCTTTATAATGCCTTCTTTTTATCGCGAAAAGGAGACGCCATGCACATCGTGGTTTGCATCAAACAGGTGCCGGAAACCGGCAACGTCCGCATCAATCCGGAAACCCACACCCTGATGCGCGAAGGCGTGGCCGCCATTATCAACCCGTTCGACATGTACGCCATCGAGGAAGCCCTGCGCCTCAAAACCAAAACCGGCGGCCGCGTCACCGTCATCACCATGGGCCCCCCCCAGGCCGATGCCGCCGTGCGCGAAGCCATTGCCATGGGCGCGGATGACGGGGTCCTGATCTCCGACCGGGCTTTCGCGGGAAGCGACAGCTGGGCCACCAGCTACACCCTGTCCAAGGCCGTCACCAAATTCGGCGACGTCTCCCTCGTGCTGTGCGGCAAACAGGCCATCGACGGCGACACCGCCCAGGTCGGCCCCGGAATCGCGGCGCACCTCGACATTCCCCAGATCACCTATGTGCGCAAAATAACCGAAATCGACGAAAAACGCATCGTGGCCGAGCGGTCCCTCGAGGACGGCGTGGAAACCATCGAATCGTCCCTGCCCTGCGTCCTGACGGTGACCAAGGAAATCAACGAACCCCGCCTGCCCTCGCTCAAGGGAAAGATGGCCGCCAAAAAGGCCGTCATTCCCGTCTGGAAGGCGGACGACATGGGCTGTGATCCCAAGCGGACCGGGCTCAACGGGTCGCCCACCCGCGTCTCCCGGGTATTCGCCCCGGCCGCCCGCGAAGGCGGCGAAACGTTCACGGGAGATCCCGAAGAAACCGTTCCCCGGCTGATCGAAAAACTCAAGGACGCCCTTCTCCAGGCCTCCCGATAAGGCAAAGGACCCCCGCCATGAGCCATCCCATCCAAATTAACAATGAAACCTGCGTGCGCTGCGGCGAATGCGTGCCCGCCTGCCCCTACGCCGCCATCCGCCAGGACCAGGGCGCCGTCCCCGCGATCAACCTGGACGTCTGCACCCTGTGCGGCGCCTGTGTGGACGTCTGTCCCGTCACCGCCATCAAAATCGAAGCCACCTCCAAGGGCGCCGCCCTCGACTCCTTCCGGGATGTCTGGGTTTTCGCCGAATGGTCTGGCTCCGCCTTCCAATCCGTCACGTTCGAACTGCTCGGCAAAGCCCGCACCCTGGCGGATGATCTCGGCCAGAAGGTGGTCGCCGTCTTTTTCGGCTCCGGCATCGCCAACCAGGCCGGCCCCCTGATCGCCGCCGGCGCCGACCAGGTGCTCATGGCGGATCACCCCGATCTGGCCGCCTTCCAGGACGAACGGTACGCCCAGGTGCTCCTCCGGCTCTGCGGCGCCCGCAAGCCGGCCTCGATCCTCTTCGGCGCCACCACCGTGGGCCGCAGCCTCGCCTCCCGGGTTGCCGTGCCCCTGTTCGCCGGCCTCACCGCGGACTGCACCGGCCTGGCCATCTGCCCCCAGACACGGCATCTGCTCCAAACCCGGCCGGCATTCGGCGGCAACATCATGGCCACCATCATCACGCCTGAAGCCCGGCCCCAGATGTCCACCGTGCGGCCCCGTGTCATGAAACCCCTCACGCCCGATCCTTCCCGGCGGGGCGAGGTGGTGATGACGGAGCTGACGGCCGAACTGCTCAAGGCCCGGGCCCGCCGCCTTTCCTTTGTGGCGGAAACCGGATCCACCATCAACCTGGCCGACGCCGAAATCATCGTCTCCGGCGGACGCGGCATGCAGAAGCCGGAAAACTTCGCCATGCTCGAAGAGCTGGCCGGGGTGCTCGGCGCCGCCGTCGGCGCCTCTCGCGCCGCCGTGGACGCCAACTGGATCGCCTACCCCCACCAGGTCGGCCAGACCGGAAAAACCGTCTGCCCCAAGATCTACTTCGCTATCGGCATCAGCGGCCAGATTCAGCATCTCGCCGGCATGGGCTCGTCCGACATCATCGTGGCCGTCAACAAGGATCCCGATGCGCCCATCTTCAAGCACGCCTCCTTCGGGATTGTGGGCGACCTGTTCCAGATCGTGCCGATCCTGACCCGGGAATTCCGGAAGGCGCTCGGCAAGTAACCGCGGCGGGTCCGGTTTTTCCTTGTTTCCTCAAACCGGGCGCGTTAGTCTTTTGCCGTCTTTTAAGAAAGGGTTTTACTGTGAAAAAATCGATGCTTCCTGCCATTCTGGCCGCCGCGCTCCTGATCCCCCTGGCGCTTCAGGCCGCCGCGCCCCTGCCCACTCTGCTCGTCGTGCCGGCCCGCCAAATGATGATTCAACTGGCGTTCGACATGCAAAGCCTGCGCCAGGCGGATGTGGTCTCGTGGCGCACCACGACCGACCCCGAATCGCCCGAGCTCAATTATTGGGACGGGAAAAACTGGCAGCCCCTCACGCTCGACCAGTTTCAAAAAGGCGACCGCCTCGCCCGCAAGCCGCAGAAGGTGATTTTCATGGGCCTCGACATCCCGGCTTCGCTCGTCGAATCGCCAACCCTCCCGGCGGTCGCGCGCTTTGAAACCTATGATCCCGCCGTGCTCGTCAACAACCTCGACGCGTTCTACGCCTTCACCGCCGGCGAGTGGCGCCTGCTTTCCAAGCGCTATGGGTTCATGCTGCGCGATGTCAACGAGCGGGTCCGCCAGCAGAACCGCTACGTCCGTCCGCCCCCGCCCGCCGAAACCGGCCCGAAGCGGCCGCCGATCCGCTTCGATAAGAATCCCCCGCCCGCCGAGGTCATCACCCCTAAAAAGGCATCTGCCCTAGTTGCCCCAAAACCCGCCCCCGCCGCGGAAATCGTGACGCCCGTGCCCGTCTCCCAACCCGCTCCGGCGGCGGTGCTGGCGCCGGCGCCCGCCCCGTAGGCGGACACGATGAATGACGGCTGGCTCGTAGTGCTCCAGAAGACGTCGGCCATGTTTCTGGTCATGATTGCCGGCTGGCTCGCGGCCCGGCGCGGCCTCTGGAAGCCCGAAGCGGGCCTCACCCTCAGCCGTTTCCTGGTCGACCTTGTCTACCCCTGCTACGTCATCGTGCAATTCATCCGCACCGTGGACACGGCCACCCTCCGGGGAAGCTGGATCGTCCCGGTATTGGGCTTCCTGGTGGTCCTGGTGGGCGCCCTCGTAGGCCTGCTGGCCGGGCCTGCCATTCGGAATCCGGTGCGCCGCCGGACGGCGATATTCCTGGTCGCCATCACCAACTGGATCTACCTGCCGCTCCCCATCGCAGAAGGCCTGTTCGGCGCCGAAGGCGTCCGGACCATCCTGCTCATGAACGTGGGCGCCCAGGCCGCCATCTGGACGGTCGGCGTGGGCATCTTGAATCCGGGCCTTTCGTTCCGGGACTCCGCACGGCATGTGCTGGTCAACCCCGGAATCATCGCCACGGCCATCGGGCTCGTCCTCGCGGTCTTCCTCCCGTCGCTGGGCTCGGGAACCGGATGGGCGGCGGCATTCCAGCCTGTGCTCGCGGCCGCCGACCTGCTGGGCAGCCTCACCATTCCCCTGTCGCTGCTCATCGTCGGCGCGCAACTCGGCGAAAAACCAATCTCCACGCTGAAGCCCGAACCCGCGCTCGGGCTGGTGCTGCTCCTCCGGCTGGTCGCCGCCCCGGCCGCGGCGCTCGGGCTCGTCCATGTCGCCGCCACGCTGGGCCTCGTGATTCCCGAAGTGCCGCGACTCTGCTTCCTGCTCGTCGCCGCCATGCCGGCGGCGCTCTCCTGCACCCTTTTCACCGAACGCTACAACGGCGACTCCCTGCTCAGCTCCAAGGTCATCTTCGCCAGCACGCTGGCCAGCCTCGTCACGGTCCCCGCCTTCTTCAAGCTCATTTCATTCCTGGGCGGATAACGGAAACGCTAGCCAAACAGATCCGACCGCGAACGCTCGGTGATCGCAATGACCGCAGGATGTTTCAGCCGACGTTCTGCCGTAATGGCGTAGTACTGATGGGAACAGGCCTCGGCCTGCCCGAACACCTTCAGTCCGTAATGCCGCAAGGTCTCGGACGCCATGACCGACGGCGCGACAACAAAGCCAAGCCCTTCGGCCGCCATCTCCATCATGAACGCCGGATCCTCAAACTCGGCCACCACGACGGGCCTGACCCCCAGCGGGCGGAACCATTCTTCCAGCGCCGTGCGCAAGGGCGTCGTCTCAACCGGAAGCAGCGCCGGCGCGTCATGCAGGGAGCGCGGAAACCGGTCACGAAGCCGGGCGGCCAGCTTGGGGACGGCGCAGAAAACGGATCCGCACGTGCCCAGAAGATGGCTGAATGTCTTCACCGGGAGCCCCCGCGAGGCCGGTTCATCCGCCAGAACAAGGTCAATCCGGTAGCTCGCCAGCTCCATCAACAACGTGCCAATGGGCCCTTCCCGGCACAACATGTGCGTGGGCTGGGACAGGTTGAAGGCGGGCCGGATCATCCGGCTGGCCACGAGTTTCGGCACCGAATTGGTGATGCCGACCTGACACCGCATCGGGCGATAGCCCGGCCGATCCTTGACCGCATCCAGAAGATCCTGGCCGGTCGAAAATATGTCCGCCGCATATCCGAAGGCCAGTTGTCCCATTTCCGTCAACAAGAGCCGCCGGCCACTCCGGCGGAAGAGTTGGGCGCCCAGCGACTTTTCCAGCAAGTGAATCTGCGCGCTGATGGACGGTTGCGACACCGCCAGCTTTTCCGCCGCTTGCCGCAGGGTGCCCTCCTTGGCGACCATCCAGAAATACCGCAAGTGATGATAATTGAACCACTCCATGCGGCTATATTCTTAGTTTTATCCTAAGTATACAATCCAAAACATGTATTAGCCGAATGATCTATGAACCCTTATCCTGTTCGCCTCACGATCAAGCAAGCACGGAACGCGCGGCAGCCGCCCGAAAGGGCAGACGGAAACGAATCCATGAAGTCGAGTTCTAAGATTGTCAACGTGTTCGCGGCGGTCATTGTGGCAAGCCAGTGGTTGCAGGCGCCGCTCTATTTCGGGTTGATCGTGGCGCAAGGGGTCTATGTGTTCCAGTTTTGCGCCGAACTCTACCACTTGATTCTCGGACTTGTCGGATTCAAGGCGCAGGACATCATGCTCATGGTTCTGGGCCTTATTGATGTCGTCATGATTTCCAACCTTCTGATCATGGTGATTATCGGGGGGTATCACACCTTCGTGGCCAAGATCCACTTCAGCGATCAGAATCCCCCCGATTGGCTGAATCATGTCAACGCCAGCACCATGAAAGTGAAGCTGTCCATGGCGCTGATCGGCATCAGCTCCATTCACCTGTTGAAATCGTTCATTGAAATCGAAAACCTTCAAAAACCCAATGTTTACATCCAGATGGGGATCCACTTGCTGTTCATCGTTTCCGCCATCGGCCTGGCCATTGTTTCCCGAATGACCGAAGCGTCCGTCGCTGAAAACAAGACTCCTCGCCGGCCAGAGCACACGCCGAGCGACGGTCAACCGGAAGAGGTCTGAGCGATCTCGGCCCCGGGGCACATCAACGCCGCCAAGGCGGCCTCCGGGGTCGTCTCCGGCATCAGCCGGGCGCCGGACCGGACCAGGTCGGCCGTACTGCCATACGCTTCCCGCACCCGGCCGGCATGCTGCGACACCACCACCACGCGCACCCCCGACCGGGTCGCCGCACGGACCGCCGCGCAAACGTCATACCTCCCCGGCCGTGTACAGGCGGTGCCCGACCCATACGCCGCCAGCACAAGTCCCCGGAGGCCTCGGGCGGCCGCCTGCCGGATAACCTGCGGATCGAACCCGGGATACACCATAAACAACGCCACGGCGGAATCCACCTTGAAGCACGGCTCATAGCGATTGCCTGGGACAGCCCCGGGGCGCCCCTTCCCCCATCTCACCCGGACAGACCCGCCCGCTTCTGCGTCGCCCGACACACGGGCCGCCGGCCCGCCCCACAGCGGCTGAAAACAATCCGCTCGGAATGCCTCTTTCCGGGCTCGGGCGGGATCCAACACCACCGACACGCCGCCAGGCCGGCCCGCAAAACTGACCCAGACACCCCGCGCAGCCCGCGTCCGGGCTACCCGGAAGGCATGTGACAGATTCTGGACCGCATCCGTGCCGTCTGCCTCCAGCGGAAGATTCGACCCCGTGAACACCACCGGAACGGGGATCCCCGCCAGCAGCCGGGCCAGCACGCACGCCCCATACAACATCGTATCCGTGCCGTGCACCACCACCACCCCTTCGGCGCCACGACGCCAGGCGTCATCCACCGCACGGGCCAGGATCGGCCAATCTTCCGGAATCCGGTTCTCGCTCAAACACGGCCGAATCGCCATCGCCGCCAACTCCGGGGGTCTGGATGCAACGGGCAGCTTCTTCTCCAGTAACGAAAGAAAGGAAGAGAGGGCGTGATCCTCCCGGATGGGGCCCCGTCCGCGACGGCGTCCGCCCAGGGTTCCACCGGTATAGAGCAAGGTCAGGCTCATGCCTATTTCTTCTTGGCAAGGGATGTTTTGGCAGGGGCCCGGACACGTCCGGGCAGGCGCAACCAGGCCACGGCTTCAAAATGGGCGGTCCGCGGGAACATATCCACCACTTGAAGCAGCTTCGGCTTGTAACCCGCCACCGAAAGGCGGGCCAAATCGCGCGCCAGCGTATCGGCCGCACAGGACACATACAAGACGTCCCGGGGCTTGAACGAGGCAATGGCGGCTGTTACAGCGGGATCAAGCCCTGTCCGCGGCGGATCCACCAGCAACAGCGTGGAGTTGGCGGAGCCGCCTTCCAACACGGCGCCCAGGCCTCGCTCGGCCGGCATCGCCTGGAACGAGAAACCCGCCAGCCCGTGGCGAAGCGCGTTTTCCACTGCCGCCGCGATGGTGGTCGGATCCGAATCCAGCCCCACACCCTCCTCGATGCCACATTTGGCAGCCGCCATGGAAAAGAGACCCACACCACAGTAAAGGTCCACGAACCGGCCTGGCTTCGCCTGGCGCAAAATCGCCTGTACTGTTTCGACCAGAAGCGCGGCGCTCCACGGATTGACCTGGAAAAAACCGCCGCGCGGAACGAGAAGCGGGCCGACCGGGGTGTTTTCTAGCAGCCAGGAATCACGAGAATCCGGTTCGCTCCGCCAGAAAAGGGCGCCATCCCGCTCCGTCCAGCGCAACGTCACTTTCATATCCTGCCGCAAGGTCTGGAAAAAACCCGGCTTGGCGCGCAGGGCACCCAGCAAATCATTTAACGGGGACACCGCCAGCGGACAGGCCGGAATATCGAGCACCGTACGATTGTCGCCCCCCAGATAACCCAGCGCGGATTCGCGGCAATCTTTCTGGGCATGCAAAACAAGCTTGTTGCGATAATACAACGGCTGAGGGGCTGCGACCGGCTTCTTGCAGACGGGCTTTTCAAAACCGCCTAACCGGCCCAAAACCTCCTCGAATTGATCCTGCTTCAGCTCCAATTCGCGCTTATAAGAGGCATGGCCATAGGCACAACCCGGGCAGACGGACATCGCTTCGGGACCCAGCCCGCGGGGCTTGACCATGAGCGGACATTCGGGCTTGATCCGGCCGGGCGCCGCCTCAAGCACCTCCAGCAATTCCCCCTGGGCATACGTCCGGCGATCATTGCGGATTCGGAACCGGATTCGTTCTCCAGGCAGCACGCCGGGCACAAACACCACAAAACCGTCAAGCCGCACCACGCCCTGGCCCCCATAGGCCACTCGCTCGACCGTGCCACTATACCGCGTTTCGAATGCCATGTTTCCGCCCGCGTCACACCGCTTATGAACAAAAAAAAACGGGGAGGCTTATTCAGCATCCCCGTTCACGCTTACGAAACGTGCTTACTTGGCGGCCGGAGGCGTCGCCGTAGGAGCGTTCGTGGTAGGAGCGTTCGTGGTCGCAACAACTATATCACTCATCTTGTACCTAGCCTTTCTTGGGTTAAAAAAACAACTCGGTTAATATAGACGAACCGGTTTTTTTTGCAAGTCCTTTTTTGAGAATTTTTACCTTTTTCCTCTTATTGCTTTCTCTTTAAATATCGTGATAAATTCACCTTATTGATTTCTGACCCCCTTGTCGGAGGAGCGTTTATGTTCATGACCGTGACGTGCCCCAAATGCGGGCGTGGCATCAAGGCCAAAAAGAAATACATTTTAAGCACAGGCGGCCTTCCCTGCCTGAGATGCAAAGTCCGCATTCCCATATCGAAGGAGCAGGTTGAAGCCTATTCCTCGGCGGCCGCCGTCGCCGAGGAGGCGCCAGAAGAGACCCCGGTATCCGCCCCCACGCTAGAAGGCGCGGCCCCCGATTCAACCCCCAAAGACGATCCCGCCCCGGCGCTTGCCGTCCCGGCGGAGCCGGAGCCTGTGGCCGTCGAACCGGAATCCCCTCCTGACTCCGAGCCCGAGCCGGTTTTCCTGTCGGAACCGGCGTCCCCCGGCGAATCGGAAGAAAGGCCCTCCCCGATGGTGCTTCCCGCCACCGACGATGTCGACAGCATCACCCCCGCCATCGCCAATGAGCCCGAACCGGAGGCGCCGGCCGTGGAAACAGCGCCCCCGCCGGCCGCCGGCAAACAGATCACCTTCACGTGCCCCCATTGCCAGACCGTCTACCCCCTGCGCCAAACGCTGGCCGGAAAAAAAATACGGTGCAAGGACTGTTCCCGCATCGTCAAAGTGGCTCCCGATTCGCCCGTTATTTCAGGAATCTCCTCACCGCCTGCGCCTACGCCCCCCCCGCCACCGCCGCCGGAGGATGATATTCCCGTCCTCTTTTCCTCCTCGGAGCCCCCCGCCCCGGAACCCTTCGTGGTCGAGCCCGAGGCTCCCGTCGCCTCCAGGCCGGCGCCCCCTGCCATTCCGGAACCCTCCTCCGATACAGGGCCCGCCCATGAAACCATCCTCCGCCTCCGCAAAGCCCTGGCCGAAGCGGATGAACGCGCCAATTCGGCTGAAGACATGCTCCAACAAGTGACTCGCGATAAGTCCACCGGCGAAATGACGGCCTTCCGGAAAACACGCGATTTGGAGGCCCAAATCCGCGATCTCACCGCCCGCCTCAAAGCCAAAGAGGAAGAAAGCCGCACCACCGGACAAGGCGGCCTGAAACGGTCCGAGGTGGAAGCCTTGCTCAACACCCTATGCGAGGCTCTCGACGCCAATCTGAAGCATGAGATACAGGCCCACCAAACCCTGGTGGACGACCTGAAGCACCAGTTAACCCAAGCCCTGCAATAAACGGCGTCTTTACTTTTTTCCGGATCGGATGGCCTCAAGCAAGGCGGCCAATTGTTTGACCATTTCGGGATTCTGCTTGGCCAGGTTGTTTTGCTCACCCGGATCCTCCACCAGATTATACAAACCCGGTTCAGCCAAAAAGGCTTCCTTTTTTTTGCCTTTTACAGGCAAACCCACCGCCTTGCTCATATATTTCCAGGGACCCTTGCGCAAAGCAAGCGCCCCCTTGCTGCTCATCACGACGATGGCTTCATGCGGCGATCCTGGCGTCTCGCCCAGAAAAAGCGGCAACAGGCTGACGCTATCCGGCGCGGCCGTGGCCGGCAATTTCTGACTGACAATGGCCGCCGCTGTGGCGGGAAGATCGGTTAGGCCAATCAGCGCATCCGAAACGCCCGGCTTGACGTGCCCGGGCCAGCGCACCAGGAACGGCACGCGATGCCCGCCTTCAAAATACTGCTCCTTTTCACCATGCCAGGGGCCATTGGGGCGATGTCCCTTTTCGTCCTGAACAAAAGCGCCATTATCGCTCGTGAAAATGAGCAGGGTGTTCCCGGCGAGCTTCAACCGGTCAAGCGCATCCAGGATCTGCCCCACCCCGGCATCGAGCTCGCAAAGCATGTCGGCGCGGGGGCTAAGCCCCGACTTGCCTCGGAATTTTTCGGAAGGAACGGTCGGCGGATGCACGGCATGGGGAGCAAAATACAGGAAGAACGGCTCCTTTTGATGACGCTCGACAAAGGCGAGGGCGTTGGCCAGCAACACCCCGCCCACCTCGTCGTCCTTCCAGACGGCGGCCTTGCCGCCCGTCATCCACCCGATTCGCTCAACTCCGGCAATCACGCTGCCTCTGGTCACAGCACCCCCGGGGCGCTTATAGGTCACGGTGATAGGATCGGCGGGATCGAGTCCCACCACGCGGTGGTCCCGCACATAGACGGGCGGGACGCGGTCATTGGTCGCGGGATAACCAAAGAACTCGTCAAACCCGACTTCCAGCGGTCCGGGCTTTAACTCGGCATTGTAATCGGGCGCGGTCTCACCAAACCCGAGATGCCATTTCCCCACCACGCCCGTCCTGTACCCGGCACGTTTGAGAATGGACGGCAACGTCACCGTGCTGGGCTTGATCAGCAAGGGATCGTCACCCGCGGCCACCCCCCGATTCAATCCCCGGACATCGTGCCGCCAGCAATAGTCACCGGTCAGCAACGAAAATCGGGTCGGCGTACACATGGACGCAGCGGAATGCTCATCCGTAAACCGCAAGCCCTCTTTCGCCAAACGGTCGAGGTTGGGCGTCTTGAGCTTCGTCGCCCATAGCATCCAAGATCGCCCCAACCCACGTCATCGGCCAAGATCACAATGATATTCGGGCGGGAACCGGCATCCTTTTCCAAGGCTTGCAATCCGGATTCGGCGCTTTTCCCCACCCTTGGAAACAGCGTCAAGGCCGCGGCGCCGGCGCAGGTTAGTTTCAAAAAATCGCGCCGCGTGGTCACTCTATTTCCCTTTTATTGCAAATCCGCTGCCGGGTCTTTGTTGGCCAGCCCGCATAAAGAAAAAACGGGGAAGCCGGAAGGCTTCCCCGTTTTCATTTGTCTATCGTGGGCTTACACCCAGGGCCATTACGGAGTCACCAGCGCTTCGATCTTGGTCACCTTCTGAATACGAACCGACTTCTTGCCCTTGGCGTTCACTTCCGAATACCCCTTGGCAAACACCTTCACGTCCTTGCCCACAAACGCGGCCGGATCCACGTTGTCTTTCTTGTTCGCCTGCAGGAGCACCTGAATGCCATCCGCGGTGATATCCAAAACGATCGTCGTCTGCTTGACCTCGACGCCTTCCTTGTTCTTGCGAACCTTCTCCTGCTGAACGACCTTCCCGACGAGCTCAAGATCCTGAACCGGAGGCAGTTCCTTCTTCACCACCGCCTTCGCCACGGGCGCCGCCGGAGCCGGAGAGGCCACCGGAGCTGCCGCCGGAGCTACCGCTACTTCCGCCTGCGCCGAAACCGCCACCACCAACGCCGCCATCACCATCGCCAACAATACCTTCTTCATTTGGACACGTATCTCCTTTAGGGTTATGACAACAAAGACTATCCAATAAAACGTTTACGACTCAGAATTATTGCAAACTAGCTCCGCTCAATCAATGGGAAAACGGGCGGTCAGGGCCAGGGCCTCCACACGCAACCGGGCCAACGCCGCGTCATCCGGCGCCTGACGAAGCCCGTCCACGATCAACCGGGCCACGATTTCCATTTCCGGCTCTTTCATGCCACGGGTCGTCACCGCCGCAGCCCCCAACCGGATGCCGGAGGTCAGGAACGGGCTCCGGGTATCAAACGGAATGGCATTCTTATTGCAGGTCACGCCCGCCTTTTCCAGCGCATTGGCGGCGTCCTTGCCGGAAAGCCCGAGGGTGGTCAAGTCCACCAGCAACAGGTGATTATCCGTGCCGCCGGACACAATCCTCAGCCCTGCGGCGGCCAGGCGATCGGCCAGAACACGTGTATTGGCCAGAATTTGGGCCGTATAGGCGCGGAACTCGGGCTGGGCCGCCTCGTGGAAACAGACGGCCTTGGCCGCGACCACGTGCATCAACGGCCCCCCCTGGATGCCGGGAAATACCTGCTTGTCGATCTCGGCCGCGTATTTTTCCCGGCAGAGAATCAAGCCGCTGCGCGGACCGCGCAACGTCTTGTGGGTGGTGGTGGTGACCACATCACAATACGGAACCGGGTTGGGATGACACCCACCCGCCACCAGACCCGCAATGTGGGCCATATCCACCATCAGATAGGCGCCCACCGAGTCGGCAATGGCCCGCAGCCGGGCAAAATCGAGCAATCGCGGATAGGCGCTGGCGCCCGCCACCAGAAGGCGGGGCTTCCGCTCGCGGGCAAGCCGTTCGACCTCGTCGTAGTCAATCAATTCCGTTTTCGGCTGGACGCCATAATGGCAGACCTTGAAGAGCCGGCCCGAAAAATTGACGGCGCTCCCGTGAGTCAGGTGCCCGCCCTGATCCAGCCGCATGGCCAGGATGCCGTCACCCGGTTGCAGAAGGGCGAAATAAACCGCCATATTGGCGCCGCTGCCGCTATGCGGCTGCACATTGGCATGCTCGGCCCCGAACAGGGCCTTGGCCCGGTCAATGGCCAGGCGCTCCACGTCATCCGCCCAACGGCACCCGTTGTACCACCGCTTGCCCGGGTAGCCCTCGGCATATTTGTTGGTCAGCAACGACCCCTGGGCTTCGCGAACCGCTCGGCTGCTATAATTCTCGGAGGCAATCAAGTCGATCGTTTCCGCCTGACGGCGCCGTTCGCCATCCATCACGGCGTACAGTTCGGGGTCCACGCCCGCAATCTCAAGCGGATCCGTAACCCCCGATCCGCCCATCTTGACCAACCGGCGGTGATGCCGCTCGGCCGGGTCGGGCTTCGCCTCAAGCCAGGCCCCCAGAATCGCATCCGCCTGCGCCGGCGTGGTATACCGCTCAGCCAGCACAAGCACATTGGCTTCATTGTGGGAGCGGGTCGAGGCCGCCATCTCGGGCGTCAGGCACAAGGCCGCCCGGATGCGGGGATACCGGTTCGCCGCCATGCTCATGCCCAGGCCGGTCGTACAGACCAGAATGCCCTGGTCCGCCTGCCCCACCGTGATGGCCGCTGAAACCTGATTGGCAAAATCGGTATAATCGCAGGAGGCCGTTCCGGCACAGCCAAAATCCTGAACGGAAAACCCGCGCGCCTGGAGCGCTTTCTTCAGGTGTTCTTTCAACACAAAGCCGCCGTGATCGGCGCCGACTGCCCATTTCATGACGATTCCTTTCCACCCGACCGGTTCGCCTGGTCAAGATCGTGCAAAAACAAGATCAACTCCGGAAACGCCGACTCGATCTCGGTCAGAATCTGCTCGTATTCCCCGGGCGTTCCGCCGACCGGGTCTTCCACATCCTCGCCCCGGGCCCGACTATCAAAATCCCGGAGGAGATGAACCTTGGCTGCGGCCTCCGGAAAACGCCGCCGCACGATCATCCGGTGAGCTTGCGTCATTACCACAATCAATCCGGCTTCGTCAACCAGTTCCCGCGTCACCCGCTGGCTCCGGTGGGCACGCCCGTCAAGCCCCCGCGCGGCCAGCGTGTCCACAGCCAGCGACGAGGCGGAAAACCCGCCCGGCGCCTCCACGCCGGCGGACGCCGTGCGCCAGGCCAGACCCGCGTCCCGGAGATGGCGTCGAAAGCTGATTTCCGCCATGGGGCTTCGGCAGGTGTTCCCCGTGCAAACGAACAGGACGAGGGGCTCCGCTCGCAAGTCATCCGCAGGGATGGCCCCGGCCCGGAGAATATCAAATTTTCCCTTCACCAGACGCACCACGGTGGAGGCCGTCCCGATCCGGGAAGGCCCCGCATCCAGCGCCAGGGCCACGCCGTGGCCAAGCGCCTTCAGGGCCGCCGCCGCCGTCAGCCCGGCCGGCTCCCCGCTGAGGTTGGCGCTCGTCACGCGCAAGGGCCGGTCCATCGCCCTCAACACCGCCTGCATGACGGCGTGGTCGGGCACCCGAAACCCCTCCTCGCCCGCCGGCGTCTCCAGGACCATCGTCAGGGGCCCCGGCCAGAACCGGGCTGCCAGCCGCAGCGCACGGGCATCCAGCACGGCGCCAAACGCCCGAACCTGATCCAGGTCCGCGGCCATAAGCGGCAGCGCCTTCTTCTCATCCCGCCCCTTGAGCGCATACATCCGGCGTTCCAAGCCCGGCGCACGGGGGTCGCCGGCCAGCCCGTAAACGGTCTCCGTGGGCACGATAATCATCTCGCCCTTCTTCAAAAGGCGAACGGCTTCCTGCACGGCTCCGGCCTCCGGCCGGTCCGCGTCAACGACGATCAGCGGCGGGCGGGACATCGGCATGGGGATTCTCCGGGAAAACGGCCAGCGCCTTCAGGCCCAATAACAAATCCACGGCCCGGGCCAGCACGGCATCGCCCCGCACGCGGGCAAACAGCTCCAAATGCCGCCGGGCCGGGCCCGTAAGCGGCTGGCCCAACCGGGAGGTGACGTTGGTTCGAATCTCCGGACGCTCGTCCAGCCCGGACGACACCACCACGTGCGGAACAACCCCGACCCCCTGCCAGGTGGTCCCATCGGGCCGGACAAACCGGCCTGTGGCCAGAAAAGCAACCCGGCCGTCCGCCAGCGGAATCTGTTCGCGACGGGCCGCATCGCCCCGGGTCCGGGATCCCACCAGCAGGACGCCACGCGGATGCGAAAAAAGAGAGGCCAGCAATTCGGCAGCGCCGGTCGTGTCCCCATCAATCAGCATCAAAACAGGCACCGCCGCGCGGGATGCGGCAGGCGCCGCATGGAGCTCCACATCCTCCCCCGCGCCATCCTGCACGGCATACAAAAAAACATCCGGATCGACAAAATGCCCGGCGATGGCGTCCACGCAGGCGAGGTTGGCGCCGCCGACGCCCCGGCAATCCACAATCAAACCGCCGCCGGAGGCCGCCGCCTGGACAAGGCCGGAGGCCACCAGGCTCGACGCGGCCTCGTTCAGCACGCGCGGTTGAAGCCAGATCACCCCTTCACCGAGATCCCGAACGGCCGGCGGATTCGTCGAAACCCCGGCCTGTTCCGCCTCGAAGGCGGCGGCACCCGCGGAATCCAAAATTTGGGCGCCGGGATCAATCAGCCGCACCACGGCCTCCTCCGCAACCCGGGCCGCGGCATTGGAATCCACGCCGATGCGGCGCGCGTCCAACTGGGCAAACAAATCCGGCGCCGCCACCCAAGGAGCGGCCTGGCAGAGCGCGGCTATCAGCAGCGTGACCATTTAACCCTTGGAGGTGTGCAGTTCGGCCTGGATCTTCTCGTCGGCCGCGGCGACTTTCTCGGCCAGGGATTTCTTGTAAAGAACCAGCCTCTGCGCCAGCGCGGGATTCCCCAGCGCCAGAATCTGGACAGCCAACACAGCGGCATTGACCGCGCCGGCGTTACCGAGCGCCACCGTGCCGACCGGGATTCCGGCGGGCATCTGGACCGTCGAGAGCAGGGCGTCCAATCCATCCATCGCGCCGCCTTTGACCGGCACGCCGATCACCGGCAGGGTCGTATGCGCCGCCAGCACGCCGGCCAGATGGGCGGCGCCGCCGGCGGCCGCAATGATCACCTTGAGGCCCCGCGACACCGCCTCTCCGGAATAGGCCGTCGCCACGGCGGGCGAACGGTGCGCGGAAATCACGCGGACCTCATACCCCACACCGAACGAATCCAGGGTGGACGCCGTCTGCTTGAGCAACGGCCAGTCGGAATCACTTCCCATGACCACGCCGACATCGATCCCTTTTGACTTGTCCATGACGTCCTCTTTTCCGTTGATATTAGAGTCCTCGCTGCAGGGCGCGGGCCGCGATGTCACGCCGGACCTGCAGGCCGTCAAACGCGATCCGGTCCACGGCCTGATAGGCGCGCTGGACCGCGGCGGACATCGTGGCCCCGAGCGCGGTCACCCCCAGCACGCGGCCGCCCGCGGTCACGGGATTCCCCTCCCGGAGCGCCGTGCCGGCGTGGAACACGATCACATCCTCGAGCGCGGCCGCCGCCTCCAGCCCGCGGATAGCCAACCCCTTGGGATAGGCCTCGGGATAACCCTTCGACGCCAGCACCACGGAAACGCAGGCCGCGGGCTTCCAGGCCACATGGGCGTCCTTGAGCGTGCCGTCCACACACGCCTCCAGCGCGGGAATCAGATCCGAGGCCAGCCGGGGCAGGAGGGCCTGGGTTTCCGGATCGCCAAACCGGCAGTTGAATTCAAGGACACGGGGGCCCCGGGCGGTCATCATGATCCCGGCATAGAGCACGCCTTTGTAGACAATGCCACGCCGCCGCAACTCGGCCAGGACGCGGTCAAAGACGTGCTCCAGAATAACCGGCTTCCACTCCGGGGTCATCACCGGAGCCGGGGAATACGCGCCCATGCCACCCGTGTTGGGCCCCTGATCGCCATCGAAAATCCGCTTGTGGTCCTGGGCGGAATCGAGCAGCACCGTGCGCGTGCCATCCACCAGCCCCAGCATGGACACTTCCTCGCCCTCCAGAAACTCCTCCACCAGGATGCGGCGCCCGGCTTCGCCGTGCCGGTTCTCCACCAGCGCCCGCCGCACGGCGGTCTCGGCTTCCTCCACCGTGGCACAGACGTCCACGCCTTTCCCCGCGGCAAGCCCGTCCGCTTTGATCACCAGCGGGGCCCCGATTTTACGGACATAGGCCAGCGCGTCGCGGCAATCCGTGAAGGCCGCCGACTGGGCGCACGGCACGCCGGCGGCCACCATGATTTCCTTGGAAAAAACCTTGCTTCCCTCCAGCTGGGCGGCGGCACGACAGGGGCCGAACACCCGGAGCCCGGCGTCCTGGAACCGGTCCACCAGGCCGGCGCACAGCGGCGCCTCGGGACCGACCACCGTCAGGTCGGGCTTGTTGGCCAACGCCCACGCGAGCAGGCCCTCGACATCCTCGGACGCCACCGGAATGTTTTTCGCGAGCGACGCGGTGCCGGCATTGCCGGGCGCACAGAACAAATCCGGCTTTCGGCGGTCCCGGGTCAATGCCCAGAGAATCGCATGCTCCCGCCCGCCGCCGCCTATGACCAGTATTTTCATACGCGTCTCATGGTAAGCCTGTTTCCGCCGCATTTCAAGTTTTACGCAGAGCGGCCGAAGTCACCCATTCCAGCGCGTCCCGCACCACATGGCGCTCGTCGCGCAAACGGCGGGAAACGGCGGCCACCTGCTCCCGGTAAAGCGTGAAGACATTCATGATGTCCTCCCCCATTTCGGCGCTCTTGAACAGCTCCGGCGCCCGGGCTCCGAAATCCAGGGAATACTGCACCGTGCCATCCTCGCGAATCCAGGGGCCGGCGTCGAAATTGGTCAACAGCAGGCGGTTCGGGGACGCGTCCTCGCTTTCGCAGGCCGCCAGGTACCAGAGCGGAGAGGAGGCGGAGGTGTCAACCTTCAAGAGCTGCATCAGCTTTTTCTCGATGGCGAACAGGGCGACGATATCGTCGAGGGGAACCCCGAAGACGCGCAGGTAAATGATCCGGTCGAGAAAGACGCGATAGGCCCGGGGATACCCTTCCGAACTGGGGATCATGGGCAGCCCGAGCCCCTGCTGGAGATGACGGATGTAGTGCGGTCCCCGATGAAGGGACGCGCACAACTCCGAAAGGGTCATGCCGCTGCGTTTAGCCATTCTCGCCCAGCACCCAGCGGACAAACCGGCGGATGACCAGGGCGTCGCCCATCTCCCGCCCTTTGGCCTCGAGAAGCTGCTTGACGGATATCTTCTGTTCCTTGACGAAGGGCTGGTCCACCAGGCACACCTCGGAAAAGAACTTGTTCACCTTGCCGTCCACGATCTTCTCCACGATGTTGGCCGGCTTGTCGACGACCTGCTTCGCGAAAATGGCACGCTCGCCGGCCACGATGTCCGCCGGCACTTCCGTGCGATCGAGATGCCGGGGATTCACGGCGGACACATGCATGGCCAGGTCGCGGCCGAGCTCCAGAAAAGCCGGCAGGGCGGCCGTGGCGGCCTTGCCGCAACCGAGCTCGACCATGACGCCTTCCTTGGCGCCAAGATGGATGTAGGTGACAATGCGGCCTTCGCCCGCCACCTGGAAACGCAGGTTGCGGCGGAGCTGCATATTCTCGCCGGTCTTCTGGATCATCGCGGTCATGACGTCCTTCTCGACGTCCGCCAGGGGCGTATCCAGCGTGAGGGCCTTTTGCGCCATTCCGGCGCCAAACACCTTGAAATCCTCATTGCGGGCCACGAAATCGGTCTCGCAGTTGATTTCCACAAGGGACGCCGTCTTGCCGTCCGGCGATCCCGCGGTGACAATCGCGCCCTGGTTGGTGGCGCGGCCCGCTTTTTTCTGCGCCGTCGCCATGCCGCGTTCGCGAAGCAGGCGGACGGCTTGGTCTTTATCGCCACCGGCTTCCACGAGCGCCCGTTTGCACTCCATCATGCTGACGCCGGTCGCTTCCCGCAAATCACTAACCATCTTGGCTGTAATATCGGCCATTGTGAACTCCTTCTACTGGGTGGAGGTGAATCAGTCCTTCTTCGCGTCGCCTTCGGGGGCGGCGGGAGCCGCCGGAGCCGCCGGAGCGGCATCCTTTTTGTCACGGCGCGGCCCGCGCGGGCCGCCGCGCATCCCGGCGGAGGGCCGGGTGTCGCGATC
>CAMDGM010000043.1 GCA_945898015.1 PVC group bacterium | reverse complement strand
GGCGGCTTCGGCCAGGTCGAATCGCACGCCGCCCAGCACGAGGCCGGTTTGCGTGCCGTTCCAGGGGCCGGCCAGGCCGGCGGCTTCCGGTTCCGCCCCGCTCACCCGGATGCCGAGCACGGGCACGGCGTTCGCCAGGGGGAGACCGTCGTCGAAAAACTTGCTGTTGATGTGGTGGGCGGCCACTTCGCAGACGCCGTTGGCGTGGAGCCGCAGGCTGAGATGTCCGTTCAGCCAGTTGTGGCGGTGAAGGAAGGGGTTGGCGTACGTGGTGAACGTTTTCAGGTCGGCATGGGAGGTTTGGACATGGGGGATGGCGCCACCGGCTTCCACCACGCGGCAGCGGGGCGATTCGTCCCGGGTCACCAGGTTGCAGGCCTCCCACCAGTGGATCTCGCCGTCTACCTTCATGCCCATGGCCAGGTCCACGGTCTGGCTTTTCCAGTGGATCCGCACGGCGTGGCGTTCCCAGAAAAATTCTTCGTCGGGGCTCTGTTCCACCAGGACCAGTTCGGCGGTGGGAGGCGTCCCTTCCGGATCGGCGCCCGGATCGGCGCAGACGCGGAGTCTGTCCGGGGCCTGTCCTGTGTTTTCCGCGACCAGCAGGGCGCGGCGGGGTGTCTCTTCGGGTTCGCCCGGCCATTGCCCGAGGTCCCGCCGCCAGGTGGTGTGGCCGTCGAGTGAGAGGGCCGCGATGGGGGCGCGGGGCAGGGGAAGGGAGCAGAGCAGGAGGCCGGCTTCGCCGGGCGGGGAGACACGGGTAAGGATGGCTTTGCTGAAGAGCGGGCCGGTAAGTGCAGGAGCGGTTTTCATAATCGGTTAAAGATAGCCGTTTTTCACACGGGCGCAAGCGTCGAAATGACCTTGTTTCAACGGATTTTCATGCCGGCGCTTGCGCCTGGGCGTGTTATCCCCTATAGTAAACGCCTTGATCGGCCAGCGGAAAACGATATGAACGACGACGCCACACCCATGATGAAACAGTACCGCCGGATCCGCGGGGAATTGCCCGCGGGGACGATCCTGCTGTTTCGCTTGGGCGATTTTTACGAGATGTTTTTCGAGGACGCCAAGGATGCCGCGCCGATCCTGGAAATCGCCCTGACCCGCCGCCATGGCATGCCTATGTGCGGGGTGCCGTTTCATTCCGTGGACAGTTATATGGCCAAGCTCCTGCGCGCCGGCCGGAAGGTGGCGATCTGTGAGCAGATGGAGGACCCTTCCCACGCCAAGGGCATTGTCAAGCGGGACGTCACCCGCATTGTGACGCCCGGCACCGCCACCGAGGAGTCCGTTCTTACCTCCAAGGAGCATCATTTTCTGGCGGGTCTATGCCGGCAGGGCACAACGCTGGGGCTGGCGCTGCTCGACCTGTCCACCGGTGAATTCCAGGTCGAGGAGGCGGAGTCCCCGGCCGCGCTCCGGGATGCGATCCAGCGTGCCAGTCCGGCGGAATGCGTGCTGCCGGCGGATCAGCAGGGAGATCCGGTCCTCCTCGAAGCGCTGGCCGGCGTGGCGGTCATGAAAAGCCCGCTCGAGGAATGGGTGTTCGATTATGATACGGCTCGCGATCATCTGGTCCGGCATTTCAAAGTTCATTCGCTCGAGGGCTTCGGGTGCGAAGGCCGGCGTGCCGCGGTCGGGGCCGCCGGCGGCGTTCTCTACTATGTGCGGGAATCGCTGCGGCGGCAGGTCGGCCATATCCGCAGCCTGCGACTGCATCATCCCTCCGATTTCATGATTCTTGATGAGTCCACCGCCGTTAACTTGGATCTGTTGCCTAGCGGCCGCCGGGGCGCCGGGAAAAGCGCTGATTTGCTGAACGCCCTGGATGTGACCCGCACGCCCATGGGCGGCCGCCTGTTGCGTGACTGGATGTTGAGGCCGCTGGCCACGAAGGATGCCATTTGCCAACGGCATGATGCGGTTGAGGCGCTCGTGAAGGATCGCGCCCTGCTGGCCGAGGTGCGGGCTGCTCTGGAAGAGATCCGAGACCTGGAGCGGCTTGTGGTCCGGCTGGCGGGCGGGTCTGGAAACGGACGCGACCTCAAGGCCATGGGGCAGTCGTTGGGTGCCATTCCCCCAGTGCGGCACTTGATTACGGGGCATGCCACGCCCCGGCTTGCGAGTCTGGCGATGGCAATCGGCGAGGAGCCCGAATTGGCCGAGCTGATCGAAAAGGCCATTGTCGACGATCCGCCGCTGGCGGTCAAAGAGGGCGGGCTGATCCGGACCGGGTATCATGAGGAGTTGGATGAGTTGCGGCGGCTGGCAACGGAAGGCAAGCAGTTCCTGGCGGAATACCAGGCCCGGGAAATCGCCCGCACCGGCATCAAGACGCTTAAAGTCCGGCACAACAAGGTGTTCGGGTATTACATTGAAGTGTCCCGCGGCCAGACGGCCAATGTGCCGGCAGATTACACCCGCAAGCAGACGCTGGTTAATGCCGAGCGTTACATCACGCCCGAACTCAAGGAATATGAGCATAAGATCCTGGGCGCGCAGGACCGGTCCATGGCCCTGGAGTACGAGCTGTTCATCGGGATCCGGGGTCGCGTGGTCGAGCGCATGGCCGCCATCCAGGATACCGCCCGCGCGCTGGCCGAGCTCGACGTGTTCGCCTCCTTCGCCGACCGGGCGCTGGCCAACCGGTATGTGCGGCCGGTCATCACGGAGAACGGCCGGCTGGTGATCCGGGAAGGGCGTCATCCGGTCGTGGAGACGCTGGCCGAGGCCGAGCGCTTTGTGCCGAACGATACGCTTCTGGACCGGGACGAGAATCAGCTTCTGATCATCACGGGCCCCAACATGGCGGGCAAATCCACGTACATCCGTCAGGTGGCGCTGATGGTCATTCTCGCCCAGATGGGATCCTTTGTGCCGGCGGCGTCGGCTGAGATTGGCGTGGTGGACCGCGTCTTCACCCGCGTCGGCGCGAGCGACGACCTGGCCCGGGGCCGCAGCACGTTCATGGTGGAAATGCAGGAGACGGCCAATATCCTGAATAATGCCACGCCGCACAGCCTGGTGGTGCTTGACGAGATCGGGCGCGGCACGAGCACCTTCGACGGCATCAGCATTGCCTGGGCGGTGGCCGAGCATCTCCATAACAACGAGGCCATCAAGGCCAAGACCCTGTTCGCCACGCATTATCATGAATTGACCGATCTGGCCCTGACCATGAAGGGCGTGAAGAATTATTCCTGCCTGGCCCGCGATACGAGCCAGGGGGTGGTCTTTCTGCGCCGCATCGTGCCGGGCGCGGCGGACAAGAGCTATGGCATCCAGGTGGCCAAGCTGGCGGGCTTGCCGGAGCCCGTCATTGAGCGGGCCCGGGAAATCCTGGCGAATCTGGAGGAGGGCGAGTTCGGGGAGGCGGGCCAGCCCAAGATCGCGAAGCGCCGGCCGGGCTCCCGGAAGGCGCGGGAAAACGGACCGACCCTCGTGAACCCGCAGATGGATTTATTCGGGAGTGATTCGCCATGAAGATCGTGTGCGCCACCAACATGCCGTATGCGTTGGAAGCTTTTTGTACCCTTGGCGATGCGGTTGTGCTGGAGGGCCGGCACATCAAGCCGGCGGACGTGAAGGAGGCCGGCATTCTGGCCCTGCGTTCAACCACCGTGGTGAATCGGGCGCTGCTGGAAGGCAGTCATGTCCGGTTTGTGGGCACGGCCACCATCGGCACGGATCATTTCGACATTCCCTATCTGGAGCAGGCTGGCATCCGCTGGTGCTTTGCGCCGGGGTGCAACGCCAACAGTGTGTCGGAATATCTCACGGCGGCCCTTCTTGTGCTGGGCGGGCGTCACCAGTTCAGTCTGGCGGGCAAAACGATCGGCGTGGTGGGCGTGGGAAACGTGGGCTCGCGGGTGGTGAAAAAGGCCGAAGCGCTCGGGATGCGGGTCCTCAAGAACGATCCGCCCCTCCAGCGTGCCACCGGGGACAAGTCGTTCGTGTCTCTGGCGCAGATTCAGGCGGAGGCTGACATTGTGACCTTCCATGTGCCGTTGACGAAGACCGGAGATGACGCCACCTTTCACATGGCGGACGACACGTTTTTCAAGGGCTTGAGAAGGCCGATCATTTTCATCGATGCGGCGCGGGGTCCGGTGGTGGATTCGCCCGCGTTGCTGCGGGCCCTGGATGCGGGAATCGTCCGGCATACCGTGCTGGATACATGGGAAGGGGAGCCCCGGTTCAACCGGACCTTGCTGGAGCGGGTGGATTTGGGCACGCCGCATATTGCGGGCCATTCGTTTGAAGGTAAAGTGGCCGGCACCATGATGGTGTATGAGGAGGCGTGCCGTTTTCTGGGCGTGAACCCGTCGTTCAGTCCCGAAGGGCTGCTGCCCCCGGCGCTGGTGCCGGAACTGACCGTGCGGGCCGCGGGGAGGCCGGACGAGGATGTGTTGCGCGAGGTGGTCAAGCCGGTGTATGGTGTTGAGGTCGATGATGCCCGGATGCGGACCATTGACAGCGAGCCGGCTCGCCAGGCGGCCGAGTTCGACCGGCAACGCAAGGATTATCCCGTGCGCCGGGAGTTCCGGTATACCCGCGTGAAGGCGGCAGGGGCTGGCGTTTCGTTGCTAGCCAAGTTGGAGGGGCTGGGTTTTCAGGTGAAAGGATAGGTGTTCTATGGATTCTCGTGAACGTGTGATGACTGCGTTGGCGCACCGGCGGCCTGACCGGCCGCCGCTTAATTATTTCGGTACGTCAGAGACCACCCGGATGCTGATGGAGCATTTGAGGCTTGGGTCGCATGAGGAGTTGCTCCGCTATTTCGGGGCGGACTTCCGGTATGTGGGACCCCGGTATGTGGGGCCATCCCGGTTTTGCGGCTCATCGGGATACGACGGCGGGGGTGAGGATATGTGGGGCGTGGTTTGGAGCCCGGTGAAAAACGAGTTTTGCACGTATTACGAGGTGGTCAACCGGCCGCTGGCCGGGGCGCGAACGATCCGCGACCTGGAAGCCTATGCCTGGCCTAGCCTGGATTGGCTGGCGGTGGATCACCTGGCCGAACAAATCCGGACGCTTAACCGGGATGAGCCGAAAGCGATCGTGTTGCCCACCGGTTCGTTTTTCGAGATGGCGTGGTACCTGCGTGGCTTTGAGCAGTTCCTGGCCGACCTGGTGGAGGAGCCGGAGCTGGCGGAGTGGTTGCTCCAGAAAATTACTCAGTTTTGCAAGGCGATCACCCTGCGCGCGCTTGAGGCGGCCGGCGGGGGTGTCGACATCGTCTGGAGTAGCAGCGACGTGGGCATGCAGAGCGGGATGATGGTCTCGCCGGACCTGTGGCGTGAAAAGCTCAAGCCGTTCCATCGTGAACTTGTGGAGCCATTCAAGAAACTGGGGCTGAAGACGCGTTATCATACGGATGGTTCTGTCGAGCCGATCATCGAAGATTTTATCGGGATGGGGATTGACCTGCTCGATCCGATCCAGCCTCACACGCTGGGCATGGATCCTGAGAATTTAAATGCCCGGTTCGGCGGTCGGATCTCCTTTTACGGTGGCATGGATACCCAGCATCTGCTGCCCTATGGCACGGTGGCTGAGGTGGAGTCCGAGATGCTGCGTTTGATCCGGGTTCTGGGTGCCAACGGTGGATATGTGGCCGCCGCCTCGAATGCTGTTCAGCCGGATGTGCCGGTCGAAAACATCCTGGCCCTTTACCGGACGGCCCGAGAGTACCGCTATTGACGGGGGCCTAGGGGCTTCCAGGGCAGGGGCTAGAAGGGAAGGGATCCGTTTCCCGATCAGGTGTTACGGTCATTTTTTCAGGGCGGCCATGAGCCGCTTTTTACCCCTTTGAAAGGCTTCGCTCTCGAGGGTTGCGGAGCCGCAGCCGGTCCACCAGACCGACGGCTTGGAATGTTCAATGCCGCAAAGCGCCAGCATTCCGGAAAACCGCTTGAAAATGAGGGTGTAGAGATTCCGGGCTTTCAGGGTTGATCCATAGGCCAGCCCCAGTTTTTGAAGCACCCGCAGATCCCTCATCTGGTTCGGCAATCCGCCCGAGCCTTTATTGCAGACGCAGGCGCCGAGCTTGGATGAGCGAGACGGGCAGGGGGCGCACATCATCCAATCCGCTCCGGGAACGAGACGGATGAGGGTGTCCGGTTTTTCCAGAATCAATTCGATCAATTCAGGCAGGTTGTCTTCCGGGTAGGGCGGTTTTGTCCCCCCTCCATACTGGCATAAGGCGCACAGCAGGATGTGGGGGCGGACATCCTTTGTTTTCGCCTTGTGCATGGCCTTCATGGAGGTTTTTTTGTCCAGTTTCATCTCCCGCTCGGGGCGGGGCGGAATGATGGCGGCGATCCCCTTTTCACGGCCCCGCTTGTAGGAGTCGCTCAAGGCTTTCGGGCAACCTTTCCAGGCTGCCGAGGTTGGCGTGCCATATCCGCATATGGAGGTCCCATCCTCAATTCTCTCCAGCAGGCGGTTGAAAACGATCCGGGCCGGCAGCGTGCATCCCGGAAACAGGTTGAGCTTGTAGAGGATTTCCAGATCCCGCCGCCGGTTGAACTCAAGGCCTTCCGGGGTGTCGTCCTTCGTTCCGGGATCCTGATAGGCAAAGACATCACCGGCGTTGCAGGTCAGCGTGAGCGGCCTGTCCGGCGATTGCCGGATGGCGTCGAGAATCTTTGCCGAAGCGGGATCGGTTCTGCCGGACGTCGCTTCGCCAAGGGAGCAGATGGCGCACATGACCTGGTAGGGCCGCAATGTGAGTCCAGGATGGGTGGGCGACATAGGGTCCTCTCGGGTTGCCGGATTATTTCTTCGGAATGCCTAGGCCTTCGAGATGGCGTGTGAAATGACGGTCAAGCAGCATGTTGTGCGCCTCTTCGGCGGTGTGCAAGAGGGCGAATAATTCGGCTTTCAGTGTCTGATTTTCCAGGATGAATCCGTAGGTCACGTGCAACACCTGGCGTGCGGCGTTCAGGTCCATGAGTTTCGGCAGGGCGGCATCGGGCAACGAGCGGGGGTCGGGGATGCTCGTCAAGTCGGGGGTGATATGGTAGAGCTTCAGGGCATCGGGCAGGCGCTTGAGGGCCACGTCGTGCATGCGGCGGTAGAGGCCGGGCGCTTCCTGGGCGGCCAGCCGGACCGCTTCCAGCCAGCTCGTGCCGGCGGTCTTTTCGTGGAAGCGGCCGCCGGTAACCTCCCCGACTATGGGGAAGATGGAGAACTTGTCGGAGCCCGAATGGACTGAGATTTTATAGTCGCCATAAGCCTTGGCGATCCGGCAATGCGTGGTGAACTGGCGGCGGAATTCCGCGATGTCGCCGATGTAGTCGATGCCTTTCTGGAACTCGCCGATGAAGCGGGGCGCCATGCTGACAATGCGGACCTGCCGGCGAATCAGTTCGCGGATGAAGAACAGGTGGTGTGACGGCAGCGTGGGCGTGGTGGTTTCGTCGATGCTGATTTCGAG
The DNA here is from genome assembly GCA_945898015.1 of PVC group bacterium. Lineage (GTDB taxonomy): Bacteria > Verrucomicrobiota > Kiritimatiellia > CAIKKV01 > CAIKKV01 > CAIKKV01. The sequence goes on along the minus strand of CAMDGM010000043.1, from coordinate 21,346 downwards.
GTCGAAATGGCCCGCCCCCTTTTGGGTGACGAGGAAATCGTATACCTGTTTGGCAAAATCCAGCGCCGTGGTGTACATGACCGCGCACCGGCGCGCCTCGGCACGGGGGAAGGTCAGCTTTTCGCCGGAGCCAAGGTCGACGGTCTTGTCCGCGTAGACGGTGTCCACGGTGAGGCGAACGTCGGACGCCAAAGTCGCGTATTCCGAGTCGATCTGGGCATCGGGGAAGGCCGCGGCCTGAGGGCGCATGACCTCGGACAGGTCGAGGGTGATCATGGTCATGCCGGCGGCGAGGGCGGCTTCGATGTCGGGAATGGTTTTCAGATGGTCGCCGTCGGCGCCGAAGCCTTCGGTGTAGCCGCATTGGAAGACGAGGAAGCTGGTGTCGTCGATCACGTTCCGGTAGGTGCGGTTGGTGAGTTTGAGTTCGCGCATGGACTGCTGGGCCAGAACGGGGGCGACCTGATACCGGCGCAGGGCGCGGATATGGCCGGCGGTGGCGCGGCCCAGACGGTCCCCGCAGCCGAAGGTGGTACGACGGTCGTGGAGCGAGCGGGGAGCGGTCCAGGGGAAGGCGTGGCGCAGGGCGTCGGCATTTTCAGCCGATAGCGGGCAGGCCTTCCAAGAGGCGCCGCCAGTCGATCCGGCCTGGCCGGTGAAGGCGGACCCGGGTTCGCGCGTGGCGGAAATGAGGAGCAGCCGTTTTTCGGTTTCGGTGCGGGCCATGACAAAGAGGACGCCGTCCTGGATGAAGAGGGAGTCGGCATAGAGTGCATTGTGGAGCAGGTGAACACCCTTAAGGTTGTTGAGCTGGTCCTGGGTGGCGAGGTGCAGTTTCTGGGTGATGGCCAGAGTGGCGATCTGTTCGAAGGTCATGGTGCAGTTCTCCGGGTTTTTCGAAAAGAAAAAGGCAGGCCGTGAAGCCTGCCTTCTTTAGTTCTGGCGGGAGCGACGGGATTCGAACCCGCAACAACCAGATCGACAATCTGGGACTCTAACCATTGAGCTACGCCCCCGAAAAATGAGCTGACACTATGCCAAGATACGGGCCTTAGCACAAGCGGAAAAAGAGAATATCCATATTTTTCTAGAGTTGATTTTGAATCGACCTAAGTAATTGGAATGCGGGTTGTTGCGGGTAAAGCATCAACTTTTCCCGTTTTTTTTCTCCTTTCCGGAAGGTGAGGCCATAAAAAGCATATTTTGAACGACCGCGAGCAAGTACTGCTTGCTGGGGTAAGCGTGCGAGTTGTCGGGGAGGAGGAAAACGAGCGTTTCATGTCTATCTGGCGCGCGTCCCCGCGCGCCCTCTCCCGTCGCCGGCTGCATTCGCCTCGGGCGGTCTCTACGCTTCGGGCAGGTTCCCTGGCTTTTGCGGTTTATCCATGGTCGTCGACAGGCCCAAGAGGCGCAGGCGATAGGCGGAATTCCACGCCGCCCGCTTCTGCCGTCCCGTGAGACTGTGGTCTCGAATGGTGTCGCGTTTGAGTACGTTAAGGGCGAGCCGACGAAAGAGCACCAGATTTTGGTCGGCATAGCCCGTGCGGGCCCGAGGCTCAGGTCTTCGCCGAATTGCACATCGAGCACCTAGTGAAGATTGTTCTTGATGGACCAGTGAGCGCGCACGGCGCGGGTAAAGCGCTCGGGCGGTCCCGCGAGGCTGGAGAGGAAGTAGCGGCGCTCGGTCTGGCTTTTTACCGGGTAGCTTTTCACCGGGTAGTTGCGCTATGTGGCGGAATAACGTATTGTACTGCTCAAAGGAGGGGGCGTTCACTTGTCGCGGGAGTTGGGGGAACGAGGGTTGTTTGTCGTTTCGTCGGAACGACAGAAGAAAGGGTCAAGGCATGAGCCTGAAGTGTAAGGTTGGTATTCACGTTTGGCGTGGCTGCAAGTGCGCAAGTTGCGGGAAAAGCGATAACTCTAGACACGACTGGAAACTCAATTGTGAGATGTGTTCAGTATGTCTAGCAGTTCGGAGTCATGCTCACCATTGGAATGGATGCAAATGTACGACATGTGGCATGACCCGAGAAAGTGGACATGATTGGAGCCTCGATTGCTGGGAGTGTTCAGTTTGTCGTAGCAAACGGTATTTCGCTCACGATTTTGATGGCAAACAAACCCACGATGGGTATCCCCCAGTTGGAGGCGTCTGCCGTAAATGCTATAAACATGGGCCGGATATGTCGTTTTCAGAACTGCGCTGGGCGTTTTATGACGCATGGCGAACTCAATGCGGAGTGGCCCGTTCTCTCTCACGACTCCAGGCTGTTGGCGACGAATTCGCGGTGACATCTATTGTAGATGGACTCATCCCTCTGAGTGGGAGTGGCTACGGCTATGGACATTTTAGAGCAACAAAAGAAGTGTTTGATTATCTCTGTAATAAAGGTGATCAGAGCTTGGTAATGCCTCTTTTGATGAGTGAGAAGCAAACTGTACGGACTGTCGCTATGTGTTTGCTTGGAAAAATGGGACGACCCGGATTTAGTGAGTATTCATCGGGGAGCGGTTTGATGGATTTCATCGCCTTTGAGAGGGTGGGTTTCACTGCCCTTCCACGTTGCGAATACGAACCAGGCACAGTGTTCTGCACTGAGAATTCCATACCTCATCGTGTTCATGACAGGGGGCTACTCCTTGGATGTCGTTCCGCTGCGTTGCGAGCTATTGAATCCATGGAATCGCATCCAATCTACGATCTCATGGATACATTTGAAAAACTTCTTGTTGTTGCTGGGTGTTCGTCGCAGATAGATATTGTCAGAGCTTGGCTTGATGTTGTGTTCAGAAGGCAGTTTTTCTGTAACGAGCGGTGGGGCGAGATGGCAGCACTTCATGACTTCATTCTGCACAGAAGCATTGGCACAACGCATAATGAGTACCTAGAAAGGCAGACTGCTCACCCTTTTACCAAAGGCCCTGTATTACCACCCTTCACCATTCCACGTGCCTTGCAGTAGTCATCCGCCTAAACCGAGGCAATTAACTTTCGCAGGTAATTGACGGTCACGGCGATATCTTTTTTCTGCTGGTCTCCGGAGATTTCGCGTTCGATGATGTAGTCGCCGGTGAAGCCCAGCTCCGCAAGTTTCTTGGCTAGCACGGGGAAGTTGACCTTGCCATCGCCGACTTTGGTTTCGTGTCCGAGCTGGCGCCCGTTGGTGGGGTAGACGCCGTCCTTGGCGTGGATGCAACGGACATATTTCCCGAACACATCCAGGCTGTCCACGGGATTTCCCATTCCGTACAGGATCAGGTTGGCGGGGTCCAGATTGATGCCAACGCCGGGAATGCCAAGATCCTCGATCACGCGCAGGAGGGTGATGGGGGTTTCCTGTCCGGTTTCGAACCAGAATCCGATCTTCTTGTCGGCGCAGTAGGCAGCAATTTCGTAGATCGCCACGAGTGTTTCCCGGTAGGCGGCGCCGGCACAGGCGTCGGGAATGAACCCGCAGTGGGTGATGATGGCAGGCGCGCCGAAGGCGGCGGCGAAGTCGGCCCCGATTTTGAGGGCGTCGAGGCGGATTTTTCGGAATTCCGGAGGCACGAGGCCGAGCGTGAAGGGGCCTTGGATGAAATCCCATACGGCGGGTCCGGGGTAGCCGACCCAGCAGGCGGCCACGGAAACGCCGGCCTTGTCCGCCTTGCGGCGCAGGGACTTGGGATCGGTTCCCGCCCAGGTCTTGGGATTCCAGCTCACGAGCTGGCAGGCGTTCAGTCCGAATTCTCCGACGGCTTGAAACGGGTTTCCGTCGAGTGTCAGGGAGGCCATGGTTCCAACTTTGTTCTTAGCCATGATGGGTTCCTTGGAGTGTTTTGGGGTGGGGTTGATGGGCGGCGAAAAGGGTGGTCCAGCGGTGGCTGGGGACGGTGACCGGCTGATCGGCCGGCGGGACGAGGGCCAGGCCGCCGTCTTCCGGCGAGAAGCGGTGGATGATCCATTTGGAGATCATGCCGAAGGCCCCTAGCTGATCAAGCCGGTGGGGGTCCGCGAAAAGCGCCTGGGTGGTTTCGTGCCCGTCGGGTTTGAGGGCGGCGGCCGGACCGGTAAGGCGCAGGCCGAAGACCATGTAGAGGTTCTGGTCATGGTCGCCCTGAGCATGGCGGATGGCGAGGATGCAGCAGGGCTCTGCTTCGAGCCCTGTCTCTTCCCGCACTTCCCGCGTGATGGCGGCCTCGGGCGACTCATCTTCTTCGGCGAACCCCCCGGGGAGGGTCCAGCGTCCCTTGCCGGGATCGTGCCCGCGCTGAACGACCAGAACCCGGCCCTCATGCGTGAGCAGGCCGCCCACACCGACGGAGAAGCGGCCGAAGACGATGTGGCCGCAGCGGGAACAGGCCAGCCGGTTCCGCCCTCCCTCGGCGCGTAAGGTCAAGCCGCTTCCGCATCGGGAGCAGAAGCGCTCCTCGGCGTTGGCCGGTTGATCGGGCGGCAGGCAGGAAAGCGGATTCATGGGCGGGCGCTTGATCTCCCGGAAGACCGGGCGTTGAGGGACGCCGGACGCAGAAGGATTACCCGATTTTTTCGACTTCCATGAGAGGTTGGTCTTTTTTCACGGTGTCGCCCGGCTTGGCCAGAATGCGGACGATTTTGCACGCAAAGGCCGCCTTGATGGGGTTGAACAGTTTCATGGCTTCCACAATGCAAACGGGGTCGCCGGCCTTCATCGTGTCGCCTTCCTTTGCCAAGGCGGGTTTTCCGGGCCCTTGCGTGATATAGAAGGTTCCGCCGATCGGCGCATTGATGGTGGGGCCCGAAGCGGCTGCAGGGGCGGGCTTGGCTTCGTTCCGAGGCTGTTCGGCGGCGGGTTTTGCCGCGGACTTGAGAGCGGGGGAGGCCGTCTCTGTTTTTGGCACCGGCGTGGATGAGACCGTCGGGGCCCCGTGTCCTTTGATGCTGATGGTCCGGTCGTCCTTGCGCACCGTGAATTCAGACAGGCCCAAGGACTGCACCTTGTCGAGAAGCCCGTGAAGCGCCGTGTAGTCTTCGGCGGCGAGCATGGCCGGCGGGGGCGTGGCGGCAGTTTTGGTTTCGTCAATGACAACCGGGGCTTTGTCGGCCTTGGCCTCAAGGTCGGCGGGGATGGGGGGGCGTTCCTCGGCGGGGAGGGCGCGCCACTTGAAGTAGTCCACGGCGGGGCCCGGGAACAGGCAGTAGGAGAGGATGTCCTCCTCGTTCTGGATGAGGTTGGGCGGCGCGTTATGGGTGGCCGTGGGGAGCATGGGCTCGAGCAAGTCGGCCGGGCGGCAGGTGATGGGCTTTTCGTCGCCGAGGATCTTGGCCTGGATCTTCGCGTTCATGGGCGCCGGCGAGCGGCCGTAGAGCCCCTTGGCGTAATCCTTCACCTCTTGAGGCACGATGGAGTAGCGGTCCCCGGAGATGACGTTGAGCACAGCCTGGGTGCCGACGATCTGGCTGGTGGGGGTCACGAGAGGGGGGAATCCAAGTTCTTCGCGGACGCGGGGAAGTTCCGCGAGCGCCTCGTCGAGCTTGTCGAGGGCATTCTGCTGCTGAAGCTGTCCGCGCAAGTTGCTGATCATGCCGCCGGGCACGTGATGGGTGAGGATCTCGGGGTCTATGGTGTTGTCGGCCACGTGGTGGCTGAGCTGGCGGCGCGGGGCGAGCTCCGTGAAGTATTTGCAGGTTTTCCGGATCGCATCCAGATCGAGGTTGGCGTGCCACGGCATATCCTCGAAGATGGCGGCCATGGTTTCCACCGGGGGCTGGGAGGAGAAGCCGGCCATGGATGAGACGGCGCAGTCGATGGCGCCGGCGCCTGCGCGGACGGCTTCCACGTAGGTGGCGATGGCCATGCCGCTGGTCAGGTGGGAGTGGACCTGGATGGGGATTTGAATTTCTTTCACCAGGGCGCTAACCAGTTTTTCAGCGGCGATGGGCGACAGGATGCCGGCCATGTCCTTGATGCACAGCGAGTCGATGCCGAGCGCGACCTGTTCCTTGGCGCCCGCGACGAATGCCTTGACGGTGTGGACCGGGCTGATCGTGTAGCAGAGTGTACCCTGGGCGTGACCGCCGAATTGCTTGACGAAGCGGATGGCTTTTTCCAGGTTCCGGGTGTCGTTGAGTGCGTCGAAGATGCGGAAGATGTCGATGCCGTTCTGGACGGCGAGACAGATGAAGCGCTCGAGCACATCGTCGGAGTAATTGCGGTAGCCGAGGATGTTCTGGCCGCGCAGGAGCATCTGGAGCGGGGTTTTCTTGGCGCGGGCCTTGATCTGGCGCAGGCGTTCCCACGGATTTTCGCGCAGGAACCGGAGGCAGACGTCGAAGGTGGCGCCGCCCCAGACTTCCAGCGAGTAGTAACCGGTCGCGTCGATCGTGTCGATGATGTCGAGGACGTCGCGTGTCCGCATGCGGGTGGCCCAGAGCGACTGGTGGGCATCGCGCAGGGTGGTGTCGGTGATACGAAGCGGGATGCGGGCGGGAGTGGATTCGCTTTTTTTCATTTAGAACCGTCCTATTTTGGCAAATTTTTCGTAACGCCGGTCCAGCAACTTCTTGATGCTGAGCCCCTTCAACTCGGCCAGATGTTTGAGCAGGCTTTTCCGGACCGCTTTCATGACGCCGTCCATATTCCGATGGGCGCCGCCGACGGGTTCGGGGATGATTTCATCGATGATCTTGAGCTTGAGCAGGGCGGGCGCGGTAATTTTGAGGGCTTCGGCGGCCTCGGGCGCCTTGGCTCCGTCGCGCCAGAGAATGGAGGCGCAGCCTTCGGGGGAGATGACGGAGTACACGGAGTTTGAGAGCATGAGAATTTTGTCCCCGACTCCGATGCCGAGCGCGCCGCCGCTGCCGCCTTCGCCGGTGACGAGCACCACGATGGGTGTGGCGATGCGGCTCATGTCGCGCAGATTGCGGGCGATGGCCTCGGCCTGGCCGCGTTCTTCCGCGTCAAGGCCGGGGAAAGCGCCAGAGGTGTCGATGAACGAGATGACGGGCAGGTGGAACTTTTCGGCCAACCGCAGGAGGCGGAGCGCCTTCCGGTAACCCTCGGGGCGGGCCATGCCGAAGTTGAACCGGATGTTTTCCTCGACGGATTTGCCCTTCTGGTGTCCGATGATGAGCACGCGGTGTTTCTCGAAGGTGGCGAAGCCGCCAATGATGGCCTGGTCGTCCCCGAAGCATCGATCGCCGTGCAGTTCGATGAAATCGGTGAAAAGCCCGGCGATGTAATCGCGGAGGGAGGGGCGTTCCGGGTGGCGGGCGACCTGGACGGTTTGCCAGGCGGTCAGCCGGGAGTAAATGGCCTTGCATTCCTCCTCGAGCCGGAGGGACAGTTTGTCGATGTTGGTCTGTACCTCGGGTTTGGATTCCTTGAGCGCGGTCAGCTCGCGGATGCGCGTTTCGAGGTCTTCCAGCGGTTTTTCGAAGTCAAAACTCATGGTGATGCGGCCCCTAGTCCACCTTGGTGTTCATGCTGTATTGGATGAGTTTATGCAGGGTATCCCGAAGATCCTTGCGGGGAATAACGAGATCGATAAACCCGTGTTCCCGGACGTATTCGGCGGTTTGAAACTCGTCGGGGAGTTTCTGCTTGATGGTTTGTTCGATCACGCGGCGGCCGGCAAACCCGACCAGGGCACCGGGTTCGGCGATGTTGAGGTCCCCGAGCATGGCGTAGCTGGCGGAGACGCCCCCGGTTGTGGGGTTGGTGAGCAGGGAGATGAAGGGGATGCCGGCTTCGTGGAGGCGGGCGAGAGCCGCGCTGGTTTTGGCCATTTGCATGAGGGAGACGATCCCCTCGTGCATGCGGGCGCCGCCGGACGCGGAGGCGATGATGAGGGGCATGCGTTTTTTGCGGGCGAACTCGGTGGCCCGAAAGATTTTTTCTCCGGTTCCGCTGCCGAGGCTGCCGCCCATGAAATTGAAGTCCATGACCGCCAACACGATTCGAAGCCCGTGAAGTTTACCCCGGCCTGTGACCACCGCCTCGCGGAGGCCGGTTTTGTCGCAGGCTTGCTGGGCTTTTTCGGCGTAGGACCCTTTGTCATCCGTGAACTTGAGCGGGTCGGATATGGTGATCCGGGCATCGAATTCATAGAAAGACTTGGGATCGACGAGGAGGTTAATCCGTTCGCGTGCGGCGAGTTTGTCGTGAAAACCGCACACGGGACAAACCTTCCATTTTTTATGCCATTCTTCCTTGAAAAGCATGGCTTTACAGGCGGTGCATTGCGTCCAAAGATCTTCTTTGGCGGGTGCTTCCTGATTTTTTTCCTTTTTACCCCAGCTAAACCAACCCATAATGGGGATGTCCTTATGTTTAGAGTTCGATGATCGCGGGCATTGTGTCCGAACGAGGGCTCGGCTTTCAAGCAAAAACCTGAAAAGAACTAAATTAGTTTGTCATTATGACGGAATGTGTTAAGTTGTCAATCATCCAAATACGGAAAAGATATGCGCATTACTGGTGGTTTTCTTGGGAGTCGGATTATCGAGGTTCCCAAGAGCGGTGTTCGTCCCACGCAAGATCGAGTGCGCCAGGCATTGTTCTCTTCGTTGGTTAGCCGGGTGTCCGGGTGCCTGTTTCTGGACTTGTGTGCGGGATCGGGTGGGGTTGGTCTTGAGGCGTGGAGTCGGGGTGCTTCCGGGGTCTGGTGGGTGGAAAGCCATCCCAAGACCTTTCGTGTTCTGAAGAATAATGTGGAGACGCTCTGTGGGGCAGAGGCGGTTTGTGGTGGTGCGTTGCGTCTGGTTCGGGAAGAGGCCATCCGGTTTATTCATCAGGACACCACGGAATGCTCGTTTGATATTATCTTTGCCGATCCGCCTTATGAGATTGAAGGACATGGAGGCGTAAGCTGGGTGGAAGCGGCGTTGGCGGGAGCGGCTCAAAAGCGGTTATTGAAAGACGACGGAGTTTTTGTTATGGAACAGTCAGCACGAAATCCGGTTTTGCCCGTCTCTGGCTGGCGGGTGCTGGCTTCCAAGGAGTATGGCGAAACCGCCCTCGTGATTTACGGGCAGGATTCGGTATGAGACAAGCCGCTATATATCCAGGCACCTTTGACCCTCTGACGCTGGGGCATTTGGACGTGATTGAACGGGTTGCGGCCATTTTTGATCGCGTGGTGGTGGCGGTGGTCTCTATTCCGCCGCGCAAATCCCCCATGTTTACCCTCGAGGAGCGGGTTGACATGGCGCGGGAATCAGTCGGTCACCTTGCCAATGTGGAGGTGGATTCATTTGACGGGCTGCTGGTCCATTATGCCCATTTCAAGGACATTCACGTGTTGGTTCGGGGCATCCGGGCTTATTCGGATTTTGAGTATGAGTTTCAAATGGCGTTGATGAACCGGAAACTGGCGCCTGATGTGGAAACGCTGTTCCTGATGCCCAAGGAAGCGTTCAGCTACATCAGCTCCAGCGCCGTGCGCGAGATTTCGGACCGGGGCGGAGACACCTCCGAACTGGTGCCTCCCCCGGTTCAATCCTGCATGGAAAAACGCGTCCGGCAGATAGGGGCGGGGAGGCGGGGCGGGCATGATTATTGAATTATCCAGGGTGCCGGACGGCGGCGAGCAGGTGGAAGGCGAGGAATCGGCCGATATTCTCAAACTTGGCGACGTTTCCGGCCTGACGATCCTCTCGCCCATCTGCTATCGATTCAGGGTGGAACTGGTGTCGGGCGAACTGGTTGTCCGGGGAACCCTTGCCCTCCGGGCGGCGTTTGACTGCAACCGTTGTGCCCGGCGGTTCGAGAAGGAGATCCGGGTTCCGGACTTCATTTGCGTTCGGGAATGCCGTGAATTGGCTGAGGCAATTGACTTGACGGAGGATATGCGGGAAGATATGATTCTCGCTTTTCCAAATTATCCGGTGTGTTCATCCGGTTGCCGGGGGCTGTGCCCCCTGTGCGGGGTGGACCTGAACGAGAAGACCTGTTCCTGCAGGCCCCCGGCGGACAACTCGGCGTGGGACGCGTTGGACCAGATAAAAAGAAGAATGGAGTGAGTCATGGCTGTTCCGAAAAGGAGAAGTTCCAAGAGCAAGATCCGGAGCCGCAAGGCGTCCGCCGCTCACAAGCGTCCGCTGGTGGCCAGCAAGCCGTGCCCCAAATGCGGCGGGGCGCAATTGCCTCACCGGATTTGTCCGTCCTGCGGCTACTACAAGGGCCGGCAGGTCATTACCGCCAAGGCGGACTAGACCGGTATGCGTATTGCTGTTGATGCGATGGGGGGTGATTTCGCCCCCGCTGAAATCGTGGCCGGAGCCGTTTGGGCTGCCCGGGACAACCGGGCTGTCACCAAACTCATTCTTGTCGGCAATCAGGACGCGATCCGGAAGGAATTGGCCAAGCACAAGGCCGTCCCTTCCTCGATCGAGGTGTTCCACGCTTCCGAGACGATCGCGATGGATGAGGCGCCGGCCCAGGCGGTGATGAAAAAGCGGGATTCCTCGATCAATCGCATGATCGATCTTGTCAAGTCCGGAGAGGCGGATGCGGCTGTTTCGGCCGGGAATACGGGCGCCGTGATGGGCGCCGCCCATCTCAAGCTGCGGACCCTGGAAGGCGTGATTCGGCCGGCCATTGCGGCGATTCTGCCGACGAAGGGGCGCCCGATGATCCTGATTGATGCCGGGGCGAACACGGACGCCGATCCGCTCCTGCTCCGGCAGTTTGCGGTCATGGGCAGTGTCTATTCCCGGGAAATCCTCGGCCAGAAGAGCCCGGTTGTGGGGTTGCTCAGCAATGGTGGCGAGGATTCCAAGGGAAACAAACTGGTCAAGGAAACCTTTCCTCTCCTAGCCGCGTCGGGTTTGAATTTTCGTGGGAACGTCGAAGGGCATGACGCGTTCGAGGGCAAGACGGATGTCGTGGTGTGTGATGGCTTTGTGGGAAATGTCCTCCTGAAAACCGCCGAGAGCGTGGCCCATGCGATCGGGCACTGGCTGAAGGACGAATTCACCCGCAACCCGATCCGGATCCTCGGCGCCCTGTTGCTGAAGAATGCGCTGAAGTCACTGAAAGAACGAATGGACCCGGAAACCTATGGGGGCGCGCCGCTCCTGGGGATCAACGGGGTTTGTATCATTACGCACGGGTCGTCCCGCGCCAAGGCTATTTATCACGCCGTCCGTGTCGCCGGTGACTGGATTGGCCATGACCTGAACAAGGGTATTGTCGAGGAAATCAGGAAACTCAGCACCGATGAATCCCCCGCCCCATAAAATCCAGGTTCCGGAAGGGTCCGGTCTTCGCGCGGCCATCACAGGCACGGGTTCCTATCTTCCCGAGCGGGTGATGACCAACGCCGATTTTGCCAAAATCGTGGAGACTACCGACGAGTGGATCATGACCCGTACGGGCATCCGCGAACGCCATCTGGCGCGAGTCGACGAGACGCCCTCGGATATGGGCATCGTGGCGGCCCGGCGCGCGCTGGAAAAGGCCGGCATCTCGGCGGAAGCCGTGGAGATGATCATCGTGGCCACGCTTTCCCCGGATTATGCCTTTCCCAATACCGGGTGCCTGGTGCAGGCGGGGATTGGGGCCAAAAACGCTTTCTGTTTCGATCTTGAGGCCGCCTGCTCGGGCTTTGTATACGGGTTGGAAATGGCCCGCCGCTGCGTCGAAGCCGGCGGCATCCGCACGGCTTTGGTGCTGGGGGCCGAAAAGATGTCCTCCATCGTGGATTACACCGATCGCCAGACTTGCGTGTTGTTCGGTGATGGCGCCGGCGCGGCGATTGTGCAGGGCGTGCGGGACGGCCGCGGCGTGTTGGGAACCGTGTTGGGAAGCGATGGTACCTTGGCCGATTTGCTCATTCAGAAGGCCGGGGGGAGTCGCATGCCGGCCACGGAGGAGACGGTCCGCCAGAAGATGCACATGATCCGCATGAGCGGGCGCGAGGTGTTCAAGCACGCGGTGTTGAATATGTCGCAAGCCGCCAAGAAGGCCCTGGAATGCAGCGGCTGTGCGATGGAGGAGATTGCCTGCGTGGTCCCTCACCAGGCCAACCTGCGCATTATTGAGGCGATTGCCGCGCGTCTGGGGGTTGGCTTGGACCGGTTTTACCTTAACGTGGAACGTACGGGAAACATGTCAAGCGCGTCCATTCCCGTGGCGCTCGACGAGGCGATTGCGTGTGGCCGGGTGAAGCCGGGCGACAAGGTCCTGACCGTCGCGTTCGGCAGCGGGTTCACCTGGGGCGCCACGGTTATTCAGTTTTAACGTCTATTGAGCAGGGGAGACAACGGCATATGACGACCGCATGGGTATTTGCAGGACAAGGCGCCCAGGCCGTGGGCATGGGGCGTGATCTGGCCGCCGCCTGGCCCGAATGCAAGGCTCTCTTTGACAAGGCCAACGAGGTGTTGGGGTATGATCTGGCGGGCCTTTGTTTCAATGGCCCGATGGCCGAGCTGACGAAGACCAATCACTGCCAGCCTGCCATTTTCCTGGTCAGCGCCGCTTGCCTGGAGGCCTGGAAGAAAACGGGAGCTCCGGCGCCTGCCGCCGTGGCCGGCCTTAGCCTGGGCGAGTGGACCGCGCTCTACGCCGCGGGATGCCTCTCTTTTGAGGACACTCTCCGTGTTCTGGCCGCCCGCGGCCGCCTGATGCAGGAGGCGTGCGAGGCCACCCGGGGCGCTATGTTGAGCCTCATCGGCATGACGGACGAGGCCGTGCTCAAGATCGCGGAGCAGGCCAAGGTGTCCGTGGCCAACCTGAATTCGCCCGGCCAGATCGTGCTGTCCGGTTCGGTCGAGGCCATTGCCGAAGCCGAAAGACTGGCCAAGGAGGCGGGCGCCAAACGGGCCCTGCGCCTGCCCGTAGCCGGCGCCTACCATTCGCCGCTCATGCAGAGCGCGGCCGACGGCCTGCGCGCGGTGCTTCAGTCCGTGACTTTCAACCCGCCGGCCATGCCCGTGTTTTCCAATGTGACCGGAAAGCCCCACGGCGGGGCGGATGATATCCGTGAAATGATGATCCGCCAGGTGACATCCTCGGTTCAGTGGGTTGAGACCGTGAAGGGCTTCAAGGCTTCCGGGGTCAATCGCTATGTGGAGTTCGGGCCCGGCGCCGTCTTGACGGGTTTGGTCAAGCGTATTGACGAAACGGCCGCCCTGTTCAACGTGAGTGATGTGGCCACCCTGGTCAAGTCGGTGTCTGCCGTGGCCAAGGCCGACAGTCCGGCGCCCGTTTCTGCGCCCGCTCCTGAGGCCGCTTCCAAGGCGGCTGGCCGCCTGGCCGGCAAGACGGCCCTGGTGACCGGGGCGTCGCGCGGGATTGGCAAGGCCATTGCCGTGCGGTTGGCCGCCGAGGGCGCGGATGTGGCGCTGGTGGGCCGCCAGAAGGAAACGCTGGAGGAAACGGCGGCGGCGGTCCGGGCCTTGGGCCGGAAAGCGTTGGTTTGCGTCAGTGATGTGAGCCGTTCCGAAGATGCCAAAAAGACGGTGGAGGCGGTGGTTGCGGGATTAGGCCGGCTGGACATCTTGGTCAACAATGCCGGCATCACCCGGGATGGGCTTTTGGCCCGGATGTCCGATGAGGACTGGGATGCCGTGCTGGACACCAATTTGAAGGGGGCCTTTGCCCTGATGAAGGCGGCGGCCCGGCCCATGATGAAACAGGAGAGCGGCTCCATCGTCAACGTCTCCTCGATTATCGGGCTGATGGGAAACGCGGGCCAGTGCAATTATGCGGCCGCCAAGGGCGGGTTGATCGCCCTGACCAAGTCGGCCGCGCGTGAACTCGCGCCGCGCCACATTCGCGTCAACGCGGTGGCGCCGGGTTTTGTGGAGACGAAAATGACGGAAGGTCTTTCGGGGGAAATCAAGGCCAGGATGCTGGAGACGGTTCCCCTGAAACGGTTCGGTTCGCCGGAGGACATCGCCGGAGTGGTGGCGTTCCTGGCGGGCAACGATGCCGCCTATATGACGGGCCAGACGGTGGCCGTTTGCGGCGGAATGGTGATGCAGTAGTGGTTGAACGAGTCGAAAACAAGAGGAGTACATACTATGGCGCTTGAAGACAAAGTCAGGGATATCATCGTAGACAAGCTGAGCGTAACCCCGGACCAGGTGAAGCCCGAGGCCTCGATCGTCGAGGATCTCAAGGCCGATTCGCTGGATCTCGTGGAGCTCGTGATGGAGCTCGAGGATGCGTTCGGCGCGGAAATTTCCGAGCAGGATCAGGAGAAGCTGAAGACGGTGGGTGACGTTCTGGCGTTCCTCAAGTCCAAGGGCATCGAAGGCTAATTTCTCTGCCGGCGGCAAACCGGCCGGTCCACAGGGCCGGTGTACCAGGAGTCCGACATGGAAGCCAATAGACGAATAGTGGTGACCGGGCTGGGTATCGTTTCGCCTTTGGGGTGCGACGTGCCCAAGTTCTGGGAACGGATCAAGGCCGGTCAGTCCGGGATTCGCACCATCACGAAGTTCGATACGACGAAGTTCGATACGACGATCGCCGGCGAGGTGATGGAATTCGACGTGGACGCCTTCATCGAAAAGAAGGAACAGCGCCGGATGGACCCGTACACGCATTATGCAATTGCGGCGTCCAAGCTGGCCTTCAAGGACAGCGGTCTCGATATGGGGCATGAGGACCCGACCCGGGGCGGCGTGGTCATCGGATCGGGCGTGGGCGGGCTGCAGACGTTGCAGACGCAGCATGCGATCTATCTGGAGAAGGGGCCGGGCCGGTTGTCGCCGTTCATGATTCCGCAGATGATCTCCAACATGGCGTCGGGCATGGTGGGCATCGCGCTGGGGTTTAAGGGCGGCAACTGGGGTGCGGTTTCGGCCTGTGCCTCCGGTGTTCATTCCATTGGGGACGCGCTGAGGATGATCCGTGATGGAGATGCGGATTTCGCCGTTTCCGGCGGAGCCGAGGCCGCGATCTGCGAGCTGGGGATGGCGGGCTTTTCCGTCATGAAGGCGCTTAGCACCCGGAATGCGGACCCCACGAAGGCCAGCCGGCCGTTTGACCTGAATCGCGACGGGTTTGTGATGGGCGAGGGCGCGGGCATTCTGGTGCTTGAGGAATTGGAGCACGCGAAACGGCGGGGAGCCCGCATATACTGCGAATTGCTCAGCATCGGCGCCACCTGCGATGCCTATCACATGACGGCCCCGCCGGATGATGGCGAGGGCGCCGCCCGCGCCATGAAGATGGCGCTGAAGAATGCGCACGTGCGGCCGGAGGACGTGGATTATATCAACGCCCACGGCACCAGCACGCCGTTGAACGACCGGTGTGAAACAGCGGCCATCAAGACGGTGTTTGGCGACCATGCGCGCAAGCTCATGATCAGCTCGACCAAGTCCATGACGGGTCATCTGCTCGGTGCGGCGGGTGCGCTTGAGAGCGTGGTCTGTGCGCTGGCGATCCGGGATGGGATCGTGCCGCCCACGATCAACTACGAAACGCCTGATCCGGCTTGTGATTTGGACTATGTGCCTAACCAGGCTCGGGCGAAGCCCGTGCGTGTGGCGCTGAACAATTCGCTTGGGTTTGGGGGGCATAACGCATGCCTGGCGATCCGGCGGTTCGAGTAAAAAGGGAATGACGCACGCGACACGCACGGCGCTCCGGCGCCGTGCGTTTTTTTTCGGGAAAGGCCTGTCTAAGGAAAGGCATTGAAAGTGGCTCGAAAATGGCGGATGATGAACACCTATGACGCATAATGTCGTTCAGGTCGGGTTGCTGGGGGGGACCTTTAATCCTGTTCATCTGGCTCACTTGGTGGCGGCTCAGGATGCCTTTGAGCTGTTTGGCTTGGACCAGGTCTGGTTTGTTCCCTGCGCGCGACCGCCGCACAAGGGGGATAGCCCCCTGGCGCCTGCCGAGCACCGACTGGCCATGTTGAAGCTGGCGCTTCAGGGGAACCCCTGGGCGTCGGTGTGCGATATTGAATTGCGGCGTGGCGGTATTTCTTACACCGTAGATACAGTTCGTGAGTTGAAGCGGGTTTATCCGGAGGTGGCGTTCCACTTCATCTTGGGAACTGATTCTCTGGCGGAACTGCACCAATGGCGGGAAATCGAGTCCCTGCTGGAGCTTTGCCCGTTCTTGGCGATCGGGCGGCCCGGATGGGATCCGGAATCATTTGATGTGACGAGCATTCGTCTTCCGCCACCCTGGCCGGGGCGGTTGAAGGCCCAGATTCGAACCGGCCATATGATCGGGATTTCGTCTACCGAGATCCGGGACCGGGCCGCCCGCGGTCTTGGCCTCCGGTATCTGGTGCCCGATTCCGTGTCCGCATACATGACCCAAAAGGCGCTTTACCGCGCCCAGGAGACCGCATGACCCCGTTGGATATCGCCCTTGCCTGTCGCACGGCCCTTGAGGATAATAAGGGCCGCCAAGTTGTGATTCTTGACCTGAGAACCCTGTCGAACGTGACGGATTATTTTGTGATCGTGTCCGGCTCCAGCCAGCCGCATTTGCGCGCCTTGCAGGACGGCGTGCATGCCGCCTTGAAAGCCGTAGGCATTCAAAGTTATCGCCGGTCCGCCGATTCCGAGGGGTCCTGGATGTGTTTGGATTATGTGGACGTGGTTGTTCACATCATGAGCGAAGAAGCGCGGGAATACTATACCCTTGAAGAGTTATGGGGGGAAGCGCCCCAGGTGTAGCCTCGCGTCCGTTCTCTTCCACGATGGCTGTTTCTTCCGGAACCAACCCCTCGAGCACCAGTAGATGGCGGGCAAAGTCCTGTTCGTTCCATCCTTCCTGGAAAACAAGGGGGGTCGTTTCATGGCCTTGCTGGGCGACCCAGGAGACCAGCCAGAATTGCCATTCGTCCAGCAATGCCAGATGTTGAAGCTCGGGCTGGGGTGATGTCCCGGAAAGAGGGGAAACCCAAAGCCGGGGCCCTGTGACGACGAGCATAAGCGCGGCGGCGGCAGAGAGTGCGACCGAAAGACGGAGCTGGAGAACGCGACGCCGCAGGCGTCGGGATCGACTTTCCAGTTGCGGGATGTCTAACCGGGGAGGCTTTTCAGGCCTGGCCTTGGCGGCATGCGCTGCCAGCCAGTTGGCATCCTTTTCAAAAGCGCGGCAATCCGAGCACGCGGCGAGATGAAGACCCAGTCTGTTACGCTCAAGGGTGTTCAGTTCATGGCTCGCGGCCAGCAAGATCAGGTTCCGGTAGGACTCGCAGGTGGTCATTGGGTTTCCCCCTCCGTCAAAACGGTTTTCAAGGTTCCTCTCAGCTTTTCCAAGGCATATTGCATGCGCGCCAACGCGGTGTTGATGGACACCTGTTGCAGTTTGGCAATTTCCTTGAAAGGAAGGTCGCCCTCGGTTCGCATCAGGAAAACCTCGCGTTGTTCGGCCGGCAGCAGATCGACGGCCATCCGGATTCGTTCGGACAGGTCGAGCCCGGCCGTCGATTCCGCTGGACTGGGGGTGCTGGATGGCCAGCGATCTTCCCCCGAGTCGTTATCCAGCGGAACCCAGCGGTGCGCCCGGCGCGACCGGTCCACCATCAGGTTTCGGGCGATGCGGAACAGCCAGCTTAATGGCTTCCGGTCATCGAACGAGCCCAAGGCCCGAATGGCGCGTATCCACGTTTCCTGATAGAGGTCATCCGCGTCGGAGTTCCCCGCCATTCTGAGAATGAACCCATACAAAGGTCTTTCGTAACGTGCGACTAAAGTCCCCAGCGCTTCCCGATCGCCGGTTCGGTAAGCTGCCAGTAACTCGGCATCGATTGGATCCCGTTCTTCCATATATCCGTTACCTATAAACTATAACGGGCGGGGGGGACAGATTATTGTCTGTCGCGGGTGGGGGGCGAAAAATGGATGAATTGAAAGGTTGACTTGGGAGGGGGTCTCTGTAATATCTTGTGGCGTTTCACCCGAATCGAAGAAGAAAAGGTAGAGTCCATGCCAAATATCAAGAGTGCAGAGAAGCGCATGCGCCAGTCGCGCGTGAATCGGATCCGGAATGTCTCGACAAAGAACGCGTTGCGGACGATCCGGCGCAAATTTGACGGCAGCATTAGCACGGCTGAAAAAGCCGCAGTCGAGACTCTTTTCCGCGAATATTGTTCGTTGCTGGATAAAGCGGTGAAGCGCGGAGTCGTGAAGAAGAACACCGCCGATCGCAGCAAGCAACGCGCGGCGCTTCGCATGAAGAAGCCGGTCGCGGCGTAATCACCAGAATTCGACGATATTCTTGACGATCTGGTGGGCCAGATCCGCGGACACGCGGGGCTGGGCCGAGAGCCGGGCTTGTTGAGAGTCTCCCACGGACGTGAATGTGGATTCGCCCTGCACGTTCCGTCGTGAGATCAGGACGGTTCCCGTTTTGCGATCGACGAGAGTCAACAGGGCGTTTACGGTCATCCGGTATTCATCCGCGGTGGCCGTCCTTTTTTTTGCAAAACGAACCGCATCGAAGCGGGCGTCTGTGAGCGTGGTTTCCAGAATCAGGTCGGCGCCTGCCGCGTCCGACGGGGACAGGGATCCATCTCCTTGGAACTCCCTTAGCGTTGCCGTGGTGGCGGCGAATTCCAGATTGGGTTCGCCTGTTTTATTCTCGAAGGTTTTCACGCAAATGCTTTTATAATTCTGCGGCAGCGAGGTTCCATACTGGTAGCCGACGCAGCCGGATAGAAGAATCGGGATTAACAACAGGGCAACGGGAAGGCGCTTAAGGGGCATGGACGGGCTCCTTGGGGGTGGGGGATGAATGGGCGGTCAGGGTTTCGATTTTCAGGCGAGCCTGTTCGGCCAGAGGTGAAGCGGGAAATTCCGCGAGAAGTTGCCGGTATAGGGTGACGGCCGCCTCTTTTTTCTGGGCCCGTTCATAGACAAAGGCGCGGTCGAGGAGCGTCCGGGCTTGGCGGTTGTCCAGTTCCGCCAAATAGCCTTTAAGTTTGTCGCGATGAGGAGAATTCGGGTGATCGCGCAGGTAAAAGGCCAGCGCTGCCCGGGTGTCTACCGTGTGCTGGGTGTTGTTCGGCTGGTTTTGGGCTATGTCCATCAGGCATTGGACCATCTGGAAAGCGGACTCCCCGGCTTCTTCCGTTCCCGGGTAGCGGGTTTGAAGGTCGGAATAGGCGGTGATGGCTTCTTCGAATTGCTTGTTCTGCTGGTAAATGGCGGCGGCGCTGAGAAGCGCCTCGGGCGCCAGCTTCCAGTTTGGGGCATTGCTGGCAACCTGGAAATAATAGGGGAGCGCCCGTTCGGGTGTGACAAATCCGATGCCGAAGAACCAGCGGCCATACCGTTCGGTTCGCACCTGATTGGCGAGGGCGTATTGCGAGTCGATGACGGTTTCGTAGGGGAAACGGCCCGCGTAGGTGTCCACCAGATATTGGTATTCATCGAAGGCTTCGCTGTATCGGCCCCGCTTTTGAAGAAGAGCGGCGTAAGCCAGAAGCGCTTCAGGCGCTTCGATGGCGGTGGGCCAGAACAGGAAGACGGCTTTATAGGCGTTCCGGGCCTTTCGGGAATGGCCGCCTTGGTGGAGCTCTTTGGCGTACGCCAGTTGCTCGGTGGCGTTGGTCCGGGAGGGGCTGTGGAACATCCGGGTGAGGAGTCCCGGTGTGCGGCGGACGGTGTGTCCGGCGGCGGGTTCTTTATATCCCGTGTCGGGTTCGTAACCCTGGGCCAGAAGGGCGGCCGGGGCGAACAGGCAAATCGCGAGAAGAAGGGTTCTGGCGCTGGGCAGGCTGATGTTCATAGGCGTATAGGGTAAGGGCGTGGCGGGGACGGGTCAATCTCAAAGAGTGTTCTTGTCAAGGGATCTTGGCGGGATCGGGCTTGGCTTTGCCCGCTAACGGTGCTACTGTCTGCGCTCCAGTGGAGAGAGTACTATGAACCAGTCCAAATTCTACGTCACGACGCCCATTTATTATGTCAACGACAAGCCCCATATCGGGCATGCCTATACGACCATTCTCGCCGATGTGCTGGCGCGGTATCATCGTCTCTTTGGCGTGCCGACCTACTTCCTGACCGGCACCGACGAGCACGGGCAGAAGGTCCAGCGCGCCGCCGAGACCGCCGGCATGACCCCCCAGCAGCAGTCCGACACCACGGTCGTGCGGTTTCAGGAGCTATGGGCCAAGCTGGGCATCACCCACGATGACTTCATCCGCACCACCGAGCCGCGCCATAAAACCGTGGTTCAGGATATCCTGCAGGATCTGTTTGATCGTGGTGAAATCTACCGGTCCGAATACGACGGCTGGTACTGCGTCCCCTGCGAGCGGTTTTTCATGGAGAAGGATCTTTCGGACGGGACCTGCCCCGATTGCCGGCGGGCGGTGGAAAAAGTGCGCGAGGCGAACTATTTCTTCCGCATGAGCCGCTACCAGGAGTGGCTGGTCAAGTATATCGAGGACAACCCGTCCTTTATCCAGCCCGATTTCCGCCGCAATGAAACGCTCGGATTCCTGCGCAAGCCGCTGCAGGATCTCTGTGTGTCCCGGCCCAAGAGCCGCCTGGCCTGGGGCATCGAGCTGCCGTTTGATCGCGATTTCGTCTGCTACGTCTGGTTTGACGCGCTCGTCAATTACATCAGCGCGGTCGGCTACCGGCGCGATCCAGCGCTGTTTGCCAAGTGGTGGCCGGCCTCGATCCAGTTGATCGGCAAGGATATCCTGATCACCCACACCGTGTATTGGCCCACGATGCTCAAGGCCATGGGGCTGCCGATGCCCGAAACGATTTTTGCGCATGGCTGGTGGCTGATCGGCGACGCCAAGATGAGCAAGACCACCGGTAACGTCATCAATCCCATGGCGATGGCCGACAAGTACGGCGTGGACGCGTTCCGCTATTTCCTGATGGCCGAGATGGTGCTGGGGCAGGACTCGTCGTTTTCCGAAGAGGCGTTCGTCCGGCGTATCAACACGGACCTGGCGAACGATCTGGGCAACCTGCTCAGCCGCTGGGTCAAGATGGTGGCGAGCTATTGCGACGGGGCCATTCCCGAACCTGCCGGGGCCGAGGGCCCGGAGGAGCTGGCGCTGAAGGAGAAGGCGCTGGCCGCGATCGCGGCCATGCGCACGGCGCTGGAAACCATGCGGCTGGATGCCGGCCTCACGGCGATCGCGGCCGCGCTCCGCGAAGGCAACCGCGCCATTGAAACGCGACAGCCCTGGAGTCTGGCCAAGAAAGGCGAGACGGCTGCCCTGGGCACCGTCCTCTACGGGATCGGCGACATGCTGCGCATTGTCAGCGGGCTGCTCTATCCGGTCATGCCCGGCAAGATGCGCGAGATGCGCGAGGTGCTGGGCGTTGCGGACTTGGACCCGAAACCGGAACAGCTTGTGGTGTGGGGCGCCACTCGTCCCGGAACCAAAATAGGAACTATGCGGAGCTTGTTTCCGCGCGTGGATGCGGCCG
>CAMDGM010000042.1 GCA_945898015.1 PVC group bacterium | reverse complement strand
CGAGGAGACGTAGAATGGTGGTCTCGGCTCCTCTAGCCGAAGCCCCTCAGCGCGGAAAAGCGGCCGCCAGATGACGGCCGGAACGCCGCCCCCAGCACAACCGACAGCACAACCAAGCTTACAAGTGCCATAACTCAGAGATGCGCCCGCCCTGTGGCGCTTGTTTTCCGGAGCTGGTTCAGGTAAGGTGCAAGGATCAAGGCGGGGATTTGACGATTGCGCGCGGCAGCGTGATGAATTTTTGGAAAGGGCAGGCTTATGGCGATCCGGGTGAACGGCGAGTTGGTGTCGAGCCGGTCGGTGGTGATGGAGTTAACCCGCCTGGTGAATTTTTACCGGGAGCACCTCCCGGATGAGGACCTGGAAGAAAACCGGGACATCCTGGTACGCAAGGCGAAAGACCAGGCTATTGGCGCCCGGCTGTTGCTGGAGGAGGCCCGGAAGGCAGGCGTCCGGGTTCCGGAAAACGACGTGACCGCCCGTCGTGCGGTACTGGTGGCGGAAGCGGGCGGCGAGGAGGCTTTTTCCCAATTGCTGGATGCGCAGGGCATGGACGAGGAGTGGTTTCGGAGAAACATCGTCGAAAGCCTTATGATCGACAAGCTGGTGAAGGCGTTGGTGGGGCGGGTTGAGGATCCGACGGATGGGGATGTGGCGGAGTATCTGGCGCAGCTGAAGGGGGAGGGCCGTTCGGTGACGGCGGCGCAGGCCCGGGATGTTCTGACGCATGAACGCCGCGGGCGGGTGATCTCCGAGTGTGTGGCCCATCTCCGAAAAAAGGCGGCGATCGAGGACGATGAGGAACTGGACGGCTCGGATATTGACGCGATGTTTGATGCTCAGGGTGGTGATGAAGCGGAATGAGGAGTGTTCATGAGCGAGTTGTTGCCCGAGAAAACCTTGCGTGAAAAAATGACGCGGGTGATTGAGTCTCTTCCGTCGGACCAGGTGACGTTGGCGGCCGTCCTGGAGTTGATTGGCCGGGAGGGATTGCTTCTTTTCTGCGTTTTCCTGACGCTTCCGTTCATGGTGCCGGTGTCCATTCCAGGCGTGAGCACGGTGTTCGGGGCGGTGATCGTGTTGGTCGGGTTCAGCGTGATGTTCGACCGGAAGCCCTGGCTTCCGGCCCGGCTGATGAAACGTTCGTTTCCGGTTGCCAAGTTGAGGGTGGCCCTGGAGAAGGGCACCATCTGGCTGAAACGTCTGGAGCGGATCAGTCACCCCCGGTTGCCTCGACTGGCCGAAGGGGTTGTGGCGACACGGGTGAACGGGTTCATGCTGGTGGTGGGCGCTCTTCTGTTAATGGCGCCGTTCGGATTGGTGCCGTTTTCCAACACCTTGCCGGGGTTGGCGATTTTGTTTCTGGCGGTCGGAGTTTTACAGAAGGACGGCGGTTGTGTGCTGCTGGGGTATCTGACCAACCTGGCCACGTTTGTCTATTTTGCGTTCCTGATTCTCACCGGGGCTGCCGCCATGCGCGAAGCCGTGCGAAAGATGCTTGAGCTTTTTTCCTGACCGGGCCGGGCAAATCGTTTGCCGGAAGCCATCGGCCATGATAAAGTAGGGTGTTTAACAGGAAGGCGCACGTTTATGAACGTGATTTTGAAGGATTTTTCGGTCGATCGTTCCTCTGGCGAGCGAGTCCAAAAGCAGATTGAAGCGTTTCTACGCCTCCAGATATGGTCGGGCCGCATCAAGCCGGGCGACCGCCTTCCGAGCACGCATGAGCTGACCAAGCGGTGGTCGGTGAACCTGGTTTCGGTGCAGAAGGCGATGGAGCGGCTGACCCAGTGGGGCCTGCTCGTGCGCAAGACCAAGATGGGCACGGTCGTGCGTCCGCTCACGATTGGCATCCTGTCCCAGCCGGATTTGGCCCAGGAAAGCCACCACTATGTTCGCGCGCTCACCAAGGCGGTTCGGAGCGAGGTGGAGTCCCATGGCTGGATTCCCCAGATGTATGACGATTTCTCGATCAAGATGAAATTCGACCGGGTCGAGGAGTCGGCCAATGTCAGCCGCCTGTTCGTGGAGATGCAGACCCAGCGGTTTTCCGGGTTTGTGCTGGCGGCCCAGACGTACGCGACGAGTTCCCTTTTTGGAAAACGGACGGAAATCCCTTCGGTGCATTGCAGCCAGGAATACCGTACGGCGGATGTGATGAACGACTACTACCGATTTGCCTATGATTCGGTGGAGTTCCTGGCCAAGCGCGGGCGGCGGGATATCGAAATCATCGGGCTTCACGAAAACTCCGAAGCGTTCAGCGCGGCTCTGGCGGCGGCCGCCCGGTTCGACCTGCCCCGGCCCCGGACGCATGATTATGTGGGGGACTCGACCAGTCTTCATGACATGTCGCGGCAGGTCGCCGGGCTGGTGGACCGATGGAAGAAGGAAGGCCGCCTGCCGGAGGCCCTGATTGTGGCCGACGATATTGCGATGCGCGGGGTGGCCCTGGCTCTGATTCAGAAAGGGGTGCGGGTGCCGGCGAAGCTGGAGGTGTTGACCCAGGCGAATGTAGACGTCTTGTTTGAGTATGGGATTCCCGTGATCCGGTACGCGTTCACCCCCAAGCGCAATGCCGAATACGCCGTGGATCTGTTATGGCGAAAAATAGTCCACGAACCGCTTTCTGACCGGCCCATTCTGCTGGCCGGCAAACTGTTGGAGTCCTGATGAAGGACATCATGCTGATGGCCCGGGCCGAGTATGGCGATGCCCTGCGCGAGGAGGCGGCCCGGCGTTGGGGGGCGGAGCTTCTGACGCCCGTTGACCCCGATGAGCCGGACGTGGTCCGCTTTTCGGGATCGTCCGCCCTGCGGGTTTGGCGGGAGGGGCGCGACTCATTGATTTTTGCGGCGCAATGGCTGGCGGATCCGGTGCTGGTCCCCCCTGCCAAATCCGGCGCGCCACCCGATCCCGGCATGTTGGAAGGGTTGGCTGTTCTGGCCGGAGGGACGGCCTCCTGGACGGTGCATACGTTTGCGTCGGGCCGGAAGGGGGAGCCGGGTCCGTCAAAGACGGCCGGGATGCTGGGGGATGCGCTGCTTGCCACCTGTGCCGAGCGGGTGCCCGATTTGTATGCCCGGTATGTGCCGCCCCGCCAGGCGGGTGCCGATACCAAGGTCTTCCAGATTTGCCTGACCTCGCGGGGCGCGTGGTGGAGCCTGATGCAGGCGCGTGACTTGCTTGACCGGTTCCCTGGCGGCGAACACCGGATGCCATTTGACTCGGGTGCGCCGTGCCGTTCCTATCTGAAAATTGAAGAGGCGTTTGACGTCATGGGGTGTTCGCCTGGGCGGGGAGAGAAGGTGGTGGATCTGGGCGCTTCGCCGGGCGGCTGGAGTTATGCGTTCAGCAAGCGGGGTTGTGATGTGCTGGCCGTGGATCGGGGCCCCATGAAAATTGAAGACCGCCATTCCTCGGGCGGCCGGGTGCGGCATATGCGGGTGGACGGAATCGGGTTCCGCCCTCCGCCCGGATGGGATCGTACGGACTGGTTGGCCTGTGACATGCTGGTGGCGCCCGGCGTGACGTTTGGACTGCTCAGGCGTTGGATCGGGGAGGGCGCCTTGCATCGGTTTGTGGTGAACGTCAAGCTTCCCCAGGAGCAGCCGGATCCGGTTCTTGAACCGCTTGAAACGTATTTGCGCAGCGTTCCCGGGCTCCGGTTCCGCATTCGCCAGTTGTATCACGACCGGCGGGAAGTGACCCTGATGGGTGAACTCGGGCGAGTCCGGAAAAAACAAAAATAGTGACAACCCTCCCGGCAGGGATTAGTATCAAAAGTATACCAATCGATTTTTTATCGCCTATTGTTTGTAATGTGTTGATTGTTCAGTAATTAAATCCGGAGAATGCCCAATGAACGTGAATTGGAAAACAGCGATTGGCCTTTTTGGCGTCACCCTGCTGACCGGGTCGATTATCCAGGCTCAAGGTCCGGCACCGGCACCGGCACCGGCAGCCGTGGCTGAGCGCAAGAACGCCGAAACGGCGGAAGCGCCTTCGGTGTTATCGGGTTTAGAGCCGGCGGTCGTCACGTTTGGCATGCGGGCCTGGGAGAAGGGCGCTGCCGAGGGAATCGGCGATCTGGTTCTGCCGGTTTACTCCACGCGTTCCGGGTTGTTTTTCCTGAATCCGCGATCCTCGTTCCGGGATGAGGAGAGTGAGATGAATTTGGGTGCGGGGTACCGCCAGTTGATCGGCGATCGCAAGATGATTCTTGGAGTGAATGCGTATTATGACCAGCGGGAAACCGAGTCCAACAACCGGTTTCATCAGGCGGGATTCGGAGTGGAATTTCTCAGCGAATGGGTGGATGCGCGCGCTAACTACTATCTTCCGGATAACGACGTGAAGACCGTGAGCACGACCGAGCAGGGGGATGGACTGGAATATGAGGTAAGCTCCACGGATTGGGACACGCCGTTCGGCCGGGGGCACACGGCGGTTCAGAAGGGCATTCACACCGACTCCACCATGCTGGCCACGCCGTACACCCGGATTCTCCAACGGGAACAGGCCATGGAGGGGTTTGACTGTGAGTTGGGCGTGCGACTTCCCATTCCGATCGTGCAGGATTGGAGCGATGTGAAGGTGTTCGCGGGGTATTACCGTTACGACAATGATATTTCGAGTGTTGTGGAGGGCTGGAAAGGCCGCCTGGAAGTGCGGGCCCTGCCGGCGTGGTTGGTGGATGCGGAAGTGTTCCAGGATGACGACCTGAATGGCAGTTCCTATTACATCGGATCCCGTCTGCAGGTGCCGTTCGATCTGGGCGCCTGGGCGGCGGGAAAGAATCCTTTTGCCGGCACGCTTGCCGGATTTAAGCCCACCCGGCGTAATCCGGCGAAACCTTTCGATTCCCGGTTGACCGACATGGTCATGCGGGATCCCCGCGTGCAGACAAAGGTTTCGGCCCCCCTGGAAATCACGACTTACTCCGTGGCGGAAGTGATCAAGCAGGCCCAGAAACGGGTTTCGGACGTGCTGAGCGATTCGATGATTTATGTGGACAAGGACAATACGACGGGCATCGAAGACGGCACGTTTTCGCATCCGTATAACACCATTGTCGAGGGCCTGTCTGCGGCGGGCGGGGATATGGACACCGTTTATGTGCTCGACTCGAAGGTCCCTTATACCGAAAGAATCGTCGTGAAGGCGGATGGAATCGCCTTGATCGGTTCCGGATCCGGCCTCGCCGCTCATGGAGGCAAAAATTTTGCCACGGGCGTTTATCCGGTTCTGAAAAGCGAACTGTGGAAATTCTCGACTTTAGGTACACTCACCATTGTGTCGGATGACGTGCTGATCAGTGGGTTCGAGTTTCAGGGCCGGTTTTCGGAGTCACTCGGGGATCTAATCAGGTCCGTTCCGGATGTCGCGGCATTGAAGACGATGTTGTCCGGAACCGGCAAGGACATCGGCATTGAGGATGTACTCGTGAGAGCCATGCAGCTTTCGGGCATTGTGGCGTTGGACGCCAACAACCTGACGGTGTATGACAACATCTTCAGGAACCAGGCGGTCGGCGTCCTCAGCATCAACGGGTCGTTTAACTCTCTTTTGTCGGTGAGTGCTCCGAAGACGATTCGGGGGGATCGGCATGCCGAGCATCAACACTTTGTGGGGAAGAATCAGTTCAGCGGAAATGGAATCGGATTGCTCGCCATCGGGATTGGAGCTTCCGACGTGATCAAGGCCCCTGCCGAGCTTCCCGCCGTTCCGTCCACGGTGCTGATTGCCCAGAACACCTTCACCGACAATCTGATCGGCCTGGGCGTTCTCCAGGCCGGGGGCGGCCTGAACGTCTTAGTCTCGGGCAACCAGTTTGACAACAAGGTGATGCCGGCGGGCGTCGGCGCCTTGATCGGGAACGTGTATGGCGACCTGAACGCTGTGATTGCTGGCAATACGATTCGAGGCAGTCATACGCTGGGCGTTGGGCTGGTTCAGGAAGTTGGCGATCTGAATGCCAAAATTATTGGCAATTCGTTCCAGGCCTGTCAGGTGGCGGCGCTGGCGGTGGAGGCGAATGTGGTGTGGCTGTCAGGTGAGCTTGACAAGTCTGGACCTGTGACGTCGGGTGACGTGAACCTGTGGTTGCACGACAATCTGTTTGCCGGAACCACCCGGAGCATTGCCATCCCCGAGTGGCTGTTGTCGGGGAGTAGTGGTTCGAAGGTGCCCGACGACTTAGTATTTCCGGTGCCGGCCGTGGTGTTGGCGCTGGCGGGAAACACCATCAACGTGAATGTGAGTCAATGCGAGTTCAATGACAATGCGGGCGGCGCCTTGCTGGGGCTTGCCTATGCCGACCAAGCCGTGAACCTCACGGTTGAGGGTGTGACCGGCCGCAATAACGGGACTCTTTTCGAGGATTTTTCCCCGATCGTTGAAACGGTGGATGATTGGAACATGGATGATGAATTCCCGACGCTGGGCGATCCGCTTGATTATTCGTTTGTGATGATCGGGGATCCCGGGAAGGGAGTTGGCCTGGCTTCGATGACGGGCAGCGGCTTCGAGAATTCGGGGAAAACGGGTGTGTTTATTGGCGACCTGGATCCTTTGATTGCGGATATCGTGGATGCGCTGTAAGGCGAATGGAAGATAAGCAGATGCGGGCGGAGGTGAAAACCTCCGCCCGTTTCGTTTTCAGCTCAGGCAGCGGCGAATGGAATCGGCCATGCCGGAAATGAACCGCGCTTCCGAAAAGGATTGCGCATGATGACGGATCGCTTCCGGATCCCACGGGATGTCGCCGGCGCGTTCCGTGGCTTCCCGCAAGGACGACTCAGTCTGCTCGTTGAAAAACACGCCGCTGATTCCGTCTGCCACCGTTTCGGTGGCGCCGCCGCGGGCGAAGGCAATGACCGGCCGCCCGCAGGCCATGGCTTCGACGGGGACAATGCCGAAGTCTTCTTCGCCGGGGAACACCAGCGCCCGGCAACCGCGGTAGAGGTCCAGGATGGCGTCATCGGGGAGGCGGCCCAGAAATTCCACGCTTGGTCCGGCCATGGCCTTGAGCCGGGCCGCTTCTCCGCCAATGCCGGCAATTTTCAGTTTCCGCCCCGTCCGGGTATAGACGCGCACGGCCAGATCCAGCCGTTTGTAGGGAACCAGCGCTGAAACGATCAGATCATAATCGCCCGGCGGGCGGCCATCCGGGGTACACCGGCCGGTGTCGACGGGGGGATACACCAGGTCGGACTCCCGCCCATAGAAGCGGCGGATGCGATCCTGGACATGCCGGCTGATTCCCACGAATCGATCCACCCCGGCGTTGGTCCGGCGATCCCAGGCCCGCAACAGGGCCAACAAGGGGGCCGCACAGGCTTTGCGCGCCGGGTTTCCGCCAAAATAGAGGTCGAAGAAAAGCCAGGCATAGCGCATCGGGGTGAAGCAGTAGCAGAGGTGTCGGCCTCCGGCAGGCCGGGGAAGCCCCTTGATGACGCAGTGACTGGTGGTGATGAGCAGGTCCGCGGGGGGCGTGTGCAGGGTTTTCAACGCGAGTGGAAAAACGGGGAGCAGAAAGCGGTAGCGTTCCTGGATGTTGGGAATCCGTTGCAGGCAGGAGGTTTGGATCGGATGCCGGTTGATTCGATCCGAGATCGCCGTGCGGTGCTGCAGGAGCGTCAGGATGGGGGCGCCCGGGAATCCGTCGGCGAGCAGCTCCAGCACCCGTTCCCCGCCCCGCATGCCGGTCAGCCAGTCATGGCCGAGGACGGTGCGCAACGAGGACCAGGCAGCCGGATACGGGTTGGAGGGAAGAAGGGGCATCCTTTTACCTTTTCCCCGCAAGGTCGGCCGCCCGTTGGTAGACGGCGAGTGTTTCCGTGGCGGTTCTGGTCCAGGTGAACCGGGCGGCCTGAAGCAGGCCGTCGTGTGCAAGCCGGGCGGAGAGGGCGGGTTGCGTGAGAATGTTCCGCATATTTTGGGCCAGGCCGGAGATGTCGTCCGGTTCGGCAAACAGGGCGGCGGTTCCGGCGATTTCCCGCAAGGCGGCCGCTGTGCTGCACACGACCGGGGTTCCGCATGCCATGGCTTCAACCACGGGAAGGCCGAACCCTTCATAGCGGGACGGCAAGACCAGCAGATCAGCCTGCTGGTAGTGGTGAACCAGTTCTGAATCCGACAGGTAGCCGGTCCAGACGACCTGGTCCGCCACCCCTAATTCACGGGCCAGGGCGGGCGCTTCGGGATAGCGGTCGTCCCGGGGGCCGGCCATGACCAGTTTCAAGGGAAAGGGGAGCTCCCCGTGGATTTTGGCAAAGGCGCGGAGCAGGCCGTCCAGGTTTTTATAGGGATCGGCGCGTCCCACATAGAGGCAGGTCCTGACGGATGTCCGGTCCTCCGGATGGCGCCGCGGCGCGGCTCCCTCCAGAGGCGGCTTGAACCGGGCGGAGACCCCATTGGGCACGGCGCAAACCCGGTCGGCCCGTTCCGGGGAGATGTGAAGCTTGGCCAGGCAGTCCACGCGGGAGGCCTCGCTGACGGCAATGATCATGTCTGCGCGCCGGGCGATTTCGGCCATCAGCCACCGGTACAGGAAGAAGACCCGTGATTTGCGCGATCGCGGCGCATGATCCGGAAAAAGAAGGGGAATGACATCGTGGATGGTTACCACAGCCCGGGTTCGGCCGGCCCGGAAACGGGGGAACGCGGGCAGGGGAATCATGTAGTTGGGGGAATGGAAGACATCGAAACGTTCCCGGTGGAGAAGCCCCGGCAATGCCAGTTGACTGAGCGGCGCGAAGACGCCCCAAGGCAGGAGGCGGAGGGCGAAATTCGGGTGGTCCAGAAGTCCGGCTTCCCGGGCGGTCCGGTCGCGGACATCGGCGCGATTGAAGAAAACGGTGTAGTCGTTGTTGGCGTCCAGTCGGGCGAGTGCGCTCAGCAGTTCGCGCGTATAGGCCCCGATACCGGAGATGCGGGGGAAGATCCAGCGGGCGTCGATGGCGATTTTCATGATGTCGCCACCTTCCGGTATACGTCCCAGGTGCGGCGCGCGGTTTCCGGCCAGGTGTAGCGGGCGGCTTGCGCGAACCCGGCGGTGATGAGGGCCGTCCGTTTTGCCTCGTCGGCCAGCGTTTCGCGGATCCGGGCGCACCAGGTTTCCGCGTCTGAGGGTTCGAGCAGGATGGCGGCTTCGCCCAGGACTTCCCGCAGGGACCCGCCCGGGGAGGAAATCACGGGGACGCCGCAGGCCATGGCCTCCAGAGGGGGGAATCCGAACCCTTCGTAATGGGAGGCGAAGAGGAAGAGGTCGGCGCCCGCATACAGGGCCGGTAAATCGCCATCGGGAACAAAGTCGAGCCTCCGGATTCGATTGGCTACCGGTGATCGGCGGATCCGGTCGAGAAGGGGCCCGACCTTCCAGCCCGGTGCGCCCGCGAGGACGAGATCCCCGGGATAATGGGGGGCCAACTGCTCGAAGACGTCCACGAGGAACGGGATGTTTTTCCGGGGTTCCAGTGTGCCCACGGTGAGCAGGTAGGGGCGGGTAAGTCCCAGGTTCCGGCGAGCCCGGTCGACGGTCTCGGGGGGCGGTGGGCGCATGTGGGGTGTGATCCCCAGGGGGACGGCGTGGACACGGGCCCGGGGGACCCCGAGAAGGGCGACGATTTCATCGGCGCTGAACTGGGATACGGTCAGGATCGCGTCCGCGTGGGCGACCGTATGGGGGATCGTGCCTTCCAGATATCGGCGGTTGCGATCCTCGGCGAAATCGGGGAATCGGAGGAAGCTCACATCGTGGATGGTCACCACGGCTCGCCCCTTGCGGAGGGGCGGGAGAAAGAAGTTCGGGAAATGGAAGAGATCATGCGCACCGGAAAACGAGTCGAAGGGTGGGGCGTTTAGATGGGTCCACGCTTTCTGGACCAGGGCGCCCGGCAGGAGGCGGCAGGAGCGGATTCGGGTTTGGGGAATGGGAAAGGAGATGCCGCGCCGGCGAAAATCGAAATAGAAACAGGTGAGAGAATCGCCCGCTCCGGCCAAACCGCCGAGCTGGCCGGCCAGGGATTGGGTGTAGCGTCCGACCCCCGCTTGACGCCCCACGGCGGACTGGATATCGAGGCAGATTTTCATAGGCGTAGTGGGTTGCTATTATCATGGGAGCGCGGTAGAGTACAAGCCATAAGAAGCCCTTCCATGGGAGAAGGCGAAGAGGCAGGCACGCGTATGGATGAGGTTTTTGAGGAAGACTCGGACGAGGATGAGGTTGTTCCCGTTGCATCTGAGGAGGAGCCCCCCACGCTGGAGGAACCGGTTCCGGCCGGGAATCGGCTGCCCGCCGGTCTTTATGTGGTTGGCACGCCGATCGGGAATCTGGGCGACATCACGTTGCGTGCGCTGGAGGCGCTGAAGGCGGTTCACGCCGTGCTGACCGAGGATACCCGGCATACGGGTATTTTATTGGCCCGGTACGGGATACGTGTTCACCTGTTGAGCTGCCATAAATTCAACGAAGCGTCCCGCGTGGATGAGATTGTGTCCCGCATTCACTCCGGCCAGGCGCTGGCGCTTGTGACCAACGCCGGGATGCCGGCGGTTTCCGATCCGGGCTCCCGCGTTGTGGCGGGATGCCGGCGGGCGGGGTGTCTGGTTTCGGTTCTGCCCGGGCCGTCCGCCGTGACTGCGGCGATTGCGATGTCGGGCCTGGGATTTGGAAACGGGTTTATTTTCGAAGGGTTTCTGCCGCGCAAGTCGGGCGGACGACGCCGCCGCCTCGAAGCGTTGGCGGCGGCCGAGACGCCCGTGGTGTTGTATGAATCCCCATTCCGGCTGATGGCCCTGCTGGCGGAAGTGGGCCTGGTGTTCGGACCAGACCGGCAGCTTTTTGTGGGCCGGGAATTGACCAAGAAATTTGAGGAGGGCCGGACGGGAACGGCGGCGGAATTGATTTCCGCTTACCAGGGGCGGACGGTCAAGGGGGAGTTGACGATTGTGATTGCGTCTCGCGACTGATGAGAGCGTTTGACAACCTTTGTTTTGCATTGACTTCGAGTTTGCGTTTCCGCTTTTTCTGTGATATGTTTATTACATTATAGTCTTCTGTAAGGAGATCTTGTGAAGCGTAAATTCTTGAGAAGGTTTGGATGGATCG
The DNA here is from genome assembly GCA_945898015.1 of PVC group bacterium. Taxonomy (GTDB): domain Bacteria; phylum Verrucomicrobiota; class Kiritimatiellia; order CAIKKV01; family CAIKKV01; genus CAIKKV01. The sequence continues at coordinate 18,514 of CAMDGM010000042.1, read as the reverse complement.
TTGCTGTGCCGGCGTTGACATTGTACGGGCTGCCTGTTGCGCAACCACCCTTGGACGGCATCCCCAGTCCTGTGCAATCCACGGTGAGGCCACAAGGCTTGACCATCGTGGGACCGGTCATGCAAGCTGGTTCCGACGCCGATGCCGCTGATTTTCAGCGCAAGGTGCTTCCTTCCATCAATCAGCTGTTAAGTGTTCGGCTGGCCGAATGTGCCAGATTCAATGATTCGTCTTTTCTGCTCGATCCTTCACGCCTGACTTTGCGTACAGAGAGCGATGTCCGTGTCTATTTTGTCGGGGAGGGCGCGGGTTACCGAAACACCTTGGGGTTCTCGATTCAAGCCGATGGGAAAATTGGCGGCAATCAGGCGCTTATTTTTCCCGATGCCTCCAGCCCCATTTCCAGTTACGATCCGGGCAAGGCGGCGGTCCGGACGTCCACGATGCCGATGTTGCCCGGCGATTTTGTCGACCTGGGGACTCGGAGCGCCGGCTCCGTGCTCGATTTCTTCCTGATTTCCAATGGCGCCAACGGAGGGAGTTCCAGGTTTGGCACCGTGGCTGCGAAGAATCCGGACCACATCAATCACGTGGTTGCTTTTGCCCTGGCCGACAGCCCCTACCTGCTGCTTGGTTTTGAGGATATGCTGGGAGGCGGGGACCGGGATTTCAATGACGTGCTGATCGCCGTGGACATTGGAGCGCGTAATGTGGCGGCCTTGACGGGGGCGCCTGAACCGGGCTTGATGGTGATGCTGATGGTGTTTATTTCCCTGGCGTTCTGGCGGCGATCCCGGATAGCGGGCGCCAAGGGGAGCCTTGCGGCATGAAGACCTTTCGCGCCTGGATACTTTCTCTGGCGGGAGTTCTGGCCGTCGTCGGGCTGGCGGGCTGGGCGAGTGTTCATTGGCGTCAGGCGGTGATCAACCGGCAGGATGCCGCCGCCCGTTCCCGTGTTGCCAGTCTGCTGGTGACAGGACAGTCTCGTGAGGCGGTTGCGTTGATTCGTCAGCAACCCCGCCCTTTTCGGCATGCGGATTGGAGCCGGCTTGAAGTGCGGGCTTTGGCCGGGACGCGCGCCGTGCAGGCTTTAAACAGTCTCTATCATCGCGAACCCGCCGTTCTGCTGCACGATGAGGAGGCGTCGCTTCTCTTATTGCGAGCCTGGTTGGCGGCGCGTGAAATACCGATTTATGAACAGCTGAGGCAGTCCTGGCGTGGTCGTGAAGAGACTCCGGCGCGTTGGACCTTGGTGGATGCCGATGCATTATTGTGGGCGGGGCAGAGAAAAGCCGTTGTGGAATTACTCCGGAGCAAATCGTATTCCGGGCGGGATGAAGCGGGTCGGCTTTTGCGGCTGGCGCTGGCGGTTGTTCCGCAGGACAGGTCGGGGGCTTGGGATTACCTTTCCCGGGCCAATTTGGTCGACCCGCGGAATCCCGACATACGCTCTTTCCGGGCCCACCTTCTGGAAGCCTCCGGGCGGGCGCCGGAGGCACGTGTGGAGTATGTGGCGGCTGTTCTTGCCGATTCGGCCAATCCTCTTTTGCGCGATCAACTGGCCGAGTTTTACCGGCGTCAGGGGAGCCTCGATCTGGCGGTGCAAACCTGGCAGGAGGCGTTGGCGCCGCCCTCGCTCGATTATATCTGGGTCAAGGCCCTCTTTTGGTCGAGGGTGATCCAGCCGTTTTCAAAACCGCTTCCCGGGGAGCGGCCCGAGGGCTCGCTCGCGCCGCTTGTTGCGCTTTTGCGTGAAACGCCCCGCGACCGGTTTTATCGCGCGGAGGTGGCCCGGGGGAAGCCGGCTTTGAGTGGCCTCACGCGAGAGCGGCCGGAAACGTTTTGGCTGGCGGTGCTTGATTATGTGCGCGCCGGGCGGGAATCCGAAGCGTTGAAGCTGCTGGAGAGCGGGCTGTCGTCGGCCCGGGAGTTGCAGCCGGAGTTGGATGCGGCCTTTCGGCAAATTCTTACATTCCGGCTCACGGCGGTCATGCCTGTCTGGACGGGCCCCGCGTCGAACCGAGCTGCAGGGCCGGGACGCCATTCATTCTTCGATGAGCTGGAAAAGCTAAGGCAGCCGCCTCACTATGGGGCCGGCTTGCCGGCCCTATCTCCGACGCTTGATTTTCTCAAAGGCCCGCATGCTTTTTCCGCGGCGTGCCTGGCCGCCGGGTGGCGGGAGGCGGCCCTCAGCCTTTGCGAGAAGGCCCCCCTGCCGCCGGATGCGCCCGAGTGGTATGTGTATGCGCTTGCCCAGGCCTTGCGGTACAACCGCAATCCCGAAACCGCGCTGAAGCTGTTGGCGGCCCGTCCGGCCACGCCGCTGCTGGAGGTGCTCTCGGCGGAGTTCCTGATACTGCTTCACCGCGGTGACGAAGGCTGCGCGCGGCTGGTCCCCCTGGCTTCTCGAGTGGATGACATTGGCCTTCGCGCTGCCTGGCTTTTGGCGGTGTCACGTCTTGAGCAGGGACGGGGCGAGGAGGTTCGCGCCATTGTGGCGCAGCAGCCGGCCCTGGCTCGCAGTGTGACCGGCCGGGAACTTGAGGCGCGGGTTGAGCTGGCGGCGGGCCGCCTCGACAAGGCGGACGCGATTTACCGCGCCGTGGCAGGCGATTCGATTGAGGCTCGGGTATGGCTGGCCCGGCGCGCGGTTTGGCGCAAGGATTGGGGCGAAGCCCGTACGCTGACCCGGGAGCTGATGACGCTGATGCCGGAGGAGATGGAGTTGCGCCAGTCGTTACTGGCGATTGAATCGGCCGCCCGAAATCCTTAGAACCCAAGGCGCGTTTGCCCGCATGCCGCTATTACAGTCAACTCATTCAGACCCAGGGAGCGCCGCACCATTGCTGAACGCTAAGGACCGCGCTTTTTTTGTATTTCTTGCCGTGTTGGCCGCCTACATCTGGTGGCGTGATCAGGCTTGGATGGCCACGGCGGGTGAGGTGTTGCCGATTCTCGCGGCCTTTCCGCTTTTCTGGTGGTGTGGCCGGCCCTGGCGCTGGCGGTCGGGCGGCGGACGGCTGGAGTGGAGGTGGGTGACGATGGCGGCGGCCGTCTGGATGGGCGGCGAGGTGCTGAATGCGACGGCGCTCCTGGCGCTGGCTTGGGCGTTGGCGTTGTGGAGTCTGCTGGCGGCCCGGCTTGCGCCTGAGTCGTTGACGCCGGTTGCGCGATTGTTGCCGTTGCCGTGGCTCGCGTTTCCCTGGCTGGCGCTGGAGGCGGAACGGATAGGCTGGTGGTTTCGCTTGTCAGCGGCGGGTGTGGCAGAAAGGCTTTTCGGGGCATTGGGGCTTGATGTGGCGCGGCAAGGCACCCAGGTGCTGGTGCAGGGATTGCCGATTTCCGTGGATGCCGACTGTTCGGGCTTGAAGGTGCTGCAGGCGATGTTGATTGCCGGGCTCGTCGTGGTCCACCGGCAATATGGATCTTCGCGGCAGTACTGGTGGTCCTTGCCGGCGCTGGTTGCGGCGGCCTGGTGCGCCAATACGTTTCGGGTCCTGCTGGTGAGCGTGGTGGCGTTGAGCGCCGGCCCGGATTTTGCCTCAGGCTGGTTCCATGCGTGGGGCGGGATGGTAGCGCTGGCGTTGATGTTTGCGGTCTGCCTGGCCGGCGTTTCCATGGTTCATCGGTGCGCGGGTGTCATGGGCAGGACGTATCCGGCCTGGCGGCACCAGTGGGCCGGTTTGGCGGCGCTGTTTTTTTGCGCGCTGATGGTTGGCGACTTGCCCCGGGCCTGGCTGTGGTCGCCTTTTGATCGGGCGGGCAGTGTGGCGTTTGTCGGGTGGGCCTTGCCGGTGATGGCGGCGCTGGTCCTGCAGCATAAGGCTGCCCGGAGGGGGCTGCTCGTCGTTCCTTCCGTGTTATTTTCCGCCTCCGCTCTGGTGTTGCTCATGATGGGCGCGGCGACATCCCTGAATGTGTTTAAGCATGGTGCTGTTGTGTTTGCCGCCGCCGCGTTTATGCCCCGGTCCTGGAAAACAGGACTCTGGCTGGTGTCCGCGGCTTCCTGGATGCCGGCGTTGGGCTGGGTGTTTCACGGGGCCGGTTTAGCGTGGGTTCATTTGGCGCGGGTGGCTCTTGGCGCGGGCGCGTTGGCGATGGGGCTCCTGAGTTTACGGCGCGCGCCGGAAGGCGAATCCCGGCTTGAGCCGGGAAAGGACTGGTGGCGTCTGTGGGCGCTGGGGGTCGCCGTGGCGGTGACCCTGCTGTGGGAGATGGTGCCCCTGTCCGATGCGACGCAGCGGTTGAAATTGCTGCCACGCGAAGGGCTTGGGTACTCCAGTGTTGACGTGGCCCTTTCCCGCGTTGAAAAGGACGTGTATCGCGAGGCCCAGGTCGTGAAGCGCCTTTATTGTACGGCGTCGGATCGTGTGGTGATTGTCGTGGTCGACGGGACGAGGAATCGGCATGCGGTGCATGACCCGGGTTATTGTTTCCGGGGCGGCGGCTGGCGGGTGCGGGCAGAAGAGCGGCAGCCCTTGCCCGGTGGCGCGGCTATGCGGGTTTTCTTGGAGCGGGGAGCGGATCGTACGGAAGCCGTTTACTGGTTTACGGATGGCGTGACCCGGCATGCGTCGGCGTTACGTTATTGGGCGCAGACGTCCCTGCGGCGGCTGACCTTGGGTGTTTGGGGTGAGGAACCGATCCTGGTGGTGATGCAGCCTGCTCCTGACAGTCCCGGAGCGGTGGACTGGGGGCTTTGGCTTGATCAGGTGCCGGACTTTCTCACGCTTTAGGAGTGCCCCCGTGGTGCGGGCAACGCCGGTCTTCCGTTGGCGGTTTTCTGTGCCCGTGTTTGACTCCGATCGGCGGGCGTGTTACTTTATGGGTTCAGGAGAGGAAAGCTATGGGTGTTGAACAGGATGCGATGATGGTGGCGATGCAGGCTCCGCGGGCGGTGGTCATTGTGCGCGGGCGCGGGACGTTCAAGGCGGCGCCGGCGTTGAAGCAATTCGGACTCGCCGCGATGGAGGCGGGCTGCACGCTGCTGTTGCTGGATATGCGCGAATGCATCGGCCTGGACAGCACGTTCATGGGTGTCATGGGTGGCTTGGCGGTGCGTCTTCGCAAGGACAAGGGCGGGGAGTTGGCCATGGTCAACCTGAGCGTGAAAAACAAGGCGCTTTTGTCGACCCTGGGGCTGGATCGCTGTGTCAAGACCGAAGGCGCGGAAGGGGAGTTGGCGGCGTTCCTGGGGAATGTGGAACTGGCGAAGTTAGACGCCACTGCGGCGCCTCGCAACGTGACCACGCAAACCATGCTGGACGCGCATCACGATCTGGTTTCTATTTCCCCTGACAACTTGGCGAAGTTCAAGGATGTGCTTGCCTATTTGCAGGAAGAGACGCAACGCGACAGGGAGAAGGACGAGAAGGGCGGATGAGCCAGTCCCCTCATGTTTTTGAAGCTGAAGTTTACGTGCTTCTGGGAGTCTTTATTTTCCTCTGCCTGGCGGTGGTGTTGCTGGTGCACAGGACGGTGGACCTGAAGAAACGCCTCGCGGCCCAGTTGAAAGAGAAGGATGTTGCCTTCGGGTTTGTTCACGATGTGGGCGATGTGTTTGCCGACGTCGAGTCCGTGGATGTCGCCGGCCTGTTGCAGCGGGTGTTGTTTTATGCCCTGACCACGACCCGTGCCGGGTCGGGCGCTGCCTATTTATTGAGTGACGACGGCGGCAAGCTGGTTCCCATGGCGCTGACAGGGGTTTTCCCGCCGATTGTGCACGGGGTGGACAAGGGGTACAAGGATGCGTTCAGCAAGACGCGTCACATTGAGCAAATCGTCCGGAATCAGTCGGCTCGGATGGGCGAGGGGCTGGTTGGCACGGTGGCCCAGCTGAATCGGGCCATCCTGATTCCGGTGGCGGAAACCGATCCCCGGATTATTACGTTTGAGGACGAGTTTTTAACCGTCCATACGGCCTTGCTGGTCCCCATGCGGTTTCGCCGCCAGGTGATCGGGGTGTTGGCCGTTGTGAACCGGGTGGATGGCGAGGTGTTCACCGAGGGGGATCGCAACCTCTTGCAGGCCCTGGCGGATCAGGCTTCCGTTTCCCTGCATTACGCTCAGGTCAATGTGGCGCTGGACGAGAAACGGCGGATGGATTACGACTTGTCGCTGGCGAGTCGCATTCAGGCGGCTTTGTTGCCCAAAGCGATTCCGCACCTGCCTGGCGTCGAACTGGCCGCCTTCAGCGTTTCAGCCAAGCAGGTGGGCGGCGATTATTATGACGTGGTGGACATTGACCAGGATCATGTGGGGCTGGCGATTGCCGATGTTTCGGGCAAGAGCGTGGCGGGGGCGATTGTGATGTCCGTCTGCCGGAGCCTGTTGCGGATCGGGGCCAAGGATTGCGTGAGCCCCCGGGAGACGTTGTGCCGGTTGAATCGCATGATTGGGGACGACCTGCCCGAAGACATGTTCATCACCTTCCTTTATATGGTGTTGAACACGAGGACCCGGGCGTTGACGGTGGCAAGGGCCGGCCATACGGTGCCCATTGTGTATGCCCACGACCGGGGCACGGTCGCGACCGTGGAATCCGGCGGGGTGGCCATCGGGCTTGCGGAGCCCTCCGTGTTCGACGAAACGCTGGAGGAGAAAACGGTGATCCTCAAGCCTGGCGATATCGTGGCGGGCTATACGGACGGCGTGACGGAGGCGATGGATCAAGCCGGGAGCGAATGGGGCGTGTTGAGCTTGAGTCAGACGTTGCAGATTCATGCGATGGATTCGGGCGCGAACGCGGAGCTGTTTTTGGAAAACGTCCGAAAGAAGCTTCTGGCTTTCATCGGCGACACCCCGCAATACGACGACATGACACTCGTGGTGCTTCATCTCACACCCGGTATGGACGGAAATCGAGCATGACCAAGCGAAAAGACGATGTGAAACACGACACGCCTTCCGGCGCCTTGCCGGTGGACGCGGGGCCTGACGTTGAGCCTGTTTCTGGTGAGCCTGTGGCTGCTCCGTCCGGTGCGCCGGAGGAGGCGCTTCCAACGCCGGAGAAGGTGGAAGCGTTTCGTTTGGCGGAGCAACTGCTTCGGCTTCAGGCGGATTTCGATAATTTCCGAAAGCGGGCCACCCGGGAGCGCGAGGAGCTCCGGAAGCGCGGAGGAGAAGCCGTGCTGCTGGACCTGATTCCCGTGTTGGACCACTTGGAATTCGGGCTTCAACAGGCGCTTTCAAAGCCCGGCGGGGAGGCGTTTGCCGAAGGGCTCCGGCTTATCCAGACGCAATTGATGGAGGCGCTTCGCAAGCATGGGCTGGAGGCTGTTGATGCCCTGGGTGGTGAATTTGATCCCCGGATCCATGAATCCATAGCCATGGCGCCCTCGGAGGACGCGCCCGAGGGCCGTGTCCTGGCGCAAACGAGGCGGGGCTACAAGCTGGGCGACCGTCTTCTCCGTCCCGCCATGGTGTTGGTCTCCAGCGGGCCCGCGCCCGGGGGCGAGTCGATTTCCGAGGCGGTTCGGCCGGATGGGGAGGAAGGGTAGGCTATGGCGGAGAAAGATTATTACGAGACGCTGGGAACGTCCCGCACGGCCACGGAAGAGGAAGTCAAAAAGGCCTATCGGAAACAGGCCATGCAATATCATCCGGACCGGAATCCGAATGACAAGGTGGCGGAGGCGCGGTTCAAGGAAGTCAGTGAAGCCTACGAGGTGTTGAGCGACCCGGAAAAGCGGCAGCGCTATGACCGGTATGGACATGAAGGCGTGAAGTCCTCGTTTGGTCCGGGTGGATTCGAATTTAACCGGGATTTTACCCATTTCAACGATGTGCAGGATATTCTCGGGAATTTATTTGGCGGCGGTGGCGGCGGAGGCATTTTCGACGATTTCCTTGGCGGTGGCCGGAGGCGAGGCTCCCGGACCGGTCCCCAGCCGGGCTCGGATCTTCAGTTCGAGATGGAGATCGACCTGGAGGAGGCGATTTTCGGATCCAAGCGGGACATCACCCTGCCGATGGCGGAGGACTGCACCCGGTGTCATGGCAGCGGAGCCGAGCCGGGCACCAAGTCCGAGACCTGCCGCCATTGCGGGGGGCAGGGCGCGGTGGTTTCCGCGAGTGGCTTTTTTCAGGTCCGCCAGACGTGTCCCTCCTGTGGCGGCGCGGGGCAGGTGATTGCGAGCCCGTGCCGGGAGTGCCGGGGCGCCGGGCGCCGGAAAGCAGACCGGACACTGTCGATCCATATCCCCCGGGGCGTGTTTACGGGAGCCCGGCTTCGTGTGCCGGGAAAGGGCGAACCGGGCCTTCGCGGGGGGCCGTCCGGCGATCTTTATGTGGTGATGCACATCAAGAACCACGACATTTTCCAGTGCGACGATGACGACCTTTTTTGCGAGGCGCCGGTGCCGTTTGATGTGGCGGCCCTCGGCGGCGAGGTTGAGGTGCCGACGCCGGATGGTGTGGCGCAATTGAAGATCGACGCGGGTACGCCGTCTGGCAAGGTTTTCCGGCTCAAGGGGAAGGGTTTGACCCTTTCGGGGCATTCCGGCCGGGGGGATCTCATGGTGCGGGTGGCGGTGCAGGTTCCGGTGAATCTAGGCGCGGCGCAGAAAAAAGCGATTAAGGACTTGAAAGATCAGTCGACCGCGGCCCAGTATCCCGGGAGTACGGAGTTCCGCAAGAAAATGGATTCCTTTTATCGCCGTAAACGCGACCTGGGCGCCTGACGGAAAGAGGGCGATCGTGAACAGTCTGCCCCGTTGTTTTCTTCCAGCGTCAGACTGGATGGAAGGGGTTCCAATCCCGGTTCCTCCCGAGGAGACCCATCACCTGGCGCGGGTGCTTCGCGTGGTTCCGGGCGAAAAGGTTCGGGTGTTTGACGGCGCCGGTCGCGAGGCGGATGCGGAGGTGGAGTCCTCGGGTCGACTGGGGCTTTCCGTGAGGCTTCGCCAGTCGATTGTGCATCCCCGTCCGCCGGCGCACGTGGTGCTTTATCAAGCCATCCTGAAGAGCGACCGGATGGATGAGGTGGTGCAGAAGGCCGTGGAATTGGGGGTGGCGGAATGGGTGCCCGTGGCGGCGGAGCATTCCGTGGTGAAACTGGCGCCCGATAAGGCGGAGGCCCGGCTGGAGCGGTGGCGGAAGATTGCCTTGGGCGCGGCCCGGCAGAGTGGGAACCCCTTTCTCATGGATGTGCGTGACCCGGTTACGGCCGGGATATCCGGCACGGCAGTGGCGCGTTTGGATCTGGCTCTTATCGGATCCCTGGCGCCTGGAGCGCGGCCTTTATGGGAGGCTTTGATCGATATCCGCCACCAGCGGGGAGTCCGGATCGGGCTTTGGATGGGTCCGGAAGGAGACTGGTCGGCGGCGGAATATGCCGCCTTCCGGCAAGCGGGCGTGAAACCCGTCACGCTCGGGCCGCTCGTCCTGCGGGCGGAAACCGCGACATTTTACGGCCTGAGTGTGATTGGCGCGGCGTTTACAGCGGGAAGCGGCTCTGGTCCGACGCCTGCGGGGTTGTGATGGATTTGAACAGGGGCGTATTCCGGATGGGGGCGAACCGGGCGTCCTGGCGGAGCGCGGCTTTTGCCTCCTCGCCGCCGACCTTGACGGATTGAACCAGGGCCTGAACGCATTCCTCCGGTTTTCCTCCCGCCAAACGGAACGAGGCCAGGTCGATCCAGCCCTTCATGTCGGCCGGCACCTTGCTGAGGTACTGTTGCAGGGCTTTGATGGCTTCCGGCATTTTCCGGGCATCGGCCAGCATGGCGGCGAGCTTGCGATAGACATCCGGAGGCATGCCGGGGTTCGTCATGATGGTGTTGGCCAGGTTCAGGAAGGCGCCATCCTGCCCGAGCTGACGATACAGGCCCGCCAGTTCGAGCGCATCGATCACGGACCCCTTGGATGACCCGAGGAGGCTTTCCAGTTCATGGGTGCGGGCGATAGACCGCTCCCGGTTTTTCAGGTCGTTCACAAATTCGCCGGCGCGGTCGTTGTTGGGGTCCTCCTTGGCGAAGGCGGACATCAGGGCGATGGCATCGGGGAATCGATTCCAGCGCATATAGAGGTCGGCCAGACGGAAGTTGGCTTCCGGGCTGAGGGGATAGAGGGCGTAGGACTCCTTGAAGGCCTGCTCCGCCTCGGGCAGCATGTTGCGGAACACGTAGAGGCCGCCGATGGCGCTGCGCAGTTTGGAGAAGGATTTCCGGCCCACGATATCGCGGACGAACCGCCGGTCGGCGGTCAGGCGCCGGGTGTACCAGTCCCAGAAATCGAGGTCATCCCGAACCACCTCGGCCGTGAGCGCCGGCAAGGGGTTGGTGTTGATCTTCATGATCAACCCATGCGGCGTCAGGTACGGATACATCCATTGAATGACGTAGCTTTCCTCGACGTAGAAGTTGTGGCGCCACTTGTTGTAGTCGAAGATCATCTGCGCGAGGATGCCGTTGATCAGCATGACTCCGGCAACGCCCTGGACGCTGACGCGGCCGTTTTCGATGGAGATGGCGGCGTTGGCGGGCATGCGTCCGGAGTTCACGTCTTCCACATATTTCTGGAAGGCCTGGTTGCCGTCTACAACGGAGGGGATCCAGATGGCGTCGCCGTAGAGGTCGCGCATGACGCTCATGTAGGTGTTGTCGGCGAGGGCGTTCTGAGTGATGAGGAACACATCAGGCCGGACGTCCGCTGAATAGATCATGTAGGTGGGGACAAAGCGGCCCGGATCGGTGCCGCCGAAGAAGACGGCGTTGGGCCCCATTTCCTCGGGGTAGGTTGGATTGGGCAGGGGCTCTTCGGACGCCGAGAGTTCCTCGGCGATGGCGGCGGCGCCGCGGAGTTGGAAATTGCCGAACTGCCAGCCGAAATCATGCAGGTTCTGTTCCGCGCCGCCCACGATGCGTTCGATTTCGGGGTCGGTATAATTCCGGTACACGGGCACAGCGGTGCAGCCGAGGGCGATGACGATGCCGGTGATGACCACCCAGCGGCGGTGCGGGAGATAGGTGTCGATCAGGCCGAGCCCGAAAATGATGCCGTAGCCGATCCAGAGCGAGTAGAGGCCGTGAGAGGAGATGAATTTCACGCGCTGGATGAACTCGTCCTGGATGTCGCCCTTGGGATTGGCGAGGAGAATCAGGGCCACGCTCATGACGAGGAAGCCGGCGAGCGTCGTGATGATCCATTTGCGGCTGTCCGAGTCCACGTCCATTTCGATCCACTTGGCCCCGTACATGGCCCAGTAGAGGAAGGCGATGAAGGCGGCGGGCGCGAAAATGGCGGCCAGGGCGCCCAGTCGGTGGGAAAGGGGCACATCGGGCACGGCCGCAAACGGCACGGGCGGCGCCGGGAACGCGATGCCGAGCAGCGATTTAATGTAAAAGAGGATGAGCACGGTCACGCCGGCCAGTACGCAGAAGACCACGACTCGCTCCGAGAGATGCGCGGGGCGGCGGCCGGTCAGCTTCTCGACCAGTTCGTGGACTTCGCCGATGCCGAGCATGATGCCGCCGACCGCGAGAAGCGCCAGGATCAAGCCGGTCGCCAGGCGGTAGAGGGGGGTCATGTAAAGGGCTTCGCTGATGCCGGCGGGGATGTATTCCTCGACCAGCACCAGGGTGGCGATGGCTGCCACGAGGAGCACCGTGACCAGGAGGAATCGGAACCGCAGGGTCTTGGATTTGAATCCGAAGGCGGTGAAGGGAAGGAATCCGAGCACGGCGAGAGGGAGCGTGAACTGCTGGCGCAGGTCGGCTAAATATTCACCAACCTGCTGGAGGAAGCCGGGCGAGAAGATGGAGGTGGGGACAATTTTTTCATACTGCCCGCGGGAGAGCGCATGCTTGAATCCTTCCCAGGTGCGGGGGTAGCCCCAGTTCATGGGCGGGTTGAATTCGGAGGCGACCGGCATGAAGGCGTAGAAGGCCACGCCGAGTTGAACGCACAGCATGGTCAGCGCCACGGCCCGGCCGCGGGGCAGGAAGAAGTAGATGAGCAGCATGCCCAGCAGGTCGAGGAAGAGGTAGATGAAGAAGGTGAAATGAGTCGGGTGTACGATGGGCGGCAGCATGCCGTGCTGGAAAAGAGCGAGCAGCATGTCCGAGGGGGTGTTCATCGCGGGCGTGGGCCCGTTCGGGTAGATGGGGCCCCAGTTGAAAACGCCGTAGACCACCGCCAGATAGGGGACTCCTCCGATCATGAAATCGCGGAACAGAGCCAGATCCTTGAAGATGATGACCAGCACGAGACAGGCAAACAGGAGTAGAAGCACCTGATAGTTGGTGAGGCCCAGGCCGAAGATGAGGGCGGTGACGTAGAGGATTTTGTCGGAAGGCCGCCGGACCCACATGTAAATCAGCAACATGATCAGCATGAGGAAAAAGGCGTTGAGCGCATAGACTTCCACAATCACGGCCTGGGACCACATCACCTGGCTGAACGCGAAAAGCAGGCTGCTCACCACGCCGCCGCACCAACTGATCCAGTCTTCGGCGGTTTCGCCCAGGGCTTCGGTTGTCTTTTTGATGGTGCGAAGCATGTCCGAACCGGACCGGCTGACCAGCATGGCGGTGATGCCGATGGCCAGGGCTCCGAAAAAGGCGGAGCATAAGGCCACGCTCCAGCCCGGGTTGGGCTGGCCCATATAGGTCACGAAGCTGAAGAGGCGGGAGAATATCCAGCAGAGCAGGGTCCAGATGGGGTAGCCGGGCGGATGGGGCACGCCCAGGTGGGCGGCGGCCGTGGCCAGCTCTCCGGAATCCTCCAGCGTGACGGTCGGCGCCAGCGTGTAGGTGTAAACGGCAAAAGAGATCAGGAAGGCGGTCCAGAAAGCGGACCAGTCGATCCGCGTGAAGAACCGCGTTTTGGGCGTTTCGGTCAAGGTGGCATCCATCCCTGAGAACCTCCGAGAATGAGTAACGACAATGGGTTAAATGACTATCATAAAAAGGGGCTGTCGGGCAAGCATCTGTTTGGGGCCGAGACGGGTTTATCCAAGGCCGATGACCGCGAGCACGGTGGCTCCGAAAAGGGCGATCGCGACCAGGAGCGGTCCATCGGAAAGGAGGATTTGCTCGGGCTGGCCCCCTTTCCCGTGCCGATAGACAAGGTCGAGATAGCGGAAAACGCCGAAAATGACAAAGGGAATGGTCAGTCCCAGGTGGCGGGATCCGAATTTTTCTATGGTGTCTGGCCAGAGGGTGTAGATGGAATAGGCCAGGATGGTGCAGGCTGAGACGATGGCAATTAATTGGTCCAGCAGCAGAGGATTGTATTTTTCCAGTACGGCCCGATGTTGTTCGGCCGTATCGTCGAGGAGAATTTTTTCATGCCGACGTTTGCACAGGCCCAGAAAAAGGGCGAGGAGAAAGGTGCAGAGCAGCAGCCAGGGCGAGATGGGGACGGCAACCGCCACTGCGCCGGTGATGGCCCGGAGGACGAATCCCGCCGCAATCACCATGACGTCCACGAGGGCGATCCGCTTGAGCCAGGCGGTGTAAACCAGCTGCAGCACGACGTAGGCCGACAGGGCAACTCCGACGCGGATATTCAGCAGCAGACCGCCGCCGATGCCCACGGCGAACAATGCCACGGCAAGCCCCCATGCGACGGGAGGGGCGATCAGGCCGGCGGCGATGGGACGCCGGCATTTGAGAGGATGAAGCCGGTCGGCGGCGATGTCGCCCAGATCGTTCACAAGATAAACGCCACTGGACACCAGGCAGAAGAAAAACGCGGAGGCCAGGGCGCGAAGGCCCAGCTCAGGGGTCAGTCCGGACAGGGAACGGTCGCCCAGCGCGAAGAAAAAGGCGGCCAGAACGATGACGTTTTTGCTCCACTGGGCCGGCCGCAAAGCCCGGACGAGGTTCATCACAAAGGATCCGGATTCGGGACGCGGAAGCGTGGCGGTCATGATGCGGGTAGTGTGCGGGTTTCGCGCGGGGATCGGCGGAACCCTTGGCGGAAAGCCAGTTTCCACACCATTCCCAGCGCTTCATGAACAATGGTGGAGCTCATCTTGGAGTAGCCGGAATGCCGGTCTTCGAAGACAATGGGGATTTCTGCGATTTGAAATCCCTTCATCCAGGCCGTGTGGTTCATTTCGATTTGGAAGGAATAGCCATTGGACTGGATCCGGTCGAGCGCGATGGTTTCCAGCACCTCGCGGCGGAAGCATTTGAAGCCGCCGGTGGGGTCGGAGATGGGCATGCCCGTGATGAATTGCACGTAGGAGGCAGCCCCCTTGCTCAGGATGAGCCGGCTGAGCGGCCAATTGATGATGCGGATGCCGTTGATGTACCGCGATCCGATGACCAGGTCCGCGGTTTCGGCGGCGTGGATGAAATGGGGGATTTCGCAGGGATTGTGGGAGAAATCGGCGTCCATTTCGAAGATGAGGTCGTATTTGTTTTGGATGGCCCACTTGAATCCCGCGATATAGGCGCGGCCGAGACCGTTCTTCTCTTCCCGGTGAAGGACGTGAATCTGTCGGTTGGCGGCCACGAGCGAGTCGATGAGAGCGCCGGTGCCATCCGGGGAATTGTCGTCCACGAAAAGGATGTGCGCTTCCGGACAGGAGGCCAGCACCGCCCGGCTGATCGGGCCGACGTTCTCCCGCTCGTCGTACGTTGGAATGATGACCAACACGTTCTTCATTTCTTTATAATAAGGGGTTCGCGTGTTTCGAACAAGGGGGAATATCGGTAAATTTTTGAAATCGGAGAAAAAACGGAGAAGCGCAGCGTTGACGGAGGGCGGTTGAACCTGTATAGTCAATGCGCAAAGTAGGTAACGGTCTGGAAAACACCCGACGAGCGGAACAGGACAGGCGATGCTAAGGTTCAATCAGGGATACAACACGTTCGATTACGATTCGTATACGGTTCATCTGGATAATCCGGAAGATCCGAACCTGTTCCGTCCGCTTTTCCCTTATGACGAGGTGCCCCGCATCGGATTCAATCACCGTCTGGTGCCGATGAAGATGCCCAAGGAAATCTGGATCACCGACACGACGTTCCGGGACGGCCAGCAGGCGATGCCGCCGTATACGGTCCGGCAGATCGTGGACCTTTACAAGATGCTTCACCGGATGGGCGGGCCCACCGGGGTGATCCGGCAGTCCGAATTTTTTCTTTATACGAAAAAGGATCAGGATGCGGTCCACGAGGTGTTGTCGCTGGGGTATCGTTTTCCCGAGGTGACGGGCTGGGTGCGGGCCACTCGTAAGGATCTGGCCCTGGCACGCGAGCTGGGGCTCAAGGAGACGGGCATCCTGACCTCGGCCTCCGATTACCATATCTTCCTCAAGCTCCGGAAAAGCCGCAAGGAGGCGCTGGAGGATTACCTGAATGTGGTGCGGGATGCGCTGGAGGTCGGCATTGCGCCACGGTGTCATTTTGAAGACGCGACCCGCGCCGATTTTTACGGGTTTGTAGTGCCGTTTGCGCATGAGCTCATGAAGCTGGCCGAGTCGAGCCACATTCCGATCAAGATCCGCGTGTGCGACACGATGGGTCTGGGCGTTCCGTATCCGGGCGTCTGCATGCCGCGGTCGGTGCCGGGCCTCATCTACGGGCTGCAGTATTATGCCGGGGTGCCGAGCGAATGGATCGAGTGGCACGGGCATAACGACCTGTTCATGGTCACCGCCAACGCGGTGACGGCGTGGCTCTATGGCTGCTGTTCGGCCAACGGCACCATGCTTGGGCTCGGCGAACGCACGGGCAATCCCCCCATTGAGGCGTTGATCGTCAACTACCTGCAACTTCGCGGCAATGACGCCAAGGTGGATACGACCGTCATCACCGAAATGGCTGAGTATTTCGAGAAGGAATTGCACGTTTCCATTCCGAACAACCAGCCGCTGGTGGGGAGCGGGTTCAACACGACCAGCGCGGGGGTGCATGCGGACGGGCTCCTCAAGAACGAAGAGATCTACAACGTCTTCAACACCGAGAAACTCCTGCGCCGGCCGGTTAAGCTGGCCATCAATGACAAGAGCGGCCTGGCGGGTATTGTGCTGTGGATCCGCCACAACCTGGGCGAGGGACCCAAGACACCCTTGCACAAGGACAATCCCGGGGTGAAGCGCATTTACGAGTGGATGACGGCGCAGTATGAAACCGGGCGGGTTGCCCAGATCTCGGACGCCGAAATCCGCGAGCAGGCGAAGCTGCATCTGGCCGATTGGCTGGCGGAAAACGGTTATGAACTTTGAGGTGGTGACTTACGGGGATTCGGTCCTGCGGAAAAAGGCCGAACCCGTGAAGGCCTTCAATGCGGACCTGCGGAGCCTGGCGCTGGATATGATCCGGACCATGCATGCCGCGAACGGGGTTGGCCTGGCTGCGGAGCAGGTGGGCCGGACTTGCAGCCTGTGCGTCATCGATGTGCCGCCGGCGGCCGATGTGGAAGGGGAGGGCGGTCCCCGGTTGAATCCCATGGCGCCTATGCCGTTGATCATGGCCAATCCCCGGATCACCGCTCGCGCGGGCGAGATGGAGGGTGACGAAGGGTGCCTGAGTTTTCCCGCGATTTATGGGCCGGTTAAACGGGCTTACGAGGTGACCGTCGAGTACCAGGATCTGGATGGAATTCAACGCGCCCTGACGGTCCGGGGGCTGCTTTCCCGTGCGGTCCAGCATGAATTGGATCATTTGCGGGGCGTGCTGCTGATCGATCATTTTTCAGTGCCGCGCAAATTGAGCCTGGCCCTGTCGCTGAAACGCCTCAAGAAAGAGACGCAGGAGCGGCTGAAGGCGTGTCCGCCGGCGTAGGAACGGGTGCGGCTTCGATAGACGCTTCGGGTTGGGTCGCGGCCTTGGCGGCGGCGGCCTTTTGTTTTTCCCGGCGGATCCATTCGCGGGCCGCCTGGCGGTAGGCTTTGGCGCCCGGGCAGTGGTCGTCATACAGGATGATCGGCTGGCCGTAGCTGGGCGATTCGCTCAGGCGCACGGACCGGGGAATCACGTTTTCATAGACCAGTTCCCCGAAATGGGACTTGACCTCGGTCACCACCTGTTGCGACAGGTTGGTCCGGCTGTCGAACATGGTCATGAGGATGCCCTCGATCGCGAGGTTGGGATTGGTGCCGCTCTCGCGGATCTGCCGGAGCAGGTGGGAGATGATGCTCAGGCCTTCCAGCGCGTAATATTCGCACTGGATCGGGATGAAGAGCGTGTCCGCCGCGGCCAGGGCGTTCATGGTGAGGATGCCCAGCGAGGGGGGGCAGTCCACGAGGATGTAGTCGTACACGCCTTCGGCCACGATGGGGGCCAGGGCTTCGCGGAAGCGGAAGAGATGGCGGTCCAGGCGGGCCACATCGATTTCGGCGCCGCACAGGTCCACTTCCGAGGGGATGATGTCGAGGCGGTCCAGAGCGGTCCGTTTGATCTTGTCGCGCGCCGGGGACTCGCCCACCAGCGCCTCGTAAATGCTGGCCCCTTCGATCCGTTCCAGTCCCAGCCCGCTGCTGGCGTTGGCCTGGGGGTCGAGATCGACGAGGAGGACTTTTTTGCGGGAGTCGCTCAGGTAGGCGGCCATGTTGATGGCCGTGGTGGTTTTCCCCACGCCCCCCTTCTGATTGGCAACGGCGATCACACGTGTCATGGGCGGGTTGATCCTCCTACTTGGGCTTGCCGGTTTTGACCAGCGCGAAGAAGCGGTCCTGGTAGTCCTCGAAAACGCCGTACTGTTGTAATTTCGCGCCCAGGGGTTTGATCAGGCGCGGGTCGCGCGAGGCGGTCCTGAAGTCCGCATCCAATTCCTCGCGCACGGCGCGGGGCAGCCCGCCTTCATCCTCGAAGAGGCGGTGGCGTTCCATTTCGCGGATATTGCCGGGGGCGGAATAGCGGATGACGTCCGCCATGAGCTTGAGGAGGCAGACCTCCCACGGGTGATCGACGCCGGTCAACACCGCGGCCATCGGGTCGCCTTTGGCCTTGACCCGTTCCCGGACCTGTTCCTTGACCGTTTCAAGGTTTTCGGCCAGCAGCAATTCCTGGGTCACTTCCTTGCGGATCTGGAAGCCGTAGCGCAGCACGTGGAGGTCCTTGCCGTGATCGCGCAGCCATTCGGCGTAGGCTTCGGCCTCCTTGCCGAACCCTTCGAGCAGGCCGCTGGCATACGTTTGCGGGGTCAGGATCTGGGGGCGGAAGGCCTGGATGCGTCCCTCCCGCACCCGGGTCTGGCTGACGCTGTCCATGGGTTCGCTGATCATGTGGTAATTGACCATGGTGGCCCCGAAGGTTTCGAGGCGGCGAGCGGGCATGAGCAGGATTTCGGTCTGGTTGACGGCGTACCAGAAATCGAAGGCGTCATGTTTTTCGGGCGTATGCATACTTGAAAAGGCTAGCAAATGGCGGGCGCATCCGCAATGCACGATTTCCCGGGTCTTTCGGGGGGGGCGCATCTCTGAGTTATGGCACTTGTAAGCTTGGTTGTGCTGTCGGTTGTGCTGGGGGCGGCGTTCCGGCCGTCATCTGGCGGCCGCTTTTCCGCGCTGAGGGGCTTCGGCTAGAGGAGCCGAGACCACCATTCTACGTCTCCTCGC
>CAMDGM010000041.1 GCA_945898015.1 PVC group bacterium | reverse complement strand
TAGTTAAAAGGCCGGTATTGGGTGGATAGGACTACTTCGTCCTATCCGGGACGAAGGATGTCCACTATGCATAATCCGTTCAATGACAAGACGTTTCGCCTCGAAGAGTTTGCCGAATACCTGCTCCGAAATCGACTGGCCCGCGAGGGTCATTCCAAATTCTTCGTCTTTTGGGTCCGTAAGTTCCTGGAGAAAGCCCCTGCCGACCCCAAGTTGACCCTGTCCGACCGGGTAAATCAGTTTCTGCTTGGCCTTCAAGCGGATCAGCGATACGAGGCTTGGCAAATCGAACAGGCCGAACGGGCCATCCGCCTTTACTTCCACAATTTCCAGAGCAACACGGAATGGAAAACCACGACAGAGAAGCGCGTCACTCCGGGTCCGGACGGCTCGATTCCCCGCGCTGACGCGCTCGCGGAAACCCGTCGGTTGCTTCGGTTGCGCCACTATTCCTACCGGACCGAACAGACCTACCTGGAGTGGATCGGGCGCTTTTTTGACTACCTGCGCGAAACAGGCGCTTTTTCGGGGCCGGATTCCGTCGTGGCCGAGGAAGCGGGTCTGAAAAGGTTTCTCGCCTATGCTGGGCGGATCGACATAAGACGCTGGTTTGCAGAACCGGCCTACTCGAGGCAGATCAATTCCTTGAGCGTCCGGATGACCAGCTTTTTGCCGCACGGAACCGGGGTGGAACGGAACGGGTCCAGGGTGTTCATGGCGATCTGTTCATAAACCCGGCCTGGCTTGAAGACGACGGTGCGGCCGTTGTCGGAACTGGCGTAAATCAGGCCGTTGGCGAGGAACGGGCTGGGGTAGCAGGTGCCGCCGCCGAGGCCGAGGTTCTGGGTGTAGACCAGCGTGCCGTCCTTGATGTCGAGTACGACGAGCGTGCCGTCCAGCGTGATGTTGTAGGCGAGTCCGTCCTGAATGATCGCCGAGGCATAATAGCGCTTTTTGGGAATGTCGGTTTTCCAGAGTTCCCTGGCGGTTCCGTTCGTGCCGGCCTCACACGCGGACGCGCCGTTTTCATCCAGCTTGTAGCTGACCGCGCCCGCGATGGCAGGGCCGTTCCACGGGAAGGGCTGGATCTTGGCGGCTGTTTGGGTTCCGCTGACGGCATCAAACCAGTCGCCGGCCGGCGTGAGAACCCGCTTTTCCGGCCCGGCGGTGATGAATCCGAGGGGGCCCCAGCCGCTGGCGGAATTGGCGCTCCAGCGGTCTTTGCCGGTGGCGGGATCGAGGCAGATCAGGCGATTCCCGAGGTGGATAAAGAGCGCGTTATCGCGGAGGAAGGGTGAGGTGCAGTGCCCCCAGCCGTTTTTGGAGCGGCCGACATCGCGGCCCCATATTCTTTTGCCGTCCATGGAATAGGCGGCCAGCGTTCCGAGGCCCGTCAGCACATAGATGTTTTTCCCGTCGGAGACCGGCGTCGGGCTTGAATAGCCGTTGACATCGTGGGTTTCCGGGAATCGGAACGCCTTGAACGGTTCGACGGCCTGATTGGCGTCGGCCAGCGTTTTTTCGGATTCCGCCACCGCCGTTTTCAGGGCCTCGTTGTCCGGCGCTTTCTTGGCCGCCTCTTTCGCCTTGCGGAGGGCCTGTTCCGCTTTTTTGCGGGCGGGCTCAACCTTGTCGAGTTCGGCTTTGCCCGCCTTTATTTTTTCGGCGGCCTCCGGTGTTTCCGCCAGATCGGCATACTGTTGTTCGGCTTTCCAGAGCAGGCTTCCGTCGGCCAGTTTGAAACAGAGAACGGTGGCTGGTTCCTGGCAGATGACGATGCGGTCCCCGAGGATGATCGGGCTGGCGTTGGACCATTTGTCGAACGCCACGCGCCAGGCGATGCCGTTCGTTTTGCTCCAACTGACCGGCGGGGTGGCGTCGGGATAAACACCGGAGCCGTCCTGTCCCCGCCAGCCCGGGACGTCTGAGCCCAAGGCGCTGAGGGTGAGGAGGCAAGTCGAAGCGGCGGCCATGATACGCATAAGGAATCCTTTTTGTGTGTTTTTACCGGTTTATGGCCGGATATGCAAGTTGCCTTTGGCTGGGGCGTATCTGCGATTAGTTGCGAGGCCTAGGCATGTCATGGCCCGATGCTGTTGCGGCGTTTCGGCGTTCATGCCCGGCTGCTTTTGGGCGGATCAGGGTTCCGGCTAAGACCTTTCTTGCGGCCGTCAGAATTTTGTCTTACACTTGGCGTTTGTCCGGGGCGAGTTTGAAGTTTGACATTATCAGGCGGGTTGGTTAGCGTTGAACAAGGCAAGGAGGACGTAGTTATGAAATTGGCGTTCAGATTCTCATCTGCGGTGATCGGTTTGTCAGCTTGTCTGTGGTTTGTGGCGCCCCAAACCGGGTGGTCCGCGCCGGCTCCGGTGAAGCCGAAAATTGTGGCGGTGGCCACCAACGGCAACAGCCTGGTGTTTACGGTCAAGGTTCCGGATGGCATGCGGGCGGTTACGCTCGAAAGCCGGCGGGTGCCGCTTAAGGGGGCCTGGGTGCCGCGCTCCGTGGTGCGCGGAAAGCCCGTGGCGCCCAAGATCACCTTCCAGATGCCGCTGTCGGCCCGGCATCATGCCTGGCGGGTGCGCGGGGAGCGGACATCCGCCTATCCGCTCAAGTTTTTTGCCGGAAAACGAGCTTTCTCCAGCCGGCTTTCCAGCCTGTGGCGGTACGATTTGGGGATCGGCGGGGCCTACATGCTGCGCGGCGATGGAAATCTGGCGATCAACACGCCTCTGCCCGCCGTGCCTGAAACGCGTCAGGTCACGGAATCGGATATCTGGAAGCGGGAAGGGGACACCCTGTATGTGTTCAATCAATATCGAGGGCTGCAGATCATTGACCTGAGCAACCCTGATGCGCCGGTCCTTCGCGGTGAGTTGAGTGTGCCTGACGTGGGGGAGCAGCTGTATGTGATCGATTCCGGGCATGTGGCGCTTCTGGCGCGTGAGGCCGGCGTGTATGGGAAGAGCCGGCTTTTGATTGTGGACGTTTCGGGCGGAACTCCGAGCCTCGCCAGTTCCCAGTCTTTGGACGGCACCATTTGCGAGAGCCGGCTGGTGGGGACGGCGTTGTACGTGGCCTTGCAGGCGCAGGGGGAGGGCGTGCCTCAGTTTGGCACCGCGGTCGTGTCTTTTGATCTGTCCGTTCCGGCGGCGCCGGTTCAGCGGGAGAAGCTGTGGTATCCGGGCGCGAACACCACCGTGATGGCGACCGACCGCTTCCTGTTCCTGGCCCTGTCGGGCGGGTGGGATGGCCTTTCTTCCGAGGTGAAGATCCTTGATATTGCGTCTCCGGATGGCACCATGACCGACGCGGCCACCCTCGTGACGGCGGGATCGGTGGCGGACAAGTTCAAGATGAATCTGTCGGGGGATGTCTTCTCCGTCTTTTCGGAAAAGTATGAAATGTTGCCCGAAGAAGATCCGATGGCTCCGGCGGGGTCGTGGCTCACGACGCTGGAGACCTTTTCCCTGGCCGACGCCACGAATCCGGTGCCGCTGGGGGTCCTGAACCTCGCTCCCGGCGAGCGGCTGCATGCCACCCGGTTCGACGGCAACCGCGCGTATGCGGTGACTTTTGAGAATGTGGACCCGTTGTGGGTCGTGGACTTGTCAGATCCCGCCGTGCCGGTGGTGGCGGGCTCGGTGGAGGTGCCCGGCTGGTCCACCTATATCCAGCCTCTCGGGGACCGGCTCGTGACGGTGGGGGTTGAGAATTCTCGGGCGGCGGTTTCGCTGTTCGATGTGAGCGATCCGGCCCGGGCATCGTTGTTGTCGCGGGTGGTCCTGGGCAGCGAGGCCTCCTGGAGCGAGGCGAATTGGGATGAAAAAGCGTTTTCGGTGTTTTCGACTGAAGGCCTGATCCTCGTCCCCTTTGAAAGCTGGAGCAATGGCGTGTATGCCTCGCAGGTCGATCTGATCGATCTGGGCGATTCGGCTTTGACGACGAGAGGCTCGATCAGCGGAAGCCTGCCGATCCGGCGGACGGCCCTTTACCGGCAGCGGTTGCTCGCCCTGTCGGGGAAGGAGTTGTTGAGTGTGGATCTGGAGGACCGCGACAACCCCGCCGTGAAGGGTGTGCTTGAACTGTCGCGATCCGTGAATCGTGTGATGGCGTCCGGCGATTATCTGCTGCAACTGGAGGATGCCTCGGCCTGGACCCTGGGCGGGAAAGCGGTCTTGCGGGTGGCGGCCAAAGCCAAGCCGGAGGTCATTCTGAATCGTGTGGACCTCGGCGCCTTGTCGGTGGTGGGCGCCTGTGTTCGCGAGGGATATTTCTACGGGTTGCAGAACCCGGGCCTGGCGACCAATCTGCTGCTGACGGTGCTGGATCTCACGGCCCTTCCTGAAATCCACACGGTGGCGCAAGTTGACGTGCCGGCGGACGGGCGCGGATACGGGGACTTCGAGGCGGTCTGGCCGGCCCCGGATCTGCTGGTTTGGGTGAGCCGGTCGTCCGGGTATTGGGCGCACCCGATGATGGACCGGGTGCTCGGTCTTACTCCGGTGTCACAGACCGTCACGGCGGATGTTGCCGTCAGTATGGCAGACTGCATATGGCCTTGGTGGAATGTGGGTGGCGTCCAGTTGCTGGCGTTGAATCTGAAGGATCCGGCTCATCCGGAATTTGTTTCCCAGTTCCGGCGGGACCCGGGCCAGGCGTGGGGCTTCAGCGCGCCGTTTGTTGCGCAAGGCTGCGTCTATATGAGCCATGAACAATCCGAGCAGGTTCCGATTAAGGCGGGGACCACCGGGCGGGTGGCCAAGGAGTGGCGTGTCGGCGAGTTCCTGGATGTGATCGATTTTGCGGATCCGTCCCGTCCGACGGCGCGGCCGGCGGTCAGCATTCCCGGCCAGTTGGCGGGCCTTTCCCCGGACGGCAAGCTCCTCTATTTGCTGGGGGCCCAGAGCGCGTATAGCGCCACGGCGCGGGAAAGTGATGAGGCGTTGTCGGCCTGCGCGTATGACGGCGTGAACGCGTATCTGGTCGGGACGCTGCCCCTGTCCCGGGCCTGGCCCCGCCCGGTGCGGGTGGATGACCGGGGTAACGTGTTCGTGGGGCATGCCTTTGCCCGGCCGGACCGCCCCCCGGTCCTGGAAGCCTGGACGCTGTCCAGGCAGGGTGTCTTTGAGCGGGAAGCAACGGTCGCGTGTTCGGCGCCGGTTTCGGAAATCGAGTGCTTTGGCGGTCTTCTTGCGGTGCAGGAGACGACCGGCCGGATCGCGTTGTTCGATGCCACGGACGCCACCCGGCCGACGCTCTGCGGGGAAAGCGAGCCGACCAGCGGCCTTTGGGCGGGGCTCAGCCGTGCCTGGGGCTTCCGGACGGATGGACTCTGGATCCCGCTTGATGATTACGGGCTGAAGACTGTGCCGGTTAAATAAGGCGTTTGGGTTGTCTGTCATAAGGGGAATAGGGAATGAAGTATTTGCGCGGGGTGTTGTCGGTTTCCGTCGTTGTTGCAACCCTGGCCTGGGGCGCCCAGCCGGTGAAGCCGTCTGCCGGAAAGCCTCGATCCAGTTCGGTCCGTTCATCGGGTTCCCCGGGAACCGGCCGGGCGGCGATCGGGGTCCGGTCCGCCGATCCGTACCTCGGGGCGATTGTGATCGACGTGGCGACGGGAACGGTACTCTTCGAGGACAAGGCCGATGAGCCGGGGTATCCGGCGAGCGTCATCAAGCTGATGGACCTGTTGCTGATCGAGGAGCGTATCGACTCCGGGTTCCTGTCCCTGTCGAACCGGGTTCAGGTGACGGCCGAAGCGGCCGCCATCGGCGGTTCGCAGGTGTATCTGGCCGAGAAGGAGATCTTTCCGGTTGAGGAACTGCTGGCCGCGCTGGTCATTCATTCCGCCAACGATGCCGCGGCCGCGCTGGCCCTTTATGTGGCCGGCACCCGGCCGGCTTTCGTAGGCCTGATGAACACGCGGGCGGCGGAGCTGGGGATGACCGCGACCCGCTTTCATTCGGTCCACGGGCTGCCGCCGACGGAGGGGCAGGAGCCCGACGTTTCGACGGCCCGGGACCTGTCCCTGCTGGGCCGGGAGATTCTTCTTAAACATCCGGATGTGACCCGCTTTTCCTCGATGCAGAACCGGCCTTTCCGGAATGGCGCCTTCACGCTGCGGAACCCGGATCATTTGATTGGTTCTTATCCCGGGTGTGACGGCTTGAAGACCGGTTACTTCAAGGCGGGCGGATTTTCGATCGTCTCGACCGCGCAACGCAACGGGCGCCGGGTGCTGGCCGTGGTCCTGGGGTGCCGGGACAGCAAGGTCCGGGATGCGACGGCCAAGGATCTGTTGTCCAAGGGATTCCTGGCCGCGGAAAAGCTTCCGCCGCTGGTCGTGATCGCGGATATGGCCACCAATAGTGTGCCTACGAATGCCGTGCCGGTTCCCTTGCCCGAGCCAGCGGCCGGAGCACGATCGGGATCTTCGCGTCTCCTCTGGGTGTCCGGCGCCGTCCTGCTGTTCGTGCTGGTGGCGGGGGTGGCCCTGTGGCGGATCAACCGCCCCCGTTCTTAAGCCTCCGAGCCGCGAACGGCACGCTTGCGTTTCGGGTCCGGTTCTGGCAGTTTCTTTTCCACGAGGAGAAATCAACATGATTCGGAACAACCTGCTCATCACGGCTACGACAGTATTCCTGGGAAGCCTCATGGCCGTCCCCAACGCCCGCGCAGCGGCCCCGGCGATCCGGATTGGCGTGATCGCGGAGATGACCGGTGACATTCCGGCCGTCGGCGCCTCCTGTAAAAACGCGGCGCTGATGGCCATCAAAGAGGTCAATGACGGTGGCGGCCTGGAGGTGGGTGGCGCCCGCCGGAAGATCGAGCTATGCATCGAGGACAATGCCGGCAAGGCCGACCAGTCCGCATCGGCGGCGATGAAGCTCATCACGCGGCAGAACGTCCTGGCCATCATCGGGCCGAACGCCAGCCGCTATGCCATTCCCGCGGCTGAGATAGCCGAAACCTCCCAGACGGTTCTCATCACCCCGTGGTCCACCAATCCCAAGACCACGCTCGACGCCTCCACCGGCCTGCCAAAAAAATACGTTTTCCGGGCCTGTTTCATCGATTCCTTCCAGGGGCGGGTCGTGGCCCGATTCGCCTTCGAGAACCTGAAGGCCAAGACCGTGGCCGTGCTTTACGACGTGGCGTCGGAGTACAACAAGGGTGTGGCGGAGGTGTTCAAGGCGAACTACACGAAGCTCGGCGGCAAGATCGTGGCCTCCGAGACCTATACCACGAACGACAAGGATTTCTCGGCGCAACTCACCAAGATCAAGAGCGCCGCGCCCGATGTGGTGTTTCTGCCCAACTACTACAGCGAGGTGCCGCTTCAGGTTCAGCAGGCCCACCGGTTGGGGCTTCAATGTGTATTTATCGGCAGTGATTCCTGGGGGAGCGCCGATTTGCTCAAGCTGGGCGGCAAGGATCTGGAAGGCTACTATTTCAGTACGCACTATGCCGCCGACAGCGCCGCGCCCGTGGCGACGGCCTTCATTGCGAACTACAAGAAAACCTATGGCGCGGTTCCGGATGATGTGGCGGCCCTGACCTACGATGCGTTCGGCCTGCTGTTCATGGCCATCAAGAACGCCGGCAAGGCGGATCGGGAAGCCGTTCGACAGGCGCTGGCGGTGCTCCCCGGCTACTCGGGCGTGACCGGCAATATGACGTTCAGCGCCGACTCCCGCGACCCCGTGAAGAGCGCCGTGATCCTGCAGATCAAGGATGGCAAGTTCACCTACTTCACCAGCGCCAACCCTTAGCATCCGGTTCTGCGATGGATGCGAAATACATACTGCAACAGGCGCTCAACGCTCTCCAGCTGGGGAGCATCTATGCCCTGATTGCCCTGGGCTACACCCTGGTCTACGGCGTGCTGACCATGATCAATTTCGCCCATGGCGATGTGTTCATGGTGGGTGCCTTCCTGTGCTTTTCGGCGGCCGTGTTGCTGGAGTTGCCGTTCGTGCCCGCCCTGCTTTTCTCCATGGCCGGCACGGCTCTTCTGGGCGCGGCCATCGAGCGGATCGCCTATAAGCCGCTCCGCCGGGCCCCCCGGGTTTCCGCCATCATCACGGCGCTGGGCGTGGGCATCTTCCTGGAAAGCGCCATGCTGGCGCTGAATCCCTATCCCAAGAGCATTCCGACCCTGATCGACAATGTCACCTGGACCTTCGGGGGGGTCACCGTCTCGTCCCTTCAACTGCTCATCATTGCGTTATCGCTGGGCTTGATGTTACTGCTCGACTTCGTGGTGTACCGGACCAAGACGGGCATGGCCATGCGCGCCATCTCCTGGGATCGCGCCCTGGTCCCGCTCATGGGCGTTCCGGTGGATCGCGTGGTGACGCTGACGTTTGCCCTGGGCGGGGCGCTGGCTGGCGCCGCGGGCACGATGTATGGCCTCGCGTATCCGGTCATCGACCCCTATATGGGGATCATGGTCGGATGGAAGGCCTTCATTGCCGCCGTGGTGGGCGGCATTGGCAACATCCGGGGCGCCATGATCGGGGCCTTTATCCTCGGGGGGGTAGAGATTCTCGTCGTGGCCTTTCTGCCGTCGACCTACCGGGATTTTGTGGCGTTCTCCCTCCTGCTGATTTTGCTGATGTTCCGCCCCCACGGCATTCTGGGGAAAACCCGCGCTCAAAAAGTATGAATCCATGTCGCTCCATCTCCGCCTGGCTGGTGGCGTCCCCGATCCGGGGCGCCGCGCTTCCGGGCCTCGTGCTGGCCGGCGCGGTGCTGGCGCTGGGCATTCCCCGGTATGGCTGGGTGAATCCGTACATCCAGATGGTGCTCGTCTATATCGGCATCAACATTATCCTGGCGGGCAGTCTGAACCTCGTGAACGGCTACATGGGGGAGTTTTCCGTGGGCCACGCGGGGTTCATGGCCGTGGGCGCCTACACCGCCTCCGTGCTGACGTTCAAGGTCTTTCACCTGGCCGGGGCCTCGTGGCTGTTCCCGGTCGCGATTGTCGCCGGCGGGCTGGCGGCTGCCGTCTGCGGCCTGCTGGTCGCCATTCCGTCGTTCCGCACGCGCGGGGACTATCTGGCCATTGTCACGCTTGCCTTCCTGATGATTGTGAAATCCGTGATCGAGAACACCTCCTATGTCGAAGGCGCCAGCGGTCTGTTCGGCATGAAGCGGCTCACCACGCTGCCCTGGGTTTATTTCTGGATGGTCGTGACCCTGTGGGTGATCCGTAATTTCATCTATTCCAAGTACGGCCGGGGCATGCTGGCCATCCGCGAGGACGAGCTGGCGGCCGATCTCATGGGGGTGCGGACGCGGCGCGTCAAGATCCTGGTCTTCATGCTGTCGTCCTTTTTTGCCGGCGTCGCCGGCGGGCTGTACGCCCACTATCTCCAGTACATCAGCCCGCGGTCATTCGACATCCTCAAGTCCACCGACATCCTCATCATGGTCTACCTGGGTGGCGTCGCCTCGCTTGGCGGTTCTATCCTTGGTGCCACGCTTTACCAAGTGCTGCTCGAGGTGCTGCGGCCGAGCACGTTCAATGAAGCATTTCAGTGGCTTCCCGCCCCCCTGTTCCAGTGGCTGTCGGACCACGTCTTCAACCAGCTCGACATCTGGCGCATGCTCATCATGCCGCTCCTGCTCATTCTGGTCATGCTGTACCGGCCGCGCGGGATATTGGGCCTCCGGGAGTGGCCGCTCCTGGTGCCGGAACGGGACCGGCCGGGAAAGCGTCCTTCGGCCGGGAAGGGGGGCGGCGCATGAGTCCGCTTCTCGAGGCGTGCGAGGTGACCCACTGCTTCGGTGGCCTGTGCGCCGTGAACCGCTTCAGTCTCCGGCTGGAGCCGGGCGAGCTGGTTGGCCTGATCGGGCCGAACGGCGCCGGCAAGACCACGGTCTTTAACCTGGTCACCGGGGTGTACCGCGCCACACGCGGGAGCATCCGGCTGAACGGCACGGAGCTGGTTGGGCGCGATCCGCACCGGATCACGGCCCTGGGGATCGCCCGGACCTTCCAGAACATCCGGTTGTTCAAGGATCTGACCGTGCTCGACAATGTGCGCATCGCGCACTACGCGGCGATGCGGTATTCGCCCTTTGAGGCTGTCCTGCGGGCGGGCCGGTACCGCGCGGAAGAGCGGCGCGTGCTCCAGCGGTCCCGGGAGCTGCTGGCGGAATTCGGACTTGAAGCCTGCGCCGATGAACCGGCCGCGAGCCTGCCCTACGGCCAGCAGCGGCGGCTGGAGATTGTCCGCGCCCTGGCCACGGAGCCCCGGCTTCTCCTGCTCGACGAGCCGGCGGCCGGCATGAATCCGAACGAGATCGGCCGGCTCATGGATTTTATCCGGCAGATCCGCCAGTCGCACGCGTTGACCATTCTGCTCATCGAGCACCAGATGAAGCTGGTCATGGGGCTTTGCGAGCGGATCCAGGTGCTTGATTTCGGTGCCACGATTGCCGGGGGGACGCCGGCGGAGATCCAGCGCCATCCGAAAGTGCTCGAGGCTTACCTGGGCGTGGAGGAGGGCGCATGAGCGAGGGCGAACCCATTCTTTCCATCCGGAATCTGGGGGTCCATTACGGCGGCATCACGGCCGTGCGCGAGGTGTCCTTCGATATCTGGCCGGGCGAAATCGTGACGTTGATCGGCAGCAATGGGGCCGGAAAATCCTCCATTCTCAAGGCGGTGTCGGGGCTGGTTCCCTGCACGGGCGAGATCCGGTTCCTGGGGCGGGATTTAAAAGGCCTGGCGGCCGACCGGATTGTCGGAGCGGGAATCGCCCACGTGCCGGAAGGCCGGGGCATCTTCGGCAACCTGACGGTGCTGGAGAACCTCGCGCTGGCCACCTGGCAGCGATGCGATGCGAAGGAGGTCCAGGCGGATCGCGAGCGGGTGTTCGACCTGTTTCCGATTCTCCGGGCGCGGGGCCGGCAGGAGGCGGGCACGCTGTCCGGCGGGGAGCAGCAGATGCTGGCCATGGGCCGCGCGCTGATGACCCGCGGCCGGCTGATGCTGCTGGACGAGCCGTCCATGGGGCTTTCGCCGGTGCTGGTGCGGGAAATATTCAAGATCCTGCGGGAAATCAACCAGGCGGGGACGACGCTGCTGCTGGTGGAGCAAAACGCCCACATGGCGCTGCGGATCGCCTCGCGGGCCTATGTTCTGGAAACCGGCTCGATCACGTTTGCCGGTTCGAGCGCCGAGCTTCTCGGGAATCCGAAGGTGCGGGCGGCCTATCTGGGGACATGATGCCGCATCGTGACTTATCTGACGCGCGGAGCCTCGGATTATGATCACATCCGTTTGTCTGTGGTTTTTCCGGTAGTTTTCGGGGACGCCCAACTGAGGAAGACAGTTGACAAGACCGCCTGGGATCGACACACTGTCGTATTATAAGCCCGTCGACAAAGGCTGGCTGTAGGGATGATCCGTAAAACCACAGGAGGATGGCATGAAGGTTAAGGGGAAAATGCTGTTGAGTCTGGTATTAATGGGTTTTGTGGTCGCGGGGTGTGGCAAGTCCGGGAGCCGGTCGGGCGAGCAAGTCCAGTCGCCAGTAGAAGCGGTCGTGAGCAAGGCGCTCCAGAAGGTCGAAAGCGGTGATGTGAATGCGGCCCTGGCCATTCTGGAAAAGGGACTTGTTGAGCTGGCTGATCCGTCCGATAAGGGACAGGTTTTTTCTTTTGAATTGACGATGTTGCTCAACCAGGGCCGGGTGGAGGACGCCCAGGCGCGCTACCTCAAAGCCCTGGCCACCGAAACCGAAAGCGGCCTGGCCCGCCATGCGATGGGCGTCGTTGAGAATTATTGGGTTCAGCAACCGGGTGGGCAGTCCAATGTGTTGGCCTGGTGCGACCGGCTCGAGCAGGTTGCGATGTCGGAGGACATGAAGACGGTGGTATTGCAGAACCGGTTGACCGCCCAGTTGGCGTTGGGCCGGTATGACGATGCGCTGGTGCTGATCGAGACCCGGGCCTGGCCCCTTGCTGATGAGCTGGTCGGGGCGATGTGCGGCCGGTATATTCAGTCCGCCCTGTCCGCCGGTCGAGCCGATGACGCCTTGGCGGTAATTGGTCTTCTGGAGGTCAAGGGTGCCGCCCGGCCTGGCCTGGTGGCTTTGGCCGCCGGAAGCCGGATTGATCTGGCGCTGGCCCAGGGCCGGTTTGTGGCGGCCGGTGAGCTTTTGTTCGAAAAGGCCGTGGTTTTTGACGACGGCGCTTCGGCCGGCATTCTGGACAAGATCGCCCGTGTGGCGCTGGGCACCGGCAAGTCGGAAGAGGCGGACCAGGTTGTCGGGAAAGCGTTGTCGGCCCTGGCGGATCGGCCGGGCACCCGGTCGAGCGCCGCCCGCTGGTGGTTGATGCGGGCGCGGGATTTAGGCAATCTTGATCTGGCGGTGGACCGGCTTGTAAAATTGGACGGCATGGGTCTTCCCACGTCCGTGCTGGCGGCCGGGGTCAACACCGTCTGCTCGCTGGTCCTGGCGCCGGAGACCCCGCTTCCCGCCGTGACGCGCATGATGGGCTTCGTTGGCGGGCTCAAGGCCCGTGTCACGGAGGAGATGGACGTTTCCCTCCTGGCGGGCGTTCAACTCGATGGCGG
Source organism: PVC group bacterium (assembly GCA_945898015.1). Taxonomy (GTDB): domain Bacteria; phylum Verrucomicrobiota; class Kiritimatiellia; order CAIKKV01; family CAIKKV01; genus CAIKKV01. The sequence goes on along the minus strand of CAMDGM010000041.1, from coordinate 17,563 downwards.
CTTCCGCACCGAGGATTATGCGGGCCTGGTGACGGTGCTGGAAAGCGGTGTGCCGGGGCATGACTCGGCCTGGCATGACACCATGATCAACAAAGTCAAGGCGCACCTGGCCCTCAAGGAGGGGCGCATCGACGAGGCGGTCAAGCGGTTCCGGGACTTCATGGCGTCGATCGCGGCCCAGCCGGACCAGGGACACCGGGATCCGGTGACGGAAGAGCGGGTTTCCAAGCCCATGATCCTGGGCTACAACGCCCGGCGGATCGGTGACATCCTGGCGGCCGCAAAACGGATGGACGACGCGGCCAAGGCCTACGCGGAAGCGAAGGCCTATTACCAGGATTCGCTCAAGGGGTTCGTCGAAAACGATCCGGAAACCAAGACGGTCAAAACAATCCTGGCCGAACTCGACAAGGGTTCAGGCGGGGTCTAATAGCGGCGCCCGGCGGGCTGCGACAGGTGCATCGATGTGGGAATATACGGACAAGGTGTTGGATCATTTTCGCAACCCTCGGAATGTCGGGACCATCGAGCATCCTGATGGCGTCGGTGAAGTGGGGTCGCTGGCCTGTGGCGACGCGCTTAAGCTGACCTTCAAGCTGGGCCCGGATGGCCGGATTGTGGACGCCAAGTTCCAGACGTTCGGCTGCGCGAGCGCGATCGCCTCCTCCTCGGCCCTCACGGAGATGGTCAAGGGCATGACCCTGGAGCAGGCCGCGAAGGTGACGAACCAGGATATCGCTGAATATCTCGGGGGCCTGCCGGAGCAGAAGATGCACTGTTCGGTCATGGGGCGCGAGGCGCTGGAGGCGGCCATTGACAATCATCGCACAGGCGGCACGTCCAAGCGCATCCTGGCGGGCAAGTTGCTGTGCACGTGTTTCGGGGTGACCGAAGAAGAGGTCCGGCGCGTGGTGGCCGAGAACCATCTGTCGACGGTGGAAGAGGTGACCAATTACACCAAGGCCGGCGGCGGATGTGGCAAGTGCAAGGACGATATTGCCCGGGTCATCCGGGAGATCCGGCAAACGGAAGCTGCCGCCGCTCCGGACATCAGGCCCGCGGTCCGGTTGACCATGCTCCAGAAAATCAAGATGATCCAGGAGACGATCGACAAGGACATCCGGCCCCGCCTCAAGAAGGACGGGGGCGACATTGAGCTGCTGGATGTGGATGGAAATACGGTTTATGTGGCCCTGCGAGGCATGTGCGCGAATTGTCAGATGTCCCGGGTGACCTTGCGGGACGTGGTCGAACAGCCGCTGCGCGAGTTTGTTTCTCCCGACCTTGTGGTGCGGGAGGGGCAGCCGTGAGAACGGTCTATCTGGACAACAACGCGACGACCCAGCCCGATCCCGCCGTCGTCGAGGCGATGCTGCCCTTCCTGAGGGAGCAGTGGGGAAATCCATCCAGCATGCATACGTTTGGCGGCGGCGTGCGCCGGCATGTGGAGCAGGCCCGGGAGCAAACGGCCGCGTTGCTGGGAGCGGATCCCGCCGAGATTGTGTTTACCAGCGGCGGGACGGAAAGCGATAATGCCGCGATCCGCGGCGCGGTCGAGGCGATGTCCCCGCGTCCGCAGGTGATCACGAGCCGGGTGGAGCACCCGGCCGTGCTGGAGCCGTGCCGGTGGCTCCGGGACCAGGGCTATTTGCTGACGGAAACGGGGGTCGACCACCTGGGCCGGCTGAAGCTGGATGACTTGCGCGAGGCGCTGGAGGCCGGCCCGGCCGTGGTGTCGCTGATGTGGGCGAACAACGAGACCGGGGTGCTGTTCCCCATCGAGACCGTGGCGGGCCTGGTGAAAGCGGCCGGCGGCATCTTCCACACCGACGCCGTGCAGGCCGTGGGCAAGGTGCCGATCGATGTCAAGCATACGCCCGTGGATCTGCTGTCTTTGTCGGGGCATAAACTGCATGCGCCCAAGGGGGTTGGCGCCCTTTTTCTGCGCCGCGGGACACGTATGAAGCCGCTGCTGATGGGCGGGCACCAGGAGCACAACCGGCGTTCGGGCACGGAGAATGTGCCGGGGATCGTGGCGCTGGGCAAGGCCTGTGAATTGGCGCGCCTCGGCATGGAGGCGGATAACCGGCGCATGGCCGCGCTGCGCGACCGGCTGCAGGCGGGCTTGCTGTCGACCTGTCCCGACAGCCGCGTGAATGGCGACCGGACCGCCCGGATGCCCAACACGACGAACATCAGCTTTGAGTATATCGAAGGCGAATCCATTCTCTACCATTTGAGTGATCTCGGCGTGGCCGCGTCGTCGGGCTCGGCCTGCTCATCCGGTTCGCTGGAGCCGTCCCACGTGCTGCGGGCCATGGGCATTCCGTTCACCGCGGTTCACGGGTCGATCCGGTTCAGCCTGAGCCGGTTCACCACCGAGGCGGACGTGACCTATGTGCTCGACCAGCTTCCGCCGATCGTCCGTAAGCTTCGCGCCATGTCCCCCTTCGTCAAGAAATGAGCGACAGCCCTCAAGACGCCGTTGCCGCTGGTCCCCGGGTGCTGGTGATCAAGCTCAGTTCCCTGGGCGATCTCTTTCATGCCCTGCCCGCTGTGCATCGCATCAAGGTCGGGCTGGGCGCCCGCGTGGACTGGGTGACCCAGCGGGAATATGTGAGCCTGGTGCAATGCTTCACGGATGTGGATCGCGTGATTGCCTTTCCCCGGCGGAACACGCTCCGCCAGTTTCCGGCGTTTCTCCGGGACCTGAAGCGGGACTCCTATGATCAGGTGGTGGACTTCCAGGGCCTTCTGAAAAGCGCGTTGATCGGGCGGCTGGCGAAAGCCCGCGAGCGGATTGGACCCTCCTTCAACCGGGAAGGCGCGTCCTTTTTTTATACGCGGGTGGCCGGGGTGCTGAACAAGAACCGGCATGCGGTCGAGGAGAACCTGGAGATCGCGGACAGCCTGGGTGTTCCGGCCGGGCCGGTTGAGTTCCCGCTTCGTTTTCCGGAGTTCAAACCGACGGAGCCCGGCCTGCGAGTGGCGGTGGCGCCGGTGTCCCGGTGGCCATCCAAGAACTGGCCGGCGTCGCGTTTTGTCGAGGTGCTGCAGCGGCTCCAGGCGGAGCGGGGGGCGGCGGTGTATCTGCTGGGCGGGCCGCTGGACCGGTATTTATGCGAAGGCATGGCCGCCCGGCTCAAGGGTCCGGTTTTCAATTTCGCAGGCCGTATTTCCCTCCCTGAAATGGGGGGGGTGCTGAAGACGATGAATCTCCTGCTGGCCAATGACACCGGTCCCATTCATATGGCCGCCGCGCTGGGCATACCGGTTCTGGCGGTGTTCGGGCCGACCGATGAAGCCCGGACGGGCCCCTATGGGGCCGGGCACCAGATTCTGGCGGCGCCGGGATTCGATTGCCGTCCCTGTTTGAACCGGCGTTGCACGCGGGCTGACACCTCTGCCTGCCTGGAGGCGGTGACGGTGGACGACGTGACGGCCCGCGCCCTGAGCATGCTGGGTTGATAGTAGCAGTATTAAAACGAGCGGATTACGCTTGATAATTGATGATGAGATCATCATATTTCCACTATGAACTATCGAGCGAGGTTGCTTGAATCAAAGTTGAGCAGGTATGCAAAGGAATTTCCTGCGTTGTTGCTGATGGGGCCACGGCAGGTTGGCAAAAGCACCCTGTTTGCGCACCTTTTTGGTGCCGGGGCCAAGCACATCGTTTTTGACCCCGTTCTGGATGTCGGCAACGCCCGGCAGGATCCCGATTTCTTTCTCGATCAGTACCCGCCTCCTGTGATTCTCGACGAAGTTCAATATGCCCCGGAGCTGCTGGGGGCAATCAAGCGCCGCATTGACCGTCAGCCTGCGCCGGGGCAGTATTTCCTTACGGGTTCGCAGAATTTGGCCCTGCTGAAGCACGTGAGCGAGAGCCTGGCGGGCCGCGTTCTTGTCCTCGACTTGGGCTCTATGACGCTATCCGAACTTCGTGGATGCGGCCAGAAAGCAGGCGGAACCTGGCTGGCGGCCCTCATGGATGCTGGAACAGGCGTGCCCGATTTGAATTCTTTTCAACGACTGATGCCGGTGTCGAAGGAGGACACAATCCTCCGTCACCTGTGGCGAGGAGGATTGCCGCTTCTTTTGGACCGAACCGACGACCTGGTGCCCGATATCTGGGCCTCCTATGTCCGCACCTACGTCGAACGCGATGTGCGCGCGCTTGCGGAGGTCCACGACCAGCAGCAGTTCTCACGGTTTATTGCGCTGTGCGCGGCGCTGACCGCTCAGGAGGTCAATCACAGTCAACTCGGCCGTGACATCGGAGTTACCCCGCAAACCGCCCGACGTTGGCTCGGGGTGCTGAAGGCCACCTTCCAATGGATGGAGGTACCGCCTTTCCATGGCAATACCATCAAGCGCATCAGCGGACGCTCCAAAGGTTACCTTGCGGACACCGGCCTGGCCGCCCATTTGCAGCGCGTGTCGAGTCCCGTGGCGCTGGCGGGTCACCCGTTGCTGGGTGCGCTGTTCGAGACATGGGTGGCGGGCGACCTCCTTCATCGATTCTGCCTCATGTCCACGCCGCCTCAAGTCTACCATTGGCGCAGCCACAGTGGAGCGGAAGTCGATCTGGTGCTCGAACGCGATGGCATTTTCTGGCCGATCGAGGTCAAGGCGGCCGGCCGCGTGACGATGGCGGACGCCCGCGGTATCCACGCTTTCCGCGCCGCCTATCCGCACTTGCGGCATGGCGCCGGAAGCATCGTGGCGGCGGTGGATCAAACCTCCCGCTTATCGGAAGACATTCTCGTGGTGCCCTGCGATTTGCCGTAACGCCACCGAAACATCTACGAGAACCTGGAAATGGCGGACCGTCTGGGCGGGCTGTTAGGGCCGGTCGAGCAAACATCCTGTCTATACGAATTTCGTTGAGTTTTCGGGGCGTGACAGCGCACGCTCCAATATCTTTGGAATGTCACGAATACCGCCAAGGTGACCATGACCTTGACGCACCCCGCTTCAGGCTACAAAGCCTCCTACGGCGCCACGTTGAGGCAGGCAACGGGCAGTGTCGTCAAAGTCGGCCAATTCGCGTTAACCAATGCCGGAGCCGTTGCCGTCCAAGATGTGATTTTAGCGAATCGGACAGGGGCCATGGTGTATGGAGTGCGGGTGCGGGCACTGGGTCTGGACAATGCGGCCTGGTTGATCAACCGGACGGGAGTGGATCCCGTCAGCAAGGCGTCGATTTTGGAGATCCCTTGCGTCTTGCCGGCGGGCTCACAGATGGTTGTCCGGCTGGTTTATAATAAAGCCTATAAGAATATGCAGGCAACGTCCCGCCCGGTTAAATATGCGGCCTGGGCGGTCATGACGCCGGTGAACAATGGCTCTCCGCCGATGAAGGGGGTGATGACGATTACCGAGAAGAGCCTCTATAACGGATTGTGGCTCCTCGGGTTGCCGGTTAATCGAAACCACCTTTACACGGTTTTTCATTCGGATAACGACGGGACCACCTGGCCCCAGAATGGGCCTCTTATCCGAGCCACGGCAAATCAGCTGATGTGGTTGGACTCTGATGAAAGCGCGCCGGCAACGCGAATTTACCGGGTGGTGGACGTCGGGATATAGTTGTTTAAGGTCTTGGTGATCGACAGCTCCGCCCCGATTCAAATGCTTGTGCATTCCCGGTTCGGATGTTATTTTATCCCCGTTTTAGCGCACGTTCCGCACACGCAAGGAATTCACGGTATGAGCCTTTTCCGGATTCAGGCCTTTCTGATGCTGGCGGTTTTGGCGGTTGCGGCCGGGTGCCGCCAGCCCACGCTGGCTGAACGGGATGAGCAGGAGCGGCTGGATCCCGCGGTCCAGGCGGCCTGGGCCCTGGCCGGAACGGGAAATGTGGCGGGCGCGGAAGCGCAATATCGGGCGATCATTCGAGGCAATCCGGATCATGCCCGCGCGCATCTGGATCTGGCCATGGTGCTGATGACCGCCGAGGAAAAGCCCCTCAAGGCCATTTACCATTTCATGCGATTCCTTGAACTTCGCCCGGAATCCGAAAAGCGGGAGATGATCGGCACCAACATACGAGCCTTGACCGGACTCATGGGGGGCAAGGTGACCCGTTCCCGGATCGGACAGCTGGAGCAGCAAGTGGCAGCGCTGCAGGCGGAAAACGAGGCCTTGCGGCTTGGTCGGCCGCGTCCACCGGCCCCGACGCTGCCGCCCGGAAATGGCCTTGCCGCACCGGTGGTCCTGGTTTCCGGTTATGTTCCGGCGGGCACGCCGGCCGCGCCTGTACGGCCGCGCACGTATACGGTGCAAGCGGGCGACACCCTGACGCGGATCGCGCAGAGACTGTATGGGGATGGTGCAAAAGATATCCGGATTTTCGAGGCGAATCGTGGCAAGCTCAAGAGCAAGAATGCCCTTCAGGAGGGGCAGGTTCTCGTTATTCCGCCCTGAGGCGGAAGGCGGACGGCAGTCAACTACACCCGGCAGGAGGAGCGTCAGTCATGGCGAAGGATTTTTTTGACCAGGATCTGGTGGAGGCCCGCTCCGTGCGGGCGGCGCCGCCCCAGGCGGTTCCGGAAACCGGCATTTCGGACGATCTCCCGGCCCGGGCGATCTCGGACCTCAACCTGACGCGGATGGCCAAGTATCGCGAGCAGCGTGTGGTACAGCAGGCGGAGACGGCCAAGGACGTGGAGTCCGCGCGCCGCCGGGTGGAGGAGCTCGAGCGGAGCAAGCGGACGCTGGAGGATGAAACCCGGCAGCTGGATCGCTTTGAGCAGAGCCGCCAGGAGGTGTCCGAGCGGCTGGACCAGACGCTGGTGATGCTGGAAAAGCACGAGATGCAGGCCATCCGGCTGGCCGAGCTGTATGCCGGCACCAAGCTGCGGTTCAAGGAGATGCAGGAGGAGATCCGGGCCATCCGGGAGTCCGATTGGAACGAGACCCAGGTGCGGGAGGAGGTCAACCGCGCTTTGGTGGTGATCGAGGATGCCCGGAAGGAATACGGGAAGGCCATGGCGCGGCTTGAGGCGGCCGAGGCGGGCGTGCCCGGTATGTCGGCCGGGACGAGCAGCCTGACGCCGGGTGCGGGCGGGGTTGAGCCGGCGCGGAAGGATTTCTTTTACTGGGTCCGCACGGGGCTGGCCTTTTTCCTGCCGTTGATGGTGTTTCTCCTGGCACTGGGTGTGCTGGCAGCCGTGGTGATGGGCTTGCGGAGTTAACGGAAGCGGCGGCGAGCTGCCCGGGGATTGAGTTGTGAACGAACGAGCCAAAGAGTTGCGCGCCCGTCTCGCGGAGGTGGAGCGGGAGCTGGCGCAGCTGAAGAAAAAGCGCCGGACGCTGGAGCGGGCGTATCCCCAAGATGTTCCCGAGGAGTTGCCCGTGTTACGCCGGGCGTCGCCGACCTCCGCGGTGGGGCCGGATCCGGTGCGATCCCCGCCCGAAGCCGGGCTGACCCAAGTCCCTGAGTGGGCGGTCGGGGCGGGCGAGGGGGAGCGGCGGGAGCGGTTTGCCAGCTACTTCATGACCGGGAGTCTTGGCCGGGCGGCGCCCCAGTTGCGCAAGGAGCGCCGCGCCATGCGGAACAAAGCCATCCTGATGGCCGTGGCGGCCCTCATTTTGCTGATCGTGCTGGCCTCATTCCTGATCAAGTAAGGGTTTGACTTTTCCCCTCTTCATCCCCATATTCCAAGCGGAGGAAGGAACAGGTTTTGCATGGCATCGGATACCATTGACGTCACCTATGTGGCGCGGCTGGCGCGGCTGAATCTTTCGGCGGATGAACGGGCCGCGTTCCAGTCCCAGCTGGGCCAGATCCTGGATTATGTTCAGGCCATTCGTGGCGTGGACGTGACCGGGGTGGAGCCCACCGCCCATGCCATCCGCGTGCAAAACCGGTTTCGGGAAGATGTGACGGCCGATGGCCTGGCGATGGATGCGATTCTGGCCAACGCGCCCCAGCATTCGGACAGCCAGTTTATTGTGCCGAGGATTGTTGAATAATCCGGGGATGGTATGGGATCGCTGAACACCTTAACGGTCCGGCAGGCCGTGGATCATCTGGAGCAGGGCGCATGCAGTTCCGAGGAACTGGTGCGTGATTTGCTTTCCGCCCGCACCGCTCTCGACGGGACGATCCAGGGCTATCTCCAGATGGATGGCGAGCGCGCCCTGGCCGAGGCGCGCCACGCGGATGCCGATCGTAAAAAAGGACGCCGCGGACGCCTGCTGGGCGTGCCGCTGGCGGTCAAGGATATCCTCAATGTGACGGGGCAGGCCTGCCGGTGCGGCTCCCGGATTCTGGACGGGTATACGGCCCCTTACGATGCGACGGCGATCGCCCGCCTCCGGGCCGAAGGCGCTATTTTTGTGGGCCGCACCAACATGGACGAATTCGGCATGGGGTCCAGCACCGAGAATTCGGCGTTCGGCCCGACCCGTAACCCCTGGAATTCAGCCTGCGTGCCCGGTGGCTCCAGCGGGGGTTCGGCCGCCGTGGTGGCGGCGGACATGGCCTTGGCGGCGCTGGGGTCGGACACCGGCGGTTCCGTCCGGCAACCGGCCGCCTTCTGCGGGTGCACGGGGTTGAAGCCCTCCTACGGCCGCGTCTCCCGGTATGGCCTGGTGGCGTATGCGTCCTCGCTCGACCAGATTGGTCCGCTGACCAAGGACGTGGACGATGCGGCCCTTCTGCTGGGTGTGATGGCGGGACCGGATCCGCGCGATTCGAGCTCGGTGGAGGCGCTGGTGGAGGATTATGCGGCCGCCTGCGGTTCCGACTTGAAGGGGATGAAGCTCGGCCTGCCGCGGGACTATTTTGTGAAGGGGCTTGAGCCCGCAGTGGAAGCCGCCATTCGCGCCGCCATTGAGCGCTGCCGGGAGCTGGGCGCCGAGGTGGTGGAGGTGTCGCTGCCGCACACGTCGGTCGCCATTCCCACCTATTACATTGTGGCCACGGCCGAGGCCTCCGCCAACCTGGCGCGGTTTGACGGCGTGCGCTACGGGTTCCGGGCCGAGGGGGCCGAGGATGTGCTCGAGGTGTACGCCAAGACGCGGGCGCAGGGGTTCGGGCCGGAGGTCAAACGCCGCATTATCCTGGGCACCTACGTGTTGAGCGGCGGCTATCATGACGCCTATTATGTCCGGGCCCAGAAGGTGCGCACCCTGATCCGCCGGGATTTCGAGGACGCGTTCAAGACGTGTGACGCGATCCTGGCGCCGGTGGCGCCGACGGCGGCGTACCGGCTGGGCGAGAAGATGGCGGATCCGCTTCAGATGTATCTGGGCGATATTTTCACGGTGCCGGCCAGCCTGGCCGGGATTTGCGGCCTTTCGGTGCCTTGCGGCTTTACGCCGGCGGGGCTGCCAGTGGGGTTGCAGGTGTTGGGGCCGGCCTTTGGCGAAAGCCGGGTGTTGCGCGTGGGGAGCGCCTACCAGAAGAGCACGGACTGGCATCGCCGGCGGCCGGCCCTGGCGGCGGAGGGCGGCCGATGAAGTACCTGACGACCATCGGCCTGGAGGTGCACGTCCAGCTCAAGACGCGCTCCAAGATGTTCTGCGGATGCCCCACCGGGCCCGGCGCGCCGCCCAACACGCAGGTGTGTCCCGTCTGCCTCGGCTATCCCGGCACGCTGCCGGTGATGAACGGCGAGGCGATCCGCCTGACGGTCATGACCGGCCTCATGCTGGGGTGCGCGATCAGCCCGTATAGCAAGTTCGACCGGAAAAACTATTTTTATCCGGACATGCCCAAGAATTACCAGATTTCCCAGTTCGACAAGCCCTTGTGCCTGGGCGGGTCCGTGGAGATCGACGCGGGCGGCGGCGCGGTCAAGGCGGTGCGGCTGACCCGCATTCACCTGGAGGAGGATGTGGGCAAGTGCATCCACCAGGCCCGGCGGAGCGGCGTGGATTTCAACCGCGCCGGCGTGCCGTTGATGGAGATCGTCACGGAGCCTGACATGGAGACGCCGGACGAGGCCTTCGCCTTCCTGCTCGCGCTCAAGCAGATGCTGCTGTACCTGGGCGTGAGCGACTGCAACCTGGAGGAGGGCAACCTGCGGTGCGATGTCAATTGCAGCGTCCGGCCCGAGGGTCAGGCGGAACTTGGCACCAAGGTGGAGATTAAGAACATGAACACCTTCAAGGGGGTTCATGTGGCGCTTCAATACGAGCTGGACCGCCAGCTGGAGGCCGTCCGGACGGGGGAGCGCATTGTGCAGGAGACCCGGCGCTGGGAGCCCGAGGCCGGGGCCACGGCGCCCATGCGCTCGAAGGAGCAGGCGCATGACTATCGCTATTTCCCGGAGCCGGACCTGATGCCGGTGGTGCTGCCGCCGGCGCAGGTCGAGGCCTGGCGCGCGGCGCTGCCCGAGCTGCCCCGCCAGAAGCGGGAGCGGTTTGCGGCCCAATACGGCATTCCGGAATATGATGCCCGGGTGCTGGCGGCCCAGAAGGCGGTGGCGGATTATTTCGACGAGGCCGCGCGCGGGGCCTCCAATCCCAAGCTGATTTCCAACTGGGTCATGACCGAGATGCTGCGGCGGCTGGCGGAGCGGGAGATGGATATCCGCGATTGCAAGGTGACGCCCGCCGCGTTGCGCGAGCTGGCGGCCCTGGCGGAGATCCAGGCCATCAACTCCAACACGGCCAAGGAGGTCTTTGCGATCCTGTTCGAGCAGGGGGGCGATCCGGCGGCGGTCGTGCGGGAGCGGGGCTGGGGGCAGAACAGCGACGGGGATGCGATCGGGGCGCTGGCGGACCGGGTTATTGCGGAGAATGCCAAGTCCGCGGACGATTACCGCCGGGGCAAGGAAGCGGCGTTGAAATTTCTCATCGGGCAGGTTATGCGCCTGAGCCAGGGCAAGGCCAACCCGCAAATGGCCACCGAGAAACTGGTGCAGCGGCTCGGCCGTCCCGGGGGGACGGGTTGAGCGCCGCATCGCCAGCAGGGAGTATGCCGTGACATCGAACGATGACTTCGTGCTCGAGATCCTCGAAGAGGAGGGGCTCGTCACCCGCGAGCAGATCGAGACCGCGCGCGCCGCCGTGGACGACGGCAAGTCCAGCGCGCTCGACGTGCTGGTGGAGCGGCGCGAGCTGTCCAAGCGGGACGCGCTGGCGGCCGTGGCCGCCCGGTTCGGCATGGAGATGATCACCCTGACGGGCATGTCGATCCCGGCGGAGGTGACGGCGGCGGTGTCCGTGGAAACCGCCCGGCAGTTCAAGATCATTCCGGTTCATAAGAGTGAAAACACGCTCACGGTCGCGGTCGGCGATCCGATCGACGTCGAAACGCTGGACCGGTTGCGGTATATCCTGAAGTGCAACATCGAGGGCGTGGTGGCCCTGCCCGAAGAGATCCAGGTGGCCCTGGAGCGCTATTACACGGCTGAATCCTCCATGGAGAAGCTGATTTCCGACATTGACGGCACCCACATTGACGTGGTGAACCCGGGCACGCAGGGGGTCATCGGGGACGCGACGGACGTGACCGAGTCGGATGTGCCCATCATCAAGCTGGTGAGCCTGATTATTTTCGAAGCGCATCGGAACCGCGCCTCGGATATCCATCTGGAGCCGATGGAGAAGCGGTTCCGCGTCCGGTATCGCATCGACGGCGTGCTGCACGAGGTGGACAGCCCGCCCAAGCGCCTCCAGGCGGCCATCCTGAGCCGGGTGAAGATCATGGCCAACATGAAGATCGCGGAAAAGCGCACGCCGCAGGACGGCCGCATCCAGGTGAACGTGCGGGGGCGCGAGCTCGACCTGCGGGTCAGCACCGTCCCGTCTGTGCATGGCGAAAGCATCGTCATGCGTATCCTGGACAAGCAGAACCTCGCGCTCGGCCTGCCCAAGCTCGGCTTTTTCGCGGACGACCAGGAGAAGTTCGAGCGCTTGATCACGCTGGCGGACGGCATCCTGCTGGTGACCGGCCCCACGGGCTCGGGCAAGACGACAACCTTGTATGCCTGCCTGAATTACATCAACCGGCCGGACCGCAAGATCATCACGGTGGAAGACCCCGTGGAATACCAGATGCCCGGGGTTAACCAGGTTCTGGTCCGCGAGGACATCGGCCTGACGTTTGCCGCGGCGCTCCGGTCGATTTTGCGCCAGGCCCCGAACGTCGTGATGATCGGTGAAATCCGCGATCTGGAAACGGCCCGCATTGCGACCGAGGCGGCGCTAACCGGCCATCTCGTTTTCAGCACCCTGCATACAAATGATGCGCCCAGCGCCATCACCCGTCTGCTGGACATCGGGATCAAGCCGTTCCTGGTGGCATCGGCCCTGCGTGCGATCATCGCCCAGCGCCTGGTGCGCACCGTCTGTGCGCATTGCAAGGAGTCCTATCGTCCGCCCCAGAGCGAGATCCGCCTGCTCGGGCCCATGGCCGCCCAGATGAAGGATCTGGAGTTTTTCCGCGGGCGCGGCTGCGCCCGTTGTTCCCTGACGGGATATTCCGGGCGGGCCGGCATTTTCGAGATATTCCTGATCACCGACGAGATTCAGAAGATGATTTTCGAGAAGAAGCCGGCGAACGAACTGCGCGTCCGGGCCCGGGAGCTCGGCATGCGCACCCTCCGTGAGGACGGGTTGAGGAAGGTGCTGTCGGGTCTTACGACGCTGGACGAAGTGCTGCGGGTCACGATGGGAGATGCGGAGTAATTATGGCACAAATCGAAATGAACGATCTGCTGCAGGCGGCCGTCGAAGAAGGCGTGTCCGATATCCATATTGCCGTCGGCAATCCGCCTGTCTTCCGCCTGCACGGCGGCCTGGTGGCTCTGGATCTGCCGGTCCTCAAGCCCGAGGATACGCAGCGCCTGATGAAGAGCATCACCTCCGAAAGCGACCAGCAGAAGCTGCAGGAGAATGGCGGCGCCGATTTCGGCTTCGGGTTTGGCGAGGCCGCCCGGTTCCGCGTCAGCATCTTCCGCCAGAAGGGCAGCGTGGGCGTGGTGCTGCGCCAGATCCCCTCCCGGCTCCTGACGCTGGAGGAGATCGGGCTGCCGCCCCAGGTGAAGGAGCTGCTCTTCCGGCCCCGCGGCATGATCCTGGTGACGGGCCCCACGGGCTCGGGCAAGACCACGACGCTGGCCAGCATGATCGACATCATCAACAAGGAGCGGGACTGCCACATCATCACCATTGAGGATCCCATCGAGTATTACCACAAGCACCAGAAATCCATGGTCACCCAGCGCGAGGTGGGGGTGGATGTGCCCAGCTTTCGCGAGGCGCTGGTGCGCGGGCTTCGCCAGGATCCCGATGTCTTCCTGGTGGGGGAAATGCGCGACGTGGAGACCATGCAGGCCGCCGTTACCGCGGCGGAAACCGGCCATCTTGTCTTCGCCACCCTGCATACCACCGGCGCGGCCCGCACCGTGGACCGCATTGTGGACTCCTTCCCGACGACCCAGCAGTCCCAGGTCCGCACCCAGCTGGCCTCGGGCCTCGTGGCGGTGATTTCGCAGCTCCTGCTGGTGCGGGCGGACAAGCCCGGCCGCGTGGCCGCCTTCGAGGTCATGATCTCCACCCCCGCGATCCAGGCGCTGATCCGCGACAGCAAGACGTTCCGCATCACCTCGGAAATCCAGACCGGCGCCAAGTGGGGCATGATCACGCTCGACGCCCACCTGATGACCCTGTATGAAAACGGCCTCATCACCTATGAAGACCTGGTGACCAAGGCCCAGGATCCTGAGAGCATCGTGCAGAAGCTCCAGGACGAGGCTGGAAAGAGGAGAAAGTAAGTCATGCCGCATGATCATGAAATCGATCCTCTGTTGCTGCTGTTGAAGGAGCAGGGCCGGATCACGGCCGACCAGATCAAGGAGGTCGAGGAAGAACAGGTGGCCACGGGCAAGCCGGTTCGCGGGGTTCTCCTGAATATGGAGATTCTCCGCGAGGACGAGTTGCTCGAAATCATCGCCGTCAGCATGGGCGCCCGGGTCATCAACCTTCCGGCCACCGACATTCCCCCGGAGGTGGTGCACGCCATCCCCGCCAGCGTGGCCCGCATGTATACGGTGGTGCCGGTCGAGCGGAACACCGGCTCCGTGGTGCTCGCCACCTACGAGATGGTCACCCCCCAGAAGAATGACGAGCTGGCGTTCGTGCTGTCGCGGGACATCAGTTTTGTGCTGGCCCGGGAGGATGACGTCCGGGCCTATGTCAACCAGTTTTACGGCGACGACAGCGCCTCGGTCAATGAGTTGCTGTCCGCGCTCGAGGTCGACATCGAGGAGGATTCCAGCGCCCTCGAGGTGAAGAACGAGGACGATATCAAAGGGCTGGAGGCGGCGGCGGGCTCCACGCCCGTGATCCGCTTTGTGAACCTGGTGCTTTACAATGCGGTGCAGGGCCGGGCTTCGGATATCCATTTCGAACCGTTTGAAAACGAATTCCGCATCCGGTATCGCGTGGACGGCACCTTGTACGAAATGTCGCCGCCGCCCAAGCGCCTGGCGCTTCCCGTGATTTCGCGCCTGAAGGTCATGGCGAACCTCAACATTGCCGAGCGCCGCCTGCCCCAGGACGGCCGCATCCAGCTCACGATCGCGGGCCGCCAGGTCGATTTCCGCGTGTCGTCCCTGCCCACGGCCTACGGCGAAAGCGTCGTGCTCCGCGTGCTCGACCGCGGCATGGTGTCGCTCGACATCGAGAACCTCGGCATGCCGGACGACGTGTACCAGGCCATGATGCTCGACATCGTCAAGCCCAACGGCATTATTGTGGTTACGGGCCCCACGGGGTCGGGGAAGACGACGACGCTGTATTCCGCCCTGCGCAAGATCAACACCGTGGAGACGAAGATTCTCACGGCCGAAGAGCCCGTGGAATACGAGGTGGACGGCATCGTCCAGGTGCCCATCAACGAGGCGTCGGGCAATTCCTTCTCGATCGTGCTTCGGGCGTTCCTTCGCCAGGACCCCGACATCCTGATGATCGGGGAAATCCGCGACCTGGAGACGGCGCACATCGGCATTCGCGCCGCGCTGACCGGCCATCTGGTGTTCAGCACCCTGCATACGAACGACTCTGCGGGCGCCATTACCCGCCTGATCGACATGGACGTGGAGCCCTACCTGATCTCGTCCACCATGGAAGCGGTGGTCTCCCAGCGGTTGCTGCGCCGGATTTGCTCGAAGTGCCGGGTGCCCCACGTGCCGGAACCGGACATCCTGACCCGCCTGGGGATCACGGCCCAGGATGTGGGCGGGCGCACCTTCTACCATGGCCGCGGGTGTGACCACTGTCACAACATGGGTTACCGGGGCCGGCAGGGCGTCTTTGAATACCTGCCGATCACGGATCCCCTCCGCGACATGATCAATGAGCGCAAGCCCACGCTCCTTCTGCGCAACAAGGCCATTGAACTGGGCATGCGGACCTTGCGCGAAGATGGCATCCGAAATGTGCTGGATGGGTATACGACGGTTGAGGAAGTGATCAAATACACCTGAAAAAAGGGTTTTCCGATGATTGAGAAAATGGTTATTGCCGGATCCGGCCCCGCCGGTTGCACCGCGGCTCTTTATGCGGCGCGCGCCGGTCTCGCGCCGCTGGTGCTCGAGGGGAATGCGCCCGGGGGGCAGCTGGTCATCACGACGGAAATCGAGAACTTTCCCGGTTTTCCCGCCGGCGTGACGGGTCCGGAGCTGATGGACCTGATGAAGCGTCAGGCTGAGCGGTTTGGCGCCCGGTTTGTCTCCGGGGCGGTGAAGGCCGCCGATTTCTCCAGCCGGCCGCTCCGGCTGACGATGGAGGATGGCCAGGCGTTTCAGGCGCATACGGTGATCCTGGCGCTAGGCGCCTCGGCGCGGTGGCTGGGGCTCGATTCCGAGCAGGCCTTGCAGGGGAAGGGCGTTTCCGCCTGTGCCACCTGCGATGGCGCGTTTTTCAAGAATGTGCCCGTGGCCGTGATCGGAGGCGGGGACACGGCGATGGAGGAGGCGCTGTTCCTGACGCGTTTCGCCTCCCGGGTTTTCCTGGTGCACCGGCGCAAGGAGTTTCGCGCCTCGCAGATCATGGTGGACCGCGTGCTGGCCCACCCCAAGATCGAAGCGGTGCTCGATGCCGTGCCCGAGGAGATTCTGGACGTGGCGAAGCAGACCGTCACCGGCCTGCGTGTTCGTAACACGAAGAGCGGGGAAACCCGCGTGCTGCCCGTGGGCGGCGTTTTTGTGGCCATCGGGCACGAGCCCAACACGGTTCCATTCCGGGGGCAGTTGGAGCTGGATGAGGCCGGGTATATCCGCACCCGGGGCATCCTGACCACGGTGGAGGGGGTTTATGCGGCGGGCGATGTCCAGGATCCGGTGTACCGGCAGGCGATCGTGGCCGCAGGCGCCGGGTGCATGGCCGCGTTGGAAGCGACCCGGTTCCTGGAAAGGGCCGGTTTATGAGTGTGGCCCAGGCCCGGGCGGTATCGCCGGGGAATAACTTCGAGGTGTACCGGCGGCTGCTGCTCCATGCGCGGCCGTATGCCTGGCGCCTGACGTTCGGCGTCCTATTTGGCGTCGTCTTTGCCGCCGCCAACGGCGCCTTCATCTGGGCCATCAAGAACGGGCTCCCCCTGATTTTCGGGGAAAACGGGACGATGAAGCAGGTGGATTCCCTGCACCTGTGGCTGGCCGTGGCCGCCTTCCCGGTGCTCACGCTTGTGCGCGGGCTGGGGGACTTCGGCAGCAAGTATCTGATCAAGTGGGTCGGCAACCGGGTCATCATGGACTTGCGTAACGCCATGTTCCGCCATTTGCTCGACCTTTCGATCCTCTTTTATTCAGAACGCCGGACCGGCGAGTTGATTTCCCGCGTCACCAACGATCCGCTGCTCGTGGAGCAGTCGGTGTCGACTGTGCTCGGCGACATCGTCAAGGAACCGCTGACCCTTCTGGCCATGGTGGGGGCGGCATTTTATCTCGATCCGAAGCTCGCCCTGTTCAGCCTGGTCCTGTTTCCCGTTTGCCTGCTTCCAATTGTGATTTTCGGCAAGAAGATGCGCAAGAATTCCCGGGATGCCCAGGAGAAGATCGCGGACCTCATGTCCATCCTCCAGGAGACGATCACGGGCGCCCGCATTGTGAAGGCCTACGGCATGGAGCCCGTCGAGGAAGCCCGGTTCACGGAGCAGAACCGGACGTTCTTCGGGAAAGTGCTGCGGATGGCCCGGGCGCGCGCCTCCGTGGAGCCGATCATCGTGTTCATTTCGGGCATCGGCATCGCGGCGGTGTTGTTGTATTCGCGGCAGCAGGGGCTTTCCTTCAGCCAGATCATCGCCTTTGCCGCAGCCCTGGTGCTCATGTACGAACCGGTCAAAAAGCTGAGCGGCATCCATCTCCAGATCCAGCAGAGCGTGGCCGCCGCGGAGCGGATTTTCGAGTTGATCGACGCGCCGGTGACTGTGGTTGAAAAGCCCGGGGCCCGGACCTTTGATGGGGTTCCGCAAGCCGTGGAATTCGACCATGTGCACTTTGCCTACGGGCCGGAGTCGCCCGTGCTGAATGACATCTGCCTCACCGTGCCTGCCGGCATGCGGCTGGCCATTGTGGGCAATTCCGGCTCGGGCAAGACCACG
>CAMDGM010000040.1 GCA_945898015.1 PVC group bacterium | reverse complement strand
TGGCGGTGGTGCCATTGTTCCAGGAAAACGCGGTACCAGCGCAGGCGTTCGTCGAGCGAAACGGATTCGTCGGGCAGGAATTTATGGAAGTTGCGGCCGGGCACGTATTCGTAGAGGGCGTATCCGCCCGGGGGAAGGCCTTCGACTTCCACGTTTTCGTAGATATCGAACACCCGGAGGCCGGCCTCGCGCCAGACGTGCATGGACGCCTGTTCGTTCCGGAGGCGGGTTTTGGGCATAAAGGAGGTCTGGCCGTTCATGACCACGTTGTCGAAGGTTTTGTAGAGGCATCGGAGCAGGCCGCGACTGCCGTAGTAGACCTTGAGCACGGCCCAGCCGTTTCGGAAGGGGACCTTGTACAGGTAATTGCCGTTTTTCAGCAGCAGGAATTGGCTGAGGTTGTCGAAGCGAAGGCGTTCTTTGTCGGCCATGAGCGGGTTCCCCGAGGTTCGGTTCCGGTTGAACTGACACCGCTCCACAATAGGGGCTTGGTCGTGTTCCGTCAAGGCCTTCCCGTCAAAATCCTGACCTCTTAACGCCCCTCTTAACGCCGATCCATCGAGCCGCGCGTTGCGGGGAGGCCGTTCGCGCTTGATCGCGAAGGCGGGTTCGGCTAAATTCCTTTTACACCCCGCTTTGCGGGCAGGAGGAACGCGTGAAGAAAAAAGTGTTGATCCCGACCAAGCTCGACAAGATTGCCGCCGAAATCCTGGTCAATAATGGCCACTACGAGGTTGTCCAGGACGATAGCATTCCCGTTGCCGATCTGGCGGCCCGGCATGCCGATGCCTATGCGTTGATCGTGCGAAGCGAGAAAATCACACCCGCCGTGATTGACGCCTTGCCGGGGCTCAAGGTGGTGATCCGCGCGGGCGCGGGATATGACACGATTGACACCAAGTATGCCCGCCGCCGTGGGGTGGATGTGATGAACACGCCGGGCGCGAATTCCAACGCCGTGGCCGAGGAGGTGGTGGCGCTGATGCTGGCGGATTCCCGGCATATCATCGCCGCCGACGCCAATACCCGGTCGGGCGGGTGGGAGAAAAAGGCGTTCATGGGGCGCGAAGTGGCGGGCAAGACGGTGGGCATCATGGGGTTGGGCAATATCGGGCGCCTGGTCGCCAAGCGGCTCATGGGCTTTGATTGCCGGCTGCTCGGTTATGACCCCGTCATCGCTCCCCAGCGCGCGGAGGAGATCGGCGTCAGCCTGGTTAATCTCGAGACGCTGTTCGCGGAGTCGGACTTCATTACCTTGCATGTGCCGTTGAACGAGGACACTGCGAACATGGTGTCGGATCCGTTGCTGATGCGGATGAAGACTGGCGCGACCCTGATCAACTGCGCCCGGAACGGGATTATTGACGAGGCCGCCTTGCGCCGGATCAAGCCGATCAAGCGGCTGCGGTTTTTGAATGACGTGTATGCCAAGGACGAACCGGGGCCGAAGTCCTGTGCCGATGTTGCGGATATCATGCTGCCCCACCTGGGGGCCAGCACCCACGAGGCCAACTGGAACGCCGCGCGCCGGGCGGCGGAGGAACTCGTGGAGTTCGACGAAAAAGGCATCACCAGCACCGTGGTCAACCGCGATATTCCCGAGGGTTTGGACAAGGCGTTCGGCGACCTGACCTTCACCTTGGGGCGTGTCGCGCGTGTGCTGGTGGGCCGGGAGAACAAGCTGCAGCTGATTGAAACCAGTTTTTATGGGTCGCTGGAGCCCTTTGCCGACTGGTTGCTGGTGCCGATCGTGGCGGCGATCTGGAATGAATTCGACCGGTCGATGGACGCCGCGGCGGCCCGCCAGTTCTTGAAAGAACGGGGAATAGAATACCGCAACCGGAAGGCCGATTCCCGGAAGGGGTTCGCCAACTCCATCACCATTGATATGACCGCGAACGTGGGGGCGGAGAGCCTTCGCTGCGCGAGCGTGCGCGGCACGGTGGCGGAAAACACGCTGATGATTTCCCGGATCGATGAGTTCGAAAAACTGTATTTCGAGCCCAAGGGCTACACGGTTTATTTCCAATATGATGATCGCCCCGGCGTGGTGGGGGCGGTGGGCCTGGCCCTGGCCTCGGCCGGCATCAACATTGAAGATGTGAGGCACTCCCACAGCATCCAGTCCGGCCAGTCCCTGGTCATGATGAGGGTGAACAAGCCGGTTCCCGCCGCTCTCGTCAGTCAAATGGGCGAGGAAATACAGGCTTCGCGTGCGTTTGGCATGACGTTATAGACGTGCTCGACGTGATCGCCGGATTGGGTATGGCTTAGTGAAGGGCGCTTTGTGAATATACGGCGAAGCATGGCGAAAGCGGGTTGGATGGGCGTGACGCTCGGGTTTGCGGTAAGTGCCGTTGCCAGCCTGGAAAATGGCGGGGCTTTTGATTCGGGGGGCCAGCGCGCGTTGAGCGCCAACTATTCCATGGATAGCCGTGTGGCGGGAATGGTGGGCGCCTGGACCAATGCCAATGGCTCGATGACGGCCCAAGCGGGGTATATCGGCCAGCTGACGGAGGTGACCCAGCTGGTTGTCCGTATAGCGCCGAAGATCGTAAACGAGGGGGCGTCCGCCCAGGCGGGTGGCGTCGCCGCGTTGGACGACGGAACCTTTTCGGTGCTGGCCGGGAGCAATTTGGTGTGGGTGACGCCAGCGTTTCCGATCGCAACGCTTTCGCCTGATGGGAAGGCCACGGCCACGGCGGTTTGGTCGAACACGACGGGTTTTGTGACGGGCCGATATTTCGGGGTTACCGGAGTCGGCGAGGTGCTGGTGGTGGATAGCGACCCGGACAACTATGGCATTTATGGGGCGGACGGCATTCCCGATGGCTGGCAGGTTCGATGGTTCGGCACCAACAACCCGCTTGGCGTGGCCACGGCTACCAACAGCGTCGGGCAGGCCAACCGGTATGCCTACATTGCCGATCTGGATCCGACCAATCCCGCTTCCGTTTTCAGGATTGTCGGCTTATCCAATGGGGTTTCCGAAAGCCTGGTGTTTTTTACATCCTCCGCCAATCGGCGCTATATGCTGGAATCGACCACCAATTTGCAAGGCGGCGGCTGGGAGAAACTGTCGGGAGCCATGCCTGAAATGGGGAATGGGGGAGTTTTTGTATTGCGTAATTCCCGTTTGGAAACGCCCTGCTTCTATCGGGTGCAAGTTGTTGCCCCGTAACGGGTTTTAAATAGAAAACGGCTTTGGTTGTTGTGGTTCTCCTACAAATTTTTACTAAATAGGTTGTATTAACTCCGACTATAGGTTAGACATAAAAGCATACATTAAAAGAAATAGCTGTTTTCCTAGTTGGGGTCTTTATTTTTATATCGATAAAGCCGTTTTGGCGTGTAGCGACTTTTGCTTTTTGCTTTGTCGTGATGGCGTTCGACGGCCACGCGCAAGTTCCTGGTATTATCAGTTACCAGGGTAAACTCGCTGTAAATGGCACTAATTCCACCGGAACCGTAGCCTTCAAGTTTGCCCTGATCGCTCCCCCGCTGGCCACGCCGGTAACGTTGTGGAGTCATAACGGGTCCAGCACGACCGGAAGCGAACCGTCGGGCCCTGCCGTCTCTCTGGCGGTCAGCCATGGTGCTTATTCGGTGAACCTTGGGGATACGAATATTGACAGCATGACGGTTGCGATCCCGGCCAGCGCTTTCCTGAACACGGAGGTCTATCTTCGTATTTGGGTGAATGACGGGGTCAGCGGTTTCCAGAAGATGTCACCCGACCTTCGAATCACAGCCGTGGGCTACGCCTTGGTGGCCCGTACCACGTCGGAGGCGCCCGCCAGTTCGACCAACTTCAGTGGATCCCTCGTGGGCGATGTGACAGGGTTGCAAACCGCTACTGTCGTGGGGTCGGTGGCCGGGGTGAGCGCCACCAATGTGGCCGCGGGCGTTATCGCCGCCAACACCGCCACCAACTTGAACACGGCCGGTAAAATCGTCCGTCGTGACACCTCTGATGGCGGTTTTTCTGCCGGCACCGTGACGGCCGTCAAGTTCATTGGGGATGGTTCCAGCTTAACCAATCTTGCCAAGGTAACACTGGCGGGTGATGTGACCGGCCCGCAAGGCACGACTGTTGTCAGCAGGGTGAGCGGCGTCAGCGCGGCCTCCGTCTCCAATGGAACCGAGGCTGCCAATGCCGCCACCAACGCGAATACGGTTGGTAAAATTGTCCGCCGCGACAGCTCTGATGGCGGCTTTGCCGCGGGGACGATTACGGCCAAGTTTGTGGGCGATGGTTCCGGCCTGACCAATCTGCCGATCGCCATAACCCTGGCGGGCGATGTGACTGGCCCGCAGGGCGCAACCGTGGTCGGTTCGGTTGGCGGACTCGCTGCCGCGACCGTGGCCTTCGGTTCCTCTGCCGCCAATGCCGCCACCAACTTGAACACGGTGGGCAAAATCGTGCGCCGTGACAGCTCTGATGGCGGTTTTTCCGCCGGCACGGTGTCGGCCGTCAAGTTCATTGGGGATGGTTCCAGCTTGACCAACCTTGCCAAGGTAACACTGGCGGGCGATGTGACCGGCCCGCAAGGCACGACCATGGTCAGCATGGTGAGCGGCGTGAGCGCGACTTCCATTACCAACGGGGTTAGCGCCGCCAATACCGCCACCAACGCGAATACGGTTGGCAAAATTGTCCGCCGCGACAGCTCTGATGGCGGCTTTGCCGCGGGCACCATTACGGCCAAGTTTGTGGGCGACGGCGCCGGCCTGACCAACCTGTCGATCACGGCTTATTCGCCGCCCGCGGGCACCATGCTGGCCTCGCAGGATGCTCAGGATACAAACCTGATCGCGTCCGGTTATCAGCGGATCATGACGCTGGCTTCGCCGTCCTGGACCACCGGATCTTCCAGCAACGCCCTGTCGGCGCGCTCGGGCCACACCGCCGTCTGGGACGGGCTGGAAATGCTGATCTGGGGCGGCAGCCTGGGGGGCGTCACTTATTCGGCGATGGGCAGCCTGTACAGTCCTGACGCGGACACGTGGAGCGCTATCTCAACCATCGGGTCCCCGGCTGCGCGCAGCCGGCACACGGCGGTCTGGAGCGGTACGGAAATGATCGTCTGGGGCGGCTGCGGGGAGGGTGACAATTACCTGGGCACCGGGGGCAAGTTCGCTTCCGGCACGCAGCTCTGGAGCCCCGTAACGACAAGCGGGGCGCCGGAAGGCCGTTACGGCCATGTGGCGGTGTGGACGGGCAGCCGGATGCTGGTCTGGGGCGGCCTGAACGGAGGCGGCCTGCTCAACTCGGGCGCCCTTTACGATCCCGTATCCAATCAATGGACGGCGATCAGCGTGGCCAACCCGCCGGAGGGGCGCATGGGCGCCACCGCTGTGTGGGCCGGAGACCGGTTTGTTGTCTGGGGCGGGGAAGGGGCCGGCGGCGACCTTGCCAACGGCGCGCAGCTGATTTTCTCAAATGGGGTGCCGACCGCCTGGGTGGCCATGAACAGCGCCGGGGCGCCGCTGGCGCGCCATGGTCACACGGCTGTCTGGACGGCGGACAGGCTGATCGTCTGGGGCGGCCGCTCGGGCGAGAGCCCGCTGAACGACGGGGCGGCCTACAACGCCACCGCCAATGTGTGGCAGGCTTTGTCCTCAAGCAGCGCTCCCGCCGCCCGTTACGACCATGCCGCCGTCTGGAGCGGGTCGGAGATGCTGATCGTGGGCGGGGCCAATGCTTCGGGTGTTCTCTCCACGGGGGCGGCTTACGATCCCGTGACAGATTTGTGGCGGGCCTTGAGCAATGGGGGCAATCCCCTGGCCCGCAGCCAGTCGGTGATGGTGTGGTCCGACACGGAAATCATCGTTTTTGGAGGTTGGTCCGGCACCCAACCCGTCGCAACTCTGCAGAGGCTGATACCGCAACCGGCCTGGAGTTTCTATCGAAAATTATGAATAAGAAACTATTCCCCTACACGCTTTCGCTACTGGCGCTGCTGGCCTCCGTTCTGCCCGTCCGCGCCCAGTGGGTTTCCCAGTCCATCAGCCTGAAGGCGGGCTGGAACGCGGTCTATCTCCATGTGGATCCCTCGTACGACAGCCTGGCGAACCTGGTGGGAAGCGACACCAACAATCCTATCCTCGAGGTGTGGATGTGGGCGCCGACTCCCTCCGCGATGCAGTTCGTACAGTCGCCCCAGGAGCCGATCGTGGCCAACAGCCAGTGGGTGAACTGGCTTCGCACGGATAATGCCTCCTCGCCGCTGCAGCGTCTCGCGGGCAATGCGGCCTACCTGGTGAAGGTGGCCACGAACGTGCCCGCCTACACCTGGACGATCAAGGGAAAGCCGCTGGCGCCGTCGTACGAGTGGACCACCCTGGGCGCGAACTTCGTGGGCTTCCCGACGGCGACGAACAATGCGCCGACGTTCGAGAACTTCCTGGCGAAATGCCCGGAACTGCAGCAAAACGCGGAGATTTACTATTACCCCGGGGGCGAGTTGGGAGCGGGCAATCCGCTGCGCTTATTCACCGCGCGCACGACGAAGGTCAACCGCGGCCAGGCGTACTGGATCCGTTCGGGCACCTACTTCAATCGCTACTTCGCCCCGTTTGATGTTGTGGTATCCGATGCCAAAGGCCTGGCCTTCGGAGAAACGCTCAACGCCTGCAGCTTCCGGCTGCGCAATTTGACCAGCACCAATCTGACCGTCACGCTGAGGCTGTCGGCCTCGGAGGCGCCCCCGAGCGGGCAGGCGGCCTTTGTGGGGGCGCCTCCGCTGCTGGTCCGGGGCAACTTGAACACGACCAACCTGACCTATGTGTACACCAACCTGCCGCTGGGCGGAACCCGCACGTGGACGCTGGCCGCGAAAGGGGCGTTGGGTTCCGAAGTGGAGGTGGTGCTGGGCCTCAATCGCGCGGCGATGACGGACCCCGCGGGCTCCCTGCGGGCGGGCGTGCTGCGGCTCACGGATTCCCTGGGTTACGCCCAGGTGGAGTTCCCTGTTTCGGCCACGATGGCGTCGAGCGCCGGCCTCTGGATCGGCGCGGCCGCGGTCACGCAGGTGGGGCAGTATATCAAGTCCTATGCGCTTAATACGACGAACAGCCTGCAGGTGGGCGCCAATGGCCAGTATGTGGTGTCGGGCACCAATACCAGCCTGGGCGACGTTCCCAGCACGTTTCCGTTGCGGCTGATCGTGCACAATCCGGCGTCCGGGAACGCCACGCTCCTTCAGCGCATCTATGTGGGCGTGGATGAGGCAACCAACGTGATCGTAGCCAGCAGGGAATCGGCACTGAACCGCACGTATCTCGGCGCGTCCCGCCGCATCAGCGCCGCCCACCTGCCGTGGACGAAAGAGAACACGCCGTGGTCGTTCGACGGCTCGCTGACCGGGTCCACCACGCTCACCACCATCGTGACGCTGGACTATGCGGACCAGGAGTCGAATCCCTTCCTGCACACCTATCACCCCGACCACGACAACCTCGACTCCTCGTTCGAGAGCGTGGTGGCCCGGGGCAGGGAATCCTACACGGTGGAGCGAATCGTGATGCTGAACATCACGCCTTCCGCCGTCGATGGATCTGATTTCGAGGCCGGGGACCGCACCATCAAGGGCACGTACGCCGAGACGATCACGGTGCTGGGCCTGGCCCGCGCGGCCCAGGCCGGCGAAGCCCTGACGGCCGCCGAGTACACCAACAAGCTGGCGCAATACAACGCCTACGTGGCCTACACCAACCTGTATCCGGCCTACACGAACCAGTTGGCCCAATATAACACCTATGTCGCCTACACGAACCAGCTGACGCAATATATCGCCTACACCAACCAGTTGACGAAATACGTGGCCTATACCAATTACCTGAGCGCACGGACACGCGGAGTGAATGGAGTGTTCAAGTTGTATGTGGACGATGATTTCACCCTGTACTCCGGAACGATATCGAACTGGTCCCTGATGGTGGAGACGGACGTGAAAATGGTCACTTTCATCGCCTCGTCTTCCACGACCAACAGCATTGTCATTCCGGCTGTTGGAAGTGCATCGCCGTATCCATCGACCAACGTGGTGTCGGGCATCACGAACACCGTCGTGGGGCTGCGGGTCCAATTAAATAAGTTCACGCATGCCTGTCCCAGTGATCTCGACATTTTCCTGGTGGGGGGGGGCCGGACGAACTCCACCTTCCTCATGTCGGATGTGGGCGGCGCGATCGGGGTCACGAATGTCACCGTGACTTTTTCCGATCTCGCGCCCGCGAGCATGGGCCCTAACGAAACGCCCACGAATTATTTCGTTTATCGCCCCACCAATGGGGGTTTCCTTGAATCCAAGCCCTTGGGCTCCGTGGGGAACAGCTACACCAACATCAATGCGCTGTTGGGCGCGAGCGTGGCGGAGGTCGCCTCCGCGACCGCCCCGCAAACCGTGATAACGAACCCGGGCGGTTCTCCGCCGGTGATTGCCGATCCGGGGCCCGTCCCGGCCGTGGTGCCGCCGACGGCGAAGCCCTGGCGCAGCGAGCGCACCCTGGAGGTGCGCGGTGTTTTCAGTCTCACCCGTATTACAGATGTTCCTGTTTTAACAATAACCCCATAAGGTCGAACCCGGTAAACACACTATGAAAAACATGAAAACCAGCCCGTCCATCGTCCGAGCGCTCAGCCTGGCCCTGCCCGCCATCCTGCTGTGCGCGTCCCTCCAAAATGCGGCGGCGGCAACCTATCCGCCCGAGCGCATGTCCTACCAGGGCTACCTGACGGACAGCTCCGGCGCTCCGCTCGGCAACGCCGGCCCCAAGAACTACGATGTGATCTTCCGCATCTGGGCCGACCAGTTCGGCACGGGAAACCGCATGTGGGCAGAGCAGCAGACGATCACCGTGGACAAGGGCTATTTCAGCGTCCTGCTCGGCGAAGGCGTCTCCTACAGCAGCGAGGACCGTCCGCTGCTATCGAGCGTGTTCGCTCCGAGCGCGATCAGCAACGACCGCTTCATTGACATCACCGTCAAGGGGATCGGATCCGGCATGACGGACGCCACGATCGCGCCGCGCGTCCGCCTGCTGTCATCGCCCTACGCCTTCCTCGCCGGGGCCGCGCTGAACGCCACCAATGCGGTCTTCGCCTCCTACGCCAATAACCTGGTCAACGGCCTCAACGCCCAGGTCATTACCATTCCCACCAACGGCACGGCCGTCAGCATGTCGGGCAATCTGAATGTGGCCGGCAACGTCACGGTCGCCCAGAAGCTCGCGGTCACCGGCCAGACCACCCTGACGGGCGCGCTCAATGCCGGCGCTATTCTGGCCGCCAGTGTCACGGCGAGCGGCTCCATCGCGGCCAACGCGGGCTTCACGGGGTACGGGACTATTCCTCTCGGCGGCATCATTATGTTCTCGGGCGTGACGGCGCCGGGCGGCTGGGCGCTCTGCGACGGGACCCAGGGCACGCCGGACCTGCGCGGCCGATTCGTCCTGGCATCGGGCTCCGGAAGCGGGCTGACGAGCCGCACGTTGGGCCAGTCCAACGGCGAGGAAACGCATAAGCTGACCATCGCTGAAATGCCTACGCATGCGCACAAGGAAAACTTCAACTTTACCGGTGGCGAAGACGGGGACAATAATTACCAGCACGAGCTGTATCAAGTGTGGGACCCCTCCCTCGGACAGTCGACATTCACCATGGGTGGCGACGGGGCCCACAACACCATGCCGCCGTACTACGTCCTGGCGTTCATCATGCGGGTTCAGTAACGCTCCGATCAGCCCGCTGGATGAGCCCGGATAACGAAAGGCATCGGACATGACTGCAATTTCAAGACAGGGCGGGGCCAGGCGGGCCTCGGGAGGGCGCCTTCTGGGCGCCATGGCGGGGCTGGCGCTGCTCGCCGCTTCCCGGGCGGAGGCCGCCTATGTGCTGCCGCTGGATCTGGCGCAGACCAACGGGATGTGGAACAGCCAGTCCGTGCGCGGGATGCCCCTTTCCTCGGTGGCCAGCAATCCGGCAGGATCGGACGGGCGGGCGCCCGTCGCGCTCTCGGTTAACGAGTCCGGCACGCAGAGCCTGACGACCTCCAACCAATTCCAGGGGCATCTTTCCTTCGGCGGTCTCGCGGCGCGGGCCGATTGGATGGCCGTGAGCAATGCGGTTTCGCTCAACGGTTCCAACGCCTTTTCCGCCGCCGTGGCCGTGGACATGCAGTTGCCGCGGGCGTATTCCGGCTCCACGATCGTGATGGTGCTGCGCCGGGCGCAGGTGGGCGCTCCCTTCATGGTGCGGAAGATCGACTTCGCCTTTGGCGCCGAGATTCCCGTGCCCGAGAAGGATGAAAGCGGCCTGTCGCTGACCAACATCCTCAAGGAGTCCTATTGGTTCGCCGAGCCCTATTCGACCAATGCGCACGCCTCTACCGGCTACTACTGGAGCCCGCATGCCCGGAAGGTCTATGTCATCCAGGCGGGTAACATCCAGATCACCTGGCGCAAACAGATTCCCTACCAGATTGGCTCTGCGCCAACCAACTATGTAAACCTTCTGGGCAAGCAGAATCTGGTCACGAACGGCAGCAGCGTCTATCTGCTTTACACGGTCAATTACATCGGCTCGGGCAGTGCGTGCAAGACTCCCAAGAAGATGTACTGGACGGAGCAAAGCTTCCGTAATTACGGGAAGACGATTTCGGTGCCGGTAGGCCGTGTGGGGGCGGTCAACATCGTCTATAACAACAATTTCCCGAAGACGGTGATGAACGAATACCGCAGCCCCGGTTATACCAGTCCCGCCGATGGCAGCAGCAACGCCGTCTTGTCGGAATTGCGCACCCTCTGGTACGACCAGACGCTGGGCGGCATCTATGCGTTCAACCAGGAGGGGCGAGTCTTCATGGAACTGCTGGGCGACCTGAGCTCCGACGGCCAGACCCGCGCACAGCTGGGCAATGAAGTCGTGGATGTGTTGAAGCAGGCCATCCCCACGGATTACACGGCCGATCTGGGCGAGCCGCTCGTGCCGCCTGCCGCGGGTGCTGAACTTTTTCCAGAAGAGCTGACGGGAAGCGAGGAGTCGTTCCTCTATACGCATCAGATCGGCCAGCAAGTGCGTCTTTATGCCATGCGGAAAACCGAAAACCTGAACGACTGCGAGGTCTACTGGATGGAGGAGAGTGTGGCGGGCTTGCGGTGGCCGTCCGAGTTCAGGCGCTACAAGCTGCAATGGCCCGAGGATGTGACGAGGTACAGCCAGTACATCCGGCCGGTGGTGGCGACGGAGGACGAGGCCAAGGAAACGGCCATTCAACTGCCGACCTTGAACATGCCGGTGATCGCCTATCAGGACCCCCTGGATCAGCCGCGCGCCAAGCTGACCGATACGCAGAAGTTCTATACGTATCTGACGCCCGATTATCCGGCCCACCGCACGCTGCTGCGCTATACGTCCGATGCGAGTGTGGCTTTTGAGCGGGTGTTCTCGTGGCTGGACGTGAATCTCATGGCCACGAACTTCACGGGAAGCGTGGCGACGAATCTGGCGGTCGGCAGGGATTATATAAACAACTGCAACGCCTATAGCAACTATCTGGCCAGCTATCCGATCTATACCAACAAGCTGGCCAAATACATCGCCTATACGAATTGGGTGGCCCAGAATGCCGCCTACACCAATTATCTGGCTTTGGCCGCGAACCGGGGCGTGAACGGGACGTGGACGCTATATTTGACGGATGACATGCCGACCAATGGCAACTCGGGAAACCTGACCGGGTGGAACATGTATTTTCTCTGCAATGAGGGAGTCGTACCCATTTATACTCCAGTAGGCAGCATACCTGCCGACGGGCAACCGCTTAGGAGTACGGCCACCGTGAGCGGTATAACCAACCACGTGAATGGCGTGCAGATCACGCTATCACAGTTGAATGTCGGGAAATTGGATGAAATGGATATCCTGCTTTCCGGCCCAAGGAGCAATGTCAGCTATGTCGTTTCGGATGTGACGAACTCAGTGTATACGACCGCGGTCACCTTCGAAATTTCAGACAGCTATTCGTATGCACCGCTGATTTCCGGGACTTATAGCGCCGCTCAGAGCTATTCCAGGGGCCCCTATAATTACGACAAAACCGAGACGGTGCCGGCCGGTTGCACGGGGCCGATCCTTACCAATTTCGCGTCGCTGTTGTATACGCCTCCCGTGGTGGCCAACCCGGGAACGTCTCCGGGGTATGTCGCTGACCCGGGAGCCGCCCCGACGCCGGTGGAGATGCCGGTGTACTGGAAAAACGAGCTGCGCTCCCCGCGGGTGGTGTACCAGGCTGCCGTTGTCGGCGATCGCATTGACGCCCCGGGCGACGAGCCCGGAACCGACGGCTACTGGGCCGGTCACATTCATGTGTCTTCAGGCAACCTGTATAATCCGGTCGCCTATGTGGATCCGCTCGTCTTGGGCTTTGAGGCGGCAAACAAGGGCGCGATCATCCCGGTCAATGCCGTCCCCGGCGCGAACCAGATGGAAGTGTGGTGGTTCCGCGCCAACTCGAGCGCGGCCGGGCCGAACTTGAATATCGGCCAACTGGGCTTCCAGACGGTGTATTGGCCCTCGGTCATTGGCCGGTATACGCTGGCGTGGCCTTCCCAGGCGAACGAGATCGTGCTGGCCAGCAAACTGGGCAGCGGAACGCTCGACACCTTCGAGGCGATGGGCGCCGTTTACCGTCAGCCCGATCCCGACCTGGCGGGCTACAATCCGAACGAGGAGCACGCCCTCATGTCGGGGGGGATGGCCTTCGCCACCCGGGACGACCTGAACGTGACCAACGCCGCGGAATATTCCTCGGATCCGTTCGTGCTGGTGGAATATGTGGCGGCTGACGGGCGCCCGGCGATGAGCGCCTTCAAGGTGCTGCGCGAAAAGCCGGAGCTGGGCTACGTCTTCGACTATGTGGTTCCGGCCGGGCAGCTGCTGCAGGCGCCCATGCCGCTTCCGCTGCTGGAGAAGCCGGTGGAAGGCAGCGGGGATAGCGCGGTCAACTACAACACCGAGCCGCTGCATTCGGGCGGGGACCTGCCGGTCGGCTGGAACAGCGGCTTTGCCGACAGCGCGGTTTATGGCTTCTATCCCCGATTCACCTGGTTCGATCGCAAGCACGCGTGCTGGGTCTACCGCGGTCAGCATGCCGGGTTGCCCGCCTTGAAGGTGGGCAGCTACGTGGCGTCCAACCAGACCTTCCGCGCGTTCACCAACGCCACGGCGGTTGTCGGCGCCGGGTTCAGTTGCACGCTGCACGCCTCGCGCCAGGCGGAATACCTGACGATGTCCGCGGTGGGAACCCTGCCCAGCTGGATTGCGCTCTCCGGCCTGACCCTGAGCGGAACGCCGGCCACGAATAATGCGGGCACCAACCTGCTGACGCTGGTGGTGGAGGATCTCATCGACCATAGCGTGGCCACCAACCTGCTGATGCTGGTGGTGAAGACGAACGGCACGGCGGTGGCGCAGGCGCCCCTGGGCATCACCTGCACCAACCTCTACACGGGCACGGTCATCGTCTACAGCAACCGCGCGCCCTTCCTGGCCGTCTCGCCGACCACGTCGAACAGCTTCACGATGCGGTACTACTACAAGACGGATGCCAGCTTCGATTGGCCGGGCCTGGCGGATCCGCCGGCTATCGGAAGCATTGTTCCCTATCTGCGGCCGCTGACGAACGGGACCTACCTCGGGACGGGCGCGGCGAAGACCGAACTGTCGCTGGAAATCCTTTATCGTCCGGTGTGGCCCGAGTCGGTTCCCTCGTTGCCCTATGGCGCTACCCTGGCCAAGGCGGCGTTCGAACTGCCGGCCGTGCGCGACATGAAGACCGCGCGGGTCCTCTACCAGCAGTCGATCGCGGTCAACGGCCTCACCAACCCGGTTGACAGCGTCGTGCTGCATGACGCCACGCGGGCGAAGTACTCCGATTTGAGCAAAAAGGGTTTGAAAGCCCTGCCGGGAGGAATTGCCAGGGATTACTACATGGGCAAGTACTACTTCCCGAACCTGCCACCGCACCTGGCGCAGCGCCTGTACTTCGATCCGAATCGGGGGGCCAACGGCAGCGTGGTGCTGGAGGGTCAGTTTGTGGACGAGGCGATGGGAGAGAGCTACACCCTGCTCAACGTCCTGCGCGGGACGGATCTGGCCGCCGCCAAAGCCCTGTGCCCGGATGGCACGGAGAAGAGCGCCTGGGACAATGTCATCGACGCCCTGACCGCTGCCGTGGAGACCTTCTACGAGAATCCGTTGGCGCCGGGCACCTATATCCCAAATCCGAGCCTGACCTATTCGGTGGGCGTCAGCAATCTGGTCGCCATTACCAGCGACAACATGGCGGTGGATTCCTATGCCTTGAGCGCCACGGGACCGGGCAGCGGGTTTGTGACGCTGATCGAGTCGGATGGCGAAGCGTTCACCGAAGAGGGAGATCCCGTGGCCCTTCACATTATGCGCGTGGACGGCCGCGAACTGTACGCGGGCGAAGTCAAGATCATCGCCGCCGCCAATCCGCTGAGCGAGCTGGTGACCTTCCAGCACACCGCCGATCTGGCCGGCCGTTTCGCGGAGTACGACTATGAGTGGAAGATCGCGACCCCTGTGGACGGGCTGCCGCCCCTGGCCGATTCTGAAATGACCCGGTACTTATCCCTGGGGAGCGGATCGGACATGCCGCGGCGCCTCCTGGGCGGGGCGGGCGTCCAGGCCCTGTGCGATAATTATGTGGTCATGCGCTACCGGCCGCTCTCGCCCAAGCATCCGCTGGTCAACCAGTGGTCGGATTGGACCGAGCCCAAGCTGGCCGAAGGGTGGATCAAGCGCGTGCTGGCGGGAATCAACCCGTTCAACCAGCGCATGGGCGACCTGTTCAACAACAAGGCCAACAGCTCCGTCAGCATGCTCACCCAGGCCGGGAAGCGCTGGGAGGGGGATGTGGCCCTGAACATCGACAACATCAACAATTACGGGTTGATCGAGATCTACGAGACCATCCTGCGGCGCGGCCGGATGCTGAGCATCGACGCCGGGTACAACTATGGCCCGGCCAACGACGCGCTCCTGCTGGCGGCGGGCTACCTGAACGACCTTTATATGATGGTCGGCGGGGAAGCCTGGGCGGACGCCGCCAACCCGACTATCGGCATCGGCACCAAGGACGCGACCTATGGCGACATCGCCACCTCCCTGTTCGCCTTCAAGGGGCAGGAAGCCTCCTTGCTGGAAGAGGAGCTGGCGCTCCTGCGCGGCCGAGACGATTTCCTGATGCCCGGGGTCGAGGTTGCCCCGGTTTACAACAGGCTGGTCTGGAATTACACGCGCGGCATTGATGCGGGCGAAGTGATCTATGCCCTCAACTACAACATCCAGGAGAATCCGGATGGGACGCCCGATGGCGTCATCAATGCCGAGGATGCCGCCGTCATGTTCCCTCAGGGCCATGGTGACGCCTATGGTCATTACCTGACGGCGCTGAAGGGCTATTACTTGCTGATGAATAACGTCAACTTCGACTGGGTCCCGCGGTCCGAGGCGGTGAACGTGCTGGGCCAGCCCGTGTCGGTGGATTACCAGGATGAGCGCAAGTTTGCCGCCGCCGCCGTGGCCGTCGCCCGAACCGGCCGCCAGATCTTCGACCTGACGTTCCGCCGGGACTACCAGCAGGTTTCCAAGGTGGGGTGGGAACATTTCGGCGCCACCCGCGTCAACACGACGCGCGGTGTTGAACGTTTCTGGGGGATGGATCACTGGGCCTGCCGCACCGGCCAGGGCGCGTACCTGAGCTGGGTGATGGGCAACGCCATCCTGCCGGCCGTGGATCCGAATCCGCTACACGAAGGCATCCAGAAGATTGATCGCACCACGGTGCCGGAGCTGCCGGAGCTGGCCACGCTGGTGGCGGGCATCCAGACCGCGCTGGACAACGCCGAGGGCGGCCTGAACCCGCTGGGCATTCCCGAAGGCGGGCTGGCCTTCGACATCAATCCCAACGCGGTGGTCGGAACCGATAACGGCACGCATTTCGAGCAGATCTACCAGCGCGCCAAGGTGGCCTTGAACAACGCCGTCGCCTCCTTCGATGACGCCAAGGACGTCACGCGGCTGATGCGCTCCGAGCAGGATTCGCTGGCCGATTTCCAGGCGGCGGTTTCCAAGCAGGAGCTGGCCTATCGCAATGCGCTGATCGAGCTGTACGGCACGCCGTACCCGGATGACATTGGCGCGGGGAAAACGTGGAAGCAGGGCTATGTGGGGCCGGACTTGATTCACTATGCCTACGTGGACATACCCGAGACCACCTTTGGCGGAGCCATGGAAGTCAATCCCTCCGCGGCCTATCGCCTCGACACCCAGACGCTGCCGGAGGATTGGGTGAATAAGGTTTGCGAGTGGGACACGGCGTCCTACAAGAACATGAACTGGGTCAACACCAACAACTTCATCATGTTCAACTGGGGCGCTCACGGATTTTTCGACAAGCCGGCCAGTTGGACGGGCACTCGTCAGTCGCCCGGCAAGATCCAGTTGGCCATCTCGGACGTGGTTAAGGCGCACGATCAGGTGACATCAGCCCTGTGGACGGCCCAGAATGAGAAGGATAAGCTGACGACGGCCATCAGTCTCTTCCAGTCACGCCAAAGCATGCAGTCTTCGATTGATGCGAGAACCCTGACGATGAACATTGCGGACGAGGTTATGGATTGGGCTACGGCGGCCAATGAGCTTTACAATAAGATCAACGAGACCGCCAAGGATACCATCACTCAGAGCGGCCTAAAGGTGGCGGAGGCCCTGCCCACCAGTTTGATCGTGGGCTTGGCCAACGGCGGTGACTTGTCCGCTCCCGCCCGGTCGGCGATCAAAGCGGGTGGATTCATCATCTCCAAGGTATACGATACGGCAAATAATATCCGGTGGGGCTTGTTCAAGGCCTTTGAAACCGCAAACACGACAGAGAAGCGGTGGAATCAAGCCGCGATTGTCAGCTTGCAAGTGGACCAGGCGACCAAGGAGTCCTTGATTGCCCTGGGCCAGCAGGCGGAGGCGGTGAGTTACAACTTCACCACCATCAAGGAAAAGCTGCGCGCAGATGATGATGCGAAGGCCCGCTACCAGGCGCTGGTGGCCGAAGGCGATCGCGTGCAGGAGGAGCGTCTGGTCTTCCGCCAGCGCGCCGCCACCGTGGTGCAGGGCTATCGGACGCGGGATGCCGCCTTTCGCCTCTTCCGCAACGAGAAGCTCGAACGCTACAAGACGCTGTTCGATCTCACGGCCCGCTACTCCATGCTGGCCGCCAACGCCTACGATTATGAAACGGGTCTCCTGGGCACCTCGGCGGGCCGCGACTTCATCAGCCGCATCGTGAGCTCCCGCGCCCTGGGCGTTGTCCGCAGCGGCGAGCCGCAATATGCCGGCAGCGACAACGGCGATCCCGGGCTCTCCAGCGCGCTGGCCGAGATGAAGGCCGACTGGGACGTCTTGCGCGGGCGCCTGGGCTTCAACAATCCCGATGCCTATGGAACGACGGTTTCGCTGCGCACGGAATGTCACCGGATTCTGCCTGCCAGCGACGGGGATACGAATTGGAAGGATGTGCTCCAGGGCGGGGTTAAGGCCAACATCCTGGAAGATGCGGATGTGCGCCGGTTCTGCATGCAGGTCGATCCGGGCGATGGGCTGCCCGTCCCCGGCATCGTGCTGACCTTCAGCACCACCATCGCGGATGGCTACAACCTGTTCGGCCAGCAGCTGGCCGCGGGCGACCACGCTTTCAGCCCGAGCTCGTTCGCCACCAAGATCTTTGGCGTCGGAACGGCGTTGATCGGCTACCGGGGCATGGATGATCCCGCCGCCAACAGCGTGGCCGTGGCCAGCGCGGGCGGCGTGTCGCCGGCCGAGCCGAACTCCTCGTATCTCGATCCGCTGGCGCTCTCCGCCACGCCGTACATCTACCTGATCCCGGTGGGCCAGGATTCGATGCGCAGCCCGCCGCTGGGCGATACCAGCGCCATCCGCACGTGGAATGTGGATGATGTGGCCATTCCGATGCCGTTCAACATCGGCGAGTCGGACTTTTCCACGAAGCAGCTGTGGCAGTCCAGCGATTCGCTGACGGAGCCGCTGTATACCGTGCGCAAGCACCAGGCGTTCCGCCCGGTGTCCACCACCAGCGTGTTCAGCCCCAGCCTCTATGGCGCCAACGGAACGCTGCTGCGCTCCCAGTTCACCAACAACCGCCTGGTGGGCCGCTCCGTCTGGAACAGCCAGTGGAAGCTGGTCATTCCGGGCAAGACGCTGCTCAACAACCCGAGCGAGGGCCTGGACCGCTTCATTCAAACGGTGAGCGATGTGAAGCTGCACTTCGTCACGTACTCCTACTCTGGAAACTGATCGGACTCCCCGTAAAGCCATGAAAAAAACGATAAAACACCTGATTGCCCTCCTTGTCCACCCTGGGTGCATCGCCGCCCTGGCGCTCCTGCTCCCGGGCGCGGCCTTCGCCTTTCCGCCCGCGCCGGATCATCAGTTCTACGGCCTGGTGCGCGATCAGATAGGGGACCCCCTCATGATCGACAACGCCACGGTCATCCTCGAAACCGCCGGTGGCGTTCAAGTCACGACGGCGGTAATCCCCAACCTGGAGCCGGGCGTCAACTATCGCCTTCATATTCCAATGGATGCGGGGACAGCCCTCGACGCCTACAAGCCCACGGCGCTGAAGCCCACCGTGTCGTTCCGCATGAAGGTGCTGATCGGTACGAACACCTGGCTGCCGCTGGAACTGAAGGGCAACTACGCGAATCTCGGAAAACCGGCCCAGAGCACGCACCTGGATCTCACCCTGGGCGCGGATACGGATGGGGACGGCCTGCCCGATTCCTGGGAGCAGATGATCATCGACATGCTGGGCGGAGGGCAAACCCTTGCCGACATCAAGCCAGGCGATGACGCGGACGGCGACAGGCTTTCGAACCTTCAGGAATACCTGGCGGGCACCTATGCGTTCGACTCGGAGGACGGCTTGCGCCTGGATATCGTGGGGATGAAGGAGGGGCGGCCGCTGCTCGACTTCCTGGCCATTCGCGGCCGCAGCTACACCATCCTGTCCAGCACGAACCTCGCGACCTGGACTCCCGTGAACTTCCGGATGGCCGACGAGAATCCCGCCGCCACGCCCATGAGCCGGTTTAGCGCCACGGATGTGCGGATGATTCATGCGGAGGCCATTTCGGGATCTCAGACGATGTTCTTCAAGGTAAAGGTCCAATAGCACGGTGAATCCTGCCCTTTGGTCATTCCGAACAAGGCTACGCCGTTTTTCGTGGCTGATTGTGCTGATTGTTCTGGCTGGGGTGTTTCTGGGGTTGAAAGTCGCCGCGCCAGCGGTCATCCCGGACGTTCCACGTGAGCGGTTAACGTTAAGTGCGGCAGGGATTTCTGCAGACGGCTCGACGAACACCACGTTTCCGGGGTTCATCCTGGAGCGGTATGACACCGGCCTTCTCAAGTCACGATCCGGCGTGACGAATGGGCTTCTGGAAGGGCTATCCGAAGGCTGGTACACGAACGGCCAGAAGCAGGTGGAAGAGCACTTCCGTGCCGGTGTTTCCCACGGGCTTCGCACCAAGTGGTTTGAAAACGGCCGAAGGCAATCCGAAGCAACCATTGTCGAAGGCACGATTAAGGGGGTCTTCCGCCGTTGGCATGACAATGGCGTGCTGGCCGAAGAAATTGCGATGAAAGCCGGTCAGCCCGACGGGTTGTCACGGGCCTATTACTCCAGCGGAGATCTTAAGGCGGAAGTCCTGTTGCGAAACGGCAACGTGGAGAAGCAACAGTTCTGGAAAGAGGGCGAAAGGCCGGCCGCTGGGCCTGCGAGCTGGCTGGACAAACTCCGGCCCGTTCGCGGATGGGTGAAAGGCCGGCCCGGTTAAAAACCGCTGCGAAGGATTTGCACCAAAACGGGGCCGAGCAGGACGAGGAAGACGGCGGGAAAGATGAAGGCCACGAGCGGGAAGAGCATTTTGACCGGCGCTTCGTTGGCCCGTTTTTCCGCGCGTTGAAAGCGGCGCGTGCGCATCTGTTCGGCCTGGATGCGCAGCATGGACCCGATGCTGACCCCAAGTTCATCCGCCTGCACGAGGGCATGGACCACGGAATTCAAATCATCCTGGCCGACCCGGTCCGCCATGTCTTTCAGTGCTTCCTTCCGTGTCTTCCCCAGCAAGACTTCCCGGAATACCCGCACCAGTTCTTCGGTCAAGGGGTCAATGGCTCGTTTTTCCACAATCCGCTGGATGGAGGTCATGAAGTCGAGGCCCGCTTCCACGGAAAGCGTCAGCAGGTCGAGGACAAAGGGAAGCGCGGATTCGATGCTTTGCTGCCGCTCCTTCAGGGCGCCCCGGAGCCAGGCCCAGGGGGAAAAGGCGAGGAGCGCGACCACCACGAAAAAGAAGGAAAACTCGCGATCGCGAAGCATGAAGCCGACGCGGCCCGGCATGAAGTGGAATGCCAGCTTCATGAGAATGACCAGGAATCCGCCTGCCACAGCCGGAATCAAGAGGCGTAGCGCCAGAAATTCACGCGCGGTCAGCAGTCCCTCGTAACCGGCGGAGAGAATCTGACGGTCGATTCTCTTCCGGACCTGTTCATAGCGGGGCCCTTCAAAGATCCGAATCACGTTGGGCGTCAGCGGCAGAAGCAACCGGAAGAGGGGCGGCAGCCGCCGCTCCTGCTTTCGGCCATCGGCCAGGGTCACATAGGTGATCTGGGTGGAAAAGCGGATGCAGTACCAGGCGATTCCGCCGGCGGCCAACGCCCAGAGCAGTCCGATTGAGATGTCGAGAATCCCGTTGTCCATGGGGTTACACCTTGATCCGGATGATTTTCCGGATCACCAGGGCGCCCGCGATCTCGAGCAAGACCACGACGACCAGGGTGATGATTCCGGGCAGGGAGGTGACAAAGGTCTTGATCATCTTCGGCTCCATCATGCTGAGGGCCAGCAGCAGGAGCGCGGGCATGGCGCCGACCACGATCCCCTGCAGGCGTCCCATGGCCGTCAGGGATCGGATACGGCCTTCGATCCGGGCGCGTTCGCGGATGGTGGCGGCGATCTTGTCAAACACTTCGGTAAGATTGCCCCCGGTCCGGCGGGCGATTTCAATGGCGGAGATCATCAGTGTCAGATCCTCGCTGGCGATCCGGTCCCCCAGTTGGGCGAGGGCGTCCTCGAACCGGACGCCGACCCGGGTTTGCTGGAGAAACACGCCAAATTCCTGGGCAATGGGGTTTTTGCCCTGCTTGACAACGGTTTCGAGCGCCTGCTGGATGCTGAACCCGGCTTTGAGCGCATTGCTCATGGTGCTCAGGGCCTCCACCAGTTGTTCGTTGAACATCCGAATCCGCCGGGCTTTTAGAAAACGCAGCGCAATTCGGGGCGCATTCAAGGCGAGTGCGGCGGCGATCAGGCCGCAGATGGTGCCCACGGCAATGCCGGGTCCTGTCGAAAGGTCGCCGGCCAGCAGGAAAAACAGAATGAAGCAGGTCGCGGCGGCGATACGCGCCATGTCCAGAATCCGGCGGGGGGGGATGAAGAGGAACATGTCGGCCATGTCCCGCGCGGTATCCGCTTCGTAGGCGGCGGCATAGCTTTGGGATCCTTCCCGGATCGCCGCCAGCAGGACATAAGAGAGCGAGCCAAAACACACCGCGAATAGGGCGGGGATCAGCCAGGCATCCGGTTGGTTGATAAAAGGTGTCATGATTGGGGATCGAAGATGCGGCGGTTCAGGGCGATGCCCCGGGCCGTCATTTGTTCCACAAAAGTGGGCACGGATCCGGTGGGCACAAAGCGTCCCTTCACCACCCCGTTTTCACCCACGCCGGTTTGGTCATACGCAAAGATGTCCTGCATGGTGATCTGGTCGCCTTCCATGCCGCAGACTTCCGTGATTCGCGATACTTTCCGGGAGCCGTCCGCGAATCGGGCGGTTTGGACGATCAGGTGAAGGGCCGAGGCGATTTGCTCGTTGATGGCGCGCAGGGGCAGGTCCATGCCGGACATCAGCACCATGGTCTCCAGTCGGGAGATGACGTCACGCGGGGAATTGGCGTGAACGGTGGTTAACGAGCCGTCATGCCCGGTATTCATGGCCTGAAGCATGTCCAGCGCCTCGCCGCCCCGGCATTCGCCCACCACAATGCGGTCCGGCCTCATGCGCAGGGCATTGCGGACGAGATCGCGGATGGCGATGGCGCCGCGGCCTTCGATGTTGGGCGGGCGGGATTCGAGCCGGATCACGTGGCGCTGCATCAGGCGCAGTTCCGCCGCATCTTCGATGGTGACGATTCGTTCCGTGTCTGGAAGAAAGGAGCTGAGCACATTGAGGAAGGTTGTTTTCCCCGAGCCGGTTCCGCCGGAAACCACGATGTTTTTGCGCAGCACCACGCAGGCATTTAAAAATTCGGCCATCGGGGCTGTCAAGGATGTGAATCCGATGAGATCGTTCACGGTAAGAGGGATCTTGGAGAATTTGCGGATGGTCAGGCAGGGGCCGGAAAGGGAAAGCGGCGGGATGATGGCGTTGACGCGGGAGCCGTCGGGCAGCCGGGCATCCACGTAGGGCTGGCTTTCGTCGATGCGGCGTCCGATGGGCGAGACGATGCGCTCGATGATGGCCAGAACCGAGTCGTCGTTGAGAAAAGTCCGGCGGGTCAGGTAGAGCTTGCCCCGGCGTTCCACATACACGGAGTCGGCGCCGTTGACCATGATTTCGGTCACTTCGGGGTCGGCCAGGAGATCTTCCAAGGGGCCGAGTCCCACCGCTTCGTCATACAATTCCTTGGCCAGGGAAGCCGGGCTGATGCCTTCAGGAAGGCGCTGGCGAATATCATGGGTAATTTGCTGGATGGTGGCCAGCGCGCGTTCGCGGAGCGCCTTTTCGCCGATCTGGTTGCTGGTGAGCCGTTTGATGTCCAGCCGGTTCAGCAGTTCGGTGTGAAGCTGTTTACGGACGTCCCGGCTGACCTGCTCCAGGGGATCGGGCTTGGCATTGGGGTCGATCGCGGGAGCGGTCGAGTGCGGCGTGAAAACGGCGGCGGGAACGGGCGGGGGCGCGGCGGGCGCACGAAGAAGCAGCTGGTAGTCGCCGATTCCAATGATTTTTCCCGGTTCCAGCGCAATACGGCCTGAGATGCGGGCGCCATCCAGAAGTGTGCCGATGTTGCTCTGGAGGGATTCCAACCAGCACCCTTCCGAGGTCAGTCCCAGCACGGCATGGCGCCAGGCGATCTGATCGCCAGCCAGCACGATGGTGTTGTCTT
Source organism: PVC group bacterium (assembly GCA_945898015.1). Classification (GTDB taxonomy): domain Bacteria; phylum Verrucomicrobiota; class Kiritimatiellia; order CAIKKV01; family CAIKKV01; genus CAIKKV01. Next base: position 8,846 of record CAMDGM010000040.1, on the reverse strand, counting down.
CGCTCGATCCGATCGTATAAACGCCGGTCTCGGGCGAAAACACCTTGTCGGGTTTGCCCGGCCGGCGGATAACCAATTCGATCGGATGCTTCATAAGGCTTAGAGGTTTGTTTTCCGGCGGATCACGCGCTGGCGGTACAGGTTCAAGTCGATCCGGGCGCCTTCGAGTTTTTTGAAATCGATTTCGGGGAGATCTTTCTCGAAGCTCACATCGTCCTGGTTGCGCAGCACCAGCGTGAGCTGGCCCAGCCCGCGCATGTGCTGGATGAAGACCAGCAACTCGGCCTCTCTCGGGCTGACTTCAAAGGTCACCATGTTGTAGCCGCCACCGCGGAAGGGGTCGGAGCTGACGCCCGCGGCGTCGGGCCGGGCGAGCTGGGTCCCGCAGGCGAGCACCGAGACGTCTTGAAGCACCGTCAGCGTCACCGTTTCCATTTCTCCGGGAACCGTGCGCGAGGGGAGGGAAAAGGTGCCGAGGATGTCCACGTGATCGCTCGGCTGGACCAGGCCGCTAACGGTTTCCGCTCCGCTGACTGACACGGACACAGCGCGCATGCCGGACCGGATCATGGGGGACAGCCCCGGTTTTCGGCGAGAGGCGGCTTCGACATAGGACCACCACACCGGCTCGCCCAGTTTCAGGCGGTATCGCAGGCGTTTGTCGAGGACCAGATTCAAGTCGTCGGGTTTGACGATATTTTCGCCGACGGCGGTTTTGAATTCATCGCGGGTGGCGAGGTCGTCGAATTTAAGCACCGTATCGGAGGGCAGGTCGCGTCCGGCCACAATGATTTTCACCTTTTCCACTCCGGCAAACAGCTTCTGCCGTTCGTTGTTCAGGTAACGATGGGTGAGCCAAAAGGCGGCCAGGCCGATCAGGACCGACAGCAGAAGGATGATTTTTTCTTTCATGAGGCATGCTCCCGGAGAGACGACCGGCCGGGGTTCAATTCGGTTCCCCGGTTTTCAGCCGTCGATGCAGTACAGTAACCACACAAGACCCGTCATGGCCAGACATTTTCGCGGTGAACCCGCAGAGCGAGGAGCGGCGGAGGTAGAATCCCATGCCGTTGTCGGGGGAGGCGGCCGGCCCCAGGGCCGGGGTCCAGCCGGATTGCTGCAACGCCCGGGCGAGGAACGTTCGGGCATCCGCGGCGGACCCCGGGACGGTGAAAACGGCGAGCGTGCTGCCGGCTTCCCCGCCGGCCGCGATAAATTCGGCCTTGGCTCCCGGCACCATCGGGATGTCTTCGGGAAGCGTCATGTCCTTGACCGTTCCGGAGGCGCGTCGGAAATCGGCTTCGGTTTGGGAAAAGCGGAAGACGAGGGTCTGGCGTCCGCTGTCCGAGGCGTTGCATAGAAAGCGGGTAACCTGTCCGCCACCGGAGGTCATGCCCCAGGCCATGGTGGATCCGGGGAAGAAGGAGGCCACATCCCCCTGCCGGCGGGCCTCCTCGCGCAACCGGTTAAGTGTGGCGTCGAGGGATTCGGAGGCGCTCCAGATTTCCACCCCGGCCGGTGCGCCGTTGATGACCCAGGTGGATTCGTAGGTGCGGGACCAGCCGGGAAGGACGGCGTAGGAGCCTTGTCCCGTTCGGTCCAGGCTTTCGAAGATCCGGGCGTGAACGGCAGCGCTTCCTGCAAGAACCAGGAGAAGGGTGCCCAGTCCCAGGCGGAGGCAAGAAGGTATTATTCGAGGCCTCGAGTCCATATCAGGTAAACTTCGCTTTCAAGAGTGATCGAATCCCGTCCGAAAATGAGGGTTCGGGTGATTGGGTAGAGGGGGATTGCGCCGCTGCTGTCATAGCCCCGCACAAAGGACATCCCGCGGAGAATTTGAGCGGAGTCGGCCAGTGGCGAGAGTTGATTGGTCGGCAACAGGCCGGCCAGGCTGTCAGGTTTGGCGTGCGGAATGATGCCTTCCGCGAGAAGGGCTGAATTGCCGAGGATGGGAGAATCGTCCCGGGAATAGGCGGAACCATCCGGGCCTACGTTCCAATCCTGGATGTAGCGCGGACCCGGGGAGACGGGGGCGAGGTAGGTGTCGCTGAGGGCGGCCTGGCCAGCTTCGTTTCGGGCTTTTTCGAGGGTGCGGGTATCCTCGCGAACGAGGGTGCCGATCTGGAGCATGGCGGCCGTGATGATGAGGATTCCCACCAGGCCGACGACGAATTCGGCGATGGCCTGACCGGCCCGGGTGCGTCGTCGTTGGGGGTACAGGGGGGAGCCCATGGCTAGTGCCCTCTCCGGGTTCCGCCGCTACCCGAATGGCCGCCGCTGGTCGTGCGCAGGCAGCGTTGGCTGTTGAGTTCCAGCCAATCCAGGCCTTCCTGCCGGAAGGGCTGCGGTTCCCAGATGCGAAGCTGGTCGCAGTAATAGCAGCCCGGGGTGAGCCCCTCGAGGCCCTGCTGGAGATAGGCCGTGAGATGACGATAGATATGCATGCCCCAGCCGGGCTCGCTGCCTCCGCCGGGCGCGGATGAGGTGTCCACGGGGATGAGCCGGACATCGTGGAACGCGGGGAGGACGAGGCTGTAACGGTTGGGCGGGTCGGTTTCTCCCAGCGAGCCGAACGGTTTGGCCGCGGCGGACCAGGAAATGGTATCGGCTGGCGAACCGGGGGTTAGCCGTTGCATGGGGGTTTCAATCTTGATCGCCGCATCCGCGCCCGCGTAATTGTAGACGTCGCGAACTTTGGCCAGGAAGGGGAACCCTTCGGGAATCCGCTCGGTCCAGGCGGTCCATTCGCTTTCCTGATAGCAGTACCAGTCGCTTGCCACACTGAGAACACGGGGATCCAGTGCGTTTTCCGTGTGGGCGCTTGCGGTGGCGATGAAGTTGGAGCTGTTCAGTGCCGAGTCGCTGCCGTTGGCGAACGGAAGGTTGTCGAGCCGGGTCTGCCGGCGAAGGTAGAGGCCGAAATATTCGGCGTTCACGGGGTGAGGTTCCTCGATGATGGGGAGGGGCGGCCAGTCCTTCCAGCTTTGGTAGTCTTGAAGGAGTGTCATGGCGTTGAAGAAAAACCAGCACCAGCCGCGGGTGGCCACCGCGTCGTAGAAGTCGGGGTTGAGCAGGAAGTGATCGTGGTCGGCGAAGTCCACATAGAAGCGAAAGCTGTCGCATTTGGCGGCGATGCCCTGTGCGGCGATGATGTCGAGCATGTTGGCATAGTCGATCCAGCACGAGGGTTCGCCGGGGTCGTTGGCGTAGGGGAAGTCCGGGTAGCGGATGTCGTATTCCAAGCGCACCCTCGTCGCATGATCGGCGACCTCCTGGGTGAAGTCGGAGTTGACGAATATCCCGTTGTTTTTGGCGGCGAGTTGAGAGGCGGCGAACCCGGTCAGGGGCCCCACGAAACAGAGGCGGCCCTGGAGGTCGGCGCATGCGGCGGCGGCCGGGCTGTTGGAGACGCCGTTGGCGAGGGCCTCCGAGAGGGCGGCGGCCTGCAGGATGTTGAGTTCGCCGACCATGTTCAGGGTCAGGGCCTGCCAGCGGGCGGCGGCCAGCGCGGCGGCGTCGCCTCCGTTCCGGGCCACATGCTTGACGCGGACGATTTTGTGCAGGTCGAAATTCCAGAGGCCGACGAGGAGCAGGATGACCATGAACACGACCATGAGGATCATGACCTGACCGCGACGGGGTCCATGATGGCGGGGGTTAGTCATAGTGAAGGTAAAGGGGATAGTGATTTTCGAGGATGGCGTCACCCCCCAGAGGGAAGGAGTCCCCGTCATAGATCAGGCGGTGAAGGGGAGTCCAGAGCGGGACTTCCTGGGACGTGTGGACGCCGAGCCCCGACCCGGCGGAATCGTGCAGGATGTAATCGATGGCACCCCGGCTGTCGGTGCTGCTGTTCCAGTATTCATAATCGAGGATGGCGGGCAGGCGGCCCCAGCTGTCGCCCCCCAGATAGAGGGGAATGGCATGGCTTTCGACGGGGAATTGCGGGGAGGCGGGCTGGGCGGCGAGCGCATAATCCCAGGCCCTGCCCGGTGTTCCGGAAAGATCGTCCGGATTGGCCGGATGGATTACTTCGGGCGTAAGGAGTCGCCCGGCGTTGGGAATGGCAGCCACCCGGACCACCTTGCCCACCATGAAGTCGTTGAAACCAACCGACCGGGCCCGTGCGCCGCAGGAGGCGGCGTAGTCGAGGATTTCCTTGGAGGCGGAGAGCTGGGAGAGCTGGACGAGACCGAAGAATATCAAGCACAGCAGCATCATGACGATGCAGGTCTCGAGCAGGGTCTGTCCGGCTTTTTGTTTCATGACCCTCAAAAGAGACGCATGCCGCGCGGAAAGGCCCGGCGCGGCATGCGGTAAGGAAAGACGGGGCACTTACGGGGTCGTGGTCGTGCCGAGGTCCTTCAGGTACTGCTTCGAGTCCACGGTCGAACTGGCGGTTCCGCCCAGTTCCTCGGTGGCGCCGCGGAACTTGCTTTGAACCGTGTCGCTGAATGCCGCCACAATGGCGATGGCCGCGAGCGCGACGACGACCACGATGATGATATATTCCGTCATGGTCTGGCCGCGTTTCCTGGAGTGGAGATGCTTCATATGGACTCCTTGCACCGGTTGTAGTTTCGGCTCCGAACAGGAGCGTCTTGAACGCTTTCTAATATAGTCAAACGCGCACCGCTTGACAATTATTGTTTCAGGGGTATTCCGAGGCCACGAGATCGAGAATCCGGCCTCCGTATTCCTTGAACGTGTAGAGAAACAGGGATGCCACCATCACGACGCCTAGCAGGACGCCCGCGGCGATTGCATACTCGGTCAACGTTTGGCCGCGGCGGAGACGTCGGGATGGCCAACGAATATTCATAACTACAGTATAAACCGGGGGAAGGCCATTGACAAGTGTCGATCTCTGTTTCAGAGTAGGAGAGTTTTTGTTTGTCAGGAACAATGAGGCTGGCAGCTGTTCAAGGAAGTAAGGAGAGAGTTATGACGGTGATGCGCTGGTCGCAGAGGCTTGGAATGGGTGCGGGACTGCTGGTTCTCGCGGGATGCGCGACATTGACCCCGGATCCCGTTACGACTTCGGCCCGGGAACCGGCGGATCCGGGTTTGGCGGGCGAGGTGAAAGCGCTTCAGGAATGGAGGCAGGAGGCGCGGCTGGAGCAGGAAAGCCAGGCCCGGGAGATTGAGGCGCTTCGCAAACAGGTGCGCGAGTTGGATGCCGCGTTTCGGGAAAACCAACAGGCTGTGAAGGTGCAGTTCCAGGATCTGGAGGCCAGCCGGGAGCAGGACAAGAAATTTATTGTGGATGAATTGACCCGGAAACTGGTGTCGGTGCAAGGATCCCTGATCCCGCCTGCGCCGCCGGTCGGCGGGGGGAGCAAGGCCGGGTATGAGCATGTGGTCAAGACGGGGGAGACGCTGTCCGTCATCGCCCGTGGCTATAAAGTTGATATGGCCGCCATACTAAAGGCGAACAAGCTGAAGAGCGCGAACTCTATCCGCGTGGGGCAGAAACTCTTTATTCCCGATTAAGAGAGACGGGACCTGTTTTTTGGCCTGGCACGTAACGGATGATCTGTGCCTTTTCGAGCGTGATGAGCCCGCCGCAACGGGGCTCCTCGAAAAGATTGTGGAGCTTGGGCGGAAAGCGGCCTGCTTCAATCAGGTTCGCCATTGATCGCCATCACACACCTGTGCTTTTTTGGATGAGTTTTACGAGAAGAACGCCGCCCAGGAATGCGACCATGGAGAAGAGGATCGTGCCGCCCAGATAGAAGGAGGCGTGGAAGGTGTCGCCGGCTTTGAGCATCTGGACCGCTTCGTAGACCAGGGAGGAAAGGGTCGTGAAGCCCCCGCAGAAGCCGGTGGCCAGCAGGAGGCGTGCTTCGGGGGAAAGCCCCTGGCCACGGGCGGCCGCCTCGGCGAGCACCCCGATCAGGAAGCAGCCCAGCGTGTTGGCGGCCAGGGTGCCGATCGGCCAGTCGAGGGAGAAGCGTTGCGCGGCGAGGCTGAGGCCGTAGCGGGCTAGGGAGCCGACCAGGCCGCCTGAGCCGACCAGAAGACATGCGGTGAAGGGGTGGGGCATGGGACGATCCTTTGAGAGCCTGTGATGACGCAACCCTATACCGCACGAATCGAGGGCGTCAATATCTTTCAAGGGAAGAGCACCGGCGTCTTGACACTCGCCGCCGCCCCTGAGTATGCTAGCACAAACGAGGAGAACGGGTATGCTCGAGTTAAGCCAAGCGCAAAAAGACGCTGTCAAGCAGTGGGTGACAGCCGGCGCCAGTATTTCGGAAGTGCAGAATCGGCTGATCAAGGAATTCGGTCTTCGCCCCACCTACATTGATGTCCGTATTCTCATTTTGGAGTCCGGGATCACGGTTCAGGAAAAGAAGCCTTCTGCCGCCGATCTGAAGAAAGCCGCCGTCACGCCACCGGAAGACGCGGAGGAGGCGGGTGACCTGGCTTCTCCGACGCCCGGAGCCCCCTTGGGTGGAGCCGGTGGCCAGGTGAAGGTCGAAGTCGACCGCTTGATAAAACCCGGAGCCATGGTGAGCGGATCGGTCGTGTTCAGCGACGGCGTCAAGGCACAGTGGTCTTTGGATCAGGCCGGTCGACTGGGCCTGGGCGGAGTGAAGCCGGGGTATCGCCCGAGTCCGACCGATGTGCAGGAATTCCAACTGGCTCTCCAGAAGGAACTGGCCAAGTCGGGGTATTAACAGCTGGTTAGTACATGAGCAGGTCGAGCCACGTCTCGCCATTCTGGCCCAGCACCCAGTTCGAGCCGCGCTTGACCACGAGATGGCGGCCATTCCGGCCTAGCACGTTTTCGTCGACGGCCAACACCGCTTCGTTTTTCCGGCCGAGTTGAGCGAGCTCGTCCGGTCGGGCGTTCCGACCGGAGACTGGAATGCCACCTTCCGTGCAGGCGAACACGAAGGCTTTGCCGTCCTCCGTGGGGTCCGTCCATAGGGCGGGATGGCGCCGGAAATAATCGGGCAGCCGCCCCCGGCTCTTCACGATGAGCGTGAAAGCGACGGGAAGTTTTTGCAGGTGGGCGAGTAGGCTGAAGCCGGGATCCCGGATACTCTGGGCCATGACCGGGAGCGGATCCAGGCCCAGGAGGTTTCGCCCGTTAAATTCCCCGTGCGGATCTTTTAATCCCGCCCGCCTGGCCCATTGGGCGAAACGGGCGTTGGCGGTCAGCCCGATTTCGAAATGAAGGTGCGCGCGATCCAGGGGGATGCTGGACGCGGGTGTGTGTCCGACCGTTCCGAGCCGGGCACCGCGGGCCAGGGTTGTGCCCGGCACCACGGCGGGGTCGATCACGGCGAGATGGGCATAGAGGGTGTAGACTTCGCCCGCCGGATCAGCATGCAACAGAATGACGTATTGGCCGTAATTGGAATTGCCGGCCGTCCGATTCACGTAGGCCACGCGGCCGTCGGCCACGGCCATCACGGGGTCGGTTGGATTTCCCCTCGAATCGCGAGTCACGGCGGCGATATCGACGCCTTCATGGAAGGAGGCGAGCCCTTTGCTTCCCGTGCGGGAGGATCCGTAAAGACCGGACTCGGGTTTTCCGGAGACCGTGGGCTGGACGCCCTTTTCCCAACCGGGCTCGAACAGGTTCTGCTGGGGCGAGGGGAAGGCCATGCTCCGGAGCGCAGGAACGGTTTCCAGAGTTGAGGGGAGGGCGATTTTGGACGGCCCGAGTTCTGTGACGGGCGGGTGATTTCTCCATCGGTCGAGACCCAGGAGGATGGCGGCTGAGGCAAGCGCTACCAAAGCCGATCCGATCAGGAACGGCGAGGGGGACCGTGCGTGGCGGGTTGAAGAACGGAAGGCGGGCGGACGGGCGGGTTTCATGCTAGACGTATTGCCGGGGCTTTTCGTCGCGCACCTGCGCCACCAGTTCGATGAAGGGCCGGACCGGGCTGATGTTGATTTTGGGAAGCAGCACTTCCTCGACCTGGAAGAAACCCACGGACTGCATCATTTGCACATGAATCCGGATGGGGCGCTGTCGCCCTTTGCCGATGCTCACGCTTTCCACGGCTGCGGCTGAGTAGCGGTGAATGTCTCCGGCCCGGGGGTCCTCGTTCAGCATCATGGGAATACGGGCGCGGCCCTTGGCCATGTCGCACCCGTCGGCCACGGGAATGAGGCCGGCCTCGATGGAATGGATTTTGGTGCGGGCCATATGGCCGATGATGCCTTCCAGCGCGAGCGACCGCAGGGCGATGCGGAGGGGCAGGGCGAGGGGATAGAGGGCGGCCAGCAGGCGGTCCAGCACGGGCATCGCCAGCAGCATGCTGTGTTTTTCGTGATCTTCGCGGCCGATGCTCATGCCGATGTCATGCAGGAAGGCGGCGGCGAGCACGGCGACGCGGGCGTCCTCGAGGGACCCTACGCCCTCCTTTTCGATGGAGAGGGGGACCCCAGCGTCCGCCAGCAGCCCGGCCATGCGCAGGGCGTTGAGGGTGACGACCCGCATGTGGACGGGCCCGTGGTCGTTGTAGTTGAGCCGCACGATAGAGACGGTGTTGGCATAGTCCTGGAGGGCTTGGACTTCGGGGTCGGCGAGGAGCCATTTGGCGGCTTCGAGGGGCTTGCCGGAAAGCTGCTTCACCAGCAGTCGGTCGAGGGCCTGTTCCTTGGGTGATTTCATGGGCGTAGCGTATTCGGCGGGGACCGGGCGTGTCAATGAAGGAAACGCATGAAGGCCCTGTGGGGGCGCATCTCTGAGTTTTGGCGCTTTGTCCGAAGCCGACCAAAATCCAGCATGAAGGAGACTCTTGAGCCGCAGACCGCGACGGGATGCTGAGAGGCCGCGACGGACACCGGACCGGAACAGCCCGGCTTGACGGTCGGCGCTATCC
>CAMDGM010000039.1 GCA_945898015.1 PVC group bacterium | reverse complement strand
CCATGCCGCCGGTCTTGCGATTAAAACAGCCGATTCACGGCCCCGAAACAACCGAACACCTGAGCCCGGTCCACAATGGGACTGTCCGTCAGCTCCGACGGCAGATGCGTCACGCTCCCGTTCAGGATAAGCCGCCATGAGCCTGGCAGTTCGACAAACAGACTCATTCCCGCTTCCTCCGTCATCACCGCGCCCGGCCGATAGGCGGGGCGGCCCTCGCGGGCCCGGTCTGCCGGCACGCCATAATCATAATCCGCCAGCCCGGCGGTCAGCCCGTTCAATGCCAGATACGGCGAAAGGGTCAACAACTTCTGCTGAAAGGCCTTCCCCACTCGCAGGTGACCACCCCCGCCGTTGACGCGGTTGAGCAGGTCATGCTCATAGCCGGCGGACACCCGGACGCCCGCGGGCAGCTTGGCCTGCAGGGCCAGCCCCCCCAACGCCGTGTCGTCGCGATCGCCCAGGCCCCGCAGATAGGAACTGTCGCGCTCGCGATAAGCGCCAAGGCGGTACCGCACCGTCGCCGCCAGGGAAACGGCGCCCCGGTTCACGATGCCGACCTGGGCCGCCGGACCCATAATCTGCACCCGGTCGCCAATATAACTGATCGCCGGAATCGGCAGCACAATCACCGCCTGGGAGCCGCGGTAAGGGCTGGTCTGGGTGATCACCCCCGCGCCCACGCCCAGCAGTCCCCGCCGGCCAAAGACCGGCTTGAGTCCAATGTCGAATGAGGGGGCGTCGCCCGACTCCAACCGGAACGCCGCGCGGGCAAAGGAAGGCGGTCCTTGCGGCCAATGGCGGTTGGAAAACCCGAGCGGTTCCCGGGGAATGCCGATAAAATTCTTGTCCAACCGGCCGTTGCCATTCACATCCTGATACGCCATCAGCGCATACTCGCCCGCCGGCAAATCGGCGATCCGCCCCGACATCGGGCCGCCGGCCGGAATCGAAACCACCTTCACCGGATCGCGGAGGTCCACAAACGTGTCTGCCGAGTTGAATAACTGGACCACCACCGTTCCGGTCGCCGGCAGCGGATCGAGCTGATAGATCACCTCCGCCGCCCGGCCCTGCCACGGCGCGGCGATGCCGAGAATCGCCCAAACGACCAGGCCGGCAAATCGTTTCCCGTTGAAATTTCGTGTTAGCTTCATTCGCTCGTTTGCTTTCTGCATTCCGCCTTCACCGTCGCCGGGATCCAGACCAGGGCGGCCGCGATCAGGCCCGGCACAATCACAAGGTCGTCCAGCTGCCCGAGAACCGGAATAAAATCGGGAATGAGATCCAGGGGCGACACGAGATAGGCGATCGCCCCCGCCAGCAGCCATTTCGAAAGCCGCGGCGTGCCGGGATGGGTGAACAAGGCCCGGTAGTAGGCCAATTCCTGTCGCACTCGGGTTGCTAGTTTGATCGCAGGCTCCGCGCCCGTTGCCCCGGGGCAAGGCGGCTTGTTTCCACTATTTGATTTCAACGTTCCTCACCGCCACCGTTCGTCCATCCGGATTCCGGTACTCGACCGGATAGACGCCCTTCTTCAACCGGCCAAGGGCCACGCCTTTCGGACGGGTCGTATGCCGGTGGTCGATCAGGCCGGTCACAACCTGAATCTGAATCTTACCGCCCCGCACCCGGCCGTCAATCTTCCTGACCACCAGCGCCGAATTCATCATCGTCGGCTTCACGGTGATGGTCTCCAGGCCGCTCACATTGCAGAGGACCGGAAGAAATATCCGTCCGTCGGGTTGCGTCGCCGGATCATCCACGCGGAGGCCGCCCACGGCCTGCATCTCCTCCCAGGATTGTCCGCGCGAGGTCATCCACGAGACACACGACGCGCACCCCATCAGGAACGGGACGAGCACCAGCACGGCCAGAGTCTTTTTCATTTTCCCTTCCCGTTCAATTCCGAGTGCTCGAGCCGTTCCAGCCGCTCCGTAAGCGTGTCCAGTTTCTGGAGGATCCGCTCCGCCTTATCCTCCTCCTTCCGGACGTCCTGCTGCACAAAGAAGGACGCGACCGCCGCGGTGAAGGTGCCGAAGAGGGCGACTCCCGCGATCATCAGGATGCCGCCCATCAGGCGACCCACGGGCGTCTGGGGATAGACGTCGCCGTAGCCGACCGTTGTGACGGTGGCCACTGCCCACCAGAGGGCATCTTCTGCGGTCTTGATGGTGGCATTCGCGCCGGTCTCCACGTTGAGCACCACGATTGACGAATACAGGATCAGGACGAAGGTAATCAGGGCCACGGTGACAAAGGTGCCCTGGGCCCGGTTCTTATACAGGTCGATGATGATGACCCGGATGGACCGGACGCCCCGGAGCAGCCGGAGGATCTGGGCCAGGCGTCCGATGCGCAGGAACGGAAGGCTGGGAATACTGGAGACCAGATCGATCCACCCCCACTTGAGATAGGCCCACTTCCGCGGGGCCGTTTTCAACTGCAGAATAAAGTCCGCGAAAAAGGCCCCGCAGACGGCCACGTCCACCACCTCCAGCAGGCGCGACACCTCGGCGGGCAGCGTGCACACCGCTTCCACCAGGAGCACGATAAGCACATAGACGGACAGGAACAGCATCAGGTGATGCCAGGCTGAAAGAGCCCGCGGTTGAGAGGGGTCCATGGCTTCAGTTGACTCCGCTTAACGGGTGTTGAGACGCGGCCTTCCAGGCTAACTCCTGCAGCAGGCGGTTGAGCGGCTCGCCCCACTTCGGGTTGCCCCCCAGCAGGGCCGGCGCCGGCAAGCCCACCGGACTGCGGCGATAGATGACAGAGAAGTGGCAATAGCCCGCCAGCACCTTCAGGGGCGGGGTCGGGTGGCCCCAGGGATCGGCGAACAAGTCGGACTGTTTTTCCAGCCCGAACGCCGTTCCGGCGATGATCCGCTCCCGCAGCGCCAGGGTCGCCTGGGCGTCAGGCACAACAAAAACCACTTGCCGCCCGATCTCGGCATTCAGCGCCTGCACATAATCCTCCATCACCTTGAAATAGGCTTCGTGCGGCGGCTTCAGGGTGGACAGGGTCGCACCGTTGAACTCCTCCACCGATTTGCGCACGCGATGCAGGGGGTCAAAGGGAAAGCGGTCCTCTGGCAGCCAGAGCTCCTGGAGCGTCACACGAACGTGGGGATTGTGCGCAGCGGCCAGCTTGGCGAACAGGCGGATGCCCTCGTCCGGCCGGGTCATGCACGAGAGGGTCAGCACATCCACCCGTCCGGCCAGCAGCGCTTTCCTGGCCTCGTTCTTCTCCTCCGGCACGTCCCAGTGCTGGAGGGCCAGTGAGGCGCCAATAGCCGACGTGCCCGCCACCTGGTGATCGCGGATGCCCGCGCGGCTGGCCAGCTCGGCCAGGAGTTCGGCCACCCAAATGTGAAAGCTATGGCCGCAGGTGAAGACCCCCTGGCCCTGCAGAATCGACCCGGATGAAGATCGGTTGTTCATGAAACTTCGCCTCCTAGCAGAAAATCTTCCAGTGTCACGCCCACGACTTGGTCGGTTTCGAACCGATTGGCTCCGACCACGGTGAGCCGGCCCTCGGGAAAAGACTTTGGAAACCAGGCGAAGTCCAGGGGGCCAGTCCGCCCGCGTTTGACTTCCAAAAATTCAGCGGCACCCAGCACGAAATCGATTTCATGATTGCCGCCCTGCCAGTAGTGCATGAGTTCCGGCATTTCGTCTCCGCGGAGAGCGGAACGTCGCCAACATTCCTGGGCCACGGCCCATTCCATCCATGCCCCCTGGACATCTTCCGGAAGGTTCAGATAATCGGCCGGAGTGCGAATGCGCCGGGGGTGCCACGCGGTGCCGACCAACAGGTTGGTCATATGGAACTTGCAGGGGGTCCGGCGATTGGACCGCTTCCGGCCGGCATCCCAGGCAAAGGCCGTCGCCACACACATCAAATCCGACAGCGCTTCGACATAACCGGCGGCCACCGTGTTGTTCGCCAACCCGGCTTCGCGCGCCAGTTTGGATTGCCCGACCGGCGTCCCGGCAAAGCGGTACAGACATTCCAGCACCCCCAACAGCATGGCTCTGGACCGGCCGCCGGCGGCGAATTCGCCGTAAATCCAATCGCGCACCATCTCGATGATATAATCCGGCAAGCGCCCGGTGGCGGCCATCGCGGCACAGGCCGGCGGAGAACCTCCTGTGATCAGATAAGCCGGAAGCAGGTGGAAGGCCGGCAGCGCCCGGGCGCAGACCCGCTTGAACTCGGCGAATGGCAACGGGGTGAAGATGTAGGACGTTCGCGCCAGCTTTCCCTTCCTCCCGGGAAGCCGCTCGGTGCCGTGGCGCAGGTCGGCGGCCTTCGAACCGGTCGTGATCAGCAGAATGTGACGCAGCTCCCCCGAATCCAACAACGCTTTGAGCGCCTTTGTCCAATCCTTCACCGCCGTGATCTCGTCAACGAACAGCCGCCGCAGGGGCGCTTTGGCGGAGAACATCGGCAGGAGTTGGCGGATCTGTTCCGTAAGCGCCTGGCCATCACGCACCTCGTCGCCGTTCAGGTAGAAGGCCGAGCCCGGACCGCAGGTTTCCACCGTCTCACGAATCTGCGATTGCAACCAGGTGCTTTTCCCGTATTGGCGCCCCCCACGGACCAGAATAACCCCGGGTTCCTCCGGCAACGCGTCCAGACCAAAATTCAGCCTGAACACGAACGGTTCTTCCGCCAAGGCGTCCAGCTTGGGAAGCACCCCCCGCCGACCCGCATCCCCTTGCGCCAGTTGCTGATTGACCTCAAGCGTATTCATGCTCCCCCTCCGTGAAAACCTTCGATTTCGAAGGTCAACGTTTCGGAGATTAATATACTCAACGTCCTAAACGTTGGCAATGCCTAACTCGAGCAGGTCCAAGGCGACGCACCCGCTTGCCCCTGTCACGACGCCCGGCCTGCCGTCACCACGCAATCGCGCCCCCGCCAGGCAAATAAGATCGTGCCCAGCACGCCGAAGACGAAGGCGACGAGCAGGTTCAGCTCCGGCGCCACCCGCCACAGCAGGGCGCCGCCAAAGGCCGCAAAGGCCACCAGCACGTCGCGCACGAGATAATAGAGCCCGAACATGGCCGCCTTGCGACCCTCCGGCGCCAGGTCCATGATCAGCGCCTTCCGGGTGGGCTCGCCGAACTCCTTGAGCCCCCGCAGCACAAAGGCCGCCACCAGCGGACCCAGCGATTGCGTGTGCAGCAGGGCCAGGGGAAAACAGGTGAAGAAGGCAAAGGTGATCAGGACGAACGGCTTCTTGCCAAACCGGTCGGCCATATACGCCACAGGCACATAAACCAGCACGGCCGTCAGGTTTTCAATGGCGGACAGCCAGCCGAACGTCAGCTCCGAAACCGGATTCAGGATATAGCGGGTGGCCCAGATCACCACGAAGGCATCCGGAATACGTTCGCAAAAGCGGATGAGGATGTCCGAGAAAAGCAGGCTTTTCAGACTGGCCGGCATCTCGCGCCACAGGCGCAGCGGGTTGGATTCGGGAACCTTATCCTTCTTCGGGGCACCCTGGATCAGCCAGGCCTGCAGGATGGACGCCAGCAGCGCGAGCAGCAGGGCCGCCACGAACGCCGCGCGCACGCCCGCCTCGACGCCCCACACGGCAATGCAGGCGCCGCCCAGAACCGGCCCCAGCATTTTGGGCACGCGCCGGACCAGGGCCAGCATGGACACACCCAGCGTCCGCCGGTTCTTGGGCACCAGGTCGGACAGCAACTCCATGGTGGCCGGCAGCGAAATGGCGGACCAGGAAATGAACAGGGCCGCCCCGACCAGAACCGCCCACCAGGACGGCACCAGAATCACAACGAGATACCCGAGCATGGACAACACGTTGAAAAATTGCAGGGCGCGCTTGGTGCCCAGCCGGTCGCTGAGATAGCCGCCGGGAAAGGAATATAGCGCCGACAGCAGATCGTCCATGCCCGCCAGCAAGCCAATGGCCATGACCGCGGTCGACGCCGAGGCCAATTTCTGCAGGTAAAGCGGCAAAAAGCGCTCGGCCATATGCTCGCCCATCCCCACCAGCACGATCATGCCAACAAGTCCGAGCAAGCTTCGCCGGTTGCCCCCGCGAAACGGTGGTGGAGCGGATGTGGGCTCAGAATTCATGCGCCATCCTGTTCCATCCCGTTATTCCTGTCAAGAAACACCTCGATTGCAGGCAGCCCTCCATAAAGAGAAGATGGCCGGCGTGGAAGCCGGCCCTCCCGAAGAAATGGCATCGGGCTTTTCGCGGGAACCGCAGTCGCGCGCCAGCCCTGAGCGGAGTCGAAGGGCCGCCCTTCGGGCGCGCGAGGCGCTTGGGCTTGCGGCGTTTCGACCAGGCGGAAATGGGCGCGCTGATTTCGAGGCGCAGCCGCCTGACGGCGAGGCGGCGTGGGCTCGTGCCCCGACGCCTCCAGCCGGAAGGCGGATCCGCCCGAAAGCAGCCGGCCATTCCCGCCCGAAACGCCGCAAGCCGCAATGGAAATCCGCACCGCCGTCGACCGGATAGCGCCATGCGGGCTCGCATCGCTCGCCCCTCCACGCCAAGCACAGGCGCCGTGCTGCCGCAGGCATTTTACGGTTGCCGCAGTGCGTCGGCCAAAACCTGCGCTACCACAGCGTGGCCGGCCGGACTGTAATGCCCGTCCTGGATGAACAACGTATCCAGATCGGGCTGGGCCAAAAACGCCGCCGTGGCATCCACCACGCGCGCGCCATGCTCCTTCGCCAGCTCGCGCAACAACAAGTCCGTCATGCGCTTTTTGAACAGGTTGAGCGGATTCCGGGTGTTCAACCACCGCCGGGTGGGCAGATTCACGATCACCAGCGGCACGTTCCGCTCCCGGCAGGTATCCACAAATTCAACGGCAATCCGGCGGGCCAGCGGCATCTGCTCGGCCTTGTCCGCCGCCAGATCCCACCCCAGCCGGAGCATACGCGAACGGCGCAGAAACCGAACGCCCGGACTGCGCGCCGTCTCCGCCGCCGCCTGCCAGGCCTGCAACGCCGGCTCCACCGCCGCGGCCGGCGGCGTCGGCACGCCCGTCAGCACCAGCTTCCCCTCCCGGATCACAAAACGCGGCTTGCCATAATCCAGCCCGGTCTGGGGATCCACCAGCCGCCGGAACGCCACCGTGTTGCGCGGAATATCCGCCGACGAAAAACCCCACACAATCCGGTCGGGCTTCGGTTTTCCACTGTCCGGCCGGAGCCAGTCCATGGCCAGCAGATACTGCTGATCGTGCCCCGTGCCCACGCAGCCGGCGTTCATCATGTCCACCGTGCCCAGCGTCTTCTCGAGCTGGGCGCTGAACGTCTCGCCATCGTTCACGCCATGCCCGAAGGTGAAGGAATCCCCCACCACCAGGATCCGGGAACCCGGCGCCGCCGGCGCCGGCGACCCGCGCCGGGCACCGAACGCATCAATTGTAATGGCCACGTTGAACTGGTTGGACTTCACCTGCCGGCCCACAAACTCCGGCTTATTGACCCAGCCGATCACGGGGTCGCAAACAATCCACGGTAAACGCAACGTTTCGGGCACCGGCGGCGGGATCGCGCCCACGGACGGGAACACGATCCGCAGGGCCAGCTCCACAAAGCCCCAGCCCAGCAGCACCGTCAACAGGGAAAGCACCAGCTTGGCGCGCACCGGCGCCGATGGTTTGGATTCAGGCGTGCTCATGTTTTCCTCCCGCACCGGCGCTTAAGCCGCCAGACATAGGCGGCCCGTTTCAGCCGCGACTCCACAGCCAGAATCCCCCGCACAAGCCAGACCGGCCATCGCAACACAGCCGCATCCGCCGCGCCGGGCGGCGCCACCAGATATTCCTCGGGCCCGGCGGCAGACTCCCTCAACGCGGCTTCCGTCAGCACGGGCCGGGTCTGCCAGGGAAAGAAGCGCGTCACTTGCGTGGCAAAGCAGTCCAGCGCGCGGCGTTTCAGAAACGCCACATCCGCCAGGTCCCGGCGTTGCCGGAACTCCGGCTTCACCACGCGGCGGATATCCCCGCCCGGGAACAGGCGGAACCGGACATACACAAAATACTCGATCAGCGCCGCCCGCCCCTCCTTCACCGCCGGAAGCGACAGCGCCGCCCGCCCCAGGGCCATGTGATCGGGATGCCGGTCGAACCGGAACGGGGCCAGGATATACCGCGGGTTCAGCTCCTCGACGAGTTGCTCCAGGGCTAGAGCCAGTTCCCGGTCACGAGCCGCCAGCGTCCCGTCCGGAAAGCCCAGCGTGCTCACCTGGCTTTCGGCGATGCCCAGCAACCCCAGCGCAGCTATGGACTCGGCCCGGCGAACGGCGCTGATATCGGGCGCGCCGGGAACAGGCGCCGGCCGGCGCCACTCGGCGGAACCGCGGCCATCGCACGCGATGACCACGCGAACCGCCGCCTTGTCCTCCAGCCCGGCAAGAAGCCCGCCACAACCCAGCACCTCGTCATCAAAATGAGGCGCCAGCACCAGCAAGGCGCCCCCCAGGGGGCCGGATGGAAGGACGGCGTTCATTTAGAAAAGGGTGTAGATGAAAGGCGCGCCGTTGATCACCGCCACCACCACGAGGCCCAGCAGGAGAAGCATCAGGACCAGCGGCACAATCCACCAGGCCTTGTTCTGCCTGGCAAACTGTACGGTCTCCTTCAGCAACCGCCACAGATGTTTCAAAAAGAGCATGCGTTCTCCTCGCTTAATCCAGCACGTAATCCTGCCGCCAGTCGCGGGCATCCTTCCACGCCGGCTGCTCCTCCTTGCGCAACAGCCACGACCCCAGCACGAGCCGGTCCATTTCCGTGCGCATGAAACAGCGATAGGCGTCCTCGGGCGTGCAGACGATCGGCTCGCCCCGGACATTGAACGACGTGTTGATGATCAGGCCGCAGCCCGTCTTCGCCTCGAACGCCTTGATCAGCGCGTGATACCGGGGCGCCGTGTCGCTCGCCACGGTCTGCACGCGCGCGGAATAATCCACGTGGGTGATGGCGGGCACGTCGCTCCGCACCTGGTTGATGCGATCGCGCAGCGGGGCGGGCGGCCCCTCCAGCCCCTTGCACCGCTCGCGCTTGACCGGCGCCACCAGCAGCATGTAGGGGGACGGCCGGTCCAGCTCGAAGTAATCCGACACCCGCTCCACCAGGCAGGACGGGGCAAAGGGCCGGAACGACTCGCGGTATTTGATCTTGAGGTTCATGATCGACTGCATCTTCGTCGACCGGGCATCGCCGATCACCGAGCGGGCGCCCAGCGCGCGGGGCCCGAACTCCATGCGGCCCTGCACCAGGCCGATCACCTTCTCGGCCGCAATCTCGTCGGCCAGCACGGACGGCCATTCGGCCTCGGTCAGGCGCCGGGCCGGATAGCCGCGCGCCTGGAGGAAGGCGCCGACCTCGTCATCCGAAAACACGGGGCCCAGATAGCCCCCTTTCATGGCATCATGCACGCCGTCCGCCTGACGGGGCTTGCCCTTGATCTGGTGCCAGGTGAAGAGGGCCGCGCCGAGCGCGCCGCCGGCATCGCCCGCCGCCGGCTGGATCCAGATCTCCTTGAAAATCCCTTCCCGGAGCAACCGCCCGTTGGCCACGCAGTTGAGCGCCACGCCGCCGGCCAGACACAAGCGGTCCTCGCCCGTCACCGTTTTCACATGGCGCGCCATCTTCAGAACGATCTCCTCGGTCACCACCTGGATGGACCGGGCCAGGTTCATCTCGCGCGCGGTGATCTCGGACTCCGCCTTGCGCGCGGGCCCGCCAAAGAGCGCGGCGAATTTGTCGTTCGTCATGGTCAGGCCGTCGAGATAGCCGAAATACTCCATGTTCAGCCGGAACGAACCATCCTCGCGCAGGTCGATCAGCCGGTCGCGAATCAGGTCGGCATAGACCGGTTCGCCATAGGGCGCAAGCCCCATCAGCTTGTATTCGCCGGAATTGACCCGGAAGCCGGTGAAATAGGTGAAGGCGGAATAGAGCAGGCCCAGCGAATGGGGAAAGCGCAGGTCCTTCATCAACTCGAGGCGGCCGCCGTCCCCCCGGCCATAGGAACTGGTGGCCCATTCCCCCACCCCGTCGAGCGTGAGCACCGCCGCCTTTTGAAAAGGCGACGGATAAAACGCGCTCGCGGCATGGGCCTCGTGATGGTCGGTGAAAAACAGATCCTTCGGCATCGCATAGCCGCAGGCATTGAGCGCCTTCTCGATCTCGAGCGGAATCCACAGCTTCTGGTTCAGCCAGAGCGGCATGGCCATCATGAACGACTTCAACCCCGCCGGCGCGACCGAGAAATAGGTCTCCATGATCCGGCCGAACTTGGTGAGCGGCTTGTCATAAAAGGCCACCGCGTCAAGGCCGTCGGGCTTCACGCCCCCTTCAGCCAGGCAGTACCGGACCGCCTGCGTCGGGAAACGCGGATCGTGCTTTTTGCGCGAAAACCGCTCCTCCTGGCCGGCGGCGACAATCTCGCCATCCCGCACCAGGACGGCGGCGGAATCGTGATAAAACGCGCTGATTCCCAGGATGTTCATCAGAATTGCTTCCGGTAGTCGTCCATGCTTTTCACCGGCCGGCGGGACACCCAATAACTGGCCGGGGTGTCCGGAAACCGGCGCTGAAGGGGATCGCGGCGGGCCGCCCACTGAATGAGCCGGGCCGGAACAAAGAAAAGGTAATAGAACGGCGTCAGCAGGAGCCATGTGACGACTTCGCCGCAACCGCGGCCGAACGCCATCAGCGCGCGATCCACCGCGCCGAATGCGCGGGGCGCAACGAGGCCCAGCAGGAGATTCAAGACGGCCAGCCCGCCCAGCACCGCCGGCAGAACGCGGTGCCCTTTCCAAAAATAAAACAGCGCAGCCACCGCCGCCATCACGAGCGCCTGGATCAGCGCCTTGCGGCGAAGCCGGGGCCGGTCATCCCGGACCGGCGCGGGCGGCACGCTCCATGACCACACCGCCCGGACCACCGCGTTCTGGATTTCATCATTCATGCGTTCGTGTCAGCCTTTCAGGCATCCTTGCGGCATTGCGGAACAGGGGGTACTTTATGCCAGTTTCGGCTGAAATCCGCAATCTCTAATCTGCTTGCGAACGCGCGTCGGGTGTAAGACAGAATTCTGATACCCCTTTAAAGACGGGGCCTTAATGGCACGCCTTGTGGCTGACTGGCGGAAAGGTTGAGCGCGCCCGGCCATCTCCGATGAGCCTCGTGCGGCGCGCGATTTCGGCTTGCCCTGAGCTTGCCGAAGGGTTCCCATTAGAAGCCCCAGTTATATTGGTTTTAAGGGAGGAAACTCAGGTTCATGGGCTTCTTTCGGAAGCCGTCTCGCGCGCCGCCCGAACGTGCTCGGCAGAGCCGTGGGCGCGCGATGGCTATGGGGTTGCGCCGTTTCGATCCGCCACGGCATGACGAGGCGATTTGCCGATGATGAGGGGCGACGGCGAGGCGACGTGGAAAATGGTCCCGGCGCCTCCAGCCGGAGCCCCTCAGCGCGGCAAAGCGCCCGTCAGGCCGTGGCCGAAACGGCGCAACCCGCCACAGCGGGCACGCCCACACGGGCAACTAATAGGCCTGTCGCGATTCAACGTTGACGACGCCCCACACGGAAGCATCACATTCTCCCGGTCACAGGTATATTCATCTGTATATCCCAAGCCAGCGGAAATAAGGCCTTTTCTTGCTGCCGTCAGAATTTTGTCTTACACCCACGCGCGTCTTCCGTTGGACACGGTCGTTACCGGTGGCACAACGGCGGTGCAGCGTGCGGCGCAACGGGCCAAGGCTCAAACAAACGCGTTCATCATGGGTTCCCTGTTTTCCCGTATTCGCCGCGCTTTTCCGCAACCTTGGCCCACTGGCCTTTCGCACGGGCAACAATTTCCGGTGCATAGAGGTCCCAGTCGTGCAAGGTTGCGGGATCGAAATCGGCCCCGTTTGGCCACACGATCGTGCGGGCCTCCGCATCCACGTGCACCTGATTGAACAACGCCTTGTTCCGGAGCGGACCGAGCAGCTCACCCTCCAGAACGGGACCCAAGTCGATTGTCCGAGTGGCGCCGTCATCGAACGTCAGTTTTAACGTGTATGGCGCCACAATATTGACGTCCTTAACGGTATAGATGGCATGTTTCATGGCTAACCTCCTATTGCAACGGCTGGATTGCCTGCGGGGCCTGTCCCTGTTGCAACGCCTGCCAGTCTTTCGTGAGTTCATTTCGATGCAATTCCACCCACGCCGCGACCAACCGACACTGGCGTTTCGGCAGGTCTCCCGCGAGCAAGTCGCCGGTCTCAATGCCAAACACCGCGACATACTCCTGATAATAGGCATGAAAATGAGGGGTGTTATGCTGGGCTTCCACTTCCATAAACATCCGGATCACGATTCCAAAAAATCTGCTGATCTCCGGCATTCGCTTACCTCCCCATAAGGGCTTCTTTATGCCAGTTCAGGGAGGATTTGTCAATTTTCATGCCGCGGAGCCGGGCGGGGCAAAGCCCTGGCATCTGATCGGCAGCCGGCAAGGGACGCCCGAAACGGCGCTCCCAGCTCAACCGACAAAACAACCGAAAAAAGCCAAAACTCAGAGACGCGCCCGCCGAAACGATTGTTGCAGTCGATATTCAAGCACGCTATCCTTGCCGCTTATGAAGTCAAGCAAGCCCAATATCATCCTGATCTGTGTGGACCAATGGCGCGGTGACTGCCTCGGAATCGACGGGCATCCCGTCGTCAGGACTCCTTACCTCGACAAGCTTTCCCTGGACGGGACGCGTTTCTCCCGCGCCTACTCGGCATGCCCGTCGTGTATTGCCGCCCGGGCTTCGCTGTTCACCGGGTTAAAGCCCGAAACCCATGGCCGCATCGGCTATCAGGATGGCGTCCCGTGGAACTATCCGGTCACCCTCGCCTCCGAGTTCACCCGCCAGGGCTACCAGACGCAAGCCATCGGTAAAATGCACGTCTACCCCGAGCGCCACCGGGTGGGCTTTGAAAACGTGATCCTGCACGACGGGTTCATCCATTTTGCCCACGACAAGCATCCCTGCGATTACCAAACGGTTGACGACTATGAGCCCTGGCTCCAGCAGCAGCTCGGGCGCCAGGCGAACGACTTCGAAGACGGCCTGAACTGCAACTCCTACACCGCCCGCCCCTGGGACAAGCCTGAACACACGCATCCCACCAATTTCGTGGTTTCCCAGTCCATCGATTTCCTCCGGAAGCGGGACCCCACCAAGCCGTTTTTCCTGTTCCTGTCGTTGCACCGCCCGCATCCACCGCTGAACCCTCCCGCCTGGGCCTACGATCTTTACAAAGACTTGAAAATGCCTCCGCCTCCGGTCGGGACCTGGAGCAACATGTTCGCCGCGGGCGCGCAGCCCGACCACCCCTCCCTCTGGTATGGCAAGGTTTCACCCCGAGTCCTCCAGGACGCCCGCGCTGGCTATTATGGGCTCATGACCCACATTGACCATCAGCTGAATCGCCTTTTCGAAAACCTGCACATGCATGGGCAATGGCAGAACAGCTATGTGTGTTTCGTCTCCGACCATGGGGACCTCATGGGCGACCACAACCTGTTCCGCAAAGCCTTCCCCTATGAGGGGTCGGCGCGCGTGCCCCTGATCCTGCGGGGCCCGGGGGGAAGCGATATCCAGAAAAACGCCGTCAGTGGACGCGTGGTGGAGCTGATGGACGTCATGCCCACGCTGCTCGACTGCGCCGGCCTGGAGATTCCCGCTTCGCTGGAAGGGAAAAGCTTCCTGGCCAATGCCCGAGGGAAGGACGTGGAGGTTCATCCCTACATCCACGGCGAACATGGCGTTCCGTTCCAGGGCTCCGCCCATTACCTGACCGACGGACACGAGAAATACATCTGGTTCAGCGGAAACGGGCAGGAACAGCTTTTTGACCTGGACCGGGATCCGAACGAGCTCAACGATCTGTCCTCAAACGCCAAGGCCAGAGCGCGCTTGACGAAGTGGCGCAGCACGATGGCCGCCGAACTGAAAGGCCGGGAAGAGGGCTTCTCCGACGGCCGAACGCTGATCGCCGGACGTCCGGTCAAGGCAGTCCTTTCCGTTTGCCCCTGAGGGGCTTCACACCCGGATAATCAAATCCCCGAGCGCTTTCCTCGTCCGGGCCGGGGGACTTTCGGCGGCATATCCGATGGGAACCAGAACCGGGACATCCCTCGTTTCCGGTATCCCCAGGATCTCCTTCACCCGTTCCTGCTCGAACCAGCTGATCCAGCAGGTCCCCAGGCCTTCGTTGGTCGCCGCCAAAACAAGATGATCCACCGCAATGGCCAAATCGATCGCATAATCCTTCCGGCAGGTGGCCACCAGGATCAGCGGGGCCTCGAGGATGAACATCTGGTTATGACAAGCCCGGGTGACTATCGCTTTGCGCCGCTCGAAATCCTGCACGAAATAAAACGACCGTTCCTGCTTGTTGGCGGTAGACGGCGCAACCTGCAAAGCCCGATAGAGGCGGTCCAGGATATCCTGCGAAAGGGGCTCTTCCCGGTAATGCCGGACGGATCGCCGCTGTTGAATGACCTCATTAAAGTCCATCATCCGCCCCCAATCCGACCGACATCCCAGCCAGATAATCCAGTAGCGACTCCGGAAGCCGGTTGCTGGCGCCGCGCAATTCCATGAGCGCGCGCCGGGCCCTCTGGCCTTGCTCCGCCGGAAGCGGCGTTTCCGCCAGCGCGGCCTCGCACAATTCGTCCATGGCCTTGCCCCACGCGGCAAGCAACCTCACGTAGGCGCTCAGGTGGCAGGCCCAGTCGGGGGGCATGATCGTGCGGTTGAACCGTGACTCCAGCACCCGCAGCGGCGCCAGAACCCGTTTCACCTGCCGCAGGAATCGCCGCCGCCGGACCGTTCCGCCGGAAAGCCCGCTGCTCAGGTCCGGCAGGTTCTCCTCGCTGGAAAGGTAACCCGACCATTCCGTCGTGAACCATTGCGCCAGGATCCGGCCGACCGTGGCGCCGTCTTTCCCCAGGCTGGCCGCCAGGCTGCGCTTCATGGCCATCCGCGGGTGGTACGCCTTCGGATTGCCGAAGTATTCGCCCGCCGTTCCAAAGAACGGCTCGTTGATCAAGGCCAATTGCTGCGGATTCAACACGATGCCGGCGCACAGCGTGTCCAGCCGATCTCCGCGGCCCTGGTAGGGCGACCAGTTGAGCTGGTTGAGCGCGAAGTCCGCGCAGTTGAAATTATCCCACAGGAAGGGCTTCCGCCCGAAGTGGCGGAAATAGGTTTCCGCCCCTTGGTTGGAAAAGGTTTTCGGCCACGTCCGGGGGCAATGCTTTCTGGAAAGCGCCCGGGCATCCGGCTCATCCACGCTGGCGCACATCACCTCCACCCGCCGGTCCAGGCGGTCGTGCAGGCGGACCAGGTACTCGCTTTTCCGCGTGCTGCCATATTCGGCGGGACAGCACAGGACGCGTGCCTGCGGCGTGATCTCCCCCAGCTTCTCCAGAAAATAATTGATCACCGCCGCCTGCTTTTCCGCGTGGGCCACCCCGCTGGCCCCGTTGAAATCGACGGGAGCAGTTTGGCCGTCGTAAAAGATCGGGAACAGCTGGCAGCCGACCTCGCAAAATTGCCGGAGCTTCCGCATCAGCAGACGGCGATGCTCCGAGCGCGCCGGCGCATAATCGGGGCCCGGCGATATCGCGATGGAAAACATCACCTTGCGTTTGGCGGCCCGGGCCGCCAGCTCCCCGAATTGGCGCATCTCGTCGCGGGGGTACGGAATCGCCCACCCATGCCGGTGGTACGGATCGTTCCGGGCGGAATAAATATAGAGATTCATGTTCCAGGCCGGCATTTTATCCAGCAAGGCCAGCCGGTCGGCATGCGTCCAGCGGACGCCATAGAACCCCTCCAGCACGCCCCGATAGGCCGGTTCCGACGGATGAGTCGCCATGTGTCTTCGCCCCTCTCACGCGCCCGTCATGACGCCGCCATCCAAAGTTACCGCCGACCCGGTCATCCACGACGACTCGTCGCTGGCGAGGAAAAGCGCGGCCCGGGCCACATCGTCCGGCGTGCCCAACCGCTTCATGGGAATCCGCTGCACGGTCTGCCGGATAATGGTTTCGGGATGGGGGAACGCCCGCACGGAATCCCTCAGCAGCGGGGTGTCGACCTGTCCCGGGCACAGCACATTAATCCGGATCCGCGGGGCCAGATCGATGGCCAGCTGGCGAACCAGGGGAATCAACGCGCCCTTGGAGGCGCAATACGCGGGATGATTCGGGAAGGCCTTGAAGGCCGCAATGGAGCCGGTCACCACGATGCTTCCGCCCCGCCGTTTGAGCATTTCGGGCGCCGCCAGCTTGACCAGGTAAAACACCGAGTTAAGGTTGATGTCGAGCGTCGCCTTCCAGTCCTTAATAGATAACTCAAGAATGCTCCCGATTCCCAGCGCCGCCGCGTTCGGGGCCAGGATATCCACCCCGCCGAACTCGCGGAGGGCCGCCTTCACGAGGCGCCGGTTCGTCGCCACCCCGGCCACATCGCCGGCCACGAAAACCGCCCGGCCGCCCCGGCCGACAATGGCGTTCACGACCTCCCGCCCCCGCGCCTTATTCCGCCCGCCAATCACCACGGCAGCGCCCTCTTCCGCAAAGAGTTCCGCAATGCCACGGCCGATGCCGCTGGTGGCGCCGGTTACAATCGCTGTCTTGCCGGCAAGTTTGCCTGTCATCATCTTGTTTCCCTATTTGTCGCTTACCGTATCTCGGAGTGGAACAAGCGTTCTTCGCCCCCGCAGCCGCAGTGCGCCGGCGTTGCACCAGCGGCCAAGCCATTGGAGGGAACAACGTGCTATCGAATGAAAAGAAGCGTGCCCGGAGGTGGAAGCGCCTGATAGCACCCCAGGTCCACTCGGTTGTTCCGGGTGCGGGGCCGCCCGTCAAGTTCAGTTGCCCCGCTCATCCAGGACTGAATCAGGCCTGCACCCAGGCACGGCGATAACGCACTGAGATGATAATCGCCGTTCGTATGGGTAAGGCCGTATCCTCCGCCGGCATTGACAAACAGCGGTGGGGCTGTGATGTTGCCATTCACAACAGCCGTCAGATCCGGCGAACAGGTGTATCCGACATTTGTGGCTCCGGAGATGGCGATATCATTGCTCGCCGAATAGGCCTTGTTGTAATAGACGATGCAGTTCGTGACAGCTCCTGCCCGCAAACAGATTCCGCCCCCGTATCCTCCAGCGGAGGTATTGGTAGTCGAATTGCCCACCACGGTACAGTTCTCGATGCGCGCACCGGCATGGTTCATCCATACCCCCCCGCCGTCGCCGTAGGTCGTTCCCCACCCGCCTCCCTTGTTCCCAGTGATCAGGCAGTTCCTTGCCAGACTGGGGCCTGCCATAAAGATCGCCGCGCCAAATCCGCCGGAGTTGCCGCGGACCCGGCAACCCCGCAGTTCACCGGCGCTCATGTAGACTCCGCTGGCACTGCGGGTACCGACGTTATTGAGAACATCACAAGCTACTGCCAGTCCATTCTCCATGCAGATGCCGGCGCCGCGCTGTGGATTGACCGTATTGACCGCGCAATTGATTACGGTACTGTTCGTAACCATTCCACTCAGCATGTAGACGCCCCCGCCACACTGCGCCACCCCATTCGTGATAATACAGTTCATCACTGTGCCGGCCGCCATATATACTCCCCCGCCCATGTCCAATGAACTGGGTGCAATCCCGTTCAGCAGTGTAAACCCGTCGATGACGGCATTCGAATGAGAAAGACTGAACAACCGGGTCACGGCACTGCCCCTCTTTACCATCGTCACCCCGGCGCCGTTGACGGACCTTACGGAAACAGCCTTGGTCAGGACAACGTGCTCGTTGACCACGTAGGTGCCGTTACTGACGGTAACGGAACCACCCTCCATCACGCTGTCCACCGCCGCCTGGATGTTGGTCGCCGCCGTTGACCATGTGGCAAACGGCACGACGTGCGCCCCATTGGTTGCCACATAGGTGTTCGCGGTATAAACCGTGATGTACGACTGCTTGATCCGGTTGGCGACATCGCTATTGTCATTGCTGACCGTCAACGACACCGAGAAGACGCCGGTGGTGTAGGTGTGCGTCACAACCTGCTTGTCCGCGCCCTGTTCGTCCACGCTGCCGGTGTTGTCATAGTCCCACCTATACACGAGCCCGTTTGTTTTCGGGCCCGCAACGATGGCGGTGAATTGCACGTTCAGCGAACCATTCGCCGCCGTGACGGGGGCGGTGAAATTACAGCGGAAGACCCCGCCCGTTGCGTCAGGCGCTTCGTAGCAACCCATGTCGGCCGTAGCCATTCCGTCCCCGTTGCCATCCTTGGGGCGTATGGACCCCTCCAGGTCAACGCCGATGCCGAGGAGATTGGTTCCGGCATCGATGCAGATCGATCCGGGAGAAAGCCGGTAATCCCCCGCCGACCGAGCGATGAAGTCGGGGTTGCCCGTGAGATTGCCGTTGACGCCATTGGTCAGGTCGGGCGAACAGGAATAGGTGATTTTCGCACCCGAGTAAACCACATCCTTGACCACGCCCCAGTTGAGGGTGTTATTGTAAACAATGCAGTTGCGAACGACCGCATTGGCGCCGCTGGCCCAGATGCCGGCGCTGGAACCACCCGATTGGTTGTCCACCACCGTGCAGTAACGCACCTCTCCCCCGCCGTCCAGGCTGACGGTGCCGCGATTATAATAGTTGGCTGCGGTATTGCTCGCGATCAGGCAATTTTCGACAAGCCCAGTCACCATGTAGATGGCGCCGTTTTCCCGGCTCGCGGCGAAGTTGGCCGTAATCGTACAGTTGCGAACGGTTCCCCCCTCCGGCCCCGATGCCTATGCCTCCGCCCTCACGTACTGACGAATTGTTGCGGATCGTGCAATTCTGAACCACGGCGCCGCTTCCGCTGATATACACGCCGCCACCTTGATCGTATGAGGCGCTCCCCTTTGTCAGCGTGCAATTCGACACCGTCCCGCCCGTCATGTAAACATTGCCCCCGTGCGTGAACCCGATATTATTCGTGAGCAGACAGTTCTGCACACGCCCCGCCGCCATCCATACCCCGCCGCCATTATTTTTGGGGTTTACGGAACTGCCATCTCCATTGCCCCGCATGATGGTGAGCCCGTCAATCACGGCGCCTTCGTTCGTCATATAAAAGACCCGGCGGCCGGCGATGTTGCCGGCATCGACCGTTGTATACGCCCAGCCGTTCGTGCTGGTGAAGGTGACTGCGTTCGTCAGGTTAATCTGGGCCGTGATCGCGAAGGTTCCGTTCGAGAGCATGACGGTATCGCCCTCGCCCACCCGTGTCATGGCGTTGGAAATCGTCACCAGCGCCGTGGCCCAGCTCAAGCCGTTGGCGGTATCGACTCCGTTGGTGGCCACGTGGTAACGCACGCCGGCGTGCGTGGTTTGTGCCGAAAGCAACAGAACCGACAGAACACTCATCGAGGCCATCGCCCGCCGACCCCACGATAGAACCAAGCGCCTGTTCATATGGACTCCTCCCGCATTCCTACTAAAACGTACTCACACGTCTAACAAATCTATTAAAATTTATCACAACCCCCGGGCCTTTGCACGCCCAGTCCGCCGATATTATTAGCACAATTACGCCCTCGAAAAGGGGGTTCTTCGCTCCGGAGCGCATGGCTCTTCGCTCAACCTGGGGCCCGCGCCCCGACTATCAAAAGGCCACGGTCGTGGGCTGGTTGAAGCTCTCGCCGATATACGGCTTCAAATACGTTCCGTTCACCATGCAGCCCTTCACCACGCGCCCCGCGACATCCCGCCGCAGGTGCACCAGGGAAGAGTCCGTGGCGAAGTCGTCCACCCGGTCGAGCATCATGTTGAAGCCGCAGCTCCAGTGGACTTCGTCAACCGAACCATCCCCCCACTTGAGTTTGACGAAGCCGATTTGCCCCCGGGGATTCTTCGCCTGAACCTCGACCGAAGGCGGCTGTTCCGCCGTGTAGGGAATCAGGATCGACACGTAGTAATCCAGCCGCCTCTCCATGCGCGGCGTATTGAGCCGGAGCTGGGGGGCGGGAACATATTCGTTATCCCCGGGCAGCCAGCCGCTCAACGGATTCTTCTCTCCCTGGTGAACGCTTAACACGGCGTTTTCCGGCTTGATGGGAAACAATAACAGCAGATTCGACCCGCCCCAGCGGGCGGCCACGCGCGAGCCGTCCGCCGCGCAATCCAAGGCAGGGCCGTCCGACAACTGCCAGTTCATTTCGAAGGCCGGTCGTTCCTGTTCGGGATCGCCGGGCGTCCATGGCAACCGGTACATGCTGTCCGCCACGAACATGAAGCGATCCTGCACCCAGAACAGGGTGCGCCGGTGTTGCGCCCAGAGGCCATGCCGCGCATGGGTGAAGTTCCACGCCAGATCGGCATCCCAATAGCCGCCCTCGTACACGCTGAAGGCACAGTCATAGCCGGGTGCGTGAAAAACATCCGTCCGCGTCGGATCGGTGGCCTGCTGATTCCGTCCGTTCAGGTTGCAGGTGTTGTGCGCCCGCGTGCTCCGCCCGGCCAGCCCCCACTCGTTGGATTCGTACGCCAGCCACCCGGGATCTACCACCAGGGTCCGGCGGTTGGCATGAAACTGGATGCTGTTGCGCGACAAATGACAATGGCCCCCACCCCACTTCGTGGCGTCGAAGCTGATCCAGGAATCCTCTTCATTCCAGCCCGTGCGGGAAAACAGCAATCCGGCATCGGGGAAATACTGGTGTCCGGGGGGGTAGATCAAAGGCAGGTTGGCGCGTTGACGAAACGTCCGCCAAGCCGAGAAATTATCCACGGCCTTGTGCCCCTGTCCCCCCGTAGCCGTGTGTATGCCATCCCGTTGATTCCCGGAAAACGCCGATTGCGAATCATGAATGCCGCAGGGATATCCGCTCGGCTTGGTGCAGGCAAGCAGAAAGTCATGCATGCCCGAGAGGCGATCCAACGACATCTTCAGGCCGAGCGACGGATGGACTTGCTGAAGTCGAAACAGGCGCAGAAACGTTCGAGCCATTCCGCCGTGGTAGTGCGGATTGCGTTCGTAGTGCACGTTGTCGGGGAGAATTTGGCGGAACCAGGCGTCATTCAAAACGCGAACCGCATGGTCCCGCCACCCCGCCGCTTCCGGCAGAAAACTCATATGCAGGGCAACCCTCAGCAGGCTGTCCGCCGTGAAGACGCGCCAGTTGATATTCGGCGCCAGATGCTGGTCGAGGTAGTCGGCCTGCCAGCGCAGATGCTCCACCATCCGGCCCGCGAACACCTCATCGAAAGCCGGAGCCTCCACCAGCAGGGGCAAGGCCGTTGCACAGTTCGCCAGTCGGATTCCCAGGGTTAGGACATTCTTCAGGCAGACGCCGCTGTCCGGAAGGTTCGCCGGATACGTGGTCACGAAACAATCCAGATAATCCCGGGCCGCCAGGGCATAACAGGATTTCCGGGTCTGCCTGTACGCGACAGCGAGTTGGGTGATGAACGGCATGCGGAAGTAAAAGGCTTGCCGCTCGTCGGACGCATGCGCTTCCACTTTCTTCCAATCCACCGGATCCCGGCCGACATCAAACTCTTGATGCCCATTATAATAAACGCTCAGCACGCCCCGCACCGCCAGGTCGGCCAGACGGAAACTCTCATCATCCCCCTGCCGCTCCTCCGGCGTTGCGGCATACGGAATCAGGGATGCTTCTTTGATGAAACGCGCGACGCCCTTTATCTCTTCCATGGCAGGCCTCCTCAATCCCCCATCATACCCGTCGTCCCGCCCGACCGCCAGCCTCTCCCGAGGAATACTTTAGCACAATTGTGCTTTCTACTCGTTCGCGGCGCCGGCCGGTAGCGACGACAGAATCGAAGGAGGCTCGCGCCGGGCCAAACGAAAGTTACGGGCCGTTATCCCGACTATCCGCCGGAACAGCCGGGCAAAGTAGTTCTGATCGGCGATCCCGACCGCCCGCGCGATCTGCGCAATCGATTTGTCGCTGTTCGCCAACAACCGTTGCGCCTGTTCGATGCGGTACCGGTTCAACCAGACCACCGGGGGAACCCCCGTCTCTTTGCGGAACAACCGCGTATAGTAACTACGGCTGTACCCCACCGCCTGAAAGAGCTCATTCAACGAATAGGGCGTCACATACTCGCGCACGATCCAGTCGATTCCCTTGCGCACGGGTGCCGAGTATAACCGGGCGCCCCGGCCCAGGCTGACCGGCGGATGATCCTTGGCGCGAACGGCATACAGCTCCGCCAGCAGCAGCGTTAACATCCCCGCGGCCCGCATCTCGTAGGCGATATCCTCTTTCTCCGTCAACCGCAACAACTCGCCGAAAAGGCGGGTCATGGCGGCGGCATTCAGTCCGGCAAAGATCGGATAGCGGTCGGCATGCAGTTCGCTGAAGCCGCGCTCCATGTCCTTTCCATTGAACGTCACCCAATACGACGACGACGGACGCGGGCCGGTGGCGCCGTGAACAACCTCCTGGCCCAGATCCATCAGACAGGCCTCGCCGCTCCGCGCGAGGACGGTTTTGTTATTAATCCGGTGCCACAGTTCACCGCTCTCGACAAAATGAAGAAGATACCGATCCGGAGTAGAGTGATGGATCGTGGTGCCCGGAAATGTTGTCGCCCGGCCCATGGCCAGAGGATAGAGCCACAGCAGTCGGGCAAAATCACTCGGATAATG
This sequence comes from PVC group bacterium, assembly GCA_945898015.1. Taxonomy (GTDB): domain Bacteria; phylum Verrucomicrobiota; class Kiritimatiellia; order CAIKKV01; family CAIKKV01; genus CAIKKV01. The sequence goes on along the minus strand of CAMDGM010000039.1, from coordinate 9,740 downwards.
GAAATATTCGGTCCCATGCTTGGACCGCTGGCGCTTCCACCCGAACTTCGGCACTTTAGGGTCCCGTTGCGCTCTCATGAACTCTCCTTGCGCAAGTCGTCAGAAAGCCGGAATCGCATACAGCGGCAAAATTCCCTGCGGGCGCGTCAGCCTATCAGATAGCCTTCGGCCTTGTACCATTCCGCCGTCCGGCGCAGGCCCTCGTCGAGTCCGACCTTGGGATCATAGCCCAGGTCGCGGCGGGCCTTGTCGATTTTGAATGCCCGGTTCTGGCGATACCAGTCCACGCGGCGGGGAAAGATCGTAGGCGCGATGTGAAAAGGCGCGCAGAGCTTTTCGCAGACATGCCCGGCCACGATCAGGGGCCAGATCGGCAGGTTGACGATATTGACGTTCACGCCCATGGCCAGGCCGGCGCGGCGGACCAGCTCGCGAATCTCCACATACTCGGCATCGGCGATCAGGTAGGCCTCGCCGTCACCTTTCCCGTCCGGCGTGGCCAGGATGAACGCGTCCACCAGGTTGTCGATGTAAAGCGGATGATAGGTCGTGCGGCCGCCGCCAAACATGGGGAACCAGCCCTTGGCCGCGCGCTTGAAGATCATGACAAATCGCTCGGGATCGCCGGGCCCATAAATGGCGGCCGGCCGGAGGATGGTCCACTTGAGGCCCTTGGCCGTGTATTCCCGCAGGGCCACCTCGCCCTGGTACTTGGTGCGCTGGTAGTAATCGGCGGGCTGGATGGGCGCATCCTCGCCGCCGGGCGGATTGTCGATGTTGCCATGCACGCCGCAGGTGCTGCAGTAGATCAGGCGGCGGACCTTCTCCTTCACCGCCGCATCGGCCACCGTGCGCATGCCGCCCACGTTGACGTCGTCGTAGAAGGTGTTGGACACGTTCATTTCGCGGAAAGCGGCAGCGAGATGGTAGACGGTGTCCACGCCTGTCATGGCCCGGGCCACGATGGCGGCATCGGTCACGGAGCCAATGATGACCTCGGCGCCCGCCTGCCGGAGCTCTTCGGTCTTGAGGCCCGCCTTATAATCCAGGGAAACCACCGCGTGCCCCTCTTTCATGAGCCTGAGGCACAACGCTTTCCCCGTAAAACCGGTTCCCCCGGTGACCAGACACTTCATCGGCTACGCTCCTTGCGGCATTGCGGAATAAAGCAAACTTTATGCCAGTTTCAGGACCCTTTGTCAATTTCTTGCCACAAACTCAACTTCGCGCGGGTGTAAGACAAAATCAAGCACAGGCGCCCCGCAGAAGCAGATTGGCCGGCGTGGAAGCCGGCCCTCCCAAAGAAATGACATAGGGCTCTTATCGCAACCCACCACGGCGGCGGCGACGGCGCGGCAACGGGTTCTGGCGATGGCACTCTTCCATGACCGCAATCTGCCGGATGTCATGCCCGGGCGCCTGGGCGGGATCGAAATACCGCCACTTCAATAGTTTTCCTTATGCCCCTGTCAAACGTTCCGGGACGATGGCGCCGTGCTGGCGCAACAGCGCGCGCACCGGCTCAAGCGGAAGCTCTTCCGGATCGAGCCCCATCCGCGCGCTCAACGCCGCCAGCGCGCCGGCCGCCTGCCCCATGGCCATGCACGGGCACTCCACGCGGAGGGCGGCATTCGCCTCGCGATCGCTGGCCACACACCGGCCGGCCACGAGAAGGAACCGGCTGCCCGCCGGCAGCAACGCCCCGCGCGGAATCGTGGGCAACACGTTCAACCCCAACCGGCGATAGTTGATGCCCTTCCCGTCGTTCAGATGCTCATCAATGTTGTAATAGGCATAACAGAGCGCCGAGTCGAAGAAGAAGCCCGACTCATAGGCCTGCACCGTGACCGTCTCCTTGCCCTGGATGGTAACGGTTTCGCGGATGCCCGCCTCGGTACAGAACCAGTCGATCCGGTACTTCTCCAGGCCCGGCTGCTTCTTGAAAAACCGGTACACGCGGAGCATGGCCCGCCGGCTCTCGACCTCGACCGCCGTCCGGCCTTCGCTGGTGTCGGCCCCGGGCGCCCGGATATGATTGGCGTTCACCCCGTGCGACTTGAGAAACGATTCAGGCCCGGTGTTGCGCCAGGAAAGATCGGTCGACTTCAACTCGCCCGCCGCCACGGCCGCCTCCGCCGCGGCGTTAAGCGCGGGGAAGTCGAGCTGCTGGACATCATACCCCGAGCCATACAGGCTCAACGTGGCCGGCTGAACGACCGGCGAATGGACCAGCGGGAACCCGGCCAGGCTCACCACATTGGCGTCACCCGTGGCATCAATCAGCGTCCGGGTCCGGATCTTCCGGAGCCCCGTCTTGGTGCAAACCGTCAGCGTCCAGGCCCCCTCTTCAAAGACCGCCGCCGCGGACATGGCATGAAACACCAAATCCACCCCCGCCGCCAGAACCGCCTCGTCGCACACGGCCGCATACACGGCCTTGTCCAGGGTCAGGTGGCCGGGCTTGTCGTTGTTGAGGGTGAACTCGGGAGTCGGAATGGGCTCCCCGCAGAGTTCCCGGGTTCGCCGAAACAGCTCCCACCCGATCCCGGCAATGACCGGGCGGCCCCAGGCGAAAAAATGGGCGGGCGCATTGATGCCGCCCACCGTGATGGTGCCGCCCAGGATCCCGTTTTTTTCAATCAGCAACGTCCGGGCGCCGGCCCGGCCCGCCTGCACGGCGGCCACCACGCCCGCCGTGCCGCCGCCCGCCACCACCACGTCATACTGCGACTGCATGTTTCTTCCTTGCTTGGCGAATGGCCTTTACGGGAACGCTCCGACGCCATTCCCCCGGCGCCTGGCCCATCCGCTTATGAAAAACCTTCGTGAAATAGCCGGCGTCCTTGAATCCGGCCTGAAGCGACACTTCCAGGATGGACAACGTCAAATCCTGCAGGAGTTCCCGGGCCAGGTCGAGCCTGGTCTCAACCAGGAAGTCCCGAAAAGGCCGGCCCGCCACCCGGTGGAACAGCATGGAAAAATGATTCGGGGTCATCCGCGCCACCCGGGCGATCTCTCCCACTGAAAAATGCATCTGCGGATTCGCCTCCACCAGCGCCTTGACCACATCAACGAGCGTCAACCCGGACGGGCGGGTGGCAGGCTGGCTCGGACCGGATTGAATCCGCCCCAGCGCGGCCCGGATCTTTTCTTCCACCGCCCCCGGGGACGCGATCAGCCGCTTCCCCTTCTCCTCCTCCGGCAAAGCGGCGATAGCGCCGCGCAACGCTTCCGCCATCGCCTCCGCCGCGACCTCCACAATGGACCGCGCCGTCGCCAGGTGCCGCCCGCTCAGCACGGGCAAATCTTGATAGGCCTGGCGCAGCTTTTTCAGGTCCAGGGCCAGCCCCTGACCCGGCGCCAGCCACAGAACCGGTTGTCCGGAGAAATGGCACAGGTGCTCACCACCAAAATGCTCGCGCCCTTGGGCAACGCCACCCCGGCAACCGGGGCCATCAACACCGACGTGCCCCCGTGGCAGACGTTTTCCTTCAGCCCCGCCCCGCTGGCCCCCGACAAAGCCAACACCTGGTGACATGCCAGGCACCGGCTGCGCCCTTCGTCCACGCTGTGGAAAAGCCGGCAGAATTCCGGAAACTCCGCGGCATCTCCAACGGCGAAGACCTCGCTGGTTCCGTCATTCTGGGACGACACGAACACGCGAAAACCCACGCCTGTGGTTTCCCGCGCCAATTCGTTCAGCTTCCGGATAACCGGACTCTCACAGGCTTGCCTGACCAGTCTGACGAGGGTGGCCGCATTCATAAGAACTCACCTTAATCAGCCGGGGCCGGCACTGTCAAGCTATCGTAGATAATTACCACTCTTCGTAGATCATTCCCGTAAGCCCACAACCCCGAACAGCCCTATACTTTTAATGTGGCCTAAAGACATACGAGGAAGGATGTGGATATGAAAACAACGACACGAACCGCTGGCTTGACCGCCTTATTGCTTCTGGCGTTTTGCGGCCCCCTTCATGCACAAACCGACGGATCGGCCGTCTTTCGCGTGACCACCCTGAAAACACCCCAGAACTATGCTCCGAAAAACATTATCGCCATCTGGGTCACGGACGGAAACGGCGCCTTTGTGCGGACGCTCAAAAAACAAGCCGGTTCGAGCAAACAAGTCAATCTGGTCAAGTGGGTCGCGAGCTCACAACTGAACGTGGTGGACGCCATCACGGGTGCCACGCTCAAAACTCAGGAAGTCCATCAGATCACCTGGAACTGCCGCAACGCGGCCCGGGCTCTCGTCGGTGACGGGACCTACCGGATCATGGTTGAAATGACCTCCGACGACGCCGTGGGGCCCGTCACCCCCACCAACTACATCCAGTTCACAAAAGGACCGGCCGGCGTCACGGTCGCCCCGGCGAACCTCCCCTATTTCACCGGCATTTCCCTCACGTATACCCCCAGCAATGGACATGACATTGCCGTCAGCCGCATCACGCCCGCCTCCGGCGTGACCGGCACCACGATTCCCATCACCATCACGGTCACGAACCGCCAGTCGTCAACGGAATCGTTCAACATCGCGCTAAGCAACACCACCTCGAGCCTCCTGATCGGATCCGCCGCGGTAACCGCCCTCGCCCCTTTTTCGTCCACCAACGTGACTATCTCCTGGAACACCACCGCCTTGACCAGCGGCGTTTACACCCTCAAGGCCACGGCCGCCGCCGTCGCGGGCGAAACCAGCCTCGCGGACAACACCCTGGCCTCCACCGTCACGCTCGTCAGCGCCGCCGTGATACCCGATCTGGCCGTCACCGCCATCACGCCCGCGGCCGGCCTGACCGGCGCCACGATTCCCGTCATCGTCACCGTCACCAACCGCAAGCTGACCACGGAATCGTTCAGCGTCGTATTGAGCAACACCACCTCGGGCGTCCTGATCGGATCGGCCCCGGTCTCGGCCCTGGGCCCATTCGCCGGCACAACCGTGACGATCAACTGGAATACCACCAGCCTGCCGGCGGGCGGCTATACGCTCAAGGCGGTGGCCGGACCCGCGGCGGGTGAAACCAACCTCGCGAACAACACGCTGACCTCCGGCCTCGTCCTCACCGCCCCCATTCCCGTGCTCGACGGCTCCCTCACCTTCCGGGTCACCACGATGAGGACCTACCTGGGCCTCGACCCCATCAACGTCGTGGCCATCTGGGTGACGGACGGCAACGGCAAATTCATCCGGACGCTCAAGAAATGCGCCACGGTCCGGGAGCCATTCCTGCTCAAGTGGATCGCGAGCTCCAAATATAACGTCGTGGACGCCGTCACCGGCGCCACGCTCACCACGCAGGCCACCCACCAGGTGACCTGGAACTGCCGCAATGCCGCCGGAAAACTCGTCACCAACGGCGTGTATCAGATCCGGGTTGAAATGACCACCCAGGACGCCCAGGGCCCCATCACGCCCATCAACTACCTCGCCTTCACGAAAGGGAAGAAAGCCGTCACCCTGGCTCCCGCCAATCTCCCCTTTTTCACCGGCATGGCGCTGACCTACACCCCCGTCTATGCGCGGGATATCGCCGTCACCGCCGTCCGGCCCAGCCTGGGCATCATCGGCGTCACCATCCCCGTCGTCGCCACCCTCACGAACCTCCTGGCAACCCCGGAAACGTTCACCGTCGCCCTGAAAGATCACAACACCGGCCTTCTCCTCACGTCGGTTTCCGGCATCACACTGGGGCCCAAAGCGGGAAGGACCGTGACGCTCCCCTGGCGGACCGGCGGGCGGGCGGGCGGAAATCACATCATCGACGTGGTCGCCGGCCCGGTGCCGGGTGAAACCAATATCGCTAACAACACCAGGAGCGCCACGCTCTACCTCGCCCCGCCGGCCGAAGTCCCCGTCGCCGGCACCGCCACCTTCCGGGTCACCACCCAGAAAACCCTCAAGGGCTTCGACCCTCAAAATATCATGGCCATCTGGGTGACGGACTCGAACGGCTTTTTCGTGAAAACACTCAAGAAACGCGCCGCCGTGCGGCAGCAATACCTGATCCAATGGCTGGCCAGTTCCCGGAGCGACATCACGGATGCCGTCACCGGCGCCACGCTCGCCACCCACAAAGCCCATGTGGTCACCTGGAACTGCCGGAATTCGGACGGCTTCGTGGTTCCGAACGGCCTCTACCGGATCATGGTCGAAATGACCACCGAAGACGGCCAGGGTCCCGTGACGCCCGCCAAGTACATCCAGTTCAACAAGGGGAAGACGGCCGTCACCGTCGCCCCGGCCAACCTCCCCAACTTCACGGCCATGTCGCTGACCTACACCCCCACCCCGGCTCCTGTTGCCGCGGTGGCAAAAGCTGTGCCGGCAGCCAGCTCGCCGATTGTCGCCACGGCCGTTCGGACGCCTGCACCCAGCGTGGTGAAGGAAAGCGCCCCCGGCTACAGCGCCGTCGTCGTGATCACAAACGGGATGCTCGCCGCCAGCCAGGGCGCCACGCTGGTTCTCCTGGCGGATGACGGCACGGGGACCTATCTGCCCCTGGGCAGCCTCGCCCTTCCCGGAGCCATACAGGCCATGGCCGCCTCCGGAACGTATGTCATCACCGCCAACGGCGATCACGGCGTATACATCGTGGACACCCTGAACCCGATGGACCCTGTTCTTGTCGGATCTTATCCTACCAAAGGGGCGGCCCTGGCCGTGACCATCGACGGCGCGACTGTCTACGTGGTTGACGAGGCCGCCGGATTGCTTGCCGTGGATGTATCCGATCCGACCGTTCCAATCCTGCTGGGCGTAGTGGAATAGGCGCCCCTCGAAGGATCCGCGCTCGACTTCATGCCCTCTTTCTGCATAATGAAGCGGCAAGTCACCACCACCCGCCACAGGAATCGTTATGCGAATCGGCGTCATGTTGCGCGCGCTCGAGGAGCGGCAGGGAATCGGCATCTACAGCCTCAACCTGATGGACGAGCTCCTGCCCCTCGACCCGCAAACCGAATACGTCCTCTTCCACAAAAACCCGGCCTTCCTCGGCCGCTATTCCACCTTCCCCAATGCCGTCGAAACCCTGGTGCCCGGGTCCAACAAGCTCCTCTGGGACCAGGTCCGCATCCCGCTCGCGGCCCGCAAGGCCGGCGTGGACACGATCTTCCACACCAAGTTCACCGTCCCCTTTTGCACGGGCCGGAAAACCGTCATGACCGTCCACGGCGCAAGCTGGTTCGTCCACCCCGAACTCTACACCCGCGCCGACATCGCCTACATCCGCGCCGTCATGCCCCTCTACTGCCGCAAGGCCGATCTCATCATCGCCAACTCCGAGCTGACCCGCCAGGACTTCATCCGCATCCTCAAGGTGCCCCCCCGGAAAATCCGCACCATCCGCCTGGGCACCAACCGGAACTTCAAGGTTATCGAAGACCGCGCCGCCCTGTCGGCGTTCCGCGAGAAGCATTCGCTGCCTGACCGGTTCATCCTGTCGGTCATCAAGTACGATCCGCGCAAGAACTTCAAGAACCTGATCGCCGCCTTCCGCCAGCTCCGCAAGCGGCTGCCGTGCAAACTGGTCGTGGCCGGAATCGGATGCGAAAAATACATCCCCGAATACAACCTCGCCGGGGACGGCGTCCTCGACGACATCACCTTCCTCGGCTGGGTGGACCAGGCCGAACTGCCGCTCCTCTACAATCTGGCCGACTGCATGCTGTTCCCCTCCGTGTATGAGGAGTTCGGCATTCCCACCTGCGAGGCCATGGCCTGCGGCTGCCCGGTGGTCGTCTCCAGCACGGGGGCGCTCCCCGAAATCGCGGGCGACGCCGGCGAAATCGTGGACCCCTTCGATCCCGAATCCATCGCCACTGGGCTGGAGCGCGTCCTGCAGGACGACGCCCGCCGCGCGGAGATGCGCCGCCGCGGGCTGGTCCGGGCCGCCGACTTCACCTGGCGGCGGTGCGCCGAGGAAACGCGCGAGGCGCTTCATGAGCTATACTAGCCAGGAGACGCTCCGCACGGTCACGATCGGGGCCTTCTGGCGCCTGCTGCGCTACCCCTTTCTCTTCCTCAGCCTCATCGTCATTCCCCGGTACATGGGAAAAGAGCTGTACGGCCAGTTCGCCTATTTCACCTCGGTCCTGACCATCTGCGAGGCCTTCACCGGGCTCGGCAATCTCCAGATCTTCGGCCGGTTCATCCCCGAGCAGGGGCGCAACAAGGATCGCGAAGCGCACCTGCTGCACGGCATCATGTATTGGAGCAACCTGCTGGTGGCCGGCTTCGCGGTGCTCGTGTCGCTCTATTTTGTCCTGGTCCAGCCGGAGAGCTTCCCCTTGCGCTGGCTGCCCATCCTCATCTGCATCATGGTGGCGGGCAAGATCCAGGGCACCACCTTCGCCTTTCTCTACGGCCGCAACGAAATCGCCCGCTTCTCGGCCCGGGAGCTGATCCGCAGCGCCCTCACGTTCGGCCTGATCGTGGGCCTCTACGCGTGGACCGGCAGCCTCGATGCGGCCCTGTGGGCGCTGGCGCTGAACGAGATCGCGCTCATGCTCCTGTCGTTCTGGTGGGGCCGCCAGGCGCTCTTCCGCCCGTGGGGCTACCTGCCGCTGAAGGACTTTGCGCCCTATTTCCTGTTCGGCGCCACCTTCTATATCCCCACCGTGCTGCTCTTTTTCCTGCAGCGCTCAGCCCCCCTCTTCATCCGCGGCCTCACGGGCCGGTATGAGGACGTGGCGCCCTTCGACCTGGCCAACCAGTTTCTCATGACCACGGGCATGTTCCTGGGCCTGATCTTCACCACGCTCGTGCCCGCGCTCTCCAAGCTCCACGCCTCGGACCGCGGCGCGGAGGTGGTGGCCTGGAACCGCACGGCCCTCGCCTGGTGCGGCGCCGCGGCCTTCCTGGTTTACGCCGGACTCGTCTACGCCGGCCGGCCCGCCATCCGGCTGCTGCTGGGCGCGGAATTCGCGGACACCTATGGCGTAGCCGTGATCACGGGCCTGGCGTTCAGCCCCATGCTGGTCTCGCAGATGGGCATGAACTTTGCCGTGGTCCGCAAAAAGCCCTCCGTCTATGCCGCCTCCACCGTGGCCGGCGTCATCGCCATGGTGGCGGGCTCCTTCCTGCTGATCCCCCGCTGGAAGGCGGAAGGCGCCGCCTGGGCTACCCTGGCCGGACACACCGCCGCGGCGCTCGTGTATGTGGTGTACTATCGCCACACGTTCCTGTCCATGCTGCCGGATTTCCTGGTGGTCACCGGACTCGGACTGCTCATCACCCTTCCCGGCGTCTGGCTCGACCGCGAACTCCCCGTCATGATCGGGGCCGGCGCGGGGGCGGTCCTGCTCTACCTGGCCCTGCTGGCCGGCCTGAAGATCCTGCGGCCCGCCGATGTCCGCGCGGCCATGAACGCCGTAAGGAACAAGTAACCCCGGCTTTTGGAGGGGCGAGTGATACGAGCCCGCATACACCGCTGTTTATCGCCCAGCTCTGCTCTTTCCGCGCGGCGTCGCATCGCTCCGCCCTTCATTCAATTAGCGGGCACCCGCCGCACGCAGTGCGGCGCTACACAACCCCGGGCACAAACAATTTAGGTCGGGCTTTTCCCGGCAGCCGTCTCGCGCGACGCCCGAGGCTCCCCGCGAGGGGGCCGGGCGCGCGATGGCGTTCAGGCTTGCGGCGTTTCGATCAGGCGAAAAGGGACGCGACGATTTCGAGGCGCAGCCGCCTGACGGCGAGGCGGCGTGGGCTCGTGCCCCGACGCCTCCAGC
>CAMDGM010000038.1 GCA_945898015.1 PVC group bacterium | reverse complement strand
AGTGCTCGACAGAGCCGAGGGCGCGCGAGTGGAACCGGGGGCGGCGTTCCGTTAGCCGGAATATGGCGAGGCGATTTTCCGATGATGAGGGGCGACGGCGAGGAGACGTAGAATGGTGGTCTCGGCTCCTCTAGCCGAAGCCCCTCAGCACGGAAAAGGGGCCGCCAGATGACGGCCGGAACGCCGCCCCCAGCACACCGACAGCACAACCAAGCTTACAAGTGCCATAACTCAGAGATGCGCCCCCTTCGAGGAGAACCTTGCCTTCTTTGTCCCGATTCGGTAGTGTATCGCCCTATGGTCACACTCATGCAAATTGCCGAAAAAACCGGGCTCTCCGTCAGCACCATTTCCCACATCCTCAACCGCAATTCGCCGCGCTATAACAGCAAAACCCGCGAGCGGGTGATGGACACCGCCAAAGCCCTCGGCTACACCCCCAACCGCTACGCCCAGGTGATCCGCCAGGGACGCAGCGGCATCATCGGCATGATCCAGCACGCCGGACTTCTCCAGGCCGCCGTTAAAAAGGGCTACGCCGCCGCCCACACCATCCTCGACTCCGGCTACCGCCTGCTGGCCAACGACGCCGAGTGGGGCGGAAATGGCATCGAGACCGTCTGCGCAACCATGCTCGACATGCGGGCCGAAGGCGTCCTTCTCATCGATCCGCCCGCCATTTTCAGCCGAAGCGAACTGGAGAAGTTCCGCATCAACCGCATCCCCGTCGTGGCGATCGGCGGCATTCGCCTGCCAGGCGTGCCGCTGATCCGGGTGGATGTCCGCGACGGCATGGAGCGCCTCACCCGCCATGTCCTCGGACTCGGGTACCGCTCCCTCCAGCTGGTCGTGCCCAGCCTGCCCGCCGACGCCTCGGAAGCCGTGAACTGGGGCACGCTGGAACGGGTAGCCGGCTTCCAGTCCGTCACCCAGGCCGCCGGACTCCCGGAACACCAGGCCCGTGTTTTCTTTGCCGGAACGCCCAACGATCTCATGGCCCCCTACGCCAACGGCAAGGCCGCCATGGAAACCATTCTGGCCGCCAAAAACCGCCCCCAGGCCCTCCTCTTCAGCAACGACGATTGGGCCATCGGCGCGCTCGCGGCCTGCGCGGAAGCCGGCGTTCGCGTCCCCCAGGATATCGCCCTGACCGGTTTCGACAACTCGCTGATCGGCGCCTTTGCGCTCAGCCCCCTGACCACCCTCTCCCAGGATTTCGAAGGCATGGCCCGCCGGGCCACCGAATTGTTGCTGAAACAAATCAAGAAAAAAGCGCCCTTTCCAATAAACGCGCCCATCATCAAAATGCCCGGCACCCTCATTGTGCGCCGCTCCTGCGGCACCCAGGCCACCAAGCGACCCGCCGCATCCTAAGTCGAATCGCGACCAGCCATTTGCGCCCGAAACGACGCAGCCCGCTCAGCCTATCCGCCAGTCAGCCACCATGCAGCGTGCCTGCCCATGTTTCGCACATTGGATCGCCCTACAAGAGCAAATTGTCATGCAAATACTCCTTGTTTCCCGCTTGAAATTGTAGGATACTCTTACAAGAGTAAATTGTGGTTATCTAACAAGTTGAAACCTTTAAGTTAGGAACTCTATAATGTACTATACCAAAGCGTTACTAGGCCTCTCGTTCGCGTTCGTTATTTCTCTGTCATCCACACAAGCCGCCATCCAATACTGGGACCCCTCTCCGGATGCCGGCTACCAGCACGGAACCGGCGCCTGGAGCACCAGCGCTTCTGATACCAACTGGGGAACAGCCGCCACCGGCGCCCGCTCCACCTGGACCAACGGGAACAGCGCCTACTTTTCCGCCGTTGGTGGTTCCTCCATGTTGACCATCAACTCGGTGGTCACCGGAAACCAGTTCACGATTGATGGCGGCGCATACACCCTAGTCGTCACCAACGGCGGCCGGCTGACCTCCACCAATAATAACGCCCCACACAGTATCGGAAGCGGCGCCAACGGATCGGGCAACACCGTCCTCATCGCCGGCGGCGCCGGCGTCACCTCCCTCTGGGAACAGACGCAAGCCCAAGGCAAGCTCTATATCGGCGGCCCCGGCAATTCGCAAAACTCATTCCGGATCGACGGCGCCGGCGTCTCCGGCAGCGCGCAGTTCACCAGCAAGGATTATGTTAATCTGGGCAATCTGGGAGGGTTTTCCAATCAGCTGGCCATCGTCAACGGCGGCAGCATGACCTGCGGAGCCCTGAACGTCACAGACGGCTGTACAAGCAACATGCTCACGGTTTCCGGCGGAGCCGGAGTCGTGTCGAGGCTGTCCCCCACTTCGATTAAATTCGGCGCGGGCACCTCCGGCTACCTTTCCACCAACAACGTCCTGCTGGTGGACGGCATGAACGTGGACGGTAGCGCCATTGTCACCAACACCAGCACCACCACTGTCGGATTGCTGCCCGGCGATACCGGAAACGGCATCTCGCTCCTCAATGGCGGCTGGTTTTACTCGGCCGGGTTGACGGCGATCGGCAGCGGAGTCGGACTGACCAACAACTACCTGATCGTGGACAACGCCCGCTACACCTGCGCCGTGAACCTCACGCTCGGATACAATGCCAGTGCCACCCGAAACAGCCTTGTGGTCACCAACGGCGGAAAACTCCTTCTGGGCAGCAGCACGGGCTCGGCCATCGGCACCCCCGGCGCGCGATCGAACAGCATGGCCGTGGTCGGCGGCGCGGGCGGCGTCTCCCTGGTCAACGCCAGCGCGCACACGTTCACCCTTAACGGCAGCAACAGCACCCTGCTGATAGACGGCCTGGGCGTGACAGGCAGCGCCATCATGACCAACGCCGGGATATCGGTCGGCGATTCTGGCGGCACGGAAAACAGCGTCACCCTCCGCAATGGCGGCGTGCTGAACTCGTCCGGCAGCACGTCCATTGGCGCCTCCTCAACCGGGACCACCGGACCCGCCAGCAACGTCATGACGGTGGCCGGTTCCGGATCGCTTTTAACCTGCGGCAGCTTCTTGCAGATTGGTTACCGGAGCGCCAACAACCGCTTGATCGTAACAAACGGCGGGCGGATACTCATCAAAACAAGCAGCCAGTCCCTCTGCGTAGGACAGGGGCAGAGTGCGCCGGCAGGAGCCAACAACAACAGCCTGCTGATCGCCGGAGGAGTCAACGGAACGTCGATGATCGATGTCGGCGGGAGCCCCCTATGGGTGGGCTACAACTCCGCCACCGGGAACACGGCGGTGATTGACGCCGGAGGTGTGGACGGGGGCGCCTATGTCACCAACACCAGCACGCTCGAAGTCCCTCATGTCGGCAGCGTGGTCAGCGCCTACGGCAACACGCTGACCATCACCAACAAGGGAGCGTTATACCTCAACGCGGTGAATGGCGTCGCGGCCTCAATCGGAACGACCCGGCCATTGATCGTCTCCAACGCCGTGCTGGTGGCGGCGGGCGGGAAGCTTGTCTCAGCGGCCTACAACCCCAACGGAGGCACCAGCTCGTTTCAAGTCTCGGGTTCAAACTCCACGTTGACCGTCAAGGATCCGGGATCGCTGTTCCAACTGGCGCCCCACACAATCCGGGTGGGCTATGCGAGTCCCTGCATCGAAGACGCGTTCATCATTGACAATTATGCCGTGGCCACGAATGTGAACGTGGTGCTCGGACAGGGTGCTTCCAGCGCCGACATCAATTTTGCCAATCGCCTTGTGATCAACGGCGGCGGCAAACTTTATGGCAGCACGGCCGCCGGCTCCGGCGGCTCGGGAAACTATATCGGCCACACTTTTACCTCGGCCAATACGGGAACCGTGTCCGGTGTCAATTCACTCTGGGACCTCGGTGGCTCCGCGCTGGGAGTTGGATTCACCCTGTCCTCGAACAACACGCTCGCCATCGATCAGGGCGGCGCTGTCCTCCGGGTCGCCGCCTTCACCCTCGGAAGCGGTAGCACCAGCCAGTTCAACCGGGTGACCCTCACCACGCCCGCCACGCTATATTCATCGGGCCCGATCAGCATCGGCGGCGCGCTTGCCGCCAACGGCAACACCGCCCTGGTGAGCGGCGCGTCCGCCCTCTGGAACGCCGGCAACCAGCCCCTGACCATCGGACTCGCCACCAGCACCAATAACGCGATCACCCTCACCCAGGGCGGCACAATAGACGCCATCAGCACGCTGACCGTGCTGACGAACAACAGTGTCAACCTCCTCGGCGGCACGCTGGGCGTCAAGACCACCACCTACACCAACGGCCTCTTCACCGTGGGCGACGGCGCTCAGGCGGCGACACTAAAATCGCTGGGCGGCACGCTCGCCTTCACCCGTGGTCTAGTGATCAACACCAACGCCACCCTGACCGGCGGCGGCACCGTCAGCGGCAGCAGCCTGGGCGTCACCCTCACCAACGGCGCGATCCTCAATCCGGGCCTCGCCGGGCCGGGCTCGCTGACGATGGGCGGGAGCAACTTCACCTGGACCTCGGGCGGCGTGTATAATTGCGAGATCACCGACATGAATCTCGGACAGGCCGTGGGTTGGGATGTGGTGAACGTCAGCTCCCAGCTCGTGTTGAGCGGCTCGGGCCTGATAATCAATATGGACGCCATGGGCGCCGCCGCCACCAACTTCGACGCGGCCCGGGATTACAACATCCGGATCTTGAACTACGGCAGCCAGGTCGGCTTTGACGCGGCCATGTTCACGATCGAAACCAACACCTTCCCGGGCAGTGTGTCGGCGTGGTCGATCACGAACGGCGCCAATGCGCTCTGGCTGGTGTACCGGGGCTCGGCCGGCGCCACCGGCGCCACCCTCACGTGGGACGTTCCGAAAAGCGGCAACTGGAGCGTGGGCGGCAACTGGACCGGACTCACCGCCCCGGGCACGGGCGGCAGTTCGACGAACATCATGATCTTCGGCGACAACGGAACGCCCTATTACTCCACCAACGATTACGCCGGCACCTTCACGAATAACCAGCTGCAACTCTCCAGCGCCTCAAGCGTGACCAATTACATCAAGGGCGGAGTCCTGGCGTTGGCAAATAATGGAGCCACCGGCGCCCGCGTCGATTACCTGGCCGGCAATGACGGGACGGTCGTCATCAGCAACAGCGTCCTTCTGACCACCGACACCGAGTTCGGCGGTAATGCCATAGGCAGCACCCTGAGACTGGGCGGCGCGGTCACCAACTTTGGCACGCTGACCAAGAAGGGAACCTGGACGCTGGCGCTAACAAACGCGAATAATTTCATCGGACCGGTGGTGGTGAACGGACCAGATGGCACCTTGCGTCTGGACAACGTCAATGCACTCAACGGATCCGGGCCGGTCATCGTCAGCAACGGCACGCTGGCGGTCAATCAGGGGGTGCTCAGCTACTATTTTGCCAACAATCAACACAACCGCCGCGGCCAAATCACGGGGACAGGTTCGGTCTGGACAAACTGGGCGGGAGGAAATTTAAATTTCCCAAGCGGTTTCGCATCCGGGTCAACCAATGTTTCAGTTTTGATCGATGGCGGAAAAATGTTCTGGAATGTCCGGTTTCAGCCTTTCGATAACGGCTCCAGTAAATGCAACGTGATTGTAACCAACGGCGGGCAGTTGGTGGCATCCGGTTATGCTCCGTTCTTGGCATGGACCTCAACAAACAACACCATGGTGATCACCGGCACGAATTCGCTTTTGCTCGCTATCAATTTAGCCCTCAATATTGGCGAGAACGGCAGCTTTGGAAACACCCTTCGGATCGAAAATGGGGCTATGGCGACCAATTATGGCGCTCTTATTGTTAGCGGAAGTATTACGGCCGGAAACAAGTCGAACAGCCTGATCATTACCAACGAGGGCAAGGTCTATACGGAGAATATCAACATTGGCAGCGGCATCGGATCATCCAATAACAGCATACGGGTTACCGGCCTCAATTCCTATTTGCGCTCGGCTTCCGGCGTCGTGTATGTGGGGGGAATTGGCGCCTGCTACAACTCTCTCACGGTTGACAATGGCGCACTGATGAGTGTTGTACGCATCATTATGAGCAGCACGTGCACGGGGAATGTCATGACCGTCCGCAACGGGGGGCGGTTGATCCACGCTTCCGCATCGGCTTCGAGCCTTGCCTATAATCCCGGAGCGATCAGTAACGAGGTGGTAGTCACGGATTCGGGGTCGGAGTGGAACCTGGGCGGAGGGACTTTGAAGGTTTCAGAGGGAAATACGAGCTCGTGGAACCGGTTGACTATTTCAAATAACGGCGTGTTTACCAATGTTACCACATTGACCGTGGCCGATGGAATCGGGTCCTCGAACAACAGCGTGTGGGTGAACGGCGGTAAGTTGTATGCCACGACCCTGGCCTTCGCCAATCCGCTGGTGAACAGCGTGCAGATGGATGGAGCGTCCGAGATGGTGGTGACCACCCTCTTCGTGACTAATGCCAACCAGAGTCTGACGTTCAACGGCGGCACGCTGACCATCCGGAACGGGCTCGTGAGCAATACGTTCACCTTCGTGGTGGGGAATGGCACGGATGCGGCCTCTCTGGCGGTGCCCGCGGGCGGCACGAACACCTTTGCGAACGGACTGGTCGTCACCAATGGCGCCACGCTGACCGGCGCCGGCACAATTGCCGCCACCAGCACCGTGTACGGCACGCTGAGCCCCGGCATGGCCGGCATTGGCGTACTGACAAACAAGGGCGATTTCATCATGAAACCGGGCGCCGCCGCCAAAGTTGAGATGGGTGCCTATACCACACCGGGTTCGGGCTGGGATCTGTTGTCCGTCACCAACGGCACGCTCACGCTGAACGGAACCTTGAGCGTCCTGCTGACCAGCGGCTTCGCGCCCACGAATACGCAGAGCTTTGTCATCATGACGAATCAGACGGCGAGCTCCACCATTGCCAATCAGGCCGCCTTTGGCAGCCAGGTTGCCGCCCGCGCCACGGAAGGTGGCAGGGTGGCGGGTTACTTCAATGTCGCCGTCAGCAGCCAGAGCGTGGTGCTGAACGGCTACACCGCCCAAAAGGCTATTCCGGGAACGCTCTTCTTCATCCGATAGGGCAAGCGCCCTTTCTCAAGCCCGGTTGAGAAGCCCGTTCAGATTCGCGGCTGTTTCCGTGACATGCGGAAGCAGTCGCGTGGCCAGAGTGGAATCGGACGCAACCCCGATCACCTGCAAGCCGGCGGCATGGGCGGCTCGGACGCCATTCACGGAATCCTCCACCGCCAGCGCGTGGGCCGGCTCGACCCCTAATCGCCGGACTGCCTCGCGATACACCGCCGGATCCGGCTTGCTGGGGCCCACCTGCTCCGAACTCAGGCGCACCACGAAATAGCGCCCCCACCCCAACCCGTCAAGCGCGGCATCGATCAGGGCCACAGACGAGGTGCTGACCAGCGCCAGCGGCCATCGAGCCTTCCATTGTTCAAGAAGATCCCCGGCGCCGGGCATGGGGCGGATGCCTTTCCGAAATTCAGACTGGATTTCCTCCTCCATCGCCCGGACCAGCAGCGCCGGATCCTTCCGGAATCGGGGGAAATGGCGCAAGACCATCTTCACGCCGCCCGCATTGTCCAGCCCCAGCGTTTCCTCATAATGGGCATCCGTCAGCGTCAAGTTGAACCGCGCAAAAGCGCTCCGCGTGGCCCTCAGCCAGGCGGCATCCGAGTCCACCAGGGTGCCATCCATGTCAAAACAAACAGCCCGCACACGCTCCCACGCCACGCTCACAAAACCTCCCGGCGCACCGCTTCCACCGGCAAGCGGGCCGGCATGCCCAGCACCGCCGCAAACGGGCCGACCACGCGACCGGTCCGGATCGCCTCATACACATAGGCCTTGCCTTCCGTCACCGCCTCTTCCAGCCCCCGCCCGCGTGCCAGCGAAGCCGCAATGGCCGCGCTCAGCGTACAGCCGGTGCCATGCGTGGAAAGCGGATCGGCCACCACCGGAGTCGAAAAAGCCATCACGCCGTCGCCGAGGCATAGCAGATCCTCGCCGCGATGCGCGGAATCATGGCCGCCCTTAAGCAGAATTGCGCACCCATAGCGTGCCGCCAGCTCACGCGCGGCCACAATCGCCTCCGGACGATCGGCAATCCGCCGGCCCAGCAGCACCTCAGCCTCCGGCCTGTTGGGCGTCAGCAAAGCGGCCCGGGGCGCCAGTCGCATCTTGAGCGTCTCCACGGCGCAATCCTCCAGCAAGCGCGCGCCGCTGGTGGCCACCATCACCGGATCCACCACCACGGGGATGGCGGATCGCGCGGCCAGACGAACAGCCACAGCCTCCATCAATTCGGCGTTGGCCAGCATGCCGGTCTTGATGGCGCCTACCGTATAACAGGCAAAAATGGCGTCCAGTTGCTTCCCCAGGAAATCGGCATCGGCGGTCAAAATGCCGGTCACCCCGAGCGGATTCTGGGCCGTCAGGGCGGCAATGGCGGTACAGCCATGCACGCCAAATCCATGAAAAGTCCGCAAATCCGCTTGAATGCCCGCATTGCCGCCACTGTCGCTGCCGGCAATGGTCAGGGCCACAGCCTGCCGACGGTCCTCGGGAACCGTGCCGTTCACGAACGCCTCGTGGCCGCTGTGCGACGGGTGTAAAGACTGTAGACCAGCAGCGGACCGCCCGTAAATTGCAGGTCGAAGCTCCGGCCTTCCGCCTCATTCAGCGCGGCCTGCCACCATCGGGAAAGCCGCAACCGGCGGAGCGGATATTTCAGGCCCCGCGAGGTAATCGCCGTGGCCGGATCGAAGGAAAAAATCGATACTCCCTGCCCGGGCTTGCAGGGCAGCCGGCTGGATTTCAAAAGCGGTCGGAATTCCCCCGTATCCGTCAGCATGATCACGCGGGCCTCCCGCGCAAAATCCGCCAGCAGGGAGATGTTGCCCAGCGTATGGTCCTCGCGCAAGCCCGTGGCGCCCAGCACCACGAGATTCCGCCAACCCTGCTGGAGACAATACCGGAACGCCTTGGAAAGGTCGTTGTCGTCCTGGCCCGCATCGCGAACTACCCGGGAGCCATACGCCCGGCGGATCGTGGCGGGAAGGCTGTCCATGTCGCCCACCACGGCGGCGGGCTCGAGGCCGAAGTCACGCAACTTGCGGGCGGCGCCATCGCAGCACACAATGCGGCGCGCGCGGCGCAGGGCCGCCAGCGGTTGTGGCTGGACGGGGAAATCCCCGTCCGCCAGGATCACAGTCGCCGCCTGCATGAGCCCACCCCCTGGTCATTCGGACCGGGTGTTATGCCTTGGCAGGCCCGGGAGTCTGTCCCTTGGCCTCGGCATCCTTTTCGCGCATGGCTTCACGACGGCTCAACTTGATGCGGCCGCGATCGTCCACGCCGATGCACTTGACCCACATCTGGTCGCCCATCTTGCAGATATCTTCCACCACGTTGACGCGGAAGTCGGCCAGTTCGCTGATATGCACCAGGCCATCGGTGCCGGGGAAGATTTCCACAAAGCAGCCGAACGGCTTGATGCCGGTGACGGTGCCGTTGTAGATCTGGCCTTCCTGGGCCTCGGCCGTCAGCATGCTGACTTCGCGCATGGCCATTTCCATGCCCGCGCCGTCGGTGCTGAAGATCTTGACCGTGCCGTCGTCCGTGATGTCGATCTGGGTGCCGGTGATCTCGGTGATGCGGCGGATGTTCTTGCCGCCGGGCCCGATCAGGGCGCCGATCTTGTCCACGGGAATCATGACCGTATGGATGCGGGGCGCATGCACGGACAATTCCGTGCGGGGCGTCGCGATCACCGTGGCCATGAAATCGAGGATCTGGCCGCGCGCCTTTTTGGCCTTGCGGAAAGCGTCTTCCACCAGGTTCCAGGCCAGCCCGCGAATCTTGAGGTCCACCTGGAAACCGGTGATGCCATCCCGCGTTCCGGCCACCTTGAAGTCCATGTCACCGCAATGATCCTCGGTGCCCAGGATGTCCACCACCGTCTCGGACTTGGCGGGAGAGGAGAATAGCCCGATGGAGATGCCGGCCACCGGCTTCTTGATCGGCACGCCGGCATCCATGAGGGCAAGCGTGCCCACGCAGATGCTGGCCATGGAGCTCGACCCGTTGGATCCCATGATTTCCGAAACCACGCGGACGGTGTAGGGATAATCCTTCGGAATCACGCGCTCCAGGCTGCGTTCCGCCAAGGCGCCGTGCCCGATTTCACGCCGTCCCGTGGCGCCGAAACGACCGGTCTCGCCCACGGAATAGGGCGGGAAGTTGTAGTGCAGCATGAAGGATTTCTTGGAGGCGCCACCGGTGATGGCGTCCATGTCCTGGGCATCCGAACCGGTGCCCAGCGTGACCGTCCCCAGCGCCTGGGTTTCCCCGCGATTGAACACGGCGGAACCATGGACACGAGGCAACAGCGAGGTCTGCGCATACAGGGGGCGCAGGTCATCGGCGCCGCGGCCATCCGGACGCTTGCCCTTTTCGAGGAAGTTACGCCGCACGGTTTCGATCTCGAGCTGATCGAACGCCGAGCGGAACGCTTCCGTCGACATGTCGGGGCTCTTCTCGAGGAGCTTCGCCTTGAGTTCCGTCTTCAAAGCCGTCACCGCATTCTGGCGGTCCTGCTTGCCCGGAATAAGGAGCACGTCGGCGAGCTTGGCGCCCGCGACTTGACGCGCCACATCCAAAAGGGGCGAGCCCGCCGGGGCCTCTTCCGCTTTCTTGTCCGGAAGTCCCATGGCCCGCCGCAACGCCAACTGGGCGTCCACCAGCTTCGTGCACGCCTCCTGGGCAAAGCGCATGGCGGCCAGAAGATCGGCCTCCTGCACTTCATCGGCCGCGCCTTCGATCATGATCGGCAGATCCCGGGACCCGGCATAGATCAGGTCCAGGTCGCTGACGGCCTGTTCCTTCTGCGTGGGGTTGATCACGAAGCGGCCTTCCACGCGGCCCACCCGGACGCCGGCCAGTGGCCCCATGAAGGGAATATCGGAAAGGGTCAGCGCCGCGCTGGCGGCGGTGATGCTCAGCACATCCGACTCGTTGATCCCATCCGCGGAGAGCAGCGTGTTGACAATCTGAACTTCGTTGCGAAGGCCATCGGGGAAGAGGGGGCGGAGCGGGCGGTCGGTGAACCGTGCGGTCAGAATTTCTTTTTCCGACGGCCGGGATTCACGCTTGAAAAAGCCGCCCGGATATTTTCCGGAGGCATAGAACTTCTCGCGGTATTCCACCTGCAGGGGAAAGTAATCGATGCCCTCGCGGATGGACGAGGCCATGGTGGCGGCCGAAAAGACCATGGTTTCGCCCTGGCTCAGGCAGACGGAACCGCCGGCCTGCTTGGCCAGCAACCCCGATTCGAACGTGAGCGTTTTGTCGCCAATCGCGACGGTGATTTGCTTGGTATCCTTCATGTCGTTCCTTCTTTTTCTTCTTTTTTCTTTTTTTTATAAAAGGATGCGCGAGCCGAAAGAACGGGAAGAAACCCATTCAGCAGCGGAATCGTCGCTTCGCGCTCTTTTCGGATGTGCGGCCACCCAAGCCACTACCGCCGGATATTCAGGCGCTTGATCAGTGCTTGATAGCGGGCATCGTCGCGGCTCTTCAGGTAATTCAGAAGACGGCGGCGGGCGCTCACCATTTTGATGAGGCCATAACGAGAGCTGTGATCCTTGCGATGCGTCTTGAGGTGCTCTGTCAGGCTTTCAATGCGCTTGGTAACCAGGGCCACCTGCACTTCGGAAGATCCGGTATCGGTGTTGTGCAGTTGATAATCCTGTTTGATTGTTGCCTTTTGTGCCTTATCCATGAACGGACCTACCTCTTGCCTTTATACTCTTCTCGTTTCTTCGTTTTGGAGGGCCACTATAGCCAACTGGCCTGCCCTTTGTAAAGCATTCTTCGCAAGCTTTTTTCATTTTGTCCGATCGCAGCCGTCGGGCCGCTTCCCGGACATCCCGGCGAATCTGCGCTGTCATCAACGCCACGGAGGAAAACCGGCGCTCCGCCCGAAGGCGGGCCATGAAAAAGACCTCCATGGCCTGGCCGTAGATCCGGCGCTTGAATCCGATCAGATGGATCTCCATGACCGGATCCGGCCCCGCCACCGGCTGCAAGGTGGGCCGATGCCCCACGTTCATCACGCCCGGCCACCGCGAGCCGTCTTCCAGCCGGGCGTAACACGCATACACGCCATCCGCGGGCCGCACCTCGTTTTCAGGCATCAGGTTGGCCGTGGGGAAACCCAGCCCCCGCGCCAAGCCACCCCCCGCCACGACCGTGCCCAGCAAACTGAAAGGCCGGCCCAGCAAGGCGGCGGCCGTTCCCACCGCCCCGCGCCGGACCGCCTCCCGGATGCGGGTGCTCGACACCGGCTCGCCCCGCCAATGAACCGGGTTCACCGCCGCCACCTCAATGCCTCGCTTCCGGCAAAAGGAGGCCAGCAAGGCAACGTCACCCGCCCCTGCCCGCCCGAACCGCCAATCCTCGCCAACGGAAATGAGGCGCCAGTCCGGCGCGCCGGCCGCCAGGCGTTCAAGGAACCGGAGCGGCGACAGGGCCGCCAACTCGGGCGTAAAGGGCAACAACAGGCAGCCATCCACCCCCAGGGACTCGAACAGGCGCAACTTATGCGCCGGGCTTGTCAACATGAGAGGAACAGAACCCGGGCGGATTAATTTACGCGGATGCTCGTCGAACGAAAGGATCCAGCAGACACCCCGCAACGTCGCGGCGCGGCGGACCGCGGCTTGAATCACCCGGCGGTGCCCCTTGTGCACGCCATCGAAAAAACCCGCCGCCAGGCAGAGCGGAACGCCGGTCCGCGGCAACTCGGTCAGATGATGACGCACAGGAATGTTCATGACCATCAGGCGTTGGGAAGGGCTTGGGCCAGGGGGATAATCCGGGCGGCGAACTCGGGTGGCGGCAAGGCCAGCGCGGCGTCCAGGGGCAGGGAATCGTCCACCCGGAAACGGCCCGATCCGGTCCGGCGAAGCTGGGCGAGCGCCGCCCCGCAACCCAGAACCTGCCCCAGGTCGTGACACAGCGAGCGCACATACGTGCCCTTGGTACACCGGATGCGAACGACCGCATCCGGCGGCACAAAGGAGCGAAGGGAAAATTCATACAGATGGACGAACCGCGACTCCCGCTCCACCGTCTCGCCCTGCCGCGCCAGCTTGTAAAGCGGAACCCCGGCCCGCTTGATGGCCGACACCATCGGCGGGACCTGCATCAGATCGCCCTGGAATTGGGCCATCCCCTCCTCCAGCCGCTCCCGCGTCACGTGCTCCCAGGGAGCCGTGGCCGTCACCTCGCCATCCAGATCATAGCTGTTCGTCGTCAAACCCAGCCGCATCGTCCCCTCGTATTCCTTGTCGGACCCGAGAAAAAGATTCGAGATCTTGGTGCCGCGATTCACCATGATGATCAACAGGCCCGTCGCCTGGGGATCCAGGCTGCCGCCATGACCGACTTTGGGAATGCGAAACCGCCGGCGAATCAGGTCGACCACATCATGCGACGTCGGACCCGCGGGCTTGTCGATCAGGATAAGGCCGTCCGGCATCGGGGGGCCTTCGGAAGCAAACCGCCTCATGTTGCGCCCGATCCGGCTTCCGGAACCGGAGCGTCCGCCGGGGTCTCGATGCCATTCAGAAGCGCGACGAGCCGGTCGCCTTCCTCCAGCGAGGTATCCAGGAAAAAAGAGAGGCGGGGCGTATATTTGAGCGCCAATTTATCGGCGATCTGCCGCTGGAGATCAGGCCGGTGACGTTCGAGGCGGGCCAGGATGGCGGGGCGTTCTTTTTCATGCCCGAAAATAGAGACCAGCACCCGCGCCGAGTGCAGGTTGGTGCTGACCATGACGTGAGTCACCGTGAGAAGGCTCCGGTCAAAGCCGTCGCGTTCCACGCTGATGGTCCGGGAGAGGTGTTCCCCGATCTCCCGCTTCATCGACTCATTAATCCGAACCAGTCGGTCGGTCTTCATGACGCTGGCCGGCTTTCTACAAATGCGGGGTCTTTTTCTCGATCTCGTAGAACTCCAGAATGTCGCCTTCGCGGAACGCCGTGAAGTTTTCGACACGGATGCCGCATTCCTGGGAGTCCTTGACTTCGGTCACGTCGTTTTCAAACCGGCGAAGCGAAAGGATGGTGCCGTCGTGAACCACCACCTTGTCGCGAAGGATCCGGACCTTGGAGCGGGGCGTGCCGCGCCCGTCCCGCACGATGCAGCCCGCCACCGTCCGCTTCGTCAGGTCAAACACCTTCAGCACTTCGACGTGGCCGAGCACATGCTCCACGAGATCCGGCGGCAACAGGCCCGCCATCGAATCGCGCACATCGTCGATAAGCGCATAAATAATGTCGTAGGGGCGGACCTCGACGCCCTCGTGCTTGGCCATCTGGGCCACATTCGCCTCCTTGCCCACGCGGAACTGGAGGATGACGGCACTGGAAGCCTTGGCCAGCAACACATCGTTCGCGGTGATATTGCCCACCCCGCTGAGGATGAAATTCAGCTGCACTTTCTCGCTCTTGATTCCATCCAGGGCATGCATGATGGCTTCCACCGAGCCCTGCACGTCCGCCTTGAGAATCACCTTGAGCTCCAGGCGGCCCTGCTCCTTGAGCGTCTCGTAGAGCGACTCCAGCGAAATCTTCTTCGGCGCGTACATCTGCTCATCCTTGAGCTTCAGCGCATTCTCCGCCGCGCGGTCGCGCGCGAACTTGTCGTCCTGACAGACGATAAAATCGGCGCCCGCTCCGGGCACGCCGGAAAGGCCCAGGCATTTGACGGGCGTGGAGGGCCCGGCGGACTTGACGCGTTCGCCCCGGTCGTTGATCAGGGCGCGGATGCGGCCCCATTGACCGCCGCACAGGATGGCGTCGCCCAGATTCAAGGTGCCGGTGAGCACCAGCACGTTGGCCGTGGGCCCCATGCCCTGCTCCAGCTGCGCTTCGATCACCACGCCCTTGGCGCGACGGGTCGGATTCGCCTTGAGCTCCATGATCTCGGCCTGAAGCAGAATCATCTCGAGCAAATGATCGATGCCCTGCCCCGTGAGGGCGCTGACCGGGCAGCAGATGGTTTCGCCGCCCCATTCTTCCGGGGTCAGCCCCAACGCGGCCAGCTGCTGCTTGACCTGCTCGGGATTGGCCGAAGGAAGGTCCACCTTGTTGATCGCCACAATCATGGGCACCTTGGCGGCCTGCGCATGCTTGATGGCTTCCTCTGTCTGCGGCATGACGCCGTCATCCGCGCCCACCACGATAATCGCAATGTCCGTGAGGTTGGCGCCCCGCGCCCGCATGGCCGTGAAGGCCGCATGCCCCGGGGTGTCGAGGAAGGTGATGGTCTTGTTTTTCATCGACACCGTGGACGCGCCGATATGCTGCGTAATGCCGCCATCCTCGCCCTTGGCCACCGTGGTCTTGCGGATCTTGTCGAGCAGCGACGTTTTGCCATGATCCACATGCCCGAGGACGGTCACGATCGGGGGTCTCGGCTTGAGCTCCTCCGGCCGATCCTCCACCTCCTTCGCCTCCAGCTTATGCAGGGGGACGGGCGTGTGATCGGGCTTTTTCTCGCGTTCGACGGTAAATCCATGCTTCTCCGCCACCTGTTGCGCGATCTTGGAGTCCATCCGCTCATTGATGGAGGCCAGGATGTTCAGCTTCATGAGCTCGGCAATCAGCAGGTTCGGCTTGAGGTGCAATAATTCGGCCAATTCCTTGACGGAAATCGCCGATTTAATGACGATCGTTTTTTCCGCCGAAGGAACAACGGGAACCGCCGGAGCAACCGGGCGAACCGGAGCCGGCGTCAGCGGCTGAGCCACCGGCGCCACCGGAGCATCCGACGGGGGTGTTTTCACCGAAGGCGTAGGCGCCACGGCCCGCGGAGGCGTCGCGGCCAACTTGGCGGCGTTCGGATGCGGCGTGGACACTTTAGAGGCATTCGGGTGTGGCGTCGACACCTTGGCGGCGTTCGGATGCGGCGTGGACACTTTAGAGGCGTTCGGGTGCGGCGGCGCAGACTTCACGTAAGCGGGCGCAGGCCGAACCGGTGGCTTGACCGGCGGCACCGATGGAGACAACGGATAACCCGGCGCCATCCGGATCGGCGGCTTACCATCCGAAGCCACGGGCGGCTTGGCCGACGGAAGCGGATAACCCGGCGCCATCCGGATCGGCGGCTTGACCGGAGGCGCCACAGGAACCACCGGCGGAACGACCGGCGGAATAACAGGGGGAACGACCGGCGGAATAACCGCGGGCGGAGGCACGGCCGGGACTTCCACCGGCGGAGGAACAGTCTTGGCGGTGGAATGCGCGACGTGCGGCGTCTTCGCGACAACCGGATGAGCCGGCTTGACGGAAGGATGCGACGCCGATTTCGCCGGCTTGACAGGCTTTGCCGGAGCGGCGGGCGCGGCCGGAGTGGCATATAGCTTTCGGGCTGCGGCAATCACGGCTTCATCCACGGCGCTGAAATTGCTTTTCACCGCGATGCCGTTCTGGACCAGCTTCTCCAGTAATTCCTTGCTGGGAACGCCCAGCTCTTTGGCTAATTCGTGCGCTCTCATGTCTGTTTCTGCCCGCCCTCTTCCGTGATCACAAGCGATGCCGCCGCCGACTCATAAATCGTCTTGGCGGTTTCGGCGTCAAACCCTCCATCACTCTCGATCGTCGCCACATCGGACGCCAGGATGCCCACGACATCCAGGAAGCCTGTGCGCACCAGTTTTTCCGCATTCCCCTTGCCAATGCCCGGGATCTGGGCCAGGCGTTCGATCGCACGGGTCATTTTCTCTTCGAAGCTGATATCCCCTTCTTCCCGCTGAATATCCACCTTCCATCCGGTCAACTTGGCCGTCAACCGCACATTCTGACCCCGCTTGCCAATGGCCAGGGAAAGCTGGTCCGCATCGGCCGTCACATGAATCACCTTGGGACGGTCGGGATCCACCACCACCTTGGCCAGCTTGGCCGGCGAAAGCGCATTGGCCACATACGTCCGGATATCATCGCTCCAGCGGACGATGTCGATCTTCTCCCCGGACAGCTCCTTGACAATGTTTTTCACGCGCATGCCGCGCATGCCCACACAAGCGCCGACCGGATCCACCTTTTCCTCGCGGGAAAAGACGGCAATCTTGGTGCGCTGCCCCGGCTCGCGGGCAATGCCCTTGATCTCAATGGTGCCGTCGGCAATCTCGGCCACCTCCAGCTCGAACAAGGCCCGGACGAAATTGGGATGGGCCCGGGAAAGCACCAGGCTGGGGCCGCTGGTGTTTTCCTGCACCTCCAGGAGCAAGCCCCGGATGCGATCGCCCTGATTGTACTCTTCCCCCTGAATACGTTCGTGCTTGGGAAGCACCGCCTCGGCCCGGCCCAGATCCACAATCACGTCGGTCCTGTCAAATTGACGCACCGCGCCGCTGATGATTTTGCCGATCTGATCCTTGTATTCTTCCTTGACCACATCCCGCTCGGCCTGGCGCAACTTCTGAGTGAACACCTGGCGGGCGTTCTGGGCTGCAATCCGCCCGAAATCACGCGGGGTGACGTCGATGTCCAGATCATTGCCCAGCACGGTGTCCGGGTTGAGTTTCAGGGCCTTGACAAGGCTGATTTCATCATGCAGATTGACCACCTTCTCAACCACTTTAACAGTGGCGATCGCCTTGATGGCGCAGGTTTTGCGGTCGATTTCAATACGCAGATTTTTCGCGGGACCAACGCTTTTCCGGGACGCCTGCAACAAGGCTCCTTCCAGCGCCAGAACAACCGTTTCCCGGTCAATTCCGCGTTCCTTTTCCAAATAGGCAAGAAAGGCGCGAATCTCTTCCATGGCTCCTGACTCCTTCGATCGGCGGTCCGGATCGCTCCAAACCGGCGTAAACACCATAAAAAAAGTGGGTTGCAAGACCCACTCTTGATGCAATCCCTCTTTTACCAAACGGAACTTAATATACGCTCCAGTCGGAAAAGGTCAAGACTCAAACGCATAACGGCCCGAAAAACCCGGCCCTCCCTATGCTTCTTTCTTGCGCTCTCCAGAGGCGGATGATAATGAAAGCGGGTATATGAATACTACCGCCATCAATTGCGAGCATCCTTTTGTGGCCAATTTGCTTAAAAACCACGCGTATCGGTCTCCCGGAACCCCCCGCCACGTTCTTTTTTCCACCTTGCGCTATTACAAAGGCATCTTCGGCATCGTCGCCACCTGCTCACAGATTTCATTCCGACGCCCCTACACCAACCAAGACTGGTTCAATAGCTCTTATCATTCTATCATTACGGTGGAGGCGATCGGCGGGTCCATCGAAATCACCGGGCTCGAGCATCTGGCCGCCCTGACGAAACCCGCGGTCATCGTCTCCAATCACATGAGCCTCCTCGAAACCTTTCTCCTCCCCTGCCTCATCCTGCCGTTCACACCCATGGCCGTGGTCATCAAAAAAGAACTCACCGAGTACCCCGGCTTCGGACGCACCATGAGCACCATCAACCACATCGCCGTATCCCGTGACAATCCCCGCGCGGATTTCCGCACCGTGATGGAAGAAGGGCTCAACCTGCTGACCCACGGCATCAGCGTCCTGATCTTCCCCCAATCCACGCGCAACAGCGTCTTCGTTTCCGCCGAATTCAACACGCTCGGAGAAAAACTCGCCTCCAAGGCCGGCTGCCCCGTCATCCCCGTCGCCGTCAAAACCGACCTCCAGAACAACGGCCGCCTCATCAAGGAATTCGGGTCCGTCGATCCCACCCGCCCTGTCCGCATCGTCTTCGGCCCCCCCCTGGATCCCCAAAAAGAAGGCCGGCAGATCCACGATAAAATCATCCAGTTCATCGGCGGCCAGCTCCAGTCCTGGGGGCTGCCCGTCCAGGATGCCACCCCTGCCGCGGGATCGCCCCCATGACCCATTCCTGGTCGGAAATCCACCTCGACACGCTCCGCGAAAACCTGAAAGCCATTCGCGCCGCCCTGAACCCCCGGACCGATTACATGGCCATGCTCAAGGCCGACGCCTACGGCCACGGCCTCGAAATAGTCGGCCGCACCGCCTGGGAAACCGGCGTACGCCGCTTCGCCGTCTTTCATCTGGACGAGGCTGTCCGCCTGCGCCGCCTTCTCCCCGAGTCCTCCATCCTCCTCGCGGGCGTCGCCTCCCCCGGAGACACGGCCGGCCTGCTTGACCTGCGCCTCCAGCCCCTGCTCGTCTCCCTCGATCAAGCCCTCGGCCTGGCCGCCGAAGCCCGCCACCTGAACGCCACGCTTTCCGTCCACGTCAAAATCGATACCGGCATGGGCCGCCTCGGATTAGCCTGGGAAACAGCGGCCGCCGAACTCGTTCAACTCGCCGCTACACCCGGCCTCCACATCGTCGGCGCCGCCACCCACCTGGCCTCTGCCGGCGCCGCCGATCGCTCATTCGCCGATCTTCAAATCGCCCGATTCCAACAGGTCCTGTCTGCCTGCCGGGCGCGCGGACTGGTCATCCCCTTCTGCCACGCGGCCAACAGTGACGGACTCTGCCGCACGCCCGATTGGCATTTCGACGCCGTCCGGCCCGGCATCCTCCTTTACGGCTATGGTCCGGCCTCACCCGGCGCACCCGCCACCCGTCCCTTTCTCCACTGGAAATCCCGGCTGGTCCAGGTCAAGTCCGTGTCCGCCGGTTTTCCCGTCAGCTATGACTCCACCTACCGGACCGGGCGTGCCACGCGAATCGGCACTATCCCCGTGGGCTATTCCGACGGCTATTTCCGCGCCTGGAGCAATACGGCGGCCGTTCTCGTGGGCGGCCGCCGCGCGCCCATCGCCGGCCGGGTGACCATGAACCTGATCATGGTCGACCTGGGCCCGGATTCTCCAGCCCAGCCGGGCGACGACGTGGTGCTGCTCGGCGAACAAAACGGCGCGTCAATCTGGGCCGACGAGCTTGCGGCACTGGCCGGCACCATTTCATACGAAGTCCTGACCGCCATCCGAAGCCCCCGCATTCCCCGGGAGGCCCATGCCACCGCCTGATCTCCTCTTTTCAAAAGCCGCGTTTGCCTCCGGCTGCCTCCGCGCCCTGCCGGCCGCCCTGCGAGCGTCAAGTCCCCATCCTCCGGAAGACGGGCATCCCGTGCCCGCCGATTTCCTGGGCGTCTGCGTGGCCGCCTCCGACTCGCCGGCAGGCGACACGTTCGTCGTCAACGCGCTCCGGCAAGCCGGGCTCAAACACGTGCGGATCGACCTCACCTACGGCTTCGAGTCTGCCCCCGCAGGCCGGCTGTTGAACCATCTGGTCGCCGAAGGATTCACCCCTTGGATCCACCTCGTTCAACCGTTCGCCGACGCGCGCGAAATGCCGGCAGCCGAAGCGCTGGAACGCTGGATCCGCTTTATACGGAACGCCTTTCAAACCTATCGCGCCCCCGGGGTCGTATTTGAAGTAGGATCCACCTGCAACCGGCGCAAGTGGACCGGTTATCCGGGGCTTGACGCCTTCCTCCAGGCCTGGCGGGCAGCCGTTCTGGAAGCGCGGGAGGCCGGGGTCCTGCTGGCCGGCGTAAACGTGACGGATTTCGAACCCGTCTACAACGCCGGACTGCTGGAAATCCTCAGCCGCCATGACCTGCTGCCCGCCATCCACAGCGACAACCTTTTCGCCGAGCGGGCCACGGAACCGGAAAACAACGATCCCAAGATTCTCGGCCCCCGCCTGGCCGGCGTGCTTCCATTCAATCTGGTTCGCAAGGCGCGATTGCTCGACGCGATCGCCCGCCGCTACGACATCCGTGAAACCGTCTGCACGCACACCGCCTGGAGCGCCCGCCGCATCCAGCGCCTGCTGGAGGATGCGGACGGAAAACAAGCGGACTACCTCGCCCGCTATCTGCTCCTGGCCGCCGCCTCGGGCGCCCTGAGCCGCGTCTATTGGGGCCCCCTCATCGGCCAGCGTGAAGGACTGATTGACGACGGCACACAGGAATACCCCGAGCCGATTCCCCATGTGACACTGTACGGCCGCGCACCCGGGGATCCCGCCAACTACAGGATCCGTCCAGCCTTTCATGCCCTGCGCACGCTCGCCTCCTTCCTGCCGGGCGCCACCTGGTCGCGGTCCCTCTCCACATGCCGCGAGGTCGAATTGCTCGAATTCAAGACTAAGACCGGGCTCGTGCACGCAGGCTGGACCGTGAACGGGAAAGCGGCGGACCTGCGCTCCGTGTATGCGCCCGGCTCGTTAGCCTCGGCCCGCGCGCTGGATCGTGACGGCCGCCCCGTTTCGCCCGCCCCCGCCGTGTTCACGGAAAGTCCAATTTATCTGTTTTGGGATAACCCGTCCATGCCGTCCCTGTCGTCCATGCCGTCCCTTTTCCAAAACTTGACCGTGCTGCCTCCCCTGGGGCGGCACCACGAACCGGTTCACCAGGCGGGCTGGGCCGGCTTTGTGACGCTACCCGAATCGGAGTGGCCGGCGGACAACAAACGGGACCTTCTGCTGCCGGAATCCCTGGAATCGAGCTTTGGCCGCGACGTGCTCCGCCAGGCGCGCAACACGGTCTGGAGCGGGCCTCATCCGTTTGCGCCCGGCGAATCGCTGGTGATCAAGCGCGCCTGCGCGCAGGCCTGGCACAAGCGGCTGCTCTCGCTGTTCCAGCCCTCCAAGGCCCGCCGGAGCTGGAACTCGGCCTGCGAGCTGGCGCGGCGGGGAATTGACACACCGGAGCCGGTGGCCTTTTTCGAACGGCCGGTCCGGCATGCCGCGCGGGTTCCCAGCTATTTCATCTGCCGCCGGTTTCCGGGATCCGGTTCGGTACGAACCGCCTTCACCGCTTTCGCCGGGAGCGCGGAGTCGTTCGAGGGAATGGCCAAGCTCGATTTCTATGCGGCGCTCGCGGCCTTCCTCGGCAAGATGCACGAACGCGGGGTGTATCATCGCGATCTATCCGCCGGGAATGTCCTGGCGCAAATCCGGGAGGGGCGCGCGGTTTTCAGCCTCATCGACACGGGCCGCGCCCGCTTTTTCAATCACCCCCTGCCGCTTCGCCTGCGACTGGCGGACCTGAAACGGATCTGCCATCCGCTCACCTGGCCGGAGCGAAAGGTCTTTGCCTCTCTCTACCTGGCCCCGCTGAAACTGGAATTCACCGGCCTGCGAAAACTTCCCTTCGTCCTTTACGACTGGAAGCACCGGATCAAAAAATGCCTGCGCCCATTCCGGGGAAAATAACGCCGAGAGGCAGGAATAGGGCGTTCCGACACCCAGCCCAATCACGCAAAGCGCTTGAGGAATTCCTCGGTGCTCCAGATATAGCGGGCCTTGGCCGTGATCCGGGCCTGTTCGCCCATACGGGCGCGCAACACGGGGTCATTCGCCAGCCGGGTCATGGCGGCGGCCATTTCCTCGGCCGAATGCGCCACCAGCCCGCCGCCTTCGTCGACCTTCTCGGTCAATATCGAAAGATCGGACACGATCAGCGGAAGACCCGACAACATGCCCTGCACCGCCGCCTGGCTGAAGGTTTCGCGCATCACGGTTTCGTCGCGCGAAGGCACCAGCATCACATCCATGCGCCGGATAAAAGCCGCCATCTCCTCGAACGGCATCCATTGATAACAGAGGATCCGGGGATCGTGGCCGGTACGTTCTTCGCGGAAAGAGGCCAGGTTGAGCCGGCATCGGGCCGCGACTTCAGGCGCCAGCAGACGAAACGCCTCCACCGCCGTATCGGCCCCTTTCCACGCGCTGTTCAGGTCGCCCACCACGCAGAAGTCCACGGGAGCCTCTTCCGCCTTTTCAGGCCGAGGCTGCAGAAACCGTTCAGCCTGCGTGATCCCGTAATACACCTCCACCCGTCCATAGCGAAGCCCCTCGAAGCCCCTCGCAATCTTGCGGTTGACCGCCACCACCGTAGTGGGCATGAGCCCTTGCGCCCCCACAAACCGGGGCGTGGGCTCGCGATGTGCCAGCAGCACCGCACGGGGCGCCAGCCGGTAACGCCTCACCACCGACAAGGCCGGGACCAGGCGGTCGCCCACGTTGGCGGTCAGAAGAATGGAAAACCGCCGGCGACGAGCCCGGTACAACGCCCAGGCCGCCCCCAGGGCGCCCATCATCCACGCGGGAAACGTTAGCACCTCCGGCGCATCCGCGCCCAGGCGGTTCTTCAAGATGGCATGCCAGTCCGGATGGGCCACCACCGTCACCGACCGACCCAGACGAACCAGGTCGCGAAGCAGGTTGAAATTGAACAGCTCCACACCGCGCGCCTCGGACCGGCAAGGCCCGAGAAACACTTTCTCGAGAAATAAAATTGACAGCCCCGCGCCGGAAACCGCGGACGATGGATCAATAGAGCTCAATCGATGTGCCTCGCTTCTTGAAATGCCGCGCCCATAACGCCCGCGTCTCCCGGTCAATCGTACGGATCCAGTCGTGATCCTGCGCCCGGGTCCATCCACGGCCCGCCGCGTACCGCCGCCAGAAGCGAAGCCGCAAATGCCCGCCAGCAGGCGTATACGCATTCAGCCGTGCCAAATCCCCAACCCAGCGCCCGCGGGAAAGGCTCCGGTGCCGGGTGCCTTCATGCAGATCCGTCAAAAGCAAACGGTCCAGCTGCCCGTCATGTCGCTGGACCAGCAGGTTGTCGCCATGCAAATCATGATGACAAAAACCCTGCGCATGAAACCGGACAACCAAATCAGCCGCCAGTTCCACGGCTCGCCGGGCCTCTGCCTCCGGCGCCGTCCTCAAAAACGCGCTCAGGGTTAACGGTGGCGTGACCGCTTTCAGAATGAGCACGCCGCCCCGCCAGAGACCGCCCGCCCACCGCTCGCCCAGAGCCAGGCACTCCACCACCGGTATGCCTGCGGCCGCCAACGCCCGGTTCATCCGCCACTCCGCCGCAGGCCGGCTGGGGGTCACGACGAATCTCAGCGCCTCGCCAAAATGGCGCAACCCGTACCACTTGACGAAAAGATCTCCGCCATCCGCCGCGGCGCCTTCCCAGACAGCGCTCACCCGGCTTCCCCAACTCTGCACGATCCGAAGCCCGGCCCCGCCGGAAGCGGGACGCCTCCACTCGCGTTCCCGAACCCGCGCTTCCGCATCGGGTCGAACACGCCAGCGCATTCCCGCGTGATCCAACCGAAGCCAGGAATCCGTCACCGCCGGGACTCCAATTTCTCATAAAACATCAGGCACTGCTCGGCTTGGCGCCGATTCGAAAACCGGTCACGGGCCTGAATTCCAGACTGCCGGCCCATTATTTCCCGCCGCTCCGGGTCCTCCAGCAGCCGTTTGATGGCGGCCGCCATGGCGGCGGGATCGGACGGCGTCAGGAAGCCCGTCTCGCCCTCCTTCACCAACGTATTCAGGAAACCAAGCTGGCAAGCCACCACAGGAAGGCTGGAGGCCATGGCTTCACGGACCGTGCGACAGGAGGGATCCGTGCCAGGCGCGGGATAAACCAGAACGTCCATGGCCTTATACGCCGCCATCAGCATCTGGTCGCGGCAATACCCGGGGAGAATAATCCGATCCCGGATGCCAAGCGCTTCGGCGGGTTTCTCGATCACGTTTTCCACCGCGCCCTCTCCACCCCGGCCGACAATCATCAACTTGAGAGACGGGTCCGCCTTCGCCAGTTGAGCCACCGCTTGAATCACCAGATCCAACCGCCGCGCCTCTCGGATGCGGGTCACCATGCCCACGACATGATCGGTCGGCGCCAGCCCGAACAGCATCCGGGCCGCATCACGGGGCATGGGCGAATCAAAACGAGCCACATCCATGCCCGGTTCGATCACGGCAATGCGGGATTCGGGAAAATGAAATTGCGCCGCCAGATTGTCTCGGGCTTGGGGTGTAATCACCACGGCGCCGTCCGTAAACCGATGGAGCAGCAGCTTCTGACGAAGTCCCGGACGTGGCCCGTCGGGCTCATAGAAGGTGCAAACCACCCGGGCGCGAGGAAGCGAAAACCGCGCGGCCAAGCCGCCCAGAAGATGCGCATTCAGCATATGCGCGTGAACAATATCGAACTGCCGCGCCTTAAGGAAACGGGCCAGGCGCGGCCACGCCACCATGGCGGATAATGGATCAAAATGCTTGGCCAGATTCAGCGCAATGGGGTCAAGCCCCTTGTTCCGGGCCCGGTGTTCCACGGCGTCCGACGTCTCGAAGGGGCAGCGACCGCAGACAAACGTAGGCTTTGCCCCCATCTGAATCTGGCCCAAAACCATGTCGGCCGCGGGCTCAGCCCGCTCGGTCCATTTCCAATTGCTCAGCAAATGAAGAATTTTGAGCATTTTTTTATCTTAGGGGGTTCTCATGGCAAAGGCAAGCGTTTGCAAGCCTGTTTCTCACGCAACACCTCCTGAAACAGGGCTTCCATGCGAAGAATGTGCGCCTCCATCGAATACGTTTCGGCCATGCGGCGGGCCGGGCCGGCCGCCTCGCCGCTGCGGGCCCAGGCCAGCACCGCTTGCAGGCGGCCGGCCAGTTCAACGGCGTCGAGCGGGTCTTTCACCAGGCCCGCCGCCAAACCCGCCTTCAGCGTTTCCGCGGCGCCCGCTCCGGCGCTCACCACCGCAGGCAAACCCGCCGCCAACGCCTCCAGAACCACGTTTCCAAAAGCCTCCTGCAACGCCGGCAACACCAGGCAATCCGCAGCCCCGTAATATTTTTCCATGTCGGACTGAACGCCGGCAAAGATCACCCGACTCCCTAATCCCAACTGAACCGCTAACTTCCGATAGCGGGCCCGATCGGGATCATCCCCCACCACAAGCGCATAACCATTCCGATCCGGCACCCGGGCAAAAGCGCGCAACATCGGCTCCAGCCCCTTGCGACGGAACCCATTCCCCACAAAAAGGAGAACATCGGCATCAACGGGAATGCCATGAACGGCGCGGATGGCGTCACGGTGCGCCTCGCGCAGGCGGGGATGAAAGCGGACGGTATCCACACCGTCAGGAATGACGCGGATCCGCGCTTCCGGCACGTCATAAACACGCATCAAATCCGCCTTGACCACCTCCGAAATCGCGATCACCCGGCGGAAGCGACCCGGTTGGTATTGCCGCCGCTCAATGGCCAGGATGGAACGATGAAGCGGATGAATGCGCCGAAACGCCCGCCGTAGGAAGGGATCGGTGGCGGCCAGGGTGTCAAGATATCCCGCATGGGATCCACCCCCGCAACGGATCACATCCTGCCGGAACAAGCGGGCAAACCCCGTCGCCAGATCGTGCCCGCCCTGAAACGCAAGGCGGGGCCCTAACCCGGCCAAGCTCCACATTTGCGCCAGCCGGCCAACCCCGAGCGTGGGCACGCGCACCCGGCGGCAAGCCACGGAAACCGGAGAATCCGGATAAGAACAATACACGGTAATCCGATGTCCGCGAGCGGCCAGTCCGTTCACCAGCTGGACAAGGTCCCGCTCGGTGCCTCCCACGCAACCCAGTCGTTTGGCGATAAACGCAAGATCCATAGGGCAAGACTGTGTCAAAGGCGGAGAAGCCTCGCAAGCGGATTTTTTACACAGCACACACAACCTGCCTGATTATAAACTTGCCCGACCTTTTCCCGTGTCCGATAATACCGGCAGTAACAACTATCTTTGAATGGCCTACCGTTCAAAATCGAGGAAATCAAGATGCCCTTTTTCCAGTGGTCGGAAGGATTCAGCGTGGGGGTCCCCAAGCTGGATGAGCAACACAAACAGCTCATCGACATGATCAACGGCATACAAGGCAGTCACGATCAAACGGTCGCGGCCGATACCGTCAAAAAAATGTTCGATTATGCCGCCCTCCACTTCCAAGATGAAGAAGCGCTGTTGCGCCAGGTCCACTACCGGGAACTGGGCAATCAGATTCGCGAGCACAAGGCCTTCCTGGATAAAGCCGTAACATTCTCCGGGCAGCCCTTCGCCTCCGCCCAGGACAGCCAACAGTTGGCCCTCTATCTGCGGGGCTGGCTCTCCCACCACATCCTGGAAGTGGACATGAAATACAAACAGTCCTTCTTTAAGAAAAGTGGCTAATCGAATACAGGCAATCCATCGCCTCCGCCCCCGTCACACCCACCACTGCCGGTCGAGCGTCCGGTATTGAATCGCTTCGGAAACATGTTCCGGCCGGATTTCATCGACCCCCGCCATATCGGCAATCGTCCGCGCCACCTTGAGAATACGGTCATAGGCCCGCGCGCTGAAATGCAGCTCCGTGATCGCCGCCCGCAATATCTCCTGCGCCGCCGGCGCCAATTTGCAGAACGCCTGAATTTCCTTCGGCCTCATCTGGGCGTTGCAATGAACACCCGGCCTGCCCGCAAACCGCTCCCGCTGAACCCGCCGGGTCTCCAGCACCCGACCCCGAATCGCAACCGAGCTTTCCCCTTTGGCCACCGACGACAGCTGGTGATACGAAACCGCCGGCACCTCGACATGCAAGTCGATCCGGTCCAGCATAGGCCCCGAGATCTTGTTCCGGTAATGCTGAATCTGCTGATTGGAGCAGCGGCATTCCCGTTTGGGATCCCCGAAATGGCCGCACGGACAGGGATTCATGGCCGCCACCAGCATAAACCGGCACGGAAAGGTGACCGTGGCGATCGCGCGTGAGATCGTGACCGCCCCGTCCTCCAACGGCTGGCGCATCACCTCCAGCACGTTGCGATGGAACTCCGGCAATTCATCCAAAAACAGGACGCCCCGATGAGCCAGGCTCACCTCCCCCGGAAATGGATGCGCCCCGCCACCCAGCAGGCCGGCGTCGGAGATGGTGTGATGGGGCGCGCGGAAGGGCCGGCGCACGATCAACGCCTGATGGGCCGGCAACACGCCCGCAATACTGTGGATCTTGGTCGTCTCCAGCGCCTCCTCCAGTGTCAGCGGCGGCAGAATGCCCGGAAGCCGCCTGGCCAGCATCGTCTTGCCCGTTCCAGGCGGGCCAATCACCAGGACGTTATGATTGCCTGAAACGGCAATCTCAAGGGCTCGTTTCGCCACCTCCTGGCCTTTTACATCCTCGAAGTCCTCGCCTTCCGCCTGCCCGGAATCGAGGAGCGAAGCCGGCTCCACCCGGTACGGTGCCAGAGGGGATACGCCGCAAAGAAAATCACCGGCTTCCCGCAAGGTGTGAACCGGATAAATGTCAATGCCCTCGACCACGGCCGCCTCCTCGGCGTTGTCGAAAGGCACGATAAACCCCTTGATGCCTTCTTTCTTGAGGCGAATGGCCATGGGCAGCACGCCCTTGACCTTGCGAACCTCCCCGCTCAACGCCAACTCGCCGATCAGCGCGTACTGCGCCAGAACGGCAGGGTCGAGACTATCCTCCTTGGCCGCGAGCAGGCCCATGGCGATGGGCAGGTCGAAGCAGGGGCCCTCCTTGCGGATGTCGGCGGGCGCCAGGTTGACCGTGATTTTGCCGATGTGGAGCTTGAAGCCCGAGTTCGTAAGGGCCGTGAGAACGCGGTCCTTGGACTCCTTGACGGCGGTGTCGGGCAGGCCCACGAGCACCATGGACGGATCGCCGCGACCGGCGTTGACTTCGATTTCGACCGGATAGGCTTCCACGCCGCAGACGGCGCCGGACATGACTTTGGCCAACATAAAAAAATCCCCGTGTGAATACGCGGGGATCGTTCAGGAATGTCACTTCTGCTTATAACTCAGACCGACTAATCTGCGCAATTGATATTTTTGACACTCCTCAAATCAGGCTGACCGGATCGACATCCATGACAAAGCTCACGTCCGGCGGCCAGGAAGTTTCAGCCAGAATCCGGCGCAGGGGTGTCGAAAGGGGGCGGATGACGGGGCCCCGAATCAGGACCTGATGACGATACAACCCCTTGGCCCGGGCCAGGGGCGCCGGAGAAGGCCCCGAGAGAATCGCATCCGGAGGAAGCACCGCCTGCATGTTCTTGGCCAGCAAATCGGCGGAAAAGGCCACCCGTTCGTCGGACGGCCCCCGGAACGTGACGCAAATCATACGCCCGAACGGCGGATACGCCAGCTCCCGGCGCGTTTCGGATTCCTGGTCGTAAAAGGTGCGGTAATCCAGGCGGCGCACCGCCTGGATGGTGGGGTGGAATGGCGTGTAAGTCTGGATCACCACCTCGCCCGCCAACTCCCCCCGCCCCGCGCGACCCGCCACCTGCGTGAGCAGCTGAAACGTATGCTCGCCGGCCCGGAAATCCGGGGCGTGCAGACCCGTGTCCGCATTGACCACGCCAATGAGCGTGACATTCGGAATGTCCAGCCCCTTGGCAATCATCTGCGTGCCGATCAGGATGTCGACTTTGCCGGATTTGAATTCCCCGAGCAGTTCCCAATGCGAATTTTTCGCGGCCGTGGTGTCGGCATCCATGCGGCTGACCCGGGCCTTTGGAAAAAGGCGCGCGACCACGGACTCCAGACGCTGGGTGCCGGTGCCGGAATACTTGAAGGCGGGATCCTTGCACTCGGGACAGACCGCGGGAACGGGCTTCGTGGCGCCGCAGATGTGACACTTGATCCGCTCCTCGGCGCGGTGATACGTGTAGGCCACACTGCACCAGTCGCAGGAGGCCACATACCCGCATTTCGAACACAGCAGCGCCGTGGAAAAACCCCGGCGGTTGAGGAACAGGATGGTCTGCTCGCCCCGCTCCAGCCGCTGGCGGATGAGATCCGCCAATTCCCGCGAGAAGACACCCGGCCCCCCGCCGGTCCGCTGGGCCTCCACGCGCATATCCACCACGCGGATCATGGGCATTTTGCGGTGATCCACCCGAACCGGCATGTCGGCCAGCGCGTATTTTCCCCGCTGCACGTTGAACGTCGACTCAAAAGCCGGCGTGGCGGACCCGAGCACCACCGCGCACTTCTCCAGGCGGCCGCGCATAACCGCCACGTCCCGGGCATGATACCGGGGCGCCTCGTCCTGCTTGTAGTTGGGCTCGTGCTCCTCGTCCACCACGATCAGGCCAAGGTTGGTGACCGGCGCAAAGACGGCGCTGCGCGCGCCAACCGCGATACGGGCCTCGCCGGAATGAATCCGGTGCCACTCGTCATGCCGTTCCCCCTCGGACAACGAACTGTGCAGCACGGCCACCGTTTCCCCGAAGCGGCCCTTGAACCGCTCCACGGTCTGAGGGGTAAGCGAAATTTCGGGAACCAGCACGATGGATCCCTTCCCGGCCGCGATCGCATGCGCGATGGCCTGCAGGTACACCTCCGTCTTGCCGCTGCCCGTCACACCATGCAGAAGCACCACCGGCGGCTCCCGCCGGTCAATGGACCCGACCACGAGCGCAAGGGCGGCGGCCTGCTGGTCCATCAGCGTTTGCGGAAGCGTTTTCAGGAACGTGCGGTTGGCCATCGGATTACGGGCCACCGCCGCGTCCCGCACCGTCACCAGCCCCTTCTCGCTCAACGCGGTAATGGAGGAGGCGGGCAGGCCGTGGCGCTCCAGGAAATCTTTCAGGAAAAGGCCCGGCTCCCGGTCCAGCACATCCAGCGCGGCGGCCTGCTGGGGCGCCCGGCGGCGGAGCGCCTCGCGATCCAGCGCCGCCACCGCCGCCGGCACCGGCTCCACGAACCGGTTATGCTTGAACGAGTCGCCGGAGCGGCGCACCGCGCCGGGCATGAGCGCGCGCACGGCCAATTCGAATGGCGCGCAATAATAGTCCGCCACCCACCGGGCCAGATCGATCAGCGGCTGGGAAAGGAGCGCTTTGCCACTAGCCAGCCCGAGCAGCGGCTTCACCGTCCCCACCCGGGACGTCTCGGAGAGGCCGACGACAAAGCCTTCCGTACGGCGCCGGCCGAACGACACCGACACCTTCGATCCCAGCCCGACCCGGCCCTGCAGCTCCGGGGGAATCGAATAGTCGAATTCACGGTCCGCCGCGATATCGACAATCACCCTGGCAATGCTGTTTGGCATAAGTAAAAAAGGCCTCCGCCCCTGCGGGCGAAGGCCTGAAGCTTCTTAGTGTGCCAGCTCTTGCCGGCTACCGGTACATACTACAACCAATTGGCGTCCGTTGTAGGCGTAATCGTCGTAATCGTCGTGTTGGTGGCCTTGTAGTTATCAAGAGTTCCGCTCCACCAGGCCGCATGGCCATCCGCAAACAACATATTGATTCCGTCTTCACCATGATTGTTCGCCTTGTCGGCCATGACAGGATCAATCGTAGACCCGATTTGAACTGTGCCCGTAGCGGTAAGATACTCATAGCTCGAATAGGTCGTAGAATCTTTGAGCTTCGAGATCAGCGTCGGAGCCGTGCCCGAAAGCGACCGGATCGCGGACGGACACATGAACATTCTGACGTTGCTGTCGCCGCCAATATACTTCGTGAGATCCGTC
This sequence comes from PVC group bacterium, assembly GCA_945898015.1. Classification (GTDB taxonomy): domain Bacteria; phylum Verrucomicrobiota; class Kiritimatiellia; order CAIKKV01; family CAIKKV01; genus CAIKKV01. The sequence goes on along the minus strand of CAMDGM010000038.1, from coordinate 2,549 downwards.
ACTTTGCTGGGCCGTTTCTCGTCGTTATCGGAAGCATACAGGTTCATCGAGAGGCCGATCTGCTTCAGGTTGTTCAAGCACTGGGTGCGGCGGCCGCGTTCACGGACCATGGACAGGGACGGGAGCAACAGGCCGGCCAGAATGCCGATAATCGCGATTACGACGAGCAGCTCGATCAGCGTGAAACCCAGTTTGTAAACCCAGAGATTGCGTTTCGTTTTCATATCCATTTCAACCCTTTCTATGATAATCGATTTGCCCGAATTCAAATTGTTTAAACTGAATGAAAAACTATACCGATTGCGCAAAGGCGTCAACATCATTTTTCACAGAATCAACATGCAATCCCCGTAACTGAAGAACCGATATCGCTCCCGGATGGCCTCGGCATACGCCTGGAGCACCTGTTCGCGCCCGGCCAGGGTGGCAATCATCACCAGGAGGGTCGAGCACGGCAGATGGAAATTCGTGAACAACGCATCCACGGCCTTGAACCGGTAGGGCGGCCGGATGAACAGCCGGGTCCGCCCGCTCCCGCTTTGGATCACGCCTCCGTCATCCGCCGCCGTCTCCAGCACCCGCGCGCTCGTGGTGCCCACCGCCACCAGACGCCCGCCCGCCCGCCGGACCCGGTTGAGCGTCTCCGCGGACTCGGGGGAAACCTCGTACCGCTCGTCATGCATCACGTGACCGTCCAACTCCTCGGAGGCAATCGGCTTGAACGTGCCCATCCCCACGTGCAACGTCACCGGCACCACCGTCACGCCCCGCGCCCGGATCGCCTCCAGCAACGCCTCGGAAAGATGAAGTCCGGCCGTAGGCGCCGCGATGGAGCCGGACCACCGGGCATAGACCGTCTGATACCGCTCCCGGTCGAGCGCGCGGACCCCGGCCCCGTCTTCCGGCACGCCTTTGGGCCGGCGGATATAAGGCGGCAGGGGCGGAAGCCCCTCCTCCTCCAGCGCCGCCAGCAGGGATCCCTCGCACGCCAGCCGCATCCGGACGCGCCCGCCCGTATCGCGTTCCAGAATCTCACCCTGTATGCGCCCGTGCCCCAGGTTGAAACGGCCGCCAACCTGGGCGTGACCGGCCGCCTTGTAGATCGCCAGCCAAAGGCCCGGCTTCTCCTCCTCCAACAGCAGGACCTCCACCCGTCCCCCGCTGCCTTCCTTATTCCCGAAAATCCGGGCCGGAATCACGCGGGTATCGTTGACCACCAGGGCATCGCCGGGATTCAGGAATTCAGGAAAATCCCGAACACCCCGGTGTTGCAACAGGCCGGTCCGCCGATCGAGCACCAGCATACGCGCCGCCTCTCGTTCGGGCGCGGGCATCTGGGCGATCAGTTCCTCAGGCAATTCATAATCATAATCCGCCGTCTTCATCGGTTCTCCTCGACAAACGCCAGGCAACCCCCTACGCTTCCACCATGACTGCGGTTTCCCAGATCCGCCGCGTTTTGCTGGCCCTGATCTTCTTCGCGGCCCTGGCGGCAGGCCTTTTTCTCGGACTCCGGCACTACCGCGAACACCGCTACGACCGGCTGATCCAGACCGCCGCAAGCCGCTACGGCCTCGATCCCGCCCTGGTGTCGGCCGTGATCTGGCGTGAAAGCCTGTATCGGGCCGACTGCCTCGGAAGCGCCGGCGAAATCGGGCTCATGCAGGTCCGAGAACCGGCCGGCCGGGAATGGGCTCACGCCTCCTCGATCCGGAATTTCGAGAAATCCCATCTGGCCGACCCCGGCACCAACATCCTGGCCGGCTCCTGGTATCTGGCGCGGGCGCTGCACCGCTGGGAAGGCCGGGACGATCCCGCGCCCTTTGCGCTGGCGGAATACAACGCCGGCCTGACCCACGCGCGCCGCTGGGCGGCCATGCCGGGCGCCGAAACGGGCGCCGGGTTCATCAACGCCGTCACCTTCCCCACCACCCGCGCCTACATCAACACCATTCTCACCCGTTATCGGAAGACCCGCTGAACTGCAAATCATAAAGCTTGCGGTACACGCCGTTCTTCGCCAGCAACTCCGGGTGCGTGCCCGACTCCACGATTCGACCGGCATCCAGCACCAGAATCCGGTCACAGTTGACGATCGTGGAAAGCCGGTGGGCGATGACAAAGGCGGTGCGCCCCTGCATCAGGGTGTCCAGCGCGTCCTGAACCTGGCGTTCCGAAGCCGTATCCAAGGCGTTCGTGGCCTCGTCCATGATCATGATGGGCGGATTGCGCAAAATGGCCCGGGCAATGGCCAGGCGCTGCTTCTGTCCACCCGAAAGCCGCACGCCACGTTCACCAATCAACGTGTCGTACCCCTGAGGCATGGCCAGGATGAAGTCGTGGGCATAGGCTTTGCGGGCCGCCTCCCGGACCTCATCCAGCGAGGCCTCCGGCGTGCCGTACCGGATGTTGGCCGCCACGGAGTCGTTGAACAGGATGGTGTCCTGCGTCACCACCCCGATCGCCTTGCGCAACGATTTGAGCGTGAAATCCCGGATGTCGACCCCGTTGATCCGGAGGACGCCCCCCGTCACGTCCGCAAACCGGGG
>CAMDGM010000037.1 GCA_945898015.1 PVC group bacterium | reverse complement strand
TGCCCATTTCCTCCTGCTCCATCTGATCCAGAACCCACCCTGGTTCTCGCCTAAACCCACAACCACAACCATCGTTCGATCCGAGATAGTGAATGAATCTCTTGCTGAAATGTCGGAGAGTCTTCTGCGCGTCAGCATGGTCTCTCTTCACATGAAAGCGGGGGTCCTTTTCATCCCACGGTATTTCATTTCGCAATTGATCTGACGCCATATAGAGCACGAAACACATCTATTTATCCTCGGCGAACGTTGCCGTTGACCCGAGCGCTTTAGCGCGTACGGTCGGACGGCTGGTTGGGTGGCGGGCTGTCATTCTTTCTGAATTTTTGATAACCGAATCTTAACGCTGAGGCTACTGCATCATTAAGGACAAGATATGAAAACCCAAACACCACCACCACAAGAAACCCTATCATCAGGGTTCCTGACATTCGAATTGAACAAAAAGCGCGAAATTCCTCGATTGTGGTGAAACCCTTAATCAAAGCCAAATCGTTCAACTCCATGCGGTGTCCAATCAGAGTATAGGGTAAGCCGTTAGCAGTGCCGCTATCCCTCGCCAAATAATATTTTCCATTTTCCCTCCATTCACCCAACGTGGTGAATCACCTGCAAGAAATCGCGCAGCTATTTCTTGTCAGGTGAATTCTTTTGTTGTGCCTTCTCTGTCATGTCTTGTTTTCTTTCGAACGGGCTCGAGCTGCCGGAGGGACACTGCCCATAAAGAAGAAGAACTGTTATATATTGCTCAGGCTGTCCCCTTCGGAACAGAGAGAGTATATTGCCGGGATGTTCATTGCCAGGGCCAACAGGCGACACGGAGCCTGCCGTTTGCTGTGCATTCCCATTCTCATCTACCATATCTTGAAGTGCCGCTGATACCGTCACGGTTCCGAAACCATCACGCAGTACAATGCGAGCATAAACGCCTCCGCGAGCAGGTGAACTTCCAAGTGCAACAGGATTGGCCTTGATGCTAATCCACTTCCCTTCCCCTAGATCCTCGCCTGAAGTGAAACCCCACTTTTTAATGACCGTGGTCATCCATTCGGGAATATCATTCGGGAACCCTTTGTTACCGTCTGCCTGTTTGTGCACAAGCAGAGCTCTTCCATATATGAGAGGCGGAGGACAATCATCCCACCCGAGACGGAGGGCAACGCCATCTCGCTCTGATACTTTAATGAACTGACGCGGTGTATCCTCTAGACTCAGGGTGACCGTTGTAGAGAACTGGGCAATTCGCGCTTTGAGTTCCACGACGGCTTTGCCATCCTGTCGTGGCGTCTGGACTCGACAGGTGATTAGTTCCCTCTGTGTTACATGTAGACCATAATCATCCCCATCGGGCAATTCCTGCCATGTCCCCACGCCACGGACACCAAAACCCGAGGATCTAGCACCTTCTGTAATCCACCCAGAGGATGAGGCTGTCTTTCCATCGTTCCGCGCCGCCATCAGCGGTTCTCCTGACACATACGTCGCAGTCACCGGAAGATGGATGATGTTTGGATTGGTTGTAGAGTAATCGTTTTGCTGTTCGGCAGTACGGTTATGCTCAGGATTGCAGCTCGATCCAAGGACAAGCAAGCTTGTAACGAGAGTCAAGTATCTCAAACTATGTCCCTTGTCTTTCATGCATTCTCAGCACAACGTTTTATCTGTAACGCGTTACAATCTCTGGAGAAGGAGCCTATCTCTTGGAGTCATGCGGCACAAGCTAGTTTTTGTGAAACAATAAACACTAAGTGATAGTCCTGGTTAGAAATGTTATATGGATTATCAAGGTAGGGCGCGCAGTTCCTTGCGCGCCGTGTTGGATCATAGCGGCGGGAAGACGGCGGCCAAGGGACTGGCCGCCCTACCTTAGTCCCTCTCGATTTGAATTTGTCGTGAAATGAAAGGTCATGATTTGAAGGAGAAAATTGATTTCATAGAAGCCGCGAAGATCGCGAAGGCGATTCTTTCAGGAAGCGGGTGAGGCGTTCGTTCACGCGGACCTATGATACCTGCGGATCTAATTTGCGGCGGGAGTCAAGGCTCGGGCGGCTTGGATCAGGCGGGCGGCGGTGTCGCCGACTTTCGGGGGCGGAATTTCCGCCATGTGGCACTGGCCCTGACTATCTCCACCCAGCACGAACATCCGGAACGGTGCCGGAGCGGCTGAGACGAAACGTGGCTGGCGGTCGGTTGTACCCGCCACTGCGGCGGACAATGCCTCAAGGTAGACCGCCAACTGAAGCCCGTACCGGGCGGATAGTTCTTCCGCTGAATGATCGGAAAACTTGTAGTCCACAATATGCCATACGCCCGCCTTGAGGAATATCAGGTCCACTTTCCCGTCAACAATGACGCTGGCGCCGTCCTGTTCAAACCGGGCGGCGAAGGGCATCTCGCGAATGATCTCGACAGGGGCGACGCCGGTCAGCAGGGTCGCCAGCGTCTGTGCCACACCCATGATCCGGGTGAGAATCTCCTGCCGGCCGGCCGCCGGGCCGCCCTCCCGGTCCAGCGCCTGCCGGACCTGCGCCTCGAGCGGCCGGGTTGACCCGTAGTCCAGAATTTCCAGAATGCGATGCGCCAGCGTGCCGAACCCGGCGCGATCAAGCAGGGGGAGGACTGTCTCCGGGCTCTCATCGGTTTCATCCGACGGCCGGGCCACACGGACCGGTGCGAGGCTCCCGGGCGAAAGGGGCTGGGTCAGGGCGGTCACCGGGAAACGATACCGTTCCATCGGGGCGTCCGGGGGCCGGGCGACGAGGACGCCCGACAGTTGCGCCGGTGTCACCGTAGACGGGGGCGCGGGGATTGCCGTGTGTGACGACTGCCAGGCGGCCTCGACTTCGCCATATGCCCGCAGCGTGACCAGGTTGGGGTCGAAGGCGCATTGAATGAGATGCCGGTTGATCCAGGCCCGCCAGGTGTTCTCGCCACCCTGCGAGGGGTTTTCGCCGGAGAGGATGATCAGGTCGCGGGCGCGCGTGCAGGCCACGTAGAACAGGCGGCGTGATTCGCTGTCGCGATCGGACTTGTTGTGCTCGAGCGCGTCCTCGAAACCCTCGCAGATGATCTCGTTCTCAGTGTCGGTGTCGTCCGGATAGCTCTTCAATTTCGCCGTCATGCCCGTGGTTCCGCCGGTCTCGTCGCGGGAGAGCAGGATCCAGTCCCGGTCAGGGGTGCCGGTCCGACGCAGGTCGGGAATGATGACCACGGGACTGGAGAGTCCCTTGGCGGCATGGATCGTATTGATGCGCACGGAATCGTCGTTGGGGTCCAGCACGGCGGCATCGGGGCTTTCCCGTCCACCGGAAATCTCGTTGGCGAGGCGGCGGGCCAGCCCTTGCAGGTCGAGGGTTTCCGACCGTTCGCGGTCCTGGATCCAGGAGAGCAGTTTCTGGAGATTGGCCAGTCGCTGAACGCCATGGAACGTCCCGGCGAGAATGGCGTCATAACCGGTCATTCGGATGGCGTGGCGCATGAGGTCCACGGCGCTGACGCGGCCCGCGAGGGCCCGCAAGCGGTCCAGGAGGTCCACGGCACGACGGTAGGCGGCGGCGTCCGCCGCCGGTAGGGACGCCGGCGTCCACCTGGATAAGTCTCCAGACCCCGCAAGCAGGGCGATGGCACTGTCCGACAAGGCCACAAACGGAGAACGCAGCACGCCGATATAGGCCAGCCGATCCTTGGGAAAGGCCAGCCACTCAAGCAGGTTCGAAACATCCAGTGTTTCCTGCCGGGCGAAGAAGCCGCGTCCCTTGCCGTCGGTGGTGAAGGGAATCTCCTCCTCCTGCAGTGCCTGTTCGTAGAGTTCCTGCCGCGTTCCCGCCCGGAGGAGGATGAGCACATCGCGGAACCGGTACGCGGCCGGGGGTGCCTTCATCCACTTTTGCGAGGCAGCCTGCCATGCTTTTTTGGGCTGCCACCCCCCGCCGGCGGGCGGGGTGATGAGCAGGCGGATTCGCCGTGCCACGGCACGGGCCTCCATCGCCACCGCCTGCTCGGACCGCTGTAGGGCGGCCACCCACTCTTCACAATCGCCTTTATTTGCAAGCTTTAGCAAGTCGTTCCGGGTCAGTGTGATTCTCGGCTGGGGCTCCTTTTTCCCGACGGTGACGGATTGGTCAGGTTTGGGCAGGAGTTCCCATTCCGGCAGCAGCAGTTCCACGGAGGGGCCGGTCAAGGACTGGGCGGCGGGGCAGGGCTGGAGGGTTTCGTCCTCGCCGTAGAGTTCGGGCCCCATGATGACGCCGGCGAAGATTTCGTTAACCCAATCGAGCACCCCTTTCTGACTCCGGTAGCTGGTGCGAAGGGGAACGGCGGCGAGCTGCCGTTCCCGGGCGAAACGGAGCAGCCCCTCGGGATCGGCGCCGCGCCAGCCGTAGATGGTTTGCTTCGTGTCGCCGCACATCACGACCGAGGCGCCGGTCCCGGCCTGTACGAGCCGGATGAGCTCATTCTGCAGACGGGAATTATCCTGCGCCTCATCGACGATGATGACGTCGATCGGGGGAATGCAGCCCGGGTCGGCCTGGATCAGGTCGCGGGCCTTGAACAGCAGATCGTCGAAATCCAGGACACTCTGTGCGCGCTTCCGGGCCTGGATTCCGCCGACGCTGTTCCGGGCGAGCGTCAGCAGGGAGATCAGCAGGCGCCGGCCTTCAAGCCGGTCGGGGTAGCTGGTCAGCGCGCGGAGGGTGGCCTGAACCTGGGCCCTCAGGGTTTTCACGGACTCATCGCTGCCCCAGGACCGGGAGGTGAGCGGGATTAGATTTTTCGCTGCTTCGGCGATGGCGTGGGGTGCCGGCTTGGCTCCGAGCCGCCGGATGGCGGCCTCAAGATCGTGGGCCATGGCCTGGAGGGTTTTCCCGCCGCGCGCCCCGGCCGCCGGTTGGATTTGATCCAGCAGCTGTTGCAGGATGAGGAGGGAGGGCGGTTCGGGTTGAGCCACGAGGGAGGCGGGGTCCGTGTGCTCGAGATCGATGCCCCAGGCGGCGCATTTCCGGAGGGCCTGTCGGATTCCCTGCTGAATCCCGTCCAGTCCGCGTCCATCGCATAAGGCTTCCAGATCCTGGGCAACGTCGGTTCCGGATTCGGCCAGCGCGCACTTGAGGGTGGCTTGGATGACCTCGTTGCGGAGATCCTCGGCGGCGGTTTCCTCCAGGATGGTGAGTGTGGGCGACAACCCCAGTTGCAGCGTGTGGGAAGCGAGGACCTGTTGGGCGAAGGAGTGGATGGTTGAGATGGTCGCGCCGGACAGGCGGCGGAGCAGGCTCCAGCAGAAGGCCTCGCTGGCGGGATCGCCGGTGGCCAGTTCCCGTTCGATGGACTCGGTCACCCGCGAACGCATTTCCGCCGCGGCATTCTTGGTAAAGGTCAGCATGAGTATACGTTCGGGCGGGATCCGCTCTTTCCCGGCGAAGAGGGCGCCGGCGGCGGTGCCGGGCAGAGCGGTATCGTCCGGCGGATAGGGGCGACCGAGCAGCAGCGATTGATACAGGCTGACCACCTGATGGGTTTTTCCCGTTCCGGCGGAGGCGATAAAGCGGAGGCTGAGGCAGCCGTTCATGACAGGCCCTCCGTTTCCAGGGTATCGCGCGGGAGGGCCGTGGCGGCGTGGCGGCAGCAGGCTTGGAGGCTGCAGTAGGCGCATTCATGCGGGGCCACGGCGAAGTCGCCGAGTTCGTAGCGATCCAGGGCGGAGAACACGCGGGCGCTGAAGGCTTCGGTCAGTGAGGCCGCCGGTCCGGTCAGCGCGCTGAGTTCCGCCGCATCCAAAGGTTGTCCCTCCAGGCCCACCCATCTGGACTGGCACTGCTTCAACATCTTGTCGAGCGGCAGGGTGTAGGAAAGATAATGCATGAGAATGGGGACGGAGGGGTGGGGCGTTGATGGTTGATGGTGGATGGTTGATGGGGGAAGGGTCGAGAAGGCGGCGGCAATGGCCAGGCCGTACGCCGGGAGCTGGCAGTCGGAGGCTTGGGCCATACCCGCCGCCAGATCCAGCGTGGTGAGCGAGGCCTTGGCGGAACCCTTGTAGTCCACGACGATGACGGCCTGCAGACGGCGGTTGGCATCGAAGACAAGATCCGCGCGGTCGATTTTACCGTGCAGACGGAGCTTCCGGTCCGGTCGCGCCGGATCGGTCAGTTCGAGCGAGGGGGCGTCCGGTGTCGGGCGGCGGCTGTCGAAAGTGTATTCCATAAAGGCCGGGAACCGGCGCCCGCCGGCGAGTCCGTCGAGTTCGGGAAGCGCCGCGGGATCGAGGGCCGCGCGGACGAGATTCCGGACGGCACGGCGGATCCGCCGGCGCTGGACATTCAACTGCTCCGGGGCCCCGAGCCGCCAGATGGCATTGCCGCGGGTCGCCCAGTCGAGCATCGCGCCGGTCACGGCATCGAAGAACGCGAGGTAATCCTCTGCCGCTCCGTCGCGGAAAGCCACGAGCGGGAGGGCTTCCGGGGAGGGACGCCCGGTTGTTTCCTGGAGATGCCACCCTCCGTGGGCGTCCCGAACCGCCCAGGCCGGAACGGTCAGCGGCGCGTGATCACGAAGGACTTTTTTCAATGCCGGAATACGTGCGCGCGCGGGATGTCCCTGCAGCATCCGGAACCCGGTGTAGAGAATTTCGTGGATGGCGGTGCCGAAATCCTGAACCCGCGGCTCGAGTTCGTTCGGCTCGATGGGCTCCACGCGCAGGACATACTGGAGATAGTATTGGTAGGGGCAGGCGACGAGTCGTTCCAACTGGGTGGGGCTGAAGTCCGGTGTTCCGTCGGGCGGTGCCGGGCGCAGGGCGGTCCAGAGTTGGGTATCGATCACGCCGGCATATTCGTGACCGGGCGCCGCGGCCAGATCGGCGGCGGGCAGACCGGCCCCCTGTTCGGATTGCGCCTGCCGGGCGAAGAACGCCTGACGCTGCTGTTCCACCTCAATGCCGTGGGCCACATGGGCGGCCAGGGAATCGAACGCGGCAGGCTGAAAGGATCCGGTGGGGGTGGCGGGCTGGCTGGCGACGCGCTGCCAACGTTCATCATTGGCCCGGCAGAGCGGCAGGGGAATCGTTCCCAGATAGGATTCGCCGGGGAAGGGTCGTCGTTTGAACAGGGGAATGACAGGCGCAAACCCATTCTTGCCGGCCTGCTGTGCGGTGTGGGTTTGCCAATGGGCCTGCAGATGCGCGGGGGCCTTGCCGAGGCGCCAGGCATCGTAGTCATCCGGGGGGAGCTCGGGCAATGCGGCCCAGGCCGGCCATCCGACCAGCCGCCAGAGGGTGCTGAAGAAGACGGAGGGGGGTTGCTCCTGACCGGTCTCGTCATGGCCGGCATAGGAGAAGACCAGCCGTTCCCGTGCGGCGGCCAGGGTGGTGAGAAAGAGCAGGTTCTCCTGACTGTTGCGCACCTTGGAGGCCGCCAGGGCGGAGGCGGGAATGGTGCCTTTTTTCTGCAGGAGGGTGCGGAACTCAAGCAACTCGGCGTCGGGGAAAAGCGGACTGGGCGTGGGCGGCTGGGGAAACGTTCCGGCGTTGAGTCCCGCCACGATGACCACCTTGAATTGAAGCCCGGCGATGTCGAAGGGATTCAGGATCCAGACCCCGGCCTCATCCGGGGGGGCGGGGGCAACGGTGATATTTTCCAGGGCGCGGTTCAACAAGTCCACCACATCGGCCCAGGTGATCGTCTCGCCGGCGGCCTTGTTCAGGAGTGTATGACGGCGGAGGGCGGCGAGCTGGTCCAAGGCCACCTCGTGGGCCCGGGAGTTCAGGATCGATACGCGGCGTTCGACTGTATCCTCAGTTGTCCCTCCCATAGGGTTGCGGGAGAAGTCTGCATCGGGGCTGGTGGCGAGCCGGTTCAGCCCCAGCGTATCGCACCGGGCCAGCAGATCCGCCATGGCCGCTTCAATGGTGTCGGTGGCGGGATTCCCCAGGGCGGACTGATAAACCTTGATGGCGAGCGCGGCGGCGGCCTCCGCCGCATCCGGCGCGGCCTCCTTATCTTTCGCGCGGTAAAAAGCCGTCAGGCGGCGGGCCAGACGATCCGGATCATCCAGGGTCGGCTCCGCGCCCGACCGGAGAAGGGCGTCAGCGAGGCCGGAGGGGTCGAGGGTCGGGGTGAGGGTTTTCCAATCGATCCACGGGCTTTCCAGAAGGGAGCAGAAGACATCGCGCTGGCGGGTGGCGGAGAAGCGCGCGAGATTCAGGAGTGTTTTCACCACGGGCACGGCGAGTGCCGGAACACCGCGACGGAAGTAGAAGGGAATCTCGAACCGGGCGAAGACATTCATGATGGCGTCGGACGCGGCCCCGAGATTCCGGGTGACGAGGCAGATATCCTCCGGGCGGACAGGGTCCGGCCGGTCGAACAGTTCCCAGGCGATCCGGCGGGCCACGTCCTCAATCTCGCCATAGACGCCGACGGAACAGGAGAAGCCGACCCGGCTGCGTGCCGGCCCGGCCAGGGCCCGGTCGCGCATGGCGTAGCCCTCGCGCAGGCTGGTGAGATGCTCGATGGCGGATCGGGTGGCGGCGGATTGAGCGGTACAGTCCTCGGCAATGGCCCGGGCGTCGCCGAAAAGCAGTTGGCCGGCGTTCGTCATCAGTTCACCGCCCCACCAGTCCTGCTCGTAATCCGTGAGCACATGGTTCACGAGAACGTGATCCTCGCCGAGTTGAGCGGACAACGCCGCGATCACCGACTCCTGGAACGGGGCCACCCAGCGGATGGCGGAAAAGGCGACCGTGCGCACCTGGCGGAGGCAGGCGGGCCAACGGGCGCGGTCGCCGCGCAGGAGCGTGAGGATGGCGGCGTTGATGGTGGCCTCGTCCGCCACGCCGAGTGAGCGGCAGACTTCCGTGTAGATGGCATGCAGGGCGGCCAGGGCGGGATTTTTGGGATGGCGGCGGTCGGCGGCGAGCAGGGCCAGAAAATCGGCGGCGCGATCCGCGAGCGGGGCGACGGACTCGATCAGTTGCGCCAGTGTTTCCTCCAGCGCCGCCGGTGCCAGCGCCTGCAGGGGGGCGGAACGTTTCGGGCGGGTGGCGCGGAAGCGGATGACCGTCTCGACGATCGCGAGTTCGCGATCAAGGTCACCCATCGGGCGCAGCGGTCCATCCGAATGGTCGGCGAGGGCGGCTTCCGCGCAGGCTTTCAGGAACGAAGCCAGGGTGAGATGCGGGCGCCCGTCAAAAAAAGAATCCCGTTCGAGGGCGCGACGCTGGGTCTGGCGCAGGGCCAGGGAGGTGGGGTGAATGATGAGGTCGGGGCCAAGGTTAGAGTTCGGGGGGACGAGTTTCATCACGCGATTACCGATCACCATTACCCGACAGGGATGCGCCCCTGTCCTGCGCAGCGGACGGCGACACGCCGTCCCTCCCAAACTTGTAACCTAACCCGGCAGAGCCGGAACCAAGAGGAAGAGTTTTTAACAGAAGCTCGCAAAGCTCGCAAAGGCGACAGCGGTGGAATACGCCGCTGTCGCAGGATTTAGTTTGATTCGAAACCCTGGCTTTTCGCCGGAGGCGCAGATGTGTCTTTTCTTCGCGGCCTCCGCGAGCTTCTGTTCAAAAATTCTTTTCTGCTCCAAATCCTTACCACAATTCGAAGGATTGAATTCGTAAGGTGCTAAAACGGAAGTTCCAATGATGAGGCGGCCGGAAGAGGCGGAACCAGCGCCCGGAAGACCGGGATGTTCTGCAACGGGGCAAAACGGGCGTCCCGGCGCAGGACCGTCCGGGCCATTTCCCCGCCGACCGCTACGGCCTGACGCAGGTTCTTCAGGACTTCCTCCGGGCGGTTGAGCGCCATTTGCGCGAAAGCCAGGTCGATCCAGCTTTTGTAACTGTTCGGCTCGACCTTCAGGTATCGCTTCAGGGCGTCGACCTGCATCTCCCAGCGTTTGCCGTCGCCGAAGAGTCGGGCGACCGCCAGGCAGACGGTCGGCGGCAGATTCGTGTTGTTCAGCAGACTCTGGGTCAGTCCCTGGAACTGGGGTTCCAGTCCGAGTCGCAGATACAAGGAGGCCAGTTCCATCGCGGAATTGATGTCGAGCCGGTTCTCCCCCATCAGTTTCTCCAAGGCCAGGCGCCGTTGATCGGCCTGTTCGTTGCCGGCGATGCCGTTCAGGAAATCGACGGCACCCCGGTTGTAGGGGTCCAGCACCCGGTACTGCTCGATCAGGACGCGGGCCTCGCTGAAGCGGTGCTGCCGCATGTACAGGTCGGCCAGGCGGAAGTTCGCCTCAGGGCTTTCGGGGCAGAGTTGGAGCGATTGGCGGAAAGCGTACTCGGCCTCGGCCACCATGCCGCGGGCGGTATACAGACCGGCCAGGGCGGACCGCATCTTGGAAAAGGATTTCTTGGCGTCGTTATTACGACGGAATTCCTCCCGGGCGATGAATTCGGCGGTCAGCTTGTCCCAGTAGGCCTTGTCGCGGGCCACGATGTCCGCCCAGAGTTTGGGGTCGGCCTGAGGCGGCGGGAGGGGTTCCTTCTCGATTTTCATGATGACGCCATGCGGGCTGAGATAGGGGTACATCCAGGGGATGACGTAGCTTTCTTCAACGTAGAAGGCGTGCTTGTCCTTGTTCTTGTCGAAAATCCAGCGGGCAAGAATACCGTTGATGGCCATGACGCCGCCCACGCCCTGAACGCTCACCCTGCCGTTTTCAATTTTAATATCAGCGCTGGCCGGGATCTTTCCGGACTGGACATCGCCGATATATTCCTGGAACGCCCGGTTGCCGTCTTCGGCGCTCGGGATATAGATCGGCGCGTTCGGATAGGTGCGATCGCGGTGCAGGAGCCGGGTGCCGAGTTTGAACACGCCGCGCCGCCAGGCGGGGAATTTGGCGATGGTTTCGGGTTTGGTCACATCCGGCCGCGAGAAATCGTAATGGTCGCGGATATAACTCATGTAGGTGTTATCCGCCAGGGCGTTCTGGGTGATGATGTAGACATCGGACCGGTCGAAGTCCTTGTCGCGGAAACGGTCCTCGGGGGCGACCCGGCTCTCGCAGAAGATCATGTAGGTGGGCACAAAGCGGCCCGGATCGGTGCCGCCGTACAGGACTGCGTCGCGCTCCATGGGCTCGTATCCGTTGCCGGGGTTGAACATGAGGTAGCCGAACAGGTAGCCGAAATCGTGGCCCCGCAGGTTGCACAGCGCCCAGTTGCGCTGATAGGTGATCAGCGGGAGCGCCAGCAGGAGTACGCAGGCGACTCGCACGACGATGCCGGCGGCCTTGGCGCGCCACCAGGCGAACAGGCTCAGGAGGGTGGCGATCCCGTAGGCGATGAGCATGGCGTAAAAGCCGTGGGCCGGGGCGAAGAACTTGATGTTGATCTCCTGCTCCTGGCGATCGAGTTTCGGGTTGATGATGGTCAGAAGACCGAACCCGGTGATCACAAAGGCGGCGCACACAAAGACCATCCAGGCCCGCCCGCGCGGTTTGCAGCGGCGCCAGTAGAAGATCATGACAATCGGGATGACCAGGGCGAACAGGCTGAGGGGCAGCGAGTATTGGTTGAACATGGCCTCCATGAAGACCTTGATCTTGATCAGGAAGTCGGTGCTGAAGATCTCCGCCCCCTTGACCTTTTCATACTGACCGCGGGTGACGGCATGCACGAACCCTTCCTTGGTGGCGGCGTAGCCCCAGTTCATGGGCGGGGTGGTCGCCGCCGCGATCGGCATGTAGGCATAGAACGAGACCCCCAGCATGAAGAGCCCGGCGTACATCATGGCGCGGCGTTCCTTCCACCAGCCGGTGGTCCGCCCGATGTACAGGCCCGCCAGCCCGGCGGCACAGGAACCCATGCCGAGCCAGAAAGTTTGAGTATGCCACATGTCGGAGGCCGGCGGGTACGTCAGCCAGGACCAGATGATGAGGCCTGCGGCGATGCTCAACAGGCCGGCGGTGGCGAGTTCCCAGGTCGTGGCCAGACTGGTCATGAACAGGCGGGTGACGTCGGTTTTCGGATCCTTGCGCCGCGCTTCCATGAACTGGTTGATCCCGACGGCCAAGACGCCGACGGCGAGAGGGATCACCATGACTGAGATGGTCTGGTGGTTGGCGAGGCTCAAGCCGAAGATGAGGATGGTGGTGTACAGGAACCCCAGCCGGTGCGGTTGGATGGTCCAGATAAAGAAGATACAACTGATCAGGACGAACGAGAACACATTGAGCACGCGCATCTCCGAGACGCAGGCCCACAGCCAGACTCCGCGGTTGAACCCGAAGAGCAGCGCGGCACTGGCGCCCAGGGTGACGGCCATCCAGTGTTGCAGGCGCTCATCCACCGAGTCGGCCCAGGGAAGGGAGTGCAGGAGCAATCGCAGGCTGCGGGTCATCATGATCGTGAGGGCGCCCACCGTGAGGGCGCCGGTGACGACGGACAGCATGCCGATCCGCCAGGCCGGATTGCCGAAGGGCAGGATGAAGTGGGACCAGATATAACCCAGAAAGGCCCAGAGCGGGTAACCCGGGGGATGGGGGACGCCGAACGTGAAGGCGCCGGTGACCAGTTCCCCGGAGTCCTGCAGGGTGACTTCCGGGGCCATGTAGTAGAAGAACGCGAGGCCGGCGATCAGGGTGGTGAGCAGCGCGGCCACCCAGTCCTCCGGCTTGAAGAGATGTCGGGTGCTTTCGGTAGGCTCCTCAACGGGAATCGGTTCGGCGAGCGGCGACCTGTCGGATTTAATGGTCATAACAACCCTTTCTTTCTGTCCATCATCAATCAGCCCATCAATCTACACGAGATGGCCCATTAAGCCAAGTTCCGGTTGATAGGTGTCAGCTATGGTAATGATGGATTTTCAAGGTAGGGCGCGCAGTCCCTTGCGCGCCGTTTCGGGTTAAATGGGTGGGCAGACGGCGGCCAAGGGACTGGCCGCCCTACCTTTGGCACTCAAAACTCATGTCGCCAAGATTCACCACCCGCTTCGCTGGAGGCACTGAGGTGCGGAGAAGAATCCGCACTGAGAAACCCTCTGACTTCCCCTCGAAACCCAAAATGTTGAACGAATTTCTCATAGGGCAGAGACTTTGTGGAATCTGACCAGGATCGTATTCAGGCTCAAGCCCTATGAGAAATTCGTTCAACGACTTCGCGGTGGGAGACGGGAAGAGGCCGGGGATGATGAGGTTTTCTCCGTGTTAACTTCTCTGCGACTCCTCTTCCTCCAGCGAAGCGGGTGGTAGAGATTTCTTTTATTGGCGGCTCATGTGCGGAGAAGATAAAGCACTTTGATGGATTTGTAAGGTAGGGCGCGCAGTCCCTTGCGCGCCGTGTTGGGTTAAATTAGCGGGCAGACGGCGGCCAAGGGACTGGCCGCCCTACCTTTGGGACGGCATCGTGAGAATGGCTGGTTGGGTTTTCTGGATCAACGGACGTGAGAAGAGCTGAAAGCAGAATCGGGGGTCAGCGGGGGAAGGGAAACGATGACTCCGGCCTGCTTCTGAAAGCGGACGGCGGGCTTGCCTAGGGCGGAAACCTTCCCGTCCGGCGTGACGCACAGGGCGCCACCGCTGGGAATACCGTAGCCGACGGCCCGGGAGTGGGGTCCCAGACTCAGAAGCATTTTAAGCTCCTCCCAGTCCTCCGCCTCCGCATGGGTATCGCAGAAGATCGGCGCCAGGTTGAGGCAGTCGAATTGTTCCGCCGTGGCGTCGTTTGAGGGATCAGGCCACCGGACCCAGCTCTGTGCCAGCATGATGCTGCCGGCGGATAGACCGAAGAAAGGTTTGCCGGCGTTCTGCAATCGCTTCAGGAAGGGCGTCAGACCGCCGGCCTGCAGGATACGCATGCCGGCTTCCACATCCCCGCCGCTGATATAGACCAGGTCGGATTCCGACAAGACACGGAGGGCTTCATCGCGATCAGCGCCGGCCGCTGTCGGCGCGAGGCGGACTTTCCCCGCGCCCGCCTTCCGGAACAGCGCGGAGATCCATTTCAGGAAATCACGGTCATCATCGCTGGCGGCCCCCACATAGGCAATGGACGGACGCTTCCGGTCGATTTGGGAAAATACGGCCTGAAGCAGAGGATCGGGGTCGTGGCGGGCTGGTCCATGACCGCCTGCCAGAAGATAGAGCGGTTTCATGGCGGGGTGTTCCACAAGCGGGCATGGTCCACCGGGAAGGCCGTGCGCGCAAAACGGAATTTCCCGGACCGTTCAGGTTGAAGCGAGGGAACGGCGGCGACTTCGATCCGCATCTCCGCGCCATAGATCCATTCCAGAATTTCATGTGCCGCCTTGCGGGTCGGCTCCGCCGCGTCCCGTTCGGTCAGGATATGCAATCGCAGGAACATGGGCTCGGGGAGGTCCAGTTGCCAGCCGGTCAGCGTCCGGATCCCGGCCAGCGCCACATCAAGATCCTCCACGGTGATCGCGCGGCCGTCGGATGAATACGTGACATCCTGGGTCCGCCCGTCGATCGAGGCCAGGGTCAGCCCCTCGGTGCGTCCGCAGGGGCAGGGGCCGCGGGTATCCAGGGTGGCGACATCACCGGTGTCGAACCGGAGCACGGCGAACCAGGGATTATGGAAAACGGTGACGAGCATCCGTCCGCGGGTCGGGCCGCCATAGCGCGGGAGCCAGGGTTGGAAGTCGACACGGCAGTGGGCGGTGTTTTGGTGGAGGCGGCCGGCTTCGCATTCCATGAACACATGCCCGGTCTCGGTGGAACCGTAGGAACTGACCATGGGAGCGGTGAAAACCCGTCGGATCTGGTGCCGGTAGACGCGGGACGGAAAGGAGTAGGTGAGGAAGACCAGTTGGGGTTGGTGGACCGCGAACCCGAGTTCGGCAACCCGGCGGGTGAAGAAGGCGAGGTAAGCGGCGTCGGCCTCCAGGACAACGGGTTGATATCGGTTCAGCTCCTCGACCATGCGGCGGATATCGGCAGGCGTCCAGGTGGCGGGATTGATCTGCTGGTTAAGATATAGATGCCGGCCGAGGGTGCGTTCCTCCATGCTCAGCGGACGCTCGGTGTAGCCGGGGCCGACACAGCGGGGCGAGGCGAGCACCGCCTCACGATGCGTGCCGGTGGCGATCTGGCGTGCATGGTCGTTCAGTTGCCAGGCTGCCTTTTCGGAGGCTTCCCACCAGGGGGCGTGAAATACCAGCGTGACCTCGTCATCCGTGCTGCCGCTGGTTCTGGCGTATTCCACCTCGCCGTTGTTCAGCCCGGCAGGCAGATCGCGGCCGGGCGGGATGAACCCGAGGGGAAAATGGTCGCGCAACTCCTGTTTCGTCAGGATGGGCAGGGCGGCATAGCGCTGATCGATGGGAACGGAAGGGCCTGGATCAAACGACCGCCAGGCGGCATAGCCCGGGATGCGTGCGAGGGCCTCGTCGAGGGTATCCCGGCTTAATCGGTCATAGTGGGCGCGACTGTTCATAGACCGGGCCGATTATAAACAGCCCGCCGCCATTCACCCAGTCTGAAATTACGGATGGGTTTGCGGGGGGGCTCGGTTTTGCCTTGCGGGCGGATAGGGGGCGGGTATCATCATGAGCCCTCTGGGATAAGGATGTGAACGATTCAGGCAAACCTATGGCAGGCAACATTTTTAAGCATCTCGCATCGGCCGAACTGACGGATATCGGGCATTGTCGCAAGAACAATGAGGATGCGGTTCTGCGGCTTCCCGAGCGGGGGGTGTTCTGCGTCGCGGATGGGATGGGGGGCTTGCAGGGCGGCGAGGTGGCCAGTCAGGCGGTGGTCGATGCCCTGAGAAAAGAATTTTCCGAATCGTCGGAGGCGGCCGCCTCCGGGCGGGCAGGGTCCGCCGCGAAACGGGCCGAACGGGCGATCAATGCGGCCAGCCTCTGGATCAAAGAGCGGGCCGAGGGGCTGGGGTTGGGCGGGGCCGGGAGCACGGTGGTCGTACTGGTTTTCGATCCGACCACCCCCTCCAGAGCCGTTGTCCTCCATGCCGGCGACAGCCGGGCCTACCGGTGTCGGGGCGAGGAGTTGGTCCAGTTGATGACCGATCATTCGGTGGCTGCCGCCGCCGGGCTTCGGGATGATCGGAATTTGCCGGCCATGTACCGGGGCGTCATTACCCGTGCGGTAGGTCTTGACCGGCACGTCCGGTTGGAATCAACGGAGGTGGAGGTGGCGTCGGGCGATCTGTTCCTGCTGTGTTCCGACGGGTTGGACAAGATGCTCAGCGATCGTCAGATTCATGAGTTCCTGAGGTGTCGCCACGATGAGGATCTACAGGATCTGGCGAAGGCCTTGATCGCGGCCGCGCTCGAGGCGGGCGGTGATGATAATGTCTCCGTGGTGCTGGTACGGGTGGCGAAGGATTGTCCCTTGTTGCCTGCCCCAGCGTCCCGCCGGTCCGCCGCAGGCCGGGGAGAGTCGTCCCTTTGGCGTCCGGCTTTTACCTGGTTGCCGGGCGGTGAATGGACCGTCTGGGTGGGGGTGGCGCTTGCGCTCGGGGCCGGACTCTGGGCGCTTGTGAGCCAGGGATATCTCCGGGTTCATTGAGGGGTCTGTTTTTTACTGCGCCCGGGCGATCACGAAATCGACCAGTTCCTGACACTCAAACCAACCCGGCCAGACGGTGTGCCCTTCTCCCTTGATCACGTTGAGCGTGATGGTGCCGCCCAGTTTCCGGTACCGTTGCGCCAGCATCTCGGAATTCCGATCCAATGGCACCAGGTCATCGCAATCCCCATGGATGTGATAGAGCGGGACCCGGGCTTCTGCCAAAGGCGCGAGGCGGTCGATGGGGTTATGCTCCGGCGAACTGGCGCGGAGTTGCTCCTCGGTCATGCCGTAAGCCTGGCAGGCACGGTCAAGCCCGGGGAAACTGGCCAGATTACAGACCGGATAGATTCCGGCCACACAGGCCACGGCGGCAGGATGCTCCACGGCCCAGTTGTAAAGCATCAACCCGCCGCGGCTTCTCGCCAGGAGACACGGCTTTTTCGAAAGGCCTCTCTTCTGGACGAGCTCCGCATAAAAGGCGGAATAGAGGGCACGTCCCGCGGGATTGCCGCAGGATTCACCCACATCGATACCGGCCACGGCAAGGCCGGCCTCGATGAACTTCCGGAACATCCACGTCTCCTCCTTGCCTGGGAGGCCGGGGAGGGTCGGGGCGTACCATACCCATGGCCTCCCGTGACGGGGCGCGGCGTGTTTCGGGGGGATGAGAAAAGCCGGACAGCCGGTCAGGCTGAAGACTTCCCCGGCCACGGGCAGGTCCTTTGAAACGGCGTTCACCATACGAGCACCCGGGAATTCCTGGCGGTCACTTGGTGAAGCGGATGCCCCGGCCTTCAACTCGGGTGACGTCACGGCTGAAGAAGAACCAGAACTGGGAGTAACCCTCCACCGTCACATCAATCAGGGCGTCGCCGTCCACCCGCCGTGCGGCGGCATCAATCGCTGCGCGCATGGAGTTGTGTCCGCTGATGGGAATGAGTCCGAACAGGCAGATGCGGCTATCGGTGGCGGCGGTGCGGCCCAGGACGACATAATTCCGGCCCTCCAGGGGCGTTGACGAAGGTGCCACGCCGCCGGGCATCGTGGCGCAGCCCGCCAGCATGCAGGCACCCAAACTCAACAAGCCCACCTTGACCCCGGTCAATAATCCCTTTTTCATAAATTCTCCCTGTCTGGTTTGCGATGACTCTTTCTGATACTTGCCCGTCCGCCGTCTTTGTGTCAATTGTTTTTGAACCATGTCCACATTCTGTGCTAGGGTTTCCCCCATTCATATTCAGGAGGCCAAGATGAGCATACGTAAATTGAAGGCGGCGATCCGCGATGTTCCCGATTTTCCGAAGCCCGGAATTCTGTTCAAGGACATCACGACCATCCTCAAGGATCCGGTCCTGTTTCGTGCGGCGATCGATTTATTCGCAAAGCGCCACAAGGACAAGGGGATTAAGAAGGTCGCGGTCATCGATGCGCGCGGCTTCCTGTTTGGCTCGGCGCTGGCCTATAAACTCAAGGCCGGTCTGGTGCCGATCCGCAAGAAGGGCAAGCTGCCCTACCGGACGTTTGAGGAGAGTTACGATCTGGAATATGGTTCCGCGACCCTGGCGGTTCACGAGGATGCCTTTGAACCCGGCGAACCGGTACTGTTGATCGATGACCTGCTGGCCACCGGCGGCACCGCCCAAGCCTCGGCCCGGTTGATTGAACGGGCGGGCGGGAAAGTCGTGGAAATCGATTTCCTGATCGAACTCGGATTCCTCAAAGGCCGGGAAAAGTTGACGGCCTACTCCGTTTTCGCGCCGATTGTGTTCTGACGCAATCTCAGCGACGGGCCAGGGCCACGATAAAGACGATGGCCACCAGGGTCAGGCAGATGAGAGCACTGCGCCAGCCCTGGATTTCCGGACGGTCGGCCTGTTGCCGGGCCTGGGTGACCAGGGACCGG
Organism: PVC group bacterium; assembly: GCA_945898015.1. Classification (GTDB taxonomy): domain Bacteria; phylum Verrucomicrobiota; class Kiritimatiellia; order CAIKKV01; family CAIKKV01; genus CAIKKV01. The sequence continues at coordinate 17,150 of CAMDGM010000037.1, read as the reverse complement.
ATGATCTTCCTCATCATGGCATGAGCCTTCTTGTCATCATCCGTGTGGGTGCGGAGGTCGAGCATAAGGATTCCCGGGTCAATGGGCACGCTGGCGCTTTGTTCGATGGCAAAGGTGTTGTTGGAGGAGACCTGCGCCACCAGCACCGCCACATCCTGGTTGTTGAGCCGCTCGGAATAACGGCCGAGAATTTTGAACTCATCCGACTGCTCGTCCCGGCGGAAGCCCGGCGCGTGATTACCGGACAGCCGGCTGATCGTCAGACTGGTGTTGGACTGTCCGTCGGAGGCTGACCCGCTCATGAAAAAACGGCGGGATTCCGTGTTGCTCCCCGTAACCTCCATGAACCCTTCGGGCAGGGTCAGGGTAAAGCCCGGTTCCCTGACTTCAAGGGGAATGGCTCCGGCCATCGGGAGGAACAGGACTCCGCACAAAAACAGGAGGGCCAACCGTGACAGGACCGGCACACGGGCTGCCTCACGTATAGTCTTTTTCATCGGGTTCCTCGATGGTCGTCAGCAGGCGTTCGACGAGAGCCATCGAAGACAGCCCCTCCGAGTCGGCGGCAAAATTGGTCAGGAGGCGGTGTCGCAGAACCGGCCCGGCTGCCAGGCGGATATCGTTGCAGCTCACATGAATCCGTCCTTCGCTCACGGCGCGTGCCTTGGCGGCCAGGACCAGGAACTGGCCCGCCCGCGGGCCGGCCCCGGTGGCGACATACTGTTTGATGAAGTCCGGCGACTTGGGGTCGTTGGGGCGGGTGGCCCGCACCAGGCGGATGGCGTACTTGATGACGTGCGTGGACACCGGAATCTTCCGGACGACATCCTGCAGTTGCAGCAGGTCCTGCTTGTTGAGCACCTTTTGCGGCTCGGCCGTCTGGGTGACGGTGGTGGCCTTGACGATCTGCTCCTCCTCATGTTCAAGCGGATAATCCACCCAGATGTTAAACATGAAACGATCCAGCTGCGCTTCCGGCAGAGGATAGGTGCCTTCCTGCTCGATGGGATTCTGGGTGGCGAGCACAAAGAACGGTTTATCCAGCGGGTAGGTGGTGTTGCCCACGGTGACGCGTTTTTCCTGCATCGCTTCAAGCAACGCCGCCTGCGTCTTGGGCGGTGTCCGGTTGATTTCGTCGGCCAGCAGCAGGTTGCAGAACATCGGCCCCTTGATGAACTGGAATTCCTTCTCGTTGGTGACGCGGTTGGTTTGCAGGATCTCGGTTCCGGTCATGTCGGTGGGCATCAGGTCCGGGGTAAACTGGATGCGCTTGAAATCCATGTCGAGAACCCGGGCGATGGTGCTGACCATGAGCGTTTTAGCCATGCCCGGCATGCCCACGAGCAGGCCATGCCCGCCCGCCAGAAGCACCATCAACACCTGGTCGAGCACCTCGGTCTGGCCGATAATGACCTTGCCGACTTCCTTGCGGATCAGGTCGGTATTCTTCTTCATCTGCTCGACCAGGGCCAGCTCGTCGGCCGAGGCCGCCGGCACGGCGGCGTGCGGGGAGGCCGGTCTGGCCGGCGTTGCCGGCTTGGCGGCGGCGTGGTCGTCCAGAAAGCGCGCCTTGATCTCGGCTCCGAACAGGATGAGCGTGTCATGGCTCAAAGGCGCCGTCTGGACGTCGTCGCCCTCGATGGTTGTGCCGTTGGAACTTCCCAGATCCGTAATGGTCCAGGCGTCGTTCTGCCGTTCAATGCGGGCATGTTGACCCGAGATGACGGTTTCCTTGATGAGGATGTCGCATCCGGCGTTGCGCCCGATGATGTTCGGTTTGTGGTCGTGAAGGGTGAAGGTCTTGTTCTCTTCAATGCCGTTTAAAAAAAGTAATGTTGCCATGGCGTTTTCCGGTTCCTTTCCTCTGATGCCAGCCGCACTATTGCAGCGATAAGTTGCCCAGTTCCTTGATTTTGTCGATCACACGGATATGTCCCAATTCCGGAACAAAGTGATGAGTCAGAAACCCTCGGACGTCCGTGGCGGCCACCTCCTGCCTCACGATTTCACGGGAGTTGATCACGCTCCAGCCGGGGCCGACGTCCTCTGGCAGGATCAGTTTGATGCTGCGAATCTGGATGTTGCTGCGCGTCTCGGCGCTTTGCAGCGTCACGGGGCGCGTGCGGACTTCCTGCAGTACGCACCGCGCCTTGCCGGCGTAGCCGGTGTTGCCTTCACAACGATGGATTTCCTTTTCGTTGAAGAAAGCCGTGGATTTCATGATGGCCGCCTTGATGGAGGCCTTGTCCTTGTCCGTGAGCGTATTCTCGTCGCGGGTGAGGCTCAGCCCCTCGTAGAAGCTGTCGGCGTAAAGAATGAACAGGTCGTACACTCCCACCGGCAGCCCGGAGAAAGTGAACTCCATCCGGTCCGAACTCAAGTCGCCGCGATAGACGCGTTTCCAGTCATCGGAGGCCTGGGCGAAAGCGCTCACGATGGGTTTCTCGAGCTGACTGACCCTTCCGTGAATGCCGCCACCCGCTGCCGGGTCCGGGGCGGTATAGAGATGGGAGGACTGCCGGGTTCCCGTGCCGGACCGGGGTTCCGGGGCACCCGCTGCAAAGAACGGTGCCAGGCAGACGAGCGGCAGGAAGAGGGCGGCGAGTCGGAAAAGATTCGGCTCCGCCGGAGGCTTCGCCGCACGGGGCCGGCCTGACGTGATGGGATGAGGGTTTGATGGGTTCATGGGGTTAAATACCGTACTCCAAAACTTGCCTGGCTCTCTCGCCGATCGGATGGTTGGGGAATCGTTTCGCGATATCCTTGGCCAGTTCCTTGGCGGCGGCTACCCTGTTCAATCGGGTCAGACAATCCATTTCGAGCCCCATGGCTTCCGGGAGCGAGGCCGAGACGTCAACGCCCTTGCGGTAGATACGGAGCCCTGCCAAGGCGCGGGTGTAATGCTGGGCGGCGATGAAATATTCAGCCTCGGCGAGGGGATAGTCGCCGCTCAACTTGCACAACGGGACTTCCAGTTCCCACTTTCGCAACACGGATCTGGCCTCGAAGAGGTAGCCTTTTTTAATCAGGTTCCGGGTGGTGGCCAGATACGCGGCTTCCTGCACGGCGAAGGTCTTCCAGTTCTGGGTTGTCACGCGGAGGGCCTCCTCGGGTTCCTCGGGCTGGCTCTTGTCTCCGGGCCGGCGTAACCCGCGCGGGGTGGCAGCCGTCTGGACATTTCTCATCATGGTCTGAGTGCGGGTGGCTTCCCGATAGCGATCCTGAGCGGAACTGTAGAGACGGGTGGCCGCCTCGATGTTCCCGGCGGCGCGTTCCACATCCCCCATCCTGACGTTGGCCATGGCTGTTTCCGCAGGGTTCATGGCGCGCGACTGAAACTCCGCAGCCAGGGGACGGGCGGCGGGAATATCCTGAAGGTCGTAGAGCACGAAGTCAAAGCGCTCATCCTTCCAGCGTCGTTTGCCTTCCCGGTCAGGATCCGTCTCTTCGAACCGGCCCAGCCATTTGGAGACGTCGTTGGTGTTGATGATACGCATCGTGCCGATCAGGATGTCCTGCAGCAACGACCGGTCAGCCGGGGTCAGGGCTTTCAGGCTGCCCGATTCACGGGAGACTATCTCCAGCAACAGGTCGTAGCCGCGATAAGGTTCCGAGACCCCGACGAGGGTGGCCCAAAGGTCGGGGCTCCAGCGGGCGCAGGGATCCTTGCCGGCAGGGATCGCCCGACACATGTTCAGCAGACTATTACGGAAGGCCTGCCGGTCGCTCGGTTGCCCCACGCTGGCCTTGGGGGGCGGGGTGAAGGAGAGGACCGGAACGGTGACGAGACTGGCACCTTTCGCGTTGGAGGCGGTGAGCGTCAGAGGGCGCGGCTCAGGGCCTTCAAAGATCCAGTCGAGCGTGGGTCCGGTCCGGCGGCGCTCGGGATCCGGACTCCAGGTGTAGACCGTGTCCGGTGGATTGTCGGCGGTCAGGACCGCCTCCAGGCGGAAGAGATTGGCGGGCAGGGTTCCGAACCAGAAATAGTTGACGGCCCGCGTGTTGCCCGCGATGGCGGCGACAGGCCGTCCGTCGCGGAAGGCGGCCCGCACCAGACTGGCCTTGCCGGAACGAATGAAGGCTGTGGCGGGGATCATCACTGGAAGGTCGCCGCTCGTCTCGCCGGGAATACGCCAGGCGGCCTGAGTCTCCTGGTCGCCCTCTTTTTCGAAATGGAAATACTCGATGCGATGCAGGCCGGCGCTGAGCTCGACCCAGCCGCCGAACTGGCCCTTGGCGCCATCCTTCCGGGTGTGCAATCCCGGCCAGGAGGCGACGGATTTCCCGTCGATGCGCAGTTCAGAACCTTCGTCGGAGATGGTGGCGAAGTAAACCCGGGCTGCTTTGGCGCGCTTGATCCAGCCGGTGTAATACGAGAGGTAGTTATCGTCCTTCCCCATCGGGTTCCCCCGTTGCCCGATCACCGCAACCTGCGTCACCCGGGTGTCGGTGATTCCGGTCAGCCGGTTGGGGATGATTTGAGCCAGTTCCAGACTGGCGGAGGTAAGTTCCCGGGTATACACCAGCAGGCTGGGTCGGAGCGCCCCTGTTCCTCGTGCGGCGGCGGCCACTCCCTTGAAGTAGAGGGAGACGGTGTTCCCTCCGGTCGGAGGCTGGAAGACGACCGCCAGTCCTTCGTTAGGATTATGCCACAGGACTTCGCTGGGGAGGAGTTTGCCATCGGCGCCGTATACCACCGGTTCCGGCACGGGTTTGGGAAGCAGGCCGCCATCCGGGATCATGGCGATGATGCCGGCCTCGGGACTGGTCGGGGCTTCGGTGACCTCCACGTCCACCCGGAGCGACGCCTTATTATCCAGCCAGACGTTTTCGGCGAGGGCGGCCCCGCCCGTCGCCAGCCAGGCCCCGTGAAGGGTGAACAGAATCTTGATCAGGGAATGGCGATAGCTCATTAAGGCTTCTCACTCAGTTTTTTAAAGTAATCGGAGACCATGTCCCGGTATTTTGCCGGCGCCTCGTCGGACGTCGAGGCAACCTGGTCATCGGTGGTTCGCTCCGCTTGAATGTCCAGCGGCGCGGCATCTGAAAAACCGCTATCAAGCTCGGTCCGCGTCTGCTTCAAGGCCGCGACGGCGCGCCGCTGGAATTCGCGGACCTGACGGCTGGGAAGGCCATTCTTGATCGCGTCCTCAGCCTGGCGCATGTGCTGAATGGCTTTGTCCATGGATCCGGTCCGGATATGTTTAAGCGTGGCCTGGGCATAGATGGCATCGGCCTGCCGGCGGAGCATGGCCTGTTTTCCCAGTTCGGACGGGGTTTCATCGCTCGAGTCCCGGCGCGGGCCGCTGCCGGCCATGCCTTTCTCCTCGCCGAAGCCGGACAATTTTCCGCCGCCGGTGGCCTTGGCCTGGGCGTGCTCATCTTCCTTGACCTCGCCGCCCTGCGAGGCGTCGCGGGTCATCCGCTTGTCGATATTCTTATCGCCCTCGTTGATCTTCCCCGAGGCGGCCGCGACCTCTCCATCCGCCATGCCCTGCCGTCCCACGTTGCCGCGTCCGTCCTGATCCTTGTGCTCGGGCGCTTCGTTGCCGGATTTTCCCTTGGCGCCAAAACTGGTGGTTTCACCTTCCGCAATGTCCCAGCCCGGCGGCATGTCGGGTACGCCCTGGTTGCCGGTGGAGTCATCCGCCTCCTCCTTGATGTCCTCCTCCTGTTTCTGCAAATCGCCGATGATGTCTTCCAGGGGGGCTCCGAGCGTGGCGTCGGCAATCTTGGGGAGTTCCTGCTTGTCGAAGGTCTCCGTGTTGCGTTTGACGGCGTCCGGTTTGGCGGCCAGCCACATTTCCATCTCGTCGATCTTGCCGAGGGCCACGCCCAGTCCTTCCGCCAGAAAATCCTCCTTCTGGAGTCCCAACTCGGAGGCTTTGGTCTTGTCGGAGCCGGCGAGCTGTTTCATCTCCTCGAAGATCTGGCTGACGTCGGTGACGAGTTGATTCATCGCCGGTAATTCCGGCAGGGCTTGAAGATCATTGGCAAGCTTCAGGGCGGCGTCCTTCATGGCGGCCTTCAATTCCTGGTTTTCCAGGGTCAGGGGATCATCCTTGGTGGACTGATCCTTTTGAGTCTCGGTGGCGCGGATGGCGGCGACAACCTTGGCCTGGACGTCGGCCATTTTCTCCAGGGTGGTGCGCGCCTGGTCCAACAGATCCCGCAACTGCTCGGTTTTCCGTTGGGCTTCCGCCGCGCGCCACTGGTTGAGCAATTTCTGAACCTCGGTCAGGCCGGCCAGGGCGCGCGATTCCACCGGGATGGCGTCCGCCAGTTGCTGGGCTTCAAGGTGCTCGGCCGCCGTCAGCATGTCAGCCCGGATGCTCTTCGAGTCGGCGAGATCCGCCGCCTGCCGGGCGAGCTTGATAAAGTCAGCATCGCTGGAGTCCTGCGAAGGGGCGTCGCTGCGGCAAAGCTGCAAAAACTCGGCCATATCCACCGCCAGGGCATCCTGCCGTTTGACGAGCGGTTTGGAACGGGCCCCGGTTTTGACGTCGGCCTGGGTCTGTTCCAGGGTTTCCTGCTGGCCCTTGACCAGCGAATCGATCAGGCCCAGCAGGCCCGTGGCGGATTGATGGGCCTGCACCTTGGCGAGGCCGACCTCAATCTGGGTCAGCATGCGCAGGATGGCCGACTCCTGGTCCACGGCCTGCTGCGCGAGGGCGGGCAGGTCCGTCGCTTCGGCCTTGGTCGTCCGGTTGAGGGCATCAATGGCCTGCACCATGGGGCCGTCGAAAGCTTGTTTCAAGAGCAGGGTCAGGCTGCCCAGCGGACGTTGGGCGTCGTTCAGGAGGGTGGCGGCGATTTGGCGAACTTCCGTCTGTGTGGCCAGGGCGGCATTCCACGGTTCGACGGCGGTCTGGGGCAGGGCGGTTTTCAATCTGACCGTCGTGTTGAGGTTGGCGCGCTGCAGGTCCACCAGTTTGGCGAGCGATACGTTGGCAGCGGCGGTCGCCAGTTTCTCCTGCTGCACAAGAGCCTGGGCGGGTGCGGGTTCAAAGAGGATGGGCCCCGAGACAGACTGCAGCGGGGCGACGGGCCGCCGGTTGTCGAGGGCGACCACCCGGAATTCCGTGCCGGGCACGACATCGGTGAAGTCGCCGCGCCAGTCGGCGCTGAAGGCTTTCAATTCGGAGACCGGCCATTCCTTCATGGTTTCGGCCTCATCCAGGGACCGCTCCCCGCCGCGGACGACGCGCAGGAGGGCGATGCGGTTGATACCGAAGTCATCGTTGACTTCGAAGCGGATGGCCGGCGAGGACCCGGTGGCCAGAATCGTCCGTCCGGTCGGGGCCACGATTCGGATGGCCGGCGCCTTGTCGGGGATCAACTGGAAGGGGATATCGTTGGTCAGTGCGGCCCCCTCAATGTCCTGAACAAAAATCCGGAACACCCCCCCGGAGGACACCGGGACCCCGCCGCTCCAGGTTGCGCCGTTATCGGAGGATTTCAGGGCGATGCCGGTGCCGGAGTCAATCGACAGGGAGGCCTGGGTCAGGGGCCGACTGCAGCGCAGTTCGAATTCCGCCCGTGAATATTGCGGCACGCTCAGGCGCGCCTCAAGCGCGTTGGTGCGAACGGCGGGCAGGCGGGTGTAGTCGGGTGGGCTGAGTGCAATCGTCAGGGACTCGACAACCAGTGGGGCGCGCGCCCGGATCCGGTAGGTCGGGGAGGGCAGGGCGTCCCCGGCCCGGATGCGGTACCGGGTGTCGGACGTGGTTTTGGGAAGACGGAACGAGAAAGATTCCGTGCCCTGTCCGGTCATGGTCCCCATGAGGACGGATGAATGAGCATCGTCAGCCGGCCAGAGATCGAGCTCAATATTTTGTCCTCGGAATCCCCGGGCCGTGCAGGAGAGAACGACGGGGTCGCCGCGCAGGATGGAGGTGTCGCCCGGATTGACGGAAACAAGGGTGACCAGTGTGGCGGGAAGGCGGTTTGAAAAAGGGTTCAGGATACGGAGCATGGCGATGGGCCAGGCGCTGCCGACCCAGAAAAAAGGAGTGGCCAGAAAGAGGGCTGCCGCAAAGGCCGTCCCGTAAATCCGGAGATAGGCGCGCCGGTCCCGGAGCGCGCGGAGATCAAGGCCGCCCCATTGCGGGACTCCGCCCTTGAGGTAAGCCTGGCGGAGGGGGGATCGGTCGCCGGTTTCCGCCGCTAACTGGACGTAATTGATGAGGTGATTGTCGAGTTGCGGGAAGCCGTGTTCGAGCAGGGCGGCCACGGCATTTTCCGAACGCCGCCGCCGTAACGTCAGAACGAGATGCACGACGGTCGCCGTCACCAAAAGCAGGAAAGCGCCGCCCGCCACAAGCCGGCCCGTCCGCGCATAGCGCAGCAGGAAGTCGGAGAGGCTCAGGCCCCAGAGGACGACCGCCAATCCCGAACCCCAGAGCAGCAACACCCGTTCGGCTTTCCAGAAGTTGATCTTCTGGTTGACCTGAGCGAGTTGTTGCTGGAAGGGTGAGCTCATCGGTTACTGGATTTTCTCGATACGGGCATCATCCACGAACAGATCGCCTTCGTAGCCGCCGATGGCGACGATATGAATGACCAGAAATTTGATCTGGGACAGGCTGGTTTTGGCCAGGTCCGACAACTTGTCGGATGGGAAAACCGTGGACCCTTTCTGCCAGGCTCCGCTCAGATGAGCCATGGTTCCGGCGTCCTCTTTGCCGAAATAAACCTGGCTGAGCTTATAACATTTGCGCAGTTCGGTGTTCAGGGGGGACTCGTGCGGGGTGATGCCGGGCGCCCACCGGTAGCCTTCGATCAGGATCCGGCAGGTCGGTCCGGTGCTGCGCGCGTAAATGCTGAATCGGTATTTGCCTTTGCTGAGATCGACGGGAATCGGGTGGCTGTCTACTTTGACGCCCTGTCCGGGGACCTGCAACTCGGCTGCAGTCCCGTGCAGCTTTAAGACTCCATGGCGGTCCTTATCCTGATCGACCACGGCAACGAGCTTGTGGTTGTTGGCGTACCAGCTATCGCCTGACGCATTATAGATATACCGCCAGCCTTTGAGCGGGTCATCGGGGGCGGAGAAACTGCCGTTCACGACGAGGTTGTAAGCCGCCCCAGCAGGGGTGGCTAACAACCCGCCCAAAAGGAACAGGCTGGCGATCATAACCGGTCCTCGAACCCGGCTGGCCTTGAATGCGGATGTATTCATAACTACGCCATGTTCCTCAATTTCCTGATGATCCATTCTACGACCAGTAACGCCATGAGGCAAGCGATCACCCACCAGCGTTGCCATAAAGATCTGAAGTCGAGGCGCGATTCCTGGCGGGCCGTGACTTTCAGCGACGACAACGTCTGGTCGACTTCCGAGGGTTCGCAGAATTTTCCGTTGCTGCCGTCCGCCAGGGCCTGGAGGACGGTCAGGCTGATGGGGCGGGGCATGTTTTCAGGGGTAAAGGCCTGGACGAAGAAGGAATAGGGGGCGGACTCGATTTTACGCCCCTCGATTTCCACCCAGGACGTGGCGCGGTACAGGCCGGGTGCCTGGGGCGCATAGTCGGTGCCGTAGCCCGGATAATTGCGGCCGGAAACGCTGACATCCTGTTTGGCCATGGTCAGTTGCAGGTGTCGATTCTCGGGCGTTTGAATTTCGCAGATAATTTTTGCCGCCGCCGGAGGATTTTTTTCCTGACCGCTGAACCGGGTTTTAAGGGCAATGGACTGACCCAGATACAGGTCGCCCATGTCGGCGAAAAGGTCCAACTCATATTTTTCGAGCGTGGTCTCGGCCGGGGAGAGCCATTCGATGAGTTGACTCCAGAACAGCGCGTAAGGGCGCGTCCGGCCCGGGTTCAGCTGCCAGCGCCAGAAGGAATCGGTCAGGATGGCGACCACTTTGCCCTGTCCGTATTTCTGGGTGATCAAAAGGGGATTCGTTCCGCCCTCAGGGGTCTTCGCCTCGATCAGGGTCATGGCGGCGGTGGCCGGTTTGGCCCCTGGGAAGATTGAGAGGACGGGGGGCAGACTTTCCCAGGCGGCGGAGTTGGCGGTGAAAACAGCGTGCGCGGAACCCTCGTCCGACAGCGAGGCTGTAAACGTGCCCGCGATGGCGGGCGGGTTACCCGGCCGGCTGAAGGGCAACAGGGCCTTCAGCGCCGTGGCGGCGAATCCCTTGCCCGACCAGGCCGCCGGTCCGCCCAGCAGCACCAGGCTGCCACCGTTTTCAACAAACTTCACCAGGGCGGTGGCGCGTGCCTCGCCCAGCATGTCGGCATCGAGATCGCCCAGAATGACCGTCTTGAAAAGGGTGAGTTGTTCATCGGTCATATCCAGGGTCATGCCGGCGCGCTCCCCGTAGGACAGGAATTTGCCGCCGGGTCCCCGGATGAACATCATGGGGGTTATGTTTTTATTCACCTTCAGTTCCCGCGCCAGGTACTTGGATTCCCAGCGCGGCGTGTTTTCGGCGTAGAGCAGCCGGTTGCGCGCATCGATCACCTGCACATTGACACTGAAGACGTTGTCGTTGGTGCGGGTCTCGCGCTCCAGGGGTGGAATGGCGATGGCATAGGTGAAGTTGCCGACCTCGGGATGCGGCAGGCGGAAGGTGATCTCGCGCGAACCGCCCTCATCCGGCAATTGCGACGGGAGGCTCTCCAGCAGGCCGCCGTTTTCCATGACGCGCACATCGAAAGGCAGGCCCCGGGTCCCCTGCCCGGCAACGGTTACGGTGAGCTTGGTGTCCCATCCCACGACCACCCGGCGCGGCGTGTCGGCGCTGACGATTCGCACATCGGGCTCCGATTCCCAGAGGCCCGGCGGCTCCAGCCGCACCGTATAGAGGGGATAGGGCGACGGCTCGCCGGCCCAATCCGAATGCAGTTCCCGGGTGTCGAGCCCGTCGCTCAGGAGCAACAGGCCGGCGACGCTTTGTCCCTTGTGCCGCTCGGCGATCTTCCTCAGGGTTTCGCGCAAGGAAGTGGTTTTCCCCTGGGGGGTGTTGGTGGAGGCCTGGGCAAGCGTGACGGGCGGGCGGACCTCGCTGTCAAAGGTGAAGACATCCAGCAGACAATCGGCCGCCACCCGGCGCGTCCAGGGTTCGCGCAACAGGCTCTGGGCCACCATCCAGCGGCTGGTGGTTACGCCGGCGGGCCTTTGATCCATGCTGGCGGAGGTGTCCAGCAGCACCAGGAAGCGGGGCTTGATCAACTCGGTTTGTGTCCGTTGGCGGGCTGGCAGCAGCAGGCACCAGCCGAGCAGGGCGAGGAACAGCAGCCGCAGGACGAGCAGGACCAGATGGGCCGGCTTGAAGGACAGGTACCGCCAGAGCGACAACACGGCGGCGACCCCCGCCACGGTCAAGCCCGTGACGATCATCCAGACCGGCACCATATGTTCAACGATAAGATCCGTCATGATGTTTCTCTTCTCAGGGTGAGGCTGGACTCCTGATCCGCCCGGATTCCTGAACCTTCACGGTCGCCACAAGGGTTGACCGGTTGCGGCAGATCCGGTTCGCCAGCCAACCCTCCGCGATGGCCAGCAGCAGCGCCAGCCAGAACAAGGTTTCGGTCAGCGGCCGGCCCCGCCTGTATTCGTTGATCTGTTGTTGCAGGTCCTCCCCGTCCAGGGCGACTCGGAAACCCGGGAGGCCGGTCAGGGCGCCCAGGGCGGACCCCTCAATGGGTTCAAGAGCGGATTCCTTGCGTTCAATGTTGACGGCCAGCACGGGTGAGGCGGGGTCCCCGTTGCGGGAGAGGGTGTAGATACCGGGCTCCTCCACGCCCTCCGCCTCCATTAGAATATCGGATCCCTGGCGCACAGGGCGGACGGTCAGCAGGCGCCCGTCCGGCATCAGGATCTGGTCGTTCTCGGTTAAGTCCGGCAGGGAGTCGGAGAGGATCATCGTGGGGGTGGTCCAGACGTAAAGGGGTTCCTTGGCCAGGCCGGCGCCGAACTGGACGATCTGGTGCAGCATGGGCAGAAAGAAGGAGGTCATGGGCAGGGTGCTCCATCGGCGATCGGCGGATACGGCGCAGAGCAGGACACGGCCCTTGCCGAAATAGCGACTGGCGAGGAAGGGAAGATCGCTGCCGGCCTCGATGACCATCACGCTGTTGGTCTCCAGGTTGGGCCAGTGCAGGGCACGCCGGATGGCGAGGGTGGGCGTGGCTCCCGGCGGAAGGGCGAATCCGGAAAACAGCGGGTCCTGGGTAAGCAGGAGGCGCAGCGGGCGCACGCGCCCGCCCTGGGGCACCTCGGTGACGGAGTCGGGCTTGGCCGGCAGAATGCTCCAGTCCCGGTAGGCGGCGGGTGTGGCATTATCGCCCGGGAAAAGGGTCAAGGTTCCCCCGTTCTTCACATACTGTTCAAGATCCAGCATGGTCTGGCCGGCAAGCGGCAGGGCATTGACGAGGAAGATCGATGAATAGTCGCGCAGCGAGGTTTCCTTCAGCGCGTCGGCGTTGAGGGTGGCGACCCCTCCCGCCTTTCCTTGCTGGCCCGCGGTGAGGGCGGTCATCAGGAACAGCGTATCCTGCTCGTCGCCCACGCAGAGGGTCGGGAGTTGTTCGCGGATCCGGATCAGCAGATGGAAGGCATCATCAACCGCCAGGCCATCGGCGGGCGTGGTGACGCGGGCCGCGTGAATGCCGGGGGTGAGCGGGGGCAGGGGGAAGGCCACCGTCTGGATGCCGTTCGCATCAAGGAGGGGTGTGCGCCGGCCGACCTCCGCGTTGTCGATAAAGAGCGTGACGGCGAGATCCGAGGCGGGTCCGGTCCGGGCGATACGGGCGTTGAGGGTGGCGAGGGTGTTGGTCATCAACAGGGAAGGGGAGAGCGTGACGTCGACAGGGCGGCAGTTTTCGGGTGACCGCGAACCGGCGAGCAGGGCGAAGAAGGCAATATCCTTATCGACGCGCGCAGGGTCCCAGGGTCCGGCGACCGTGTGATCCGCCCGATTGGTGGAGTCGAAGCCGGCCCAAGGCAGCGCCTGACCGTCGGTCAGTACGTAGATTTCACGCTCACGATTCCCGGACTCCTTCAGGGCATTCAGCGCCTCCGGCAGGGCCTCGTCCAGATGGGATGACTCCGGCCGGGGGGCGAGGGACTCGATCAGCGTCTGCACCATGGCCAGATCAGCGGAGGGTTTTTCGATGAGCGTTGTCGGGCGGTCGCCCGCCAGAATCACGCTTGCGCGGTCGCCTTTCTGGAGTCCGCGCAGGATCGCCAGGGCGGTCTGGCGGGTGGACTCCCAGACCCGCCGCTGTCCGGTTTCGTATCCCATGCTGTAGGAGACATCCATGATGATGACCACATCCCGGTGGGCCTGTCCCATGAGGCGGCCGAGATTCACCGTGCGGATAACCGGGACGGCGAAAGCGGCGGCGATGGCGATCATCAAAAGGGTGCGAAGCAGCCAGAGCAGGAAGTTCTCCATGCGGATGCGGTTGGAGGACCGCTTCTGGGCGGCTTTAAGGAAACGCAGGGTGCTGAAGGGCATGCGGACGGTGCGGCGTTTCTGCATCAGGTGCAGAATCAGCGGGATGATGGCCGCCGCCGCCGCGAACAAAAACGTTGGACTCAGGAAGCTCCACATATCAGCGTGACAGCCTGCGCCGTTCCTCCAGGTAAGCCCGCACAAAGGTGTCGAGGGGATGACCGGTGTTGACCACCCGGTAATCGATGTTCATCTCGGCACAGGGCTGACGATACTGCTCGATAAAGTCGTTGATCTCCTTCTGGTAGGCATCCGCCAGAGCGCGAGGATCGGCGATGAGGGTCTCGCCGGTTTCCATGTCCTCAAATTCGGCACCCTTGCAGGTCGAGAGATCCAGCTCCATCGGGTCAAGGGTGTGGAAGACGATGACATCGTGATGCTGCTTACGGAAATGCGCCAGAGCCTTGACCACTTCCGGTGGGTCATCGAAAAGATCCGAGATCAGGACGATCAGCGCCCGGCGGTGGACATCCTCCGCGACGCGATGGAGGGCCGGGGCGGTGGACGTGTCGGACTCGGGCTTGAACTGCTGGAGTGTCTTGAGGAGATTGTTCAGGTGGGAAAACGAGTTGCGGGCCCCGAGGGAGGCGTCCACGGTTTTCGAGTAAACGCAGAGGCCGACGGAGTCCCGGCTGTTGAGGATCACGTAGCCGATGGCGGCGGCCAGGCGGCAGGCATACTGGTACTTGGTCACGTTGCCGGATCCGTAGCCCATGGAGCCGCTGCGGTCCACAATCAGGTAGACGCGCAGATTGGTCTCGTCCTGATAGCGACGGATAAAGTAACGATCCGTACGGGCCAGAACCTTCCAGTCCAGTCGTTTGGGATCGTCGCCGGGGAAATAGGCGCGGTGATCGGCAAACTCCGTGCTGGCGCCCCGGTTGGGACTGCGATGGCGTCCGGCCAGATTGCCTTCCACGACGTAGCGGGACTGGAGCGTGAGCCGGGCGAGGCTCTGTCGTTCCTGCGGCGACAAAAAGGCGGCAATCCCTTCCTTCTTAACCATGAAAACCTGTTTCCTTCCGTTACGGCAGCGGGACGAGATACCAACGATCTCCATCCGACAGCAAAACCGATTGCGCCACGAGGCGGATAAAATAAAACCGTCCGGCGCGGGAGCCTTCCGTGAGGACCATTCGGCGCGGGGGTGTGCCGGGGGCCTGGAATTCCACGGCCGCCGGGCCTTCCGAGCGGGAGATCACTTTGACCGGGATCAGGTTCGTGGGGGCCGCATAGGGAACGGCGAGGGCGTCCTTCAGGTCGGATTCAGAATCCAGGGCTCCGCTGCGCAGGTCATAACGCTGATCGGACAAGCCCGGTATTCGCTTGAACGAGGCCAGCCGGTATTGCCAGGGCTGGTTCCAGCGGTCAAGGGCCGGGGGGCGCTGGTTTGCGGGAAGCTCCAGCACCGGGGCCAGCGACGCCGGGTAGGCCACGTTCCGGGTGTAGTAATCGGACAGGGCTTTGCGTACGCGTTCGCGGTCCAGGCGGGTGAGCCAGCGGCAGGCCAGGGTGTTGCCGGCGAGGGCGAGGGGGTCTTTCTCGCTGGTCATCAGGGTTTTCAGGGTGGCGGCACCTTCTTCCGTGCGGCCGGCGGCCAGTTCATGCCATGCCATCACACCGCGTATCACCGGCAGATACATGCTGTTGGGCTGGTTGGCCATTTCCTTCCGGCAGACCTCAATGGAGGCCGCCGGGTCAGACGCGGTGGTGGCCCGCCTTTCCCAGAAGGCAAGCAACTGACGATCCTCCACCTCGTTCGCCCTCGCCCCTCCGGCCATGCAGAGTCCAAGCAGGATGACGGCGGTTAGATAAAGTTCAATTTTCAAAAGCGCATCTTACCGGTAGGGCGGCGAGTCCCTTCGCCGCCGCTCTTCTGAATTTCGGCGCGCAAGGGACTGCGCGCCCTATCTGGGTTCGGAGGCCTATTGGGTGATACCATACATCAGGATATTCTCGCCCAGTTGAATGGCCCCGGCGTCTTCGTAACCCAGCGCGTAGGGGTTCTGGGCGAGTTCCCAGCCGCCCGCCATTCCATAGGGACTATAGATCACGGCCAGATGTCCTTCGACTTCCAGTCCTAAAAGCATGGGCTCGATGGTTGATCGGTTTCCGGATTGGGCCGCCATGGCCTGGGTGACGCCGAGTTTGGTGATCCGGTTGGGAAGGGCAAACAGGCTGTGACTGAGGGGGATGGTCTGCAAGCTCTGGCCCGGGAAGGCCTTCATGAGGATCTGTCGGAAGGCCAGGTCAAAGGCGCGGCGGCCGCAGCAGGCCTCGGCGAACAACATGCCGCCTTTCTTCAGGTATTCCCGCAGGTTGTTCAACTCCGTGGCGTCGAGCGTGAAGTCCTCATGGCCCGTCAGGTAGAGCAGGGGGCCGTCGAAGATCTTGGGGTCGGACAGTTTGAGTTCCTGGCGTTTGAATTTAACCGGGATTTCGGTTTTCTGGTTAAACTGCTGAAGCAGGACCGAGAGTCCGGCATGGCGTGTCTTCCATTCACCGTTATAGATGATCTGTCCGATAGACAGGCGGCTTTGGCTGCCGCTCAGGTCGGCATCGGTGAACTGCATGGCATGGGCAGCCTGTTTGGACCACGCCCGCTGGGCTGTGGCATAGGCGACGAGATTCATGCCGAGTTTTTGGGCGGACTCCACGGAATAGCCGAGGATGGACTCGTTCACAATGGGATCCCAGCCGACTTCCATCCCCCAGCGGGAGATGACGGCCACGGTCCGGCAGTCGATGGTTACGCCTTCCAGCCAGGGTTCCTCGCTTTTGTAGCCGAAGTCGCGCACGGCCTTGCGGTAGCCGACGCGGTCGAGGTCGTAATAGGAGTGGAGGATGGGGTGGTCCGGACTCAGGCGCTGAACTTTCGCCTCCGGGAAGATGGCGGTCAGCTCGGCGCGGGCGGAGTCATAGAACGGTTTCGAGCCCATGCCGGCGTTCAGGATAATCATGCCGCCGTTCAGGAGGTACTGGCGCATTTTGGCCCGTTCGTCGGGTGAGAGGGTAAAGTGGAAATGTCCCGTACGATAGAGGATGGGGTTGCGTTCCGGGTCGGTGTCCACCTGACCAAACGAGCGCGCCTCGCAGGTAAAGTTCACGTCGGCCATTTTCTTGAGGGATTTCAGGAGATTGTTCAGGTCATTGGGGCGGGCGGCCCAGTCGATCTCGCCATAGGAGGAGGTGATTTTGGTGAACATGACCGGGGGCGAGGGTGGGTTCTTTTTTTCAGAGCGGGTCTGGGGTACGGCGGGCGGGCCGGGATAAGGGATAAAGGTTTCGCCGCCGGCCATGTTGGCGGGCGGGGCGGGTGGTCCCTTGGGTTTCATGGGTGGGGGAACGAACCCCGGCTCTTCGGAGCCGTCGCCATTGAAGATGATGCCGGCCATGGCGGAAGTTGCCGCGAGCGCGGTCAGAGACCACAGCAGGATAATCCATGACTTCCGCATTAGAACCTCCATGACGCAAGGCTAAAAGACGGTTCAAATATCGCATAATCAGCAACTTCGGCCAAACAAAAACGGGGCCATGGAGAATTCGATTGAATCGGTTTACCGGGATGGTATATAAAGCGCCTTCCCGCAGGCCGGAATGGCGAAATGGCAGACGCAGTAGACTCAAAATCTACCGCCCGCAAGGGCATGAGGGTTCAAGTCCCCCTTCCGGCACCACC
>CAMDGM010000036.1 GCA_945898015.1 PVC group bacterium | reverse complement strand
GAAGGAACAGCCACGGTTTCGGCGGCTCCGACCTATGGCTCCTCCGCCACGCTTCAGTATAACAGGGCTGCCGCGACCACGAACGGGGCGGAATGGATCAATCCGTTTGTGGCGGCCGGCGGCATCGTCATCACCAATACGGGGTCGATTACGCTGGCTTCAGCCAAGACGAACAGCGCCACCGCGCCGCTTGCCATCCGAAGCGGAGCCACGCTGGCCAGCGGGAACTACAAGTTAACGCTGGGCGGTGTATTTACTAATGAGGGGGCGTTCACCGCAGGAACTGGTACGGTGGAGTGGAACGGCGCCGGAGCGCAAAACATCGCCACGGGCGCTTATTACAACGTGATCTTTTCGGGCAGCGGCATCAAGTCGATTGGCGCGAACACCACGGTGGATGGCAATTTGAGCATTGCGCCGACCGGAAGCGCCTCGGTCGGGTTGGCGTCGGGGCTTAACCTTGGGGTGAGCAGTCTCACGGCGGGAGGGTTGGGCCGGGTTAACGGCACGTGGGGGTCCACCAGTTCTGGTGCGACCTCAAAAAACGACAGTTATTTTTCCGCGTCAACCGGGTATCTGACGGTGGGCGCGGATATGCGGACTCTGCCTACGGTGACGACCTGGCCGACGTCCGGCGGGATGACGTACCTCCAGTCGCTCAGCGCATCCGCCTTGAGCGGCGGAGCGGTCACCAATGTGGCGGCGGGCGTTTCGGTGGCAGGTGTATTTGACTTCACCACCCCGGCCACCATGCCTCCGGCGGGCGTGTATAGCGCCTCGGTGACTTTCACGCCTTCCGACGCGACGAGCTATTCGAACGTGGTCGGCAGCGTGAATGTGGCGGTCGCCAAGGCGGCCGTCACGGTGACAGCCGCCCCGACGGCCAGCACGATTACCTATGGCCAGATGCTGGGCGCGTCGCTCTTGAGCGGCGGCGCGGCAACCAATGCGGCCGGAAGTTCCGTGGCCGGCAGCGTTGTGTTCACCAGTCCGGACGCCATTCCCAATGTCGGAACGGCTTCGCAAAGCGTGACCTTTGTTCCTGCGGATGCGGCAAACTATAATACTGCCGTGATCGCGGTGGACGTCACGGTGAATCCGCGCGCGGTGGTGTTGACGGGCGCTCGCGCCTATGACGGGACCTCGGTGGCGAATTATGGGGTTTTGAAGGTGGCGAACAAGGTGGGTGCGGACACGGTGTCGGTGGCCTCCGGAAGCGCGTCCTTGGCGAGCTCCAGCGAGGGAGCCTGGGCGGCGATCACCTCTTTCGGGACTTTGGCGTTGGGCAACAACGCGCTGGGCAACTACACGCTGACAGGCGCGAGCGGATCCGTGGCAATCGGGGCCGTGCCCGCCCGCACCAACACCTATTACGTGGTTTCCGCCAACCCGTTGGCGGCGTCGCCGTTTGACACCTGGGGCAATGCCGCCGCCGATATCCAGACGGCGGCGAACAAGGCGTCAGCCGACTTGATTCCCGGGACCACCGAATGCCAGGTGCTGGTGTCCAACGGCACCTACACGCTGACCAGCCAGATCGCCATTAGCAATGCTATCGCGCTGGTTGGCTTCAGCGGCAATCCGGCGGACACGATCATCCGTGGCGGTTATCCGGCCTCGACCAACCGGTGCCTTTACATCACGGGCGCCAACGCGGTAGTGGATGGGTTTACCATTACCAATGGATATGTGACGGAGGCATCCCCATCGGCCAACTATGGAGGGGGTGTATATATGGCCACCAACGCGACATTACGGAACTGTACGGTCTCCGGAAATCAGGCTAAAAAAGGCGGGCTTTACGGCCGCGGGTGCGGAGTTTACCTGGCCTATGGCGGACTCATTGCGAACTGCACCCTGAGTTTTAACACGTCTGACCACGCGGCCGGCGTCGGCGCCTATTTGGCCAATGGGGGTCTGGTATCAGGGTGTACCATCGTTTCCAATACCCTTACCGCCCCGCTTACCGGCTCCGATGGTGGGGGACTTTACGTGTCCGGAGACAGTGTTGTTTCGAACTGCGTGATTGCCTATAATAATGCGCGTCTAGGGGGTGGGGTCTTCCTGGATTATGCCAATCAGGTGATCCTTTGCACCATCCGCGATAACATGGCCACTTTTGCTGGCGGCGGGGTGTATTTCAACCGCGGCCCCGGGATTGTTAATCGATGCCGCATTCTTCGGAACACCAGCATCACGGGTGGCGGCCTTCACTTAGCATATAATGATCATGTTTGGGATAGCCTGATCGCCGGAAATCAGGCTTCGGCTAGCGGTGGCGGCATACATATCAACAACACCTCCACGAAGAGTACCATTCGCAATTGTACAATTGTGCGGAACAAGGCGGACGCTACGTGCGGGGGAGTGTCCATGGCCGTGAGCAACTGCCTCAATATGTACAATACCATCATCTGCGACAACACGGCGGTCACCACCAACAATGTGGGCGGCCCGGTTGGCACGTCTATTCTGCAATACAATTGCACCACTGATCCAGATGTTGCCGCCGAAGGGAACATTTCCAACAATCCGTTGTTCGTGGACTCCGGCTTGGGTTCGGGTGTTACCGCGGCCTTGGGTGACTACACCCTGCAATTGAGTTCCCCCTGCATCGGCGCGGGGACTAATGCCGCCGTGACAAACTCCTTGGATCTGGCCGGCAACGCCCGTATACGCCCGTCATGGGGCGCAGTGGATATGGGGGCGTACGAGGCCCAACCGCTCGGCGGGGCGCTCACCAATAAGTTTACGGCCTCTCCGGTGGTGGGCGCGACGCCCCTGCCGGTGGTGTTCACCGGTGAAACCAGCGGTAACAACAACGGCTTGCTGTACCAGTGGATCTTCGGCGATGGCGTCACCAATGATTGGTCCATTAATGGCACCGTGACGCATACTTACGTGACGGCCGGAACCAGCGCCTACACGGCGACGATGAATGTGACTAATGCCGGCGGCGAGACCTCTGCGTACAACCTGCCCATCATGGTCTATCCGGACACTGTTTATGTGGCGACCAACGGGTCGCACATCGCCCCGTTCGATACGTGGGCCAAGGCCGCTAGCAATATCCAGGCCGCCATTGATGTGGCGGTGGACGGCTATACAATGGCGGTGATCGTGAGCAACGGCACCTATACGGTGACCACGCACATCGCGCTCGACAAGGGACTCACCGTGCGTAGCGTAACCACGAACTGGGCGGACGTCATCATCAAGGGCGGGTACCCGGCCTCGACCAACCGTTGTTTCTACATCACGTCGGCCAATGCGGTGCTGGATGGGTGCACGATCACCAATGGCAATTGGACAAATGCCACGGCTGGAAGCGCTGGCGGGGGCATTCTGATGTCGGCGGGGATTGTACGCAACTGTCTGATCATTGGGAATGCCGCCAAGGGGTATGGCGGCGGCATCGAAATGACGGGCGGCCGTTTGCTGAGCTGCGCGGTTCTCAACAATAGCGTTCCAAACGGATATGGGGGCGGAATCCACCTGAACAACGCCTCCGCCATCGCAAGCAACTGCCTGGTTGCGGGCAACCTGGCGGTGGCCGGCAGCGGGGGTGGGCTGCGTGTTGGAGTCGGCACGCTGGTGGATAGCGTAATCTCCAATAACGCCGCCGGCAGCGGTGGCGGGATCTACCATCAAGGAGCTGGACTGATCGCCAATTGCCGCATTGTGGCGAACCAGTCAACCGCCGATGGAGGGGGCGTCTGGAGCGTCAACCCCGGAAGAATCCGCAACTGCTTGATCGCAGGAAATGCGTCCAGCAAGAATGGCGGCGGGATCGCCCTGACGGGAACGGGGGGGGGCAGCGTCGAGAATTGTACCATTGTGGGTAATTCGGCGGCCACCAATGGCGGATGGCATCAGACGGCGGTGAGCACCGGCGTCAACTGCATCGTCTCCTTCAATCAGGCGACGAACAATCCTGCTACGGCCGACATCGGCGGCACGAAGACCAATTTCCTTTATTCCTGCAGCTCGACCTTGGTTGACGGCGTGGATAGCAATATCACCGCCAACCCGATGTTCGTGAGCCCCGGAGTCGGGTATGGAACCAATCTCACGGCCGGGAATTACCGGCTTAAGGCGGGTTCGCCCTGCCTCGCGAAGGGCACCAACCTGGCCTGGATGGCCACGGCCGTGGATCTGGCGGGTGACGCTTTCACAAGTCCGCCCGCCATGGGCGCCTATCAGAAGGCCGTCGGAGCCACGTCACGCGGCACACTGATGTTGATTCGTTAAAGGGCGGATGGGGAAGACGTGAATTACAAGGCTATCTGGTTTTGCATGGCCGCGGCCGCCGTTGCCGCGGCGGAGCCGCTCCCCGTTTCTTCGACCGAAGTTCGGCTCGCCCTGGAGGGGAAAGCCCTCCAGCGGATCGTGACGGCGCCGTCCGCCTCTCCGCGGGTCACGGCGGCGGCGAAAGCGCTGGCGGATTACCTGGGGCGCATCGCCCAGACCCGGTTCGAGGTGGTCCGGGGGGATGGCGCCGGCGGGATTGCCGTGGGGGTTGCCGGCGATTTTGTTGCCTTCGGGTTTGCGGCTCAGCTTGATGCGCCGGAGCCCGCGCATCGCGAGCAATACCTCCTGAGGTCCCATACCAACGGCCTGTGGGTGGTCGGGACGACTGATCTGGCCGTCGAGCATGCGGTGTGGGATCTGCTCTTCCGCCTAGGCTACCGGCAGTTTTTCCCCGGCGCGCACTGGGAGGTGGTGCCGTCGACGAAGGACCTTCGACTGGCGATCGACGTGAAGGAACAGCCGGCGTTCTATGCCCGCAAGATCTGGTATGGATGGGGCAATTGGGCGGATCAACAGAAGGATAAACTCGCGTGGGATTCCCGCAACCGCATGGGCAGCGGAGTCGAGATCAATTCGGGACACGCTTACGAGTCGATCATGAGCGGACACAAGGCGGAGTTTGAGAAGCACCCGGAGTATCTGTGCTCCTCGAATTCCACGAAGTTCCGGATTTCCAATCCCGGGCTGCGGAAGCTGGTTGTGGATCATGCGCTGAAGTACTTCGAGAAAACCCCCAAGGCGGAATGCATCTCCATGGAGCCCAGCGATGGCGGCGGCTGGGAGTGTCCGGAAGAAGAAAAGGGTTTCACGAATATCAGCGACCGGGTGGTGACGCTGGCCAACGAGGTGGCCGACGCGCTCAATCGGCGGTACACTAACAAGCTGGTGGGCATCTACGCGTATTACCAGCATTCGCCGCCACCGACCATTCGTGTTCACTCTAACGTGGTGGTCAGCGTGGCCACCTCCTTCATCCAGGGCGGGTTCACGATCGACGAGCTGATCCGTGGCTGGGCCCGGCAGGGCGCGACGATTGGGATCCGGGATTACTACAGCGTCGTGGTGGGGCACAAGGACCGGCCCGGCGGCGCGGGCGCCAGCGATGTGCGGCGCGCGATGTCGGGGGTGACACATGTTTACGACGCGGGCGCCCGTTTCATGAGCGCCGAATCCAGCGACAGCTGGGGGCCGATCGGCCTCACGCATTATGCGGCCTCGCGCTTGCTGTGGAATCCCAAGGAGGACCCCGAGGGGATTCTCAATGATTTCTTCGAAAAGGCATTTGGCCCGGCCCAGAAGCCCATGCGGGAGTATTACCGCCTCATCGATCACTCCAGCCGGGCGCTTTTCACCCGGCACCTGATCGGGTCGATGTACCGCCAGCTGGAGGCCGCGCGCCAGTTGACGAAGGATCCCGGCATTCGCTCGAGGCTTGACGACCTGACCCTGTACACCCGGTATGTGGAGTTGTTGTGGGATTTCCGGCAGCGGGCCTCCGAGGACCGGCTGGCGGGCACGGGGGCGGCTCTGAGTTTTTCCTATCGCATCCGGAGCACGCATATGGTGCACAGCCTGGCCTTGTGGCGCGACCTGCGCGGCTGGGGCAGCGTGCCGAGCGATTATGCCTGGAACGTGCCGGAACGGAAGAAGGGAAAGCCCGAGGACGAACTGGTGGACCAGCTGCTGGCGCCTATCGAGAAGTCCACGGCCGGCGAGGATTCGTTGACGGGGCCGGAGGTGAAGCAGACCGGCGATGAGTTGGCCTGGGGGGATTCCGACGGGGTGGGCGAGGAGACCGTGAAAGGGCCGCGGACCAATCCCTGGAAGAGTAGCGAGCCGTTTACGGATGCCGAGATGGCGGCCTTCATCAGCCAGGGAATATCCAATAATCCCATCTCCACCTTCGAGCCCATCCAGTTCAGCGAGAATCTGGTTCCGGCGGCCGGCCGGCTGAAGCTGAAATCGGGTAAACCGATGAAGTTCGATCTCTACACCCGCATGGCCATGACCTATTACGTCTGGCTGGACACGCCTGGTACGCTTCGATTTGAAGTCACGGGCGGGCAGATATCAACCAACGGAACCCCCAAGGCGACTTTGAAGCTGTATGCGATGGAGGACCCCATGTCCGCCGTGGCGGCCACGGCGCAGGTCCCCTCGGACGAGAAGCCGCACGCCGTGGAACTGACCAGCGCATTCAAGGGGCTGCACCGGCTGGATATTTTGGATGCCGGCCGGGGCGTGGCCCTGGTGTGGGAGGCGGGCACGGTTTTGTCCATTCCGTCCTCGGGCGACATGCAGACGCTGTTGCGCGGGCATGCCTGGGAGCTGTATTTTTATGTTCCCCGCGGAACCAAGGAGGTGGGCGGCGTGGCGGATGGATCGGGTGTCATGCTGGACGGCGGCGGAAACGTGGTGCACGAATTCAAATTCAAGGACCGGACGGGGTATTTCTGCGTGCCGGTGCCGCCGGGCCAGGATGGCAAGCTTTGGAAGTTCGAGAAGAGCGGCGGGCGCCGTTTGCTGATGACGGTCCCGCCCTATCTGGCGCGGTGCGCCGAAGAATTGCTGCTGCCCAAAGAGGTGGTGGAGGCGGATGCTCCGCCCAAGGAGGCCGGCCCATGACGCTTTCAACGTTCAAGGTTTCCCGTTGTGTCGGAATTCCGGCGGAAGAAGGACAGGCTATTTTCCCGGTGAACACCTGCTATGCCGACCGGGAGGGGCTTCGCCTGATCCAGTCCTATTCGGTGCTGGTCAGTTCCGATACGTTTGGCGCGTGCTACCTGCGCACGAGCGAGGACAACGGGCGGCATTGGTCCGAACCGGCCTTGTTTTTCAAAACAGAAGTCACCCCCGAAGGGACCCGGCGGCTGGGTGAAAGCTGCCTGTTTTTTGACGAGCAGCAAAATGTCGCGATGATGTTCCACAACCTGCATCTGTATCCGCAGGGCCATTTCACGGGCGATGTGTGGGCCGTGACGCGACTGGCGATGCGGTCCATTTCCAAGGAAGGGGTGCTTGGCGCACCCCAGCCGATTGTGCAGAAGGGGTATGATGACACGCGCTGGGCCGAGGGCGTTGAGTTCGGCAAGAATTGCGTGGGGATCTCATTCTGTGCGCCGATCCGGTTGAAGAGCGGGCGCGTGCTTCTGCCGGTCCAGCGCGCGCCGCTGGGCGCCGATCTGGCCAAGGCCTTCTCGATCCAGTGGGAGGCGGGCTGCCTGATGGGCGAGTGGCGGGGCGACCGGCTGGAGTGGACGCTGTCGGCCCTGACGCGGGTAGACCCGAGCCGGTCCTGTCGCGGCTTGTGCGAGCCGACCCTGGCGGAACTGGGCGACGGAACCATCCTGATGGTCTGCCGGGGGAGCAACAATTCGACGAATCCCGTGCCGGGTCACAAATGGCGCGCGCTCTCGCGGGATGGCGGCCGGACCTGGTCGGCTCCGGAGCCGTTTTCGTTTGACGATGGCGAGCCTTTCTTTTCGCCGGCCTCGGGGTCGCGGCTGATCCGGAGTTCGCGCCAGGGTCGTTTGTATTGGATTGGCAACATCACGCCCACCAATCCGGATGGCAACCGGCCCCGTTATCCGCTGGTGATCGCCGAGGTTGATGAAGTCCGGTGCCGCCTTCGCCGGGACTCGGTTCGGACGATCGACGACCGGCAGCCCGCGGATCCCAGCCGGGTGACATTGTCGAATTTCCGGGTGTATGAGGACCGGGAGACCGGGGATTTTGTGTTGTCCATGGCGCGGATCCAGGAGCGGGAAAAACCGGACGGGTCCGCTGACCTGACGTCCCCGTCGTATGAGTATCGAATTTCCCTGGGGGAAAAATGACAGCACACAAGCAGGATGGGACCGCCGGCCCGGCTGGCGGTGATGTGTGGGTCGCAACGGAGGAGACGCTGGATCTGATCAATCCGGCGGCTAATCCGGCGCGGTCGGATTGTATCCGCCGGTTCGAGTTCGATGGCACGCGGGCCGGGGCCTTGCGGCTGTCAGCCGAAGTTTGCGCGGAAGGCATTACCGGTCCGCCCGGCGCGGCGTGCATGATCTTTTTCAACATCGAATATGCGCAGGGTCCTGTCTTTTGGGATACGTTCCTTTATCCGGATACCGGCAGCACGCCCTGGCGGATGCTGTCCTGCGAGGCGAGGAACCGCGGAGCAGTCCGCGCGGTGGAGATGCACGTCCGGTTCCACGCCAAGGGCCGGCTCCGGTTGCGTCACCTGAAGGTGGAGACCCTCGCCCCGTGGGTTGATGATGCGGAGGGCGTGGTCGCGATCTTTGGCGACAGCACCGACATGACCAATTATCTGCCGACGGAGCATCGCCTGGGGCGGCGGCTGGAGTTGCTGCTGCGGGACCGGTTCCCGGACCGGCGCGTGGATGTGCAGGTCCTGGCCGAGGGCGGGGAGACCCTCCAACGGCTGGTTGAGAGCGGCCGGCTTGAGCGCGAATTGAAGACCCTGTCCCGCTGCGACATCGCGTTGATCCGGTATGGGCTCAACGACGAAAGCAAGAAAGCCGCCCCCGAGTTATTTCGAAAGTATCTGCATGCGGCATACCAGGCAATTTTGGCCCGGTTCCCGGCCGCGAAAATCGTTCTTTCCACCACGATTCCGCCCTGCGCGGAGGCGTACAACCGGGAGACCCGCGCAACGGCCGAGTTGTTCAAGCTGCCGTTGATCCGGCTGGATGAATTCATCCGGCGGCGTTCGGCGGCCGGGGAAAGCGATTGGCATCACCAGCCTGGAAGCCGGATGGGCCGTCATCGCGACGCCCCGGCGCCCGGCAACGCCGATGGCTTGGCGGGCGACATGCACCCCAACGCGTTCGGGGCGCAGATGATTGCCGAACATTATTTCGACGTGATGGAGCCGATGATGGTGGAGAAACTGGGCGCCACAGCGGCGCCCGGATTTCATCCGCCGCGGACAGAATCCCAATAGAAAGAACAGCGCATGACACGGTACGGACATTTCAAGCCCCAGGATCCCGACTGCAGCTTTGTGCTGACGGATCATCGTACACCCCGGCCCTGGCAGGTGTATCTCGTCAATGAGCGGCAAATGACCCAGATCGACCAGTTCGGGCACGGGTATGCCCGCTACTGGAACGAGAAGGGCCAGGATGTCGGCATTCTGCCCGAAGGGGGGCCGCCCTCGTCGCGCATGATCGCCATCCGGGACGCGTCCCATCCCGCCGGGCCGGTCGTCTGGTCGCCCGCGGTGTTTCCCTCCACCGTGCCGCCGGATGAGTACCAGGTTGTTTTCAACCCGGCCTACTGGGAGTCCTCCGGCAAACGGGACGGCCTGCGGGCGAGCTGGCGGATCTTCGTGCCGGCCGAGGAACCGATGGAGATCTGGTCCCTCCGGTTGTCGAATGAAAGTGACAAGCCCCTGACGCGAGACGTGTTCGCGTACGTGCAACTTGCCTTGAACGGCTACTGCCTGTCGCTGTACCGGTTTTATGCCTCTAACACGATGTATATCCAGGGACACGACCTGCCGGACCTGAACACCGTGTGGGTGCACAACGGGACCCCGATGCTGCCGCATGACCGGTACAGCGCCTTCCTGGCGTGCAACGCGCCGTTTTCCGGGTTCGACACCACGCCGACGTCGTTCCTGGGCCAGCCGGGCACGATTTTCGCGGCCCGCGCCCTGGCCGAGGGCGCGTGTGGCAATGTGCACGCCTACGAGGGGCAGACCTGCCTCGCGATGCAGGTCCCGGTGACCTTGAAGCCCGGCGAAACGCGGACGCTGCACTTCCTGCATGCCACCACCAGCGGCCCGGCGCATATCCGGACCCAGATCGACACGTTCCTGAACGACGGCGCGATCGAGCGCGAGTTCCAGCGCGCGTGCGCGGCCCGCCGCAAGGAGCGCGACGCCTCGACGATCCAGAGCGCCTCGCCGGCGCTGGATTCTTTGGCCAATGTCTGGGCCAAGGTTCAGAACCGCCTGTCGGTTCTCTTTCGCAAGGGCTTCCGCGATGTGTTGCAGGACGCGGCCGGCATGTCGACCTTTGATCCGGTCCGCGCGCGCGAGGGGCTGGCTGAGGTGTTCAGCGTGCAGCGCAACGACGGGGCGGGGATCCGAGCCTGGAAGCCGTACTGGGACAAGATGGAATACAGCGACGGGCCTTACTGGCTTACGCTCATGACGGCGGAGTATTTGCGCGAGACGGCGGATTTCGGATTCCTGCAGGAGTCGCTGCCGTTCATGGACGGCCCGCCGGCCACGGTCTGGGAGCATATGAACCGCGGGTTGGACTACCTGTTCAAGGACCGTAATGCGCGAGGCCTGGTGCGCATCCGGTTTGCCGACTGGAATGACGGGCTGGACGGCCCGGGCAAGGGCGGGGAGGGCGACAGCACCATGGTCACCATGAGCCTGGTGGGCGCGCTGCGCGAGCTCAAGACGCTGGCCCAGGTTGCCAACCTGAAGCCCAACTATGACCTGGATGAGCGGATCCGGATTCTGTGCGAGGCGCTGGAGCAGAAGGCGTGGACGGGGGACTATTACATCCGCGGCTATCGCGACGACGGGCGGCCCTACGGCGCGCCGTCGGAAGCCTATGGCAAGATTTACATCAATCCCCAATCGTGGGCGATCCTCTGCGACGTGGCGCCCCGCGAGCGCTGGGCCTCGCTGATCGAGGTCACAACGAAGCACCTGAACCATCCCTACGGCTTCCGGCTGTTTTATCCCGCCTATCCGAAATACGACCCGACCATCGGCCGGTGCAGCGGGGAGCTGACGGGGATCTTCGAAAACGGCGCGGTCTATAATCACGGGTTCATCTTTTTCCTTCATGCGATGTGGAAGGCCGGCCAGTATGCGCAGGCGTGGGAGCATTTCAAAAAACTGATTCCCGACAGCCAGGCCAATCCCAGCGACCGGTCCAGCGCCGAGCCGTATGTGCTGACCAACTGCATTTTCACGGAGGAGGCGCGGCATCGCAACGGGACGTGCCGGAGCGGATGGTGGACCGGCACGGCGGCCTGGACCCTGCGGCTGGTTCATAACGGCCTGACGGGGTTGAGCCCGGAGTTCGACGGCCTGCATGTCCATCCGGAACGGCTGGTGCCCGCCATCGGCATGCGGCGGGTCAGCCGCCTGTTCCGGGGCACGCGGTACGAGGTGGAGTATCGTTCCGGAAAACCGGCCGGGGTCACGGTCAACGGCCGGGCCCACGACGGGAGCCAGCCGCTTCCCTCCGCGCCGGGCGGCACGGTGAAGGTGCAGATTACGACATGAAGAACCTGGAACGATGGATCCTGTATTACGACCGCGTCTACGAGGCGGCGCCCTGGCCGTTCGCGCAGCCCTGGGAGTCGTTTGTTGAAAAGCCGGATGCGCTGGTTCAAGCGGCGGACGATTTCGGCCGGGCGTCCCCGTGTGACGGGCTCAGCGAAACGCCATCGGTGCCGGCTCACTTGCCTCGGGCCGTCCCGCAGGGGCGCTACCGGATGGCCGTCTATCATGATGCGGCGTATCTTTATGTGTTTCTGGACGCGGCGCCGGGTCCTACGCTTGTGCCGCGGGAGGAGCTCCAGCGGATTCCCCACCTGGCGGGCGTCAACACGAGTTATCCGGTCCTGACCATTCTGTCCGCCGATGGCGGCGTGGCGTACCGGTTTGGCTTGGATGCCAAGAGCCTTCCGCAGTGCCACGTGACAGCGGTGGCCTATGGGCCGCGCGCGAAGGCGCCGCCCGCGGCGGCGGTGACGTGGGACTTCCGGATGGTGTCCCGGGCGGAAGGCACGCTTTCCTGCTGGCGGATTCTTCGCGCCAGCCTGGCGGAGGCCTGGGTTGGCCCGACGCTGCGTCTTTCCCTGTCGAGCCTGGAGTTCACCTCGATGGAGAGCGTGGCCTGGGGTTCGCAAAATAACTGGGGCCCCCGGCCGGACGAGATGGGCACGATCCGGCTGGTGGAAAAACGCGAGCCGCCGGCGTGGCCGGTGATTCAGCGGGTGGAGTTTCTCTATGATCCGCAGACGGAATGCGGCCGGTTCCGAATCCGATGGCGGGGAGCCTATTCGGCCGGGGAAGACTTCAGCAAAGTGGGCGAGAAACGGCGTTCCCTGAACGCGCAAGTAGCCCGTTGCGCCTTGCGTTTGAATGGCCGCCTTCAGATGCTGGATCTGGTGGACGGGGTCGAGTCGCCGGAAATGGAGATCCTCGACGGCGTCAACCGTCTCCAGGTCGCGTCCATCGGCGGACCCATGGTGGCTGTGGATTTCGAGAAGCGAAGCGGAATCCGGCTGGTGGATTCGGTTCTTCCGCCGGCGCCGCCGGCCGATCCGGCCCGGGTTCAGGCGCGTCTTCGCGCCGAATGCCAGACGGCGATCCGGGAGATGGACGCGCGCCGGGCGGCCGGAAAACCGTTCGGCCACCGGTGGATGGCCGCCATCCTCGCCGCCTCCTGCGGCCGGGCGCAGCATTACCTGAAGGAAGACCCCCGCCTCCTGGAGGTGCTCCGGGAGGAAGCCGATGGGGCGTTGACGCTTCAGCGGCCGGATGGCACTTATAGCGGCGGTCATCTGTGGAAGGACGCCAGGAGTCCCTGCCCCTGGGCGGGCGGCGCCTATGACAGCGGACCCGTGGGGGAGTTGTGGGTGCTGGCCCGGCAGCTGCTGGGCGACCCGAAATATCTGGACGCCTCGCGCCGGCTTCTGGAGGCGACCCGCCTGTATCCCGTCGAGTTCAACCACAACTATGCCGCCTTTGAGCTTTTTCACCTGGCGGCGCACTACCGGTTGACCCGCGAGCCGCTGGCGCTGGAACGGGGCCTGTATTACGCCCGCCATTGCGCCGGGGCGGATATTTTGCCGCTGGGCTATCAGGGGGGGCACAACTATTACACCGTGTACGGCGCCATCACCTTGCGCGGCCTGGCGCAATTTACACGGGTCCTGCCCGAACGCGAACCGGCGCGAATCGTTCTTCGCGAGCGCTGCCTCCGCATGGCCAATCAACTCATCAGCCGTCTTCAGCCGAACGGGCTGTATGATGCGTGCGACCGCTACTATCTCGGGGAGCATTTGTGGGTCGGCGGACTGTTCAGCGTGGCGTTCCTCCTGGAACCCGCGGATGTGGCGCGGCTGGATGCCGTGGTCCAGCGCATGCTCCACTGTCCGGCTGAGGCCTGGGATCAGGCGCCGCTCACGCGCCTGTGCGAGAGCGATTTCATCCGGTACCTCACGTTCCGGGACCGGCTCCTGGCGGGGGATCGCATCGACTTGGACGAAATCATTTAAGGGATGGCGACGAAGGGAAGGATTTGAACCATGACGGCAACGGCAAGGAAGACGACAATTGTGGTGGTGGGTGGCGGCCATCGCGGGTTCGGCTATGCGGGTTATACGCTGCGGCATCCCGAGGAGGGGCAGGTCGTGGCGGTGTGCGAGCTGCGGGATGATCGGCGGCAGGAGTTCGCCAAAACCTACGGCGTGCCGGCGGAGGGTTGTTTCCGCGACTGGCGCGAGCTCGTGGCGCTTCCGAAGCTGGCGGATGCTGCGTTCATCTGCACGGTGGAGGATCAGCACCGGGATGCCGCGATTGCGCTCGCGGACAAGGGGTATCACATCCTGCTGGAAAAGCCGATGGCGCCCACCGCGCAGGCATGCCGGGACATTGTGGCCGCCACGCGGCGCAATGGCGTCATCCTGGCGGTCTGCCACGTCCTGCGGTATGTGGACTACATCCGGCGGATGAAGACCATGCTCGACAGCGGCCTGATTGGCCGCATCCGGCATATCGCCGCCACCGAGCTGGTGGGGCCCTGGCATTTCACCCATTCCTTTGTCCGCGGCAATTTCCGGAACGAGGCGCAGGCGTCGTCGTTCCTGCTGGCGAAGTGCTGTCATGACATGGACCTGCTGGCCTGGCTGGTGCCATCGCCGTGCGCGCGGGTTTCCTCCTTCGGCCGGCTTAGCCATTTCAAGCGGGAGTGCCAGCCGGCGGGCGCGGCGGACCGGTGCACGGCGTGTCCGGCGCGCATCGAGTCGGCCTGCCCGTATTCGGCGCTCAAGATCTATCTCCGGGACCGCCTGGAGCGGCTGAAGCTGTGGCCGGTCTCCATGGTCACCGCGGACGCGACGCCCGCCGGCGTCGCCCGGGCGCTGGAGGAGGGGCCCTATGGGCGCTGCGTCTATGCCTGCGACAACGACGTGGCCGACCACCAGGTGGTCAACCTGGAGTTTGAAGACGGGACCACGGCCGGCTTCATCACCACCGCGTTCGCGGTGGGCAGTCGTG
This sequence comes from PVC group bacterium, assembly GCA_945898015.1. Lineage (GTDB taxonomy): Bacteria > Verrucomicrobiota > Kiritimatiellia > CAIKKV01 > CAIKKV01 > CAIKKV01. Next base: position 20,990 of record CAMDGM010000036.1, on the reverse strand, counting down.
ATTATTTCGTGATGGGCGACAAGGGCTCGCTGCGATTGAACGACGACGGCTTGCATCACTACGATTTCCGGACCGGGAAAAACGTGGCGATGCCCCTCCACACGGGTGACACCAGCACCTCGCTGACGGGGCATGGCGGCGGGGACGACGGGCTTATCCGTGATTTCCTGGCCGCGCTCCGGTCGGGGGACAAGGCGTTCGTGACCACGGGCCCCGAAGCCTCGCTGGCCAGTCATCTGATTGTGTTTGCGGCGGAAAAGGCCCGGCGGAATGGAACGGTGGAGACGGTGTCGCGGTGTGAGGCGTAAAACGTGTGCATGGCAAGGATGTGATAACGATGAAACGATCAGGCCTGACAATCAATATCCTGTGGGCGGGCTGTTTGGCGGCTGCCGTGATGACCGGCCCGGCGCAGGCGGAGACTAATGTCTCCGCCATTTTCGGCTCCGCGCCGTGGACGTTCACGGACAAACTGGGCAAGCCGGGGCGCTTCTTGGTCGGAAACGCCGAAGGGGTTCCGGTGCTTGCGGTGGAGGGCGCTTCGTTGTTTGCCCGCAGCACGGTTTCGTTCAATACCGGATCCGAAGTCACGGCGCTGGTCCGGTTCGAGGGGGACGCTAGCGCCGGCTCGCTCAAGATTTCCTCAAACCCCGAGGGTTCGACCAACACGCATAACGAGATATCTCTTTCCTTGGTGGCGGGCAGCGCTCCGGACGTGGTGCGGGTGATTCTCAAAGGCGCTGAGCCGAGAGATTACCTGACGCAACGCACCTATAAGGCCCGGTGGATTTCCGGATGCCGGCTCGGGATTCCGGAGGATATCCGCGTGCGGGTGGAGCACCAGATTGCGTCCCTGCCCACGCTCGACCGGAAATGGCTGAAGGTTCGGTGGCAGCTTCGCGAGGAGGGCACCCGCCTGTACGTGGATGACCGGGTGTTGTGGGAGTCCCCGTCCAACACGGCGGGCCGGTTCAGTTTGGAAATGACAAAAGGCGTGGAGCTGGCCCTGTTTCAGGGTGTGCCGCTGAAGCCGGCGCCGGCCGGGTTCGAGCCGATTGCTTTGGATGGGTACGTCAATGCGGCACAGCTGGATGGCTCAAAGGTAAATCCGGATGTCCTTCCGTCGGCCGGGGTGACGCTGGGCGGCGTGCCGTTCATGCCGGCCCGGACGAACGGGCTGGGGAACGATCATATGGACCTGGAGCCGAGCTGGCTGCAGAATGGATTGCAGGGCGGACGTGATTCCCCGCGGGATGGCGTTTTCGGCGGGCGCTGGGAAGGGGCCTGGTCCTTGAATCCCGCCCGTATTCAGTTTGCCATTCCCGCCGGCCGGTATTCGGCCATCCATCTGCTGGCGGCCTCCGATTCGGCGCCGGACAGCGTGCCGGTGGTGACGGCCCAGTTCTACATTCCCGGGGCGGGCCGGCCTGTCCAGGTGCGGCGCGGGAACGTCCAGCGTTTCGTCGAGCCGCCGGGCGCGGCCGTGCATCTGCCCGCCACCCTGGCGAATGGCAAGGCGGGGAATCTGTTCCTGATCACGATTCCCATCGATCCCGGAACGCTGGCCTGTTTTGGCGACATGCTGGAGCTGGAATTGACCAAGGAGGTCCGGCTTTATCGCGCCTTCCCTGATCCGTCGTTCTACAGTTTTCACCAGGCGGGCCTGCCCAGTTCGGTTCATGTGTATGCCTTGACGCTCGAGCGCCCGGCCGTGAAGCTGGACTTGCGTGCGGCCAACGGCTTGAACGTGTGGACCGCGCCGGAGAAGCCGGTTTATACGGCCACGCTGAGCGCGGCGGGGCCGGTCAAGCGGGTGACGCTCACTGTGAATACGGTGAGCGATAACGGCCAGGAGAAAACGAGCCAGAAGCGGGAGGTCGAATTTCGGCCCGGGGAAGCGGCGACTGTTCGCCTGGAGCTGGATCTCAAGACGTATGGCTATCATGCCTGCACGTTGACGGTGTCCGAGGGCGAGCGAGTCATCCAGACGGAGAAGCGGGGCCTGGCGTATCTGCATCCCGACACGCGGGAGCGGGGCGGCTGGGATCGCGGCAAGGGGCCCCTCTTCGGGTTCTGGAATTGGAAGGGCGGGCATGATACGCCGGCGGAGCCGATTCCGCTTACCATGATGGCCCTGGCCGGCGCTGAAACGGACCATGGATCGTTTGACGAGAAAAGTTCGCCGGCCGCCAAAGAGGTGGCCCGGAAATACCGGATTCAATGTTACAAGGCGTTCCGGCCGGGCGATCACTATACGACGGCGGCCTTTGCCAATGATCTCCAGCAATTTGGGCTGGACGTGGCGAAGTCGAATTTTGTGGCCAAGCTGGACCGGTTTTACCTCAAGCCGGATGACCTGAACCGGCCCCTGTTTCTTTCGTTTTTCCCGGAGCCGGGCATTGGCATGCACACCTTCGGGGTGCCCTTGAGTTATGACGGCCTGTCGGAGACGAACGACTACGTCTTTACCGCCGACGAGGAGAAGCGATACCAGTATTTCCTGAACGGTTTTGTCGAAGGCGCCAAGATCGTCAAGGAGCGTTATCCGGAGGTCCAATGCCTGATGCCGCATGGCGACCCCGGTTTCCCGTTGCCGTTTCTGCGGCGCAGTCCGGAGGTCCGGCGTCTGCTGGACGGCCTCACGGTGGATGTTCCCGTGTTTGAGCGGCTGCCCGAGGGCCAGATGCACAAGGTCGCCCTGCACCGGATGTATCTGTGCCGCGAGGAGTTCCGGAAGGCCGGGCTTCCGAATCCCTGGCTGCCCATGTACGAAGGGCCCTGCCTGCCCTCGCGGCCGGGCTCGTTGACGCCCGCCGAGCATGCGGCCCTGTCTGTGCGCAATTCGCTGATTCTGCTGGCGTATGGTGTCGTTTTCCAGACGGGCGGGTGGGCCGCGTTTGACGCCGGCAGCTACTGGGGCGAACAGCATTATGGAGGCGGCATCTGTGATCCCCTGCCTCTGGCCACGCCGAAGCCGTCGTATGCGGCCTATGCGACCATGACCCGCCAGCTCAACCGCCGAAACTTTGACAAGTGGGTGCCCACCGGCAGCCTGTCGACGTATGCGATGCAGTTCCGGCATTACAAGGACAACAGCCTGGTCCATGTCTTCTGGACGATCCGCGGCCGGCGGCCGGTGTCGGTCGCCGTTCCGGCGGGCGCCCGCGTGGTGGTGGCGGACTCCATGGATAACGCGGTGGAGGCCGTGGTCAAAGACGGTTTGGCGTCCTTCAGCGTGGGGCAGGCGCCCTGTTTTGTGATCGGTCTTCCAGAGGCGCCGGCGATCACGCTGGGCGTGGCGGATCATTCGGACGTCGCGCCGGCGGCGGATGCGGTCCCGCTGGCCAGCCTGGTGGATGGCTCGTGGTCCGTTTCTACGGAACGTGACGCCGGGTACGAGGAGAGCTCGAGTGTCTTTATCCGCCGGTACCCCGGCCGGATGACGGTCCGGCCGGTGGAGGGGATGGGCGGCCCGGCGGCGGGGCCGGTGCTGGCGGTTCATCTGGAGAAACCCGAGCGGGACTGCTCGCTCATGCCGTTCTACACGACGTTGGTTCCGAAAAAGCCGTTGGTGATTCCGGGCAAGGGGAGTCATTTGGGGTTGTGGGTCAACGCGTCGAGCGACTGGGGCCGGGTGATTTACGGGCTGCGCGACGCCAAGGGCGAGCGGTGGCTGAGCATCGGGCCGAAAGGCGCCTGGAACAATGACGACATTCATTCCCGGAGCAGTTTCAATTTTGACGGCTGGCGGTATCTTCGTTTCGAGCTGCCGGCGTGCAGTCCGTTCGACCTGTTCCGTGAGGCGGGCAGCACGTGGTGGGGCAGTTACAGTGCGGGCGACGGGGTTCCGGACATTCCGCTCACGCTGGAAAAGATCATGGTCGAGCGGCGGACGCATGCCATGTATGTCAACGATCCGCAGCCGGCCTCGACGAATGATGTTCTGCTGGGCGGATTGTTTGTCGAATATGAGACTCCGGAAGACAAGACCGACCGGGTGGTGGAACTGTCCCGGTTGCGCATGCCCGTGCCGACGGGCGTCCCGGACCTCGACAATCCGATTCGTCGCATGGAGGCGAATGGCGTGGGCGCGGCGGTGGCGATCACGGAGATTGTCGTGCCCCTGCACGAATCCGACGGCACCCGGTGCACGGTGCAGTTCACCACGGCGAGCAATGCGGCGGGCTATGAGGTGTGGGCCAGCCCGTACCCGGATGGCCGGGGGGCGGTCAAGGTGGCGGAGAAGATCAAGGCGCCGGGCGCGCTGGCGCGCGGATTCACGCCGGACACGGATTTCTACCTGTTTGTCACCTATACGGACACGGGGAAGAAAGCGTCCAAGCCGTCCAAGCCGTTCCGAATCAATTTGAAGGATACGTTCTCGCAGAAGTGAGCGGGAATGGTTAGGGCCGCTTTTTCCGGGTCCGGGACCCGATGTTGTGCTGCTCCCACAGGTGTGTGCGGTAGCGTGTGGGAGCCATGCCGATTTCACGTTTGAAGGCGCGGCTGAAGGTGTACACGGAGCCCAGGCCGCAGTGGCTGGCAATTTCCGTGATGTTGGACTCGGACCGGCTTAGGAGCGCACAGGCCGCATAGACCCGGCTCCGGCGGATGAACTCGGCGACGCGCATGCCCAGCACGCGCCGGTAGCAGGTTCGGAGATAGCCGGTGGAAATGGACAGCGTGGCGGCAATTTGATTCACGCTCAGCGGTTCCGCCATGTGAGTGGCAATGTAATGGGATGCCCGCTGAACGATCCGGTGCGCCGGGAGTGGCAGGCGGGGCGCCCAGTCGGTGGTCGCAAGCTGATGGCTCAGGCGCAGCAAGCGCAGGAGGAGATAGGAGAGAAGCGCCGAGACTTCATCGGCGCGGCCTTCTTGTTCTCGAACGCGCCGGTATTCGACGAGCAGGGTGTCGATAAAGGGCCAGAGATCCGGGGTGATATTGATGGTGCGGTTTCGCAAGGCGTGGAGCGCGTCCGTTTCGGGAAGCTCAAATGTGATAAAGAGCCAGGTGATGCGCTTCCGTTGTTCCTGCAGGAGATAACGATGGGCCTGGAAAGGGAAAACGAGCAGCGCCTGGCCCGGCATCAACCGCAGCAGCAATCCGTCGAGCAGCAGCAAGTTTTCCGCTTCGAGGTTGAGGATCAGCATGTAGCGATGGTGCGAGGTGTCCTTGGGCCGGGCATCCAGGTTGTTTCTGCAGAAAAACAGGATATTGCGGGGTTGGGGCAAGCACGAGTCCGCCAGCCCGACGAGAAAATTTTCAGGTTCGGCAATGTTCCGAACGTGGTCGATCAGGGAGCGATCGGGCAGGTTCGTTTTGGGTAAAGACTGGTGCGTTTTGGCTATTGTTTTCATCGCAACAACTATCCTATAGTGATAAGGTATAAGTGGCAAGGGGTTGTTGATCGCAAGCGAACAGGAGAGCCTATGACCCGCATTCGAGTGAACGTGTTTCTCGTATTGGCCGCCTTGTCGGCCGTTCTGAACGTGTCGGCTGTCGGTGGCGAGTGCGTCTGGAACGGCGGAGGCGCCGACAGCAATGCCAGCACGGCGGCCAACTGGGTGGGGAGCGTGGCCCCGACGCAATCGACGGACCTGGTCAAGCTGGACGGCACCTCGACCAAAAACATGACGTGGGACCTGACCAATGCGGTCGAGGCCTGGTATCAGGAAACGAATTACACGGGCATCGTGACTATCACCACCCGTTATGTCGGCGCCTTCACGAATATGGTTATCACGGGAAACTGCACGATCAACGGCGGAGCCTGGACCCATCTGACGAACGGCATCGTGGAGACGAATCGGCTTTTCGTGACGGTGAAGGGCAATTTCGTGCTCGGCTCCAACGCTATGATCAATCTGGTTCAAAAGGGGTATGGGTTCAACGGCGGCAGCGCGTACGGGTACGGTCCCGGAGCCTCTACCCGTTATACGGGATCGAGTCACGGCGGACTGGGGGGATGCGACACCTCGTATACGAACTATCCGGCGTGGACCAAGGTGTATGGGTCCATCACCTCGCCCACAAATCTGGGAAGCGGCGCGGCCGGCTGCAGCGGCGGCGGCGCCCTTTATCTGGCTGTGATGAAAACGGCAACGGTCGATGGCGTGGTGAGTGCGGTCGGAACGAATCAATCCAACGGGGGGTGCAGCTCCGGAGGTTCCCTCTGTCTGGTTGTCGGGGAGCTGGCGGGCACGGGCGTGTTGAATGTGGCTGGAGGGGCCGTCGCCAATTATACTTCCTGCGGCGGCGGCGGACGCATTGCCGTCATTCTCACGAATTCATCCTCGTTCGGATCGGTCTCGATGAGGGCGTATGGTGGCCGGTCGACGACTCGTCTGGAGCTGAACGCCGCGGCGGGCACTGTTTACCGCCAGACCGCGTCGCAAAATGTTGGACAGGGGACGCTATTGATCGACAACAACAACAACGCCATCGGCTCGGCGATGACCGTGATGACGCCGGATGCTCCGAATCTCACGCTGTTATCTCGGATCATCCTGACAAACGGGGGATGGCTGGCCATGAACACGAATACGGTGCTGGATTGGGTGAGCCGCACCAACCTGCTGGTTTACGGGGCGACGCAATCCGTGCTGACGATCCAGAACACCAACTTCCTCAGCTTGCCCTCTCCGTATGTCCTGACCAATCTCAGCCTGTACGTCTTCGCCAATCTCACGTTTTCGGGCGATCTGGTGGTGTCCAACGCCTCCCTGATCTTCAAGTCGGTCGCTCCGATGACGGGCCTGGTCGTTGCTGGAAATGCACGCGTGGCCACGAATGGCATGATCAGCCATTGGATGAATTCGGAGAAGAGCCGGCTGATTATGCAGGTGAATGGAGATCTGACCATTGATAAGGGTGGCAGCATCAGCGCCGATGCCATGGGTTACGCCCTCACGCTTGGGCCGGGGGCCGGCAACGGCAGCCAAAACAATGGGTTGCCGGGCGCCAGCCACGGCGGGCAGGGCGGGATGACGAACGGTGCATCATGGGCCACACGCCTCACGTATGGGTCCATTCTCGCTCCCACCAATTGCGGCAGTGGCGCCAATACGTATGGTGGGGGAGCCCTTCAGCTTTTGGTGCGAGGCACCACCACCGTCAACGGCGTGCTGTCCGCTCGGGCCCCGCAAACGAGCGCTACCCCGGCGGCCGCCGGGGCGGGAGGGTCCGTCTATCTCGTCACCGGCTCGTTGTCCGGCGGCGGCACGGTGGACGTTTCATCCGTGAATTTCGCAGGCGTCGCTCAGTGCGGCGGCGGTGGCGGGCGCATCGCCGTCTATGTGACCAACTCGCCGTCATTCGGATCGGTCAGCATGAAGGCGAACGGCAGTTATACGGGGAGCGCCTATCCCGGCGCGGCCGGCACCATTTACAAGGAAAGCACCTTGAACGCGGCGGGAGCCGGCGCGCTGATCGTGGACAACAACATCACGGCGGGCACCGTGACCAACGCCACCACCCAGTTGCCGGTGGCCACCAACGGCGTGTCCGGGGAATTGCTCGGCGTCACGCTGTGGATGACCAACTACGCTCGCGTCTCGCTGACGGCCACGTCCACCCTGGGAAACCTGTACCTGACGGACGATAAATCGAAATTGCAGTTGAACGGAAACACGCTGACGCTGAAGTCCCCGTACCACGCCGACTGGGGTACGGCGGCGCGCGTTGTCTATGATGGTGGCCAGATTGTCTGGGCAGCCTGGGGCTCGCTCATTATCGTTCGCTGAGCTCCCGGGGTATAAGACATGTCGACACAACCGGGGCAAGGGCGGGGCGGGTCATTCCGGCGCGGATGGCGGCTGACGCTAGGCGTCGTATTCCTGATGAGCGGTCCGGGCGGGCTCCGGGCCGAGCCTTGGTGGAATCCGGATTGGACGCGCCGGGTTCCCGTGACGCTCGAGGATCCCCGGGCGGCGCTGAGCCCCGATGGGATTCTTCTGTTGAGCGAACCCTCTCCCCTCTGGCTGTATAACACGGCGCCCTGTGCCGATGGGCTGGCCGACCTGCGGGCGGTGGATTCGGAGGGCCGGGAGTGGCCGGCGGGCGTTCTGAACTTCGGACAGGACGATGGGAGCTCCTGCATCTGGGTCAAGCGGCCCGAGGCGGAGTCGACCGTGGGATTCGAAACCCCTGCCGATCCGTCCGCGCCGGCTGTCATAACGCTCTATTATGGAAACAGCGTGGCGAAGCCGGCCGCGGTTCGTCCGCCGGCCTGCACCCCTTTGCGCCTGGGGCTGTCCGCCTTGGATAACGGCTATCGTGCGCCCAGCCAGGTCCGTGCGGGGCCCGAGGACGTGAAGCCGGGCTTGGCGCTCGCCCCTGACGGCGCGAATGCGTTCTTCGAGTCGGTTGTTCTGCTGGAGGCCGAGGATATGCGCCGGCCGGACGGGCAAGGCGCGACGACCCTGAACGGCAAGGAAACCTGGTACCTGCGGCCTAAAGACCCGATGGCCAGCGACGGCGCCTATCTCGCGTCCGAGAAACTCTGGGGGCCGGCCGAAGCTTCGACACCTTATCCGGTGACGTGTTGCGCCACGGTGCAGGTTCCGGGCGCCGGAACCTGGATGGCGCATATTCGCTATCGGGTGGCGACGAAGAGCGCGGATGGAAAGACCGTGTTGAATCGGGCGGGTCCGTTTAGCGTGAGGATGGGCGACGTCGAGCGACATTGCGGGACGAACCAGACGGCGGGCGCCGTGTTCCGGTATGAGTCGTTTCCGGTTTCATTGTCCGCGGGACCGACGGAGGTTGCTTTGCGGTTCGACGGCCCGGCCGGTGTGGATGCGGTGCTGCTTTCGAGGGACGTCCGATACAGGCCTGACATTGCGGATGTGAACGGCCCGGTGTGGATGCGCTTCCGGGTCCGGGGTCCCGATCTGCCGCCGTTCCACGTGCAACTGTTCTGCATGGACCGGCCCATGACCCAGCAAGGGGCCCAAGGCAAGACGGCGGCCTGGCTTTTCCGCACCGGCCCCGTGAGCTCGGCGGCCGAATATGGCGTGGCCCTGCGAGATCCTGATCAGTTCCTGCGGGCCGGGGAATGGTCGCCCTGGGCCCGCGCCCTGCATTCCGAACAGCCCACCTGGTGGTCGCAGGTGAAGGTCCAGACGGCTGATACGGTTGAGAGGAATCTGAGCTTGGTTGGCGTGGGGGTGGATTGCGACTTTGCCACCCGGCCCGATCCGCGACGGATTTTCCGCGCGGAAACCGGGTTGGTGACCGGGGCACAGGGGGTCTTTGTTCACATGCCCACCCGTCTGACTCTGGGTGATCTGCGTGAGCAGGCGCTCTCGTACGAGGCCTGGGCGCGGCGTCGGTTTGAGTTTGCCGCCCGCCTTAACAGGACGACCTCCGAGGCGCCTCGCGAGATTGTTCTGGCGACCATGGGCTGGGCGGAGAGCGTTCTGGAAACGGATTTCATGCTCAAAACTTTCCGGTTGCTGGGCTTCAACGTCATCGATATTCCCACGCCGTTGGGGCCGGATCTGTTCTGGCGTTTGGCGGAGTCGAACGGGCTGGAGTCTTGCATTGGCCAGACGTGGCTCCCCGGCGGGGGCGTTGTGGCCGCCGCCGAACTGCTCAAGCCGTTACGGCGGCCGCCGGCGCCGGGCGAAGATTGCGGTCAGGCGGTGCGCGGCCGGTTTGAGGCGGAGGCCCGCCGCTATTATTCGCCGGACGGCCCGCGCTGGCAGCCGGCGTTGGCTCCGCGGTGCCGGCTCATGATCATGGGCGACGAGATCGCCCCGTCCACGGACGGGGTCTTCATCAACCGGCTGCCACTGGTTAAGGGCTGGTTCCATGCCTATCTCCGGGAGCATGGCCAGACGCCGGAGTTGTTTGGGAAGTCGAGTTGGGCTCAGGTGGACGCAACGGGTGATCGGTCCATTCCGGCCGGGAGCGAGCTGGACCAGACGCTTGCCCTGATCGATCCGGCATTGAAGGCGACAAACTTCTGGAGCCGGGATGCGGCGGCGAATGCCACGACGGTGACGGGCTTGCAACGGGTGACCCTTTCCGTGGCGTCGGAGGAGTTGCTCGCGGAAGAGGAACAACGGAAGCCGGTGGAAATGGCAGCGGCTCCCGCCACGCCTGACGACAAGCGGCGTTATTACTGGACGCAGCGATTCCGGTCGTATTATACCGCCTGCTTTTATGCGGCCTGCACCAAGGCGGTGGACGAAACGGCGGCCGCGGGTCATTTCCGCCGCCCGCCCAAGGCGAGCCCGAATTTCCAGGCCGAGCCCCTGTGGACCGGGCGCATGTGGAGCGGGGGGCTCAACCTGTTCGAGTGGGGGCGGATGAACGCCACCCACTTCATGCTGATGGAGGACTGGAACTGGGATCCGTACAAGGTGGCCTGGGGCATGACCTTGTTGCGGGGTGCGGCCCGCAAGAACGGCCAGGAACTCGGCGCCCTTCTCGTGGGCAGTGGCGTGACCCAGCGCTACCTGATGGACCTGGGAAACGGCGTTCGCGGCGTGCTGGCCTATCTCTACGGCCCGCAGCAGCGGATCGGGCCGCCCTGGGGCGACCGGCCCGAGACCTACCGGGAATGGGCCGACCTCTCCCGGATGACCGCCCGTCATGAGCGCGATATCCTGGCCGCCACGAATCGGCCGGCCGGGGCCGCCATCCTGGTGGACAACACGGCGGACATCAACAGCCTTTATGTGAACACGGCGTTTAACACGGCGCCTCTTTTCGAGCGGGTCGGGCTGTTTGTCGCGCTGATGGACGCCGGCGTGCCAGTGGAGGTCGTCGGCGCCGAGGAGGTGCTGGAAGACGGCGCGCTGGATCGCTATAAGGCTCTTTATGTGGCGGACCCGCATGTGGACCAGAAGGTTCAGGAGCGGATTCGGGAGTGGGTCAAGGCGGGCGGTGTCTTGTGGGCCTCGTATGCCGCCGCCGGCCGCCAGGAATACGACGAACCCTCGTCGATCCTGGATTCGGTATTCGGGCTGGTGGCTTCCCGGCCGGCGTTGACGAATACGCCGCGGCAGTGGAAGACGGAGGACGAGCCGGAGATCCGCCTCTCGCCAGACGAGGGAATGCCGGGTGTCAGCTTCCGCTCCGTGCCGCTCAAGCCGGCCTGGTCCCTGGGCGCCGGAGTCGATGTGCTGGGCCGGTTTGCCGATGGATCACCGGCGTTCATCCGCAACCGGTACGGCAAGGGGCAGGCGTTCCTGCTCGCCTCCGTGGCCTGGCGTCTGGCGGGCGGAACCAGCAGCCGGACGGCCGAGCCGCCCGGGGCGGCCGCTTGCCGGGCCGTGGTGGCCGTGGCGGCTCGCGTCGCCGGCGTCCAGCCGCACCTGCGGTTTTCCCATGCCCGCGTGCTGGGGTTTGTTCACGACGGCCCGCGGCAGGCGGTGGTGTATCTGGCGAATGGCTTCGATCAAGCCCTTCCCGATCTTCGGGTGGAGGTGCGGCTTCCCCGACGGCCCGTTTCCGCTTCGTTTGGGCGGGGCGGTCCCGCCGCGTTCGAGTGGCTCGACGAGGGCTGGGCGCGGGTCACCTGTCCGTTGGCGCTGGTTGGCGGCGAAATGATTGTATTTCAGTTCGAGGATGAAGCGGCGAGCGAACAAAAAGGAACCGGTCAATGAAAGCAGGGATCACGTGGTGGCTTGGCGGAGCGATGATGGTATTGGGGAGCGCCTGGTTGAACGCCGCGGACCTGACGCTCGTTCAGGAGGGAAAACCGAATGCCGTGATCGTGGTGGCCGCCTCCGAAAGCAACGCGGTATTGGCCGCGTCGGAAATTCAGAAATATGTGGAGAAGATGAGCGGCGCCACGCTGCCGATCGTGAATGAAGGCGAGGCCGTGCCGGACGCGCCGGTCACCCTCTGGGTCGGCCATACGGCGGCGGCCCGCAAGCTGGGCGTGGCGATTCCGTCGGGATTCAATCCCGCCATCCGCCCGGACGCCTTTGAAGAAGAGGGCTACGTGCTCAAGACGAAGGGGCCGTCCCTTGTGGTGGGCGGAAACAGCGATGGCCCCTATCACGGCACCCTGTACGCGGCCTACGCCTTGCTCGGAAAACTCGGATGCCGCTGGTACTTTCCCGGGGAGTGGGGCGAAGTTGTGCCGGAGTCGAAGACGGTGGTCGTGCCCGACCTGGATGTGACTTCCCGGCCCGACTTCGCCGTGCGCGGGCTGTGGCTGTCGTGCTGGAACCCCGCGGCTGACATTAAAGCCTTCAGTGAGTGGAGCCTGAAGGTCGGCATGTGCGATCGCGAGCTGTATCCGACGGCGGGGGACGGTTTTCTGGGCATGCTGCTGCCGCCGGGCGAGTACGCGGAAGCGCATCCCGAGTACTATGCGATGAATTTGCAGGGCAAACGCGAGACCACGCCGAAGAGTCAGGTGTACTTCACGATGCTGTGCCTGTCGAATCCCGAGGTGCTGGCGGCCAGTATCGAGAATCTCAAGGCGGTGTTTGCCGGCCAGAAGAAAAGGCCGGGGAACGTCACGGCGAATGGCGTGGGGATTAGTCCGCCCGACGGGACTCCGTTCTGCTTTTGCGAGGCGTGCGCGGCGGCGGGCCAGAATTTCGATTATCCCTCCTATGAAGACCGGCGCATGATGAGCGAGGAATACGGCGGCTTTGCCGCCGGGATTGCCCGGGCCTTTCCCGACAAGTATGTGGCCTTGTCCGCCTATTCGCTGCGCGAGATGCCGCCGCAAGGGGTGGCGCTTCCGCCGAATGTGTCCGTGTCCGTCTGGCCCATCACCAGTTGCGTGTTGCATGCCGGCGACCATCCCGCGTGCTGGCGGCGGCAGGAGATGATGGCGATCATCGAAGGCTGGCGCAAGCTGACGCCGCACGTGGTGGCGTGCGGGTATTCGCCGGGCTTGCTGTCCGTCTATGGCCCCTCCGGCGGATTCGTGCCGGAGTGCGATGTGTCCGTCTTCGCCAGGGAAGCGCCGATGCTCAAGAAGATGGGCGTCAAGGGATCCTGGGACCAGGGCGCCACCGCGTTCATGGCCACGTGGCTCAGCTATTATGTTCGGGCCCAGTTGCTGTGGGATGTGAAGATCGATGTGGCGGCGCTGAAGCGGGAGTTCTATGGCACGTTCTTCGGCCCCGAGGCCGGGCCGCACGTGCAGGCCTGGTGGGACGCCTGCGAGGCGGAGCTGGGAAAGGCCACGGCGCATGTGCATGAAGACTGGCTGGTGAATCATGTGTATACGGTGCCGTTCACGACGTCGATTCGCGAACACGTGGAGGCGGCGCGGAAGGCCACGATGACCGCGGCGCAGCGGGCCCGGTTTGAGGCGTTTGAGCGGATCGCCGATAATCTGGAGGCCTATGCGGCGATGACGGAAGCGGAAAAGAACATGGACTATGCCGGCGCGGCCACGGCCGCCGACCGTATGGCGGCGGATCGACTCGCGCTGCTCAAGATCAGCAGTTTCTTTGTCATTGGCCGGCCGGAGGGAAAAGTTAAAGGCCTGGCGCCGGACGGAAATGCCAAGGCCATGAGGAATCTGGCCTCCCTCTCGGGCGGGACGAATGGAACTCGGGTTGCGTCGCTCCCACTGGAAACGAAGTTCGCCCGTGACCGGTTCAACGAGGGGGTGCTGGCCGAGTGGTATGGTCCGGCGTTTGACGATTCCAAGTGGGGCACAAAGAACACCTTTTTCACGTGGGACCAGCAGGATCCGCCGGAGGATGCGGCCGGCCACGACTACGATGGGTATGGCTGGTATCGCATGGTCGTGGAGGTGCCCAAGGACGCGGTCAGCAAACCGCTCACGCTTCATCTGGGAGGGGTTATCAACGAGGGGTGGGTGTGGATCAACGGGCAGTATGCCGGCCATCGGGGCAAGCAGCTTTGGTGGGCGGGCCGGAAAGCGCTGGAGATGGACGTGGACGCCACCGGCAAAATCAAGGCCGGTCCAAATCTCATTGCCGTGCGCGTTTTGAACCAGGCCGAGATCGGCGGGCTCTACGGCCGGGGCTTCATCTATACGCCGGCCTCCGCGTCAGGGAAACCATGATGGCCCAACATGAAACCACGGAGGTGCTGGTGGTCGGGGCGGGTGCCAGCGGGATTCCGGCTGCCATCGCGGCCGCCCGGGCCGGCGCCCGGGTGATACTTCTGGACGAAGACCCCTATCCCGGCGGCGCGGCGGTGGATATGGGGGTCAGCGCGTATTGCGGACTTCCCCGCACCGGGATTGTCAAGGAGGTGGAGGACGCGCTGAAGGCGCTGGAACGATCCTCAGGCCATACGCGCTGGTTCATGCCGTCCTCCTGGATGACGGTTTACCGCGAGCTTCTCGCGCGCGCCGGGGTCAGGCTGGTGCTGAATGCCAAAGCGGTCGGCGCCATCACGCGCGAGCGGGGCGGAACGACCCGCGTAACCGGGGTGACCGTCGAGCGCGGCGGCGGCACGGTTGAAATTGAGGCGTCCGTGGTGATTGATGCGACGGGCAACGGCGTGGTGGCTCTGGCCGCCGGCGGGCAGGGGATGTATGGGGAAGATTCCCGGAGCGACTTCGGGGAAACTCCCGCGCCGGACCAGCGCACGGATCGGGTGCAGCAGGTGACCTGGATGTATGTCAGCCAGCGCCCGCCGGGCGTGAAAACTTTCGATATGGCCCGTCTTGAAAATTATCGCCGCGGCGTCCTGGTGGAAGGGCTGGGCTGGTGGCACAGCGATCCCGACAAAGCCGTGGCGCTGGCGACCAGCCGCTATCTTCACTGGGGCTGTGCGGTGTCCTGCGCGGACCCCCGCGATCCGATGGCCCTGGGCGAAGCGGGGCGGGACGCGCTGGAAGCGATGGCCCGGGACCATGCGCTGCTCCGGGAAAACGGTTACACGATCCAGCTGGCGCCCAAGATCGGCGTTCGGGAGACCTGGCGCGTGGCGGGGGACCATGTGATTTCCCTGGGCGACCTTCGGTCGGGGATATACCCGGAGGATAAAATCGCCGAAGGGTGGTATGGCATTGATATCTGGGGCGGGGCGGACAAGCCGGAGCTGAGCAAGCCGCTTCCCGCCTATGGCATTCCGTACCGGGCGACGTTGCCTAGAAACCTGGACGGCCTGTTCGTGGTCGGGCGGGCCATGAGCGGCACCCATATCGCCATGAGCGCCTATCGCGTGATGCCCATTGTGGGGGCGGTCGGCCAATCCATCGGCGTGGCCGCCGCCCTCTGCGTCCAGCTCGGGACCCAGCCCCGCCAGCTGGATCCCGGCCTGGTTCAGAAGGCGGTGACGAGGGCGCCACAGGATTTGAGATTGGAATGGACGGAGAAGCCCGCATGAATAATCAACCGGGCGCAGATCCATTCTGTCGGAGAAGCGGGACGTGTAGGGAATGGAACGAGAAACCGCAGTAGAGTAGAATGACGCGAAAAAATAAAAAGGATCAGATGAAAGAAGTCAACGTTGGCATGATTGGTTGTGGCGGCCGCCTTCGCGGTCTCATCCAGCCGCATCCCGGATTGAATGTGGTGGCGTTGTGCGATCCGAGCGCTGACTCTATCGCCGATGCGCAGGCGTGTTATGGCGGGCAGGCGACCGTGTATGCCAGCCCGGCGGAGCTGGTGGCCGATCGCCGGATCGAGTGGGTGCTGGTCGGATCCTGGAACAGCCTGCACAAGGAGCATGCGGTGGCCGCGTTGCGGGCGGGGAAGCACGTTTTTTGCGAGAAACCCCTGGCGACCTCGCTGGACGACTGCCTCGCGATCCGGGATGCCGTTCGCGATAGCGGGCGGCTGTTTTCGTTTGGACTGGTGTTGCGGTATGCGGCCTTTTACCGCCGGCTCAAGGAGTTGCTGGAAAGCGGGACCATTGGCCCCATCATCTCCTTCGAGTTCAACGAAACCCTGCATTTTAATCATGGGGGCTATTTTCTCGGCAACTGGCGGCGGTTTCGCGAGAACGGAGGCTCGTACATTCTCGAGAAATGCTGTCACGACATGGATCTCGCCAATTGGCTGGTCGGCAGCCTGCCGACGCGCGCCGCGAGTTTCGGCGGGTTGAACTTCTTTAGGCCGGAAAATCGGCATCACATGGAGCGGCTGGGGGTCGATGCGAACGGAGCGCAGGCCTATCGCACGTGGCCGGGGATTGATTTGGTGGATCCGTTCACGTCGGAGAAGTCGATCGTGGACAACCAGGTCATTATTCTGGAATACGCCAGCGGCGTGCGGGCGACCTTTCATACCAATGCCAATGCGAGCATCAACGAACGGCGGTTCTATCTGTTGGGAACGGAAGGCACGATTCGCGCGGACGCCGTGTCGGCCCGGATTGAGTGGCAGCGGCATGGCTTCGAGACGACGCGCGAGGTGATTGATTTTGCCGCGGACGGGCACAGTGGCGGAGACAAGGTGCTTCGGGAGAGTCTGTATCACTCCATGTGGACGGGCGCGCCGCCTCTGGTGGGGGTGCAAGAGGCGTTGCGGTCGGCGGTCGTGTGCCTGGGCATCGATCAGGCGCTGGATGAAGGCCGCGTCGTGGACCTGCGTCCGCTTTGGAAAAAGGCGGGAATTGAGTGGGGGAAATAAGGCTTTTGTGTGTCCGCCAGAACGATGTTTTACATCCGGCGAAAAGAGGCGTTGGCGTTTGTGGTTGAACCGGGCGGGGGAAGGGGGCTAGTATAAAGGCCGGAACGAGGGAGGCGCCATGACCGGAAAATTTTGGATCAGCTGCCTGGCTCTGATGGGAGCTGCTGTGTTGGCGTTCGGGAAGGACAAAGCGGCCCCGAAATCCGTAGCGCCGGTTCCCGCGCCCGGGCAACAGGCTCCCGGTTTTTCGCTCGCCGCGACCGGCGGAAAGGCCAGCCTCAAGGACTACAAGGGCCGGTTCCTGGTGCTCGTTTTCTATCCCAAGGCCTTTGCGCCCCGCGACAGCAAGCAGATGAGCGACCTGGCCGAGGTGCATGGCGCCCTGAAATCCATGAACGCCGAGGTGCTGGGCGTGAGCATGGACCCCTTGAACATTGCGGCGGATTTTCGCCAGACGCTGAAGCTGCCCTTCACGCTGGCCAGTGATCTGGATAAAACCGTCAGCGCGCAATACGGGGCACTGGGACTGGGCGAACTCTTTTCTGCCCGCAAGACGTTCATTATCGATCCAAAGGGACGGATTGCCGTGGTGTTCGACAAGGTCAAGGACAACAACCACGGCGCCCAGGTACTGCAAGCCGTCAAGGCGCTTCAGGCCGCTCCCGCGCCGTGAGGCCGTCCGCCATCGGCGGTTATTGGATTTCCCGGGTGACGCTGTAGGAATCAAAAAACCCGGAGTCGATCTTGACGGTCAGGACGGTCAGCCGTCCCTCCAGCACATCCACGTCGTCGGCCCAGTTTCGATCCCCGTTGTCGTCGTTGAGCACCACGCGGTAGACGCCGGGCGCCAGGTCGAACGTTTTATCGTGATCGCTGTTGACGGTTTCCTGCAGGATGCCGTTCAGGAAGAATTCGATGTCCGTGTAGGTGTAGTTGTCGACAATGAGGCTGCCCTGGCCGGCCGGCGGCGTGTGGCTGAATTCGTTATCCGACTCGCAGCCGGGGGCGAGGAGAAGCACCGCCAGGGCGGCGACGAGCGGGGCGGTCAGGGCGAAGAAACGGCGTTTCATGGCGACCTCCGGGTTGATACGCGCATTATATGCCTCCGTTGCGCAAAAGAACAGTCAAACGACAGGCATTGGATTGGCACATTGGATTGGCACCGGGGGCGAGTAGCAGGGAGGGCCGGCTTCCACGCCGGCCGTTCTATGTCGCTCCGGCACCTGTGCTTGGCCTGAAGGGCGAGGCTCCGTCCGAGCCGCATGGCGGAGGTCGGGTGGATGGGTTGCCTGTGCGGCTTGCGGCGTTTCGGGCGTCCCCTGACGGGTGCTTTTGCGCGCTGGCGTTTTCCGGCTAGGGGTTCGCGGGCACGAGCCCAGCTCACCCCGCCGTCAATCGCCATCATCGCAAAATCACCGCGTCATGGTCCGCCTGATCGAAACGCCACAAGCCCAAGCGCCATCGTGCGCCCGGCCCCCTCGCGGGGTGCCTCGGGCGGCCCTTCGACTCCCCTCAGGGCAGGCGCGCGAGACGGCTGCCGTGAAAAGCCCGATCTATATTGCTTGCGCCCGGGGTTGTGTAGCGCCGCACTGAGTTTCGCAGGGCAGATTGGCCTTGTCTTTCAAATGTCGGCATGATTAAATAATGTTTGATGAATAAAACAATAAAGGACGGAAAACAGAAAGGCGCGGCGGTCTCGCCGCCCATGCAGGACTGTCTGGAGGCCATTCTGCGCCTGGAGCAGGACAAGGGGGCGGCCCGCGTGCGCGATCTGGCCGAGGCCTTGAAGGTGCACAAGTCCACCGTCACGGCGGCGTTGAAGCATCTGGCCCGCGCGGGGCTCGTGCGGTATGCCCCGTATGAACTGGTGGCGCTCGAGCCGGCCGGCCGGGCGGTGGCCGAACGGGTGACCGGCGATCATGCCGTCTTTGCCCGCTTCCTGTCGGAGATTTTGCTGCTGGATGTCAAAACCGCGGATGCCGATGCCTGCCGGCTCGAGCACGCGGCCGGGCCGGAGACCATCGAACGGCTCCGGCAGTTTGCCGCGTTCCTGTCCGCCCGGCCCGGCGCCTCCCGCACTCTCAAGCAGGCCTTCTCCGCCTACCTGGCTGCCCCCCGGGGAAAGAAGCGGCCATGAACGGCGTGACCGCAATCGCCCTGGCGGGCAATCCCAACTGCGGCAAGACGACGCTGTTCAATCGCCTCACCGGGGAATGCCGGCATGTCGGAAATTGGCCGGGCGTGACGGTCGAGCGCGCCGAGGGCGCCTACCGCCACAACGGCCGCGATGTCTGGGTCACGGACCTGCCGGGCCTGTATTCCCTCGATGCGCATACGCTTGATGAGCAGGTGACCCGCGATTTTTTGGCTGCCGGCGGGGTGGATGTGATCGTCAACGTGCTTGATGCCACGAACCTGGAGCGAAGCCTGGCCCTGACGGCCCAGCTTCTGGCCCTGGGTTGCCCGATGGTCGTGGTGGTGAACATGATGGACTTGGCCGCGCCGCTCGGGATCCGGCTCGACCTGGCCCGGCTGTCGGGCGTGCTCGGCTGTCCGGTCATCCCGGTGGCGGCTCATCGGGACCGGCGGCTTTTGGATTTTCTGGACGAGGTGGAACGTGTGGCGGCATCCGGAAAACCGCCGGCGCCGGCGGTGCCGTTGCCCCCGACGGAGGAGGCGCGGTATGCCTTTGCGCGCACCGTGGCGCGGGAGGTGGTGAAGCAGGAAGGGGTATCGGGCCGCCGTTTTTCGGATACGCTGGACCGGTTTGCGCTCAGCCGCGTGGTGGGCATTCCTCTTTTCCTGGCCGTCATGTATGGCGTGTTCATGGTGACGGTCGCCGGCTCCAAGCCTGCGATCCGGCTGATTGATTCCGTGTGCGGCCGGCTGTTTGTGGAGCTGCCGCGCCTGTTCCTGGAGCGGCATGGCGCACCGGACCTGCTCATCACGCTGCTGGCGGATGGTGCGGGCGCGGGGCTGCGGGCGGTGGCCACGTTCATTCCCCCGATTTTCGGCATTTTTACCTGCCTGGCTATTCTGGAGAATTCGGGCTACATGGCGCGTGGCGCCTTTGTGATGGACAAATTCCTGCGCCGGATCGGCCTGCCCGGCCGCGCCTTCCTTCCGCTGTTGGTGGGCTTCGGCTGCAACGTGCCGGCCATGTTCGCCACCCGGACGCTCAAGGAGAAACGGGAGCGGCTGATCACGCTGCTGATCAACCCGTTCATGTCGTGCAGCGCGCGGCTGCCGGTCTACACCCTGTTCGCGGTCGCTTTTTTTCCGGCCCGCGGCAACCAGGTGGTGTTTGCGCTCTACCTGATCGGCATTCTCATGGCTATTTTCACGGGCTGGCTGTTGCAGAAGACCCTGCTGCGGGGCGAGCCCTCCTCGTTCGTCATGGAACTGCCGGCGTACCAGGTTCCGGATTTCCGGGCCGTGCTCCGCCACGCGTGGGAAAACCTTAAAAGTTTTCTCCTGCGCGGCGGCAAGGTGATCGTGCTGGCGGTGATGGCCCTGAGTCTTCTCAATTCTCTGGGTCGGTCCGGCGGAACGGGTCCGTCGTGGCTTGAACGCGCGGGCAAGGCCATTACGCCCGTGTTCGCCCCCATGGGGATCACTTCCGCTAATTGGCCTGCCACGGTGGGATTGGTGACGGGCGTGATCGCCAAGGAGTCCGTGGTCGGGACGCTGGATGCGCTCTATGGTCAGATGGGGCCTGAGCGGGGCGATCCGCACGATCCGGTGACCGGCGCCACGCCGCACGCGGCGCACGGCGAGGAGCCGTATGCGGACGGGGGGTCACGGCCGGGCGTGCTCGACGCTATGCGCCATCACTTTGGCTCATCTGCCGCCGCGTTTGCCTACCTGTTGTTTGTGCTCCTGTATGTTCCTTGTGTGGCCACGCTGGCGGCCCTGAGGCGGGAGGCCGGCTGGGGGTGGACCAGCTTTTCCATGGTTTACCAGACGCTGCTGGCGTGGGTGACGGCCACGCTGTTCTACCAGGCGGCGGGGTGGCTGGCATGAGATTCGGGTTTCAGTTCCGGCATCGTCGTGCGGAGGGGCCCGGTCCGCATCCGGTGGTGCAGTGTCTGGCGGACGGTTACGAGGAGCATTGTTACCGCCTTGTTTCGAATCCGGACCGGCAGTCGCGGGAGATGGGTTTTTTCCCGGGCATGGAGGTGCGGGTGATGCGGAATGTCGCGGGGGAGCATGGGCTGGTCGTCGGCGTGGGCCTGACCCGGTATGTGGTCGCCCGCCCGGCGGCCGCCGCCATGCGTGTGGAGGCGGCGCCGCATTGTGGCTGTCCGGCGGTGGGTTGAGCGGCATGCGGCGTTTCGGGCGTCCCCTGCCGGGTGCTTTTGCGCGCTAAGGGCTTCAGGCTGGATGGGCCGGGCCTTTAGGCCACGTCCCATCGCCTTCAGCCCTTATCCTCGCAAAATCACCTCGTCATGG